>JACPVJ010000052.1 GCA_016191785.1 Myxococcales bacterium | reverse complement strand
GCCGACGACAACGCCTCCGGGACGGCGCTCGTGATGGAGTTGGCGCGGATCTTCAGCAGTTCGGACGTGCAGACGGGGCGCTCGATCCGGTTTGCGCTCTGGAACAGCGAGGAGGACGGGCTCGTCGGCGCCCGCGCCTACGTGGCCGACCCCGAGCGCTGCCGCACCTGCGGGCGCGACGAGCACCACCTGCGCTGCGACGTCCCCATCACCGAGGCCTTCGAGCGCAACTTGGCGCGCGTGGCCGCCGAGCGCGGCGCCCTCGAGCTCGACTCCGGCGTGGCACCCTGCGCCGAGCGCTGCCCCCTCACCCTCTGCATCCAGGGCTACGCCGGCCACCTCGCCGCCGGCGAGAACGCCGAGGCGCTGCGCCACGTGATGGCACGCACCCCGCTGCCCGCGTCGGTCTGTCGCGTCTGCGATCGCCCCTGCGAGGACGGCTGCGTGCGTCGGGGGCTCGACGAGCCGGTGGCGATCAACGACCTCAAGCGATACCTGGTGGACTGGGCCGAGCACGAGCGGCCGGAGCTGCTCGAAACGCCCAAGGAGCTCGAGAACGGACTGTCCGTCGCAGTCGTCGGCGCCGGCGTGGCCGGGCTCAGCGCGGCCCACGAGCTGGCGGTCCGCGGCTACGCGGTCACGCTGCTCGACGCCGAGGCCCAGCCCGGCGGCCTGCTCACCCACGGGATCCCCGAGTACCGCCTGCCCGCGGCGCAGTCGGCCCGCGACATCGAGCGCGTGCTCCGTCTCGGGGTGCGCTTCGAGGGCGGAAAGCGCCTCGGCCGCGAGCTGTCCCTCGACGAGCTCGTGACCCGGCACCGCGCGGTGTTCCTGGCCATCGGCGCCCATCGCGGGAAGAAGCTCGCGCTCCCGGGCGCTGAGCTCGACGGCGCACCGGAGCAAGTCGAAGCGCTGGGCTACCTCAGAGCGATCCGCCTCGGCACCGACGCACCGCGAGGCAGCCGGGTGGTCGTGATCGGCGGGGGCAACGCCGCCATCGACGCGTCGCGAACCGCGCTGCGTCGCGGGGCGGCCTCGGTCACCCTCGCGTGCCTCGAAGAGGCCAGCGCCATGCCGGCCCTCCGGGACGAGATCATCGCGGCCGAGCACGAAGGCGTCGCGATGCGCACCGCGGTGCGCCCGGTGCGCTACGAAACCGGCGCGCTGGTCGTCACTGGCCTGAGCAACGGCAGCGAGACCCGGTTGGATTGCGATCTCGTCGTCGTGGCCATCGGCCAAGAGCCCGATCCGGCGGTGCTTGCCGCCACCGGCCTCGAGCTCGACGAGACCGGCCTGGTCAAGGCCGACCCCACCACGGGGCAAACGTCTCGCGACGGCGTGTTCGCCGGCGGCGACCTGGTGGCGGGCGATCGCAGCGTGACCGCTGCCATTGCCTGGGGCCTTCGGGCCGCCTGGGGCATCGACCGGGAGCTCCGCGGCCCCGACCACGCCGACCGCCGCGCGCCACCTGCGCTACCGAAGAAGCGCCCGCTGGTCACCGCCAGCGCCGCGAAGAGCCCGCGGCACCTGCCGAAAGAGCTCCCGGCAGAGAGTCGCCTGGGCAGCATGGCCGAGGTGGTGCAGGGCCTGT
Source organism: Myxococcales bacterium (assembly GCA_016191785.1). Lineage (GTDB taxonomy): Bacteria > Myxococcota_A > Polyangia > Polyangiales > Polyangiaceae > JADJKB01. Next base: position 77,252 of record JACPVJ010000052.1, on the reverse strand, counting down.
CCGCGGCGGACGCCCGCGCCGAGGCACGACGCTGTCTTCAGTGCGGGCTCTGCGGCAATTGCCGCGCATGCATCGAGGCGCTCGGCTGCCCGGCCATCGCCATGGACGCGACTCGCGAGCACGTGGTCATCGACCCCGTGTGGTGCATCGGCTGCGGCGTGTGCGCCGACGTCTGCGCGAACCAGGCCCTCGCACCGAAGGGGTCGCCATGTCACTGAAGCGCGCTCAGCTGTTGCTGGTCGGCGTCGGCGGACAAGGCGTGCTCGCCGCAGCGCAGATCTTGGGCATGGCGGCCCACGCCGAGGGCAAGGCCGTGATGGTGGGCCAGCTCCACGGCATGAGCCAGCGCGGCGGCAGCGTGCGTTGCACGGCCATCTTTGGCGGCGCCGAGAGCTCCCACACCGCGGGCCCCGAGATGGACGTGGTCGTCGCCTTCGAGCCCCTCGAGGCGCTCCGCGCCGTGCCCGACATGGGGCCGGCCACGCGGGTCGTGACCAACCGTCACATCATGCTGCCGTTCCAGGCCGTCTACGAGAACACCGCCATTCCCGAGCCCGACGCGATCGTCGCCGCGCTCCGCGACGTGGCGGGCCAGGTGTACGAGCTCGACGCGCCGGCGTTGGTGGGGGCGGTGGGCGAGACACGAACGCTGAACGTGTTGATGCTCGGGGCGGCGAGCGGGCTCGGGCTCTTGCCGGTGGGTGAAGCCACGCTGCTCGACGCCATCACCGAGCGCTGCGGGCGCAAGTTCGCAGAGGCGAATCGCAAGGCATTCCTCCTCGGGCGCGATGCCTTCGCCTCCGAGCCCGGCCGCGTCCGGGAAGCGACGGTCCAATGAGCGAAAACGAAACCTACAAGCTGGGCATCGACGTCGGCGGCACGTTCACGGATCTGTTCCTCTGGACCAGCTCCGGCAACGTGCAGAGCTTCAAGGTCCTTTCCACCCCCAAAGACCCGAGCATCGGCGTGCTCGACGGCCTGGGGGCGGTCGCCAAGGCGCTCGGCCTCACGCAAAGTCAGCTCTGCGCTCGCCTCACCAGCATCGTGCACGGCACCACCGTCACCACCAACGCCACCCTCACCCGCCGCGGTGCCAAGACGGGCCTCTTGACCACGGCCGGCGTGCGCGACGCGCTGGAGATGCGCCGCGGCATCCGCGAAGATCAATACGACAACCGGCAGACCAACGTGGTGCCGCTGGTGCCTCGCTACTTGCGTTTGCCGGTGCGCGGCCGCCTCGACCATCAGGGGCGCGAGCTCGAGCCGCTCAGCCAGGACGACGTCCGCGCCGCAGCCCGGGTCTTCGCCGGCGAGAGCGTCGCCGCAGTGGCCATCTGCTTCATGAATGCGTTCGCCAACCCGGCCCACGAACAGGCGGCAGCGGAGGTCCTACGCCGCGAGCTTCCCGCGGCCTTCATCAGCGTCTCGAGCGAAGTCCTGCCCGCCATTCGCTTCTACAACCGCGTCTCGACCACGGCGCTGGACGCGTTCGTGGGCCCGGTGCTGCGTGACTACCTGCGAGCGCTGACGTCGCGCTTGTCCGAGGCGGGGTTCAAGGGCGCCCTGTCGATCATGCAGTCGAGCGGCGGGGTGGCGCTGCCGGACGCCACGGCGAAGAAGCCCGCCGCCACCCTGCTCTCGGGCCCGGCAGCGGCGCCGCGCGCGGCGGCGGCCTGGGCCAGCCCGAGCGGCTACCCGGACTGCCTGGTGGTGGACATGGGCGGCACCAGCTTCGACGCATCGCTGGTGCGGAGCGGCGCGGTCGAGCTCAAGAGCGAAGGCGAGATCGACCGCCTGCGGATCGCGCTGCCGATGCTCGACATCGTCACCATCGGCGCGGGCGGCGGCAGCATCGGCAAGGTCGACGCCGGCGGCTTGCTCCGCATGGGCCCCGAGTCGGCTGGCGCGCTCCCGGGCCCAGCCTGCTACGGCCGCGGGGGCGAGCTGCCGACCTGCACCGACGCCAACCTGGTGCTCGGCTACCTCGATCCCAGCTACTTCGCCGGCGGCGAGCTCCGGCTGGACGCAAAGGCCGCGCAGCGGGCCATCGAGCAGCACGTGGCCGCGCCCCTGGGCCTCGACGCGGAACGCGCGGCGGTGGGCATGTACCGGGTGATCAACTCCAACATGGCCCACGGCGTGCGCGAGATCACGGTCAAGCGAGGGCTCGACCCGCGCGAGTTCCCGATGGTGGTAGCCGGGGGCGCGGGCTCGCTCCACGGCTGCGCCATCGCCACCGAGCTCGACATCCCCGTGGTGCTGGTCCCGCCGGTCGCCTCGGTGCTGTGCGCGGCGGGCATGCTGCTCACCGACCAGCAGCACGACTTCGTGCGATCTTGCATCTCCGAGCTCGCGCGGCTCGATCCGGAGCGCCTGCGGGGCCTGGTGGGCGAGCTCACCCGCGAGGGCGAAGCTCAGCTGCGCCGGGCCGACGTGCCTTTGGATCGCATCGAACAGAAGGTCGCGCTCGATCTCCGCTACGTGAAGCAGTACCACGAGGTCACCGTGCCGATGACGCTCGACGACGTGACCCAAGGCGACACCCGGGCGGTGGTCGCCGCGTTCCACCGCGAGCACGACCGGCTCTACGGCTACGAGCTCGCGACCGAGGGCACCCCCATCGAGCTGATCAACGTGCGCGTGCGCAGCATCGGGCGCGTGGAAAAACCCGAGCTGCCACGCCTGCCCGCCGGCAGCCCCGACGCGAGCCGCGCCCTGAAGCGTCACCGTCGCGCCTACGTGCCGGAGCGCGACCGCTTCGAAGAGGTGCCGATCTACGACGGGCACGCGCTCACCGCTGGCAACCGCATCCCGGGCCCGGCGCTGATCGAGCGGACCGACACTACCGTCTTCGTCAGCGCGGCGTACGATGCCCGCATCGACGACTACGGGACCGCGGTCGTACAGCGGAGGGCGTCATGAGCACGGCCCTAGTCGACAAGATCTTGGTGAGCATTCTCGGGCGCGCGCTCCGCGCCATCACCGACGAGATGAGCATCAGCATGGAGCGCAGCAGCCGCTCGCCCATCTTGTGCGAGGCCCGCGACTTCGTCACCGGGCTGTACGACGCCGAGGGCAACATGCTCGAGCAGACCGAGAACCTGCCCATCTTGAGCTTCTCGCTCTCGCCGGTGTGCAAGCACATCGCCCAGAAGTTCGCCGGCGAGGTCTACCCGGGCGACGTCTTCTTCCACAACGACGTGTTCTCGTTCGGCAACCAGAACAACGACGTGGCGGCGTTCAAGCCCATCTTCGTCGGCGAGACCCTGGTGGGCTGGGCCGCGTGCAAGGGCCACCAGGCCGACATCGGCGGCGCGGTGCGCGGCGGGTACAACCCGGCGGCGACCGAGGTCTGGCAAGAGGCCCTGCGCATCCCCGCGGTCAAGGTCTACGAGCGCGGCAAGCTGCGCCGGGACGTGTGGGACCTGATCTTCGCCAACATCCGCCTGCCCATCGTCCAAGAGGACATGCGGGCCGAGATCGGCAGCTGCACCGTGGGCGAGCGCCGGCTCAAGGCGCTGATCGAGAAATACGGGCTCGAGAGCTTCGAGGCGCACAAGCGCGCGCTGTTCGAGTCCACGCGAGCGATGATGGCGGCCGAGATCGAGAAGATCCCGGACGGCGTCTATCACGGCGAGGCCACCAGCCACTTCGACGGGCACCACCCGGGGTCGAAGGCGGTGGTGCGGGTCACGATCACGGTCGAGGGCGGCAAGATCCGCTTCGACTATTCTGGGACCGACCCCCAGACCACCGGCTTCGTCAACGGCACCTTCACCTCGAGCGCCTCGGCCACGATCCTCACCTTCCTGCAGATGGTCGATCCGCGCATCCCCCACAACCAGGGCATGGTCGAGCCCATCGAGATCATCATCCCCGAGGGCACCCTGCTCAACGCCGCCTATCCGGCCGCCACCACCTTCGGCAACCACCTCTGCCCGAACAACGCCGACGCCATCATGCGCGCGCTCTCGCCGGTCATCCCCGAGCGGGTGACCGCGGGCTGGAACCAGCTCTTGTGCTCGCTCTCGACCGGCCGGGACACGCGCAAGGGGCAAGACACCAAAGAGACCTACGTCGACATCTTGTTCATGGGCCTGAAGGGCGGCTCCGGTGCGCTGCCGGACTGCGACGGCTACGATCACATCGGCATGATCGACGCGTCGGGCGGCGTGCTGGACCAAGACTACGAGATGTTCGAACAGATCTCGCCGCATCGGCTGATCTCCCACGAGTACGCCTGCGACTCGGCGGGCGCCGGACGCCACCGCGGCGGGCTCGGGGTCGAAACGCGGTACCTGGTCGGCGGCGCCGACACGCAGATCGTCACCTTCGGCGACGGCGACATCGAGCCGGGGTTCGGGCTCGCCGGCGGTGGCAACGGCACGCTCAACTTCATCGATCTCGAGTATCCGGACGGCACCCGCTACCGCGCCACCACCAAGGACCACGTCAAGGGCGTGCCCGCCGGCACGGTCTACGTGCAGCACGCCGGCGGGGGCGGCGGTCACGGCCCGCCCAAGCAGCGCCCCGCCGAGCTGGTGGCGTTCGACGTGCGAAACGGCGTGGTCAGTCTGGCCGCGGCCCAGCAGCTGTACGGCGTCGCGGTGGATCCCGAGACCTTCGCGGTCGACGCCGCCGAGACCGCTCGCCTCAGGCAGGGGGCGTGATGGACTTCGCGCTCTCGGCCGAGCAGGCCGCGATCCAGAAGACCTTCCACGACTTCGCCGCGCGCGAGATCCGCCCGCGGGCCCAGGCGCTGGACGAGTCACCGGAGTTCCCCCGGGCCCTCTTCGAGCGCGTGGGCGAGCTCGGGTTCTTCGGCATGCGCTACCCCGAACCGGTGGGCAGCGGTGCCGACGTGGTCTCGTGCGCGCTGGCCATCGAAGAGCTGGCCTGGGGCAGCCTCTCGGTCGCCGCCGCGTGCACCATGCAGTCGCTGATGGGCACCTGGTTCGTGCACCGCTTCGGGTCACCCGCGCTGCACGAGCGACTGCTTCACCCCGCGCTGGCCGGCAAGAAGGTCGGCGCGATCTGCATGACCGAGCCCAACGCCGGCAGCGACCTCTTCTCGATCAGCACCAGCGCCACGCAGAGCGGCGACCGCTGGCTGATCAGCGGTAGCAAGACCTGGGTCACCTCGGCGCCGGTGGCGGACTTCTTCACCGTCTTCGCCCGCACCGGGAAAGAAACGCTGGGCGTCTTCTTGATCGAGCGCGGCGCCGAGGGGCTCGAGCTCGGCCGGCCCATCGAGAAGATGGGGGTCCGCTCGTCGCTCACCTCCGAGGTCCACCTGAGCGAGGTGCCCGCGACCGCCGCGCTGGGCGACCCCGCGAGCGGCACCAAGTACCTGCGCGAGATTCTGGCCGAGATCCGGGTGGTCACCGCGGCGCTGGCGCTGGGCGTAGGGCGCGCCGCCTACGAAGAGGCCAAGCGCTACGCCTCGGAGCGTCAGCAGTTCGGCAAGCCCATCGATCGCTTCCAGGCGGTGCAAGAGCACCTGGCCGAGATGGCCACCGATCTCGAGGCCGCGCGTCGCATGACCCACTGGGCCGCGTGGCGCAGCGACCAGAAGCTGCCCAACACCCGCGAGGCCAGCATGGCCAAGCTGTTCGCTTCCGAGGCGGCGAACCGGGTGTGCGATCGCGCCGCCCGGGTGGCGGCCAGCTACGGCTTCGCCGCCGAGAGCCCGATCCAGCGTTACTTGCGGGACGCCCGCTTCGTGCTGATCGGCGGCGGGACATCGGAGATCTTGCGCGTCAACATCGCGAGGGAGTCATGACGGAAAAGCCCATCCGGGTTCTGATCGCCAAACCCGGCGTCGACGGCCACGACGTCGGCGCCAAGGTCGTGTGCCGCGCCCTGATGGAGGCGGGCATGCAGGTCGTCTACACCGGCCTGCGGAAGTCGCCAGAAGAGATCGCGAAGGCCGCTCGAGAGCTCGACGCCGACGTGGTCGGGCTGTCGATCATGTCCGGCGCTCACCTGCCCCTGAGCGAGAAGGTGGCGGCCAGCCTGAAGCAAGCCGGCGTGACCCGGGCCAAGCTCCTGGTCGGCGGCGTGATCCCGGCGCGCGACCGCGGGGCGCTCGAAGCGCTGGGGGTGGCGGCGGTGTTCGGCGTCGACGCGACCCTCGCCGACGTCGTGAGCTGGGTGCGCGCCAACGCCGGGAGGGCCGCATGAGCAACCCGAAGGTGGTCTGGGACAGCGGCATCGAGATCGCCCCGGTCTATGCCCCCGAGGGGGCCGAGAAGCCCGGCGAGTACCCGTACACGCGGGGCATCCACCCGCTGATGTACCGCCAGCGGCCCTGGACCATGCGCCAGTACTCGGGCTTCGGCACCGCGGCCGAGACCCACGAGCGCTTCCTGTTCCTGATCAAGAACGGCAACACCGGGCTCAACGTCGCCTTCGACTTGCCCACGCAGTGCGGGCTCGACTCCGACGATCCGATGGCCGAGGGCGAGATCGGGCGCGTGGGGATGGCGGTCGACACCCTGGCCGACATGGAAGAGGCCTTCGCCGGCATCGATCTGAACAAGATCAGCGTGTCCCTCACCATCAATGGCTCGGCGGTGGCCATCATGGCCATGTACTTCGCCATGGCCGAGAAGCGGGGCTTTCCCCTGGCCGAGCTCAGGGGCACGGCGCAAAACGACATCCTCAAAGAGTTCGTCGGGCGGGGGACCTGGATCTTCCCGGTGGAGCCCAGCGTGCGCTTGGTGGGCGACACCATCGAGTTCTGCGCGCGCCAGGTGCCGCACTACAGCCCGGTCAGCGTGTGCGGCTATCACATCCGCGAGAGCGGGGCGACGCCCGCCCAAGAGATGGCCTACGGCCTGGCCATCGCGTGCGCCTACGTCGATCACGTGCGCGCCCGCGGCCTCGACGTGGACGAGTTCGCCCAGGGCATCAGCTTCAACTTCGACATCTACGGCAATCTCTGGGAGCAGATCGCCAAGTTCCGCGCCGGCCGGCGGCTCTGGGCCAAGATCATGAAAGAGCGCTACGGCGCCAAGAACCCCAAGGCCATGCAGCTGCGCATGATCGCCGGCGGCGGCGGCGCCGGGCTCACGGTCGAGCAGCCGCTGAACAACCTGGTACGGAGCGCGTACTACGCCCTGGCCAGCGCGCTCAGCGGCACCCAGACGATGGCGCTCTGCTCGTACGACGAGGCCTACACCATCCCCAGCGAGCAGGCGGCCAAGCTCTCGCTGCGCACCATGCAGATCTTGATGACCGAGGTCGGCGCCTGCGACACCGTCGACCCGCTCGCCGGCTCGTACTTCGTCGAGAGCGCCACCGACGAGATGGAGCAGCGCATCGTGCAGGTGATGCAGAAGCTCGACGCCGAGGGCGGCGTGCTCACGGCCATCGCCGAAGGCCGAGTGCAGGCCGACGTGAGCCGTCAGGCCTACGAGCACAAGCAGCGGGTCGAGCGCGGCGAGATCAAGAAGGTGGGCGTGAACTGCTTCGTCGACGACGAGCCGAGCCCGGACGTCGAGTTTCACCCGTATCGCCGGGAAGAGGCGGAAAAACAGATCGCGCGCCTCGCCCGGGTGCGGGCCGAGCGGAGCGCCGCCGAGGTCGAGAAGGCCCTCGAGGCGGTGCGCGCAGCCGCCCGTGACGGCACGAACGTGATGCCGGCGGTGATCGCCGCGGTCAAAGCCTACGCCACGGTGGGCGAGGTCTGCGGCGCGCTGGTGCAGGTGTTCGGGCGCTATCAGGAGCCGGTCAGGTTCTGAGGGGCGGCAAACCGCGCATCAAAACGGCTCGATCACCGTCACGCCCACCCCCGGGGCGTCGCGCACGATGACCGCGCGACCGAAGGCCCAGATCACGCCTTTCACTCGGTCCTGGCGGAGCTCGACCTCGTCCGTGGCGTGCCAGACCTCGCGCCCGAGCTCCACCACGGCGACCCACTCGGCGCCGAATCGCGCGGCGAGCCGACCGTCATCGGTGGCGACTCGACCCGATCGCGCGTCCACCGAGATCCGCGGCGCGGGCGCCTCAGCGTTGGGCGGCACGCCGAGGTCGACGCGCTCTTGCCGCACCAGCCCCGGGCTCAGTCGTTCGACGCGATCGTTCCACGCGACCCAGACGCCCTGCTCCGAAACCGAGAGCCTGTCTTGCGCCGGAGCGAAGCTCCGTAGCGTGCGGTTGGAATCCTCGTGGCGCGCGTACAGGCCGCGCCGCTGGAGCCTCGGGCTCAGTCGCTCAGAAGAGTCCACCGTGATGACGTGAATTCTCGCGTCCCGTCCGCCACCGAGCTGTTCCACGGCGCGCGCGTGGAGCTCGGTGCCCGGAGGAGCCGTGTTGCGCCCGTGCACGATGACCTTGTGGCCGGTCTCGTCGCTCCCATTGGCGAGCACGATGATGTCGCCGGCGCGGACTTGGCCAGGCTCGACCCGGCGGAAGTGGGGTCCCGGCAGGCTCTGCAGCCCCGACTGCTCGACCTTGCCCAAACCGAAGCGCGCGCTCGGAGCGCTGCCGTTGCCGCTGCCGCGGGCGAATAGAAACGCCTGATGCACGTAGCCCGAGCAATCCTGCCCGATTCCGAAGTCCCACTGCAACTTGCGGACCGCTGTCTCGGCGTCGAGGTGCGCATATTTGCGGAACTCGGGCGAGTCGATCAGCGCCTGCGTCGTCTTGCGGATCGCATCGAGGCTGCCCTTTCCGGTGGTGGCCCACGCAGCGTCTGTTGCGATCTCGCGCCAAGCCGTCGGCCCCACGGCCTTCTCGATGCCCGGCAGGTTCTTCTTTCCGATCCCACCCTCCATCCGGAACTGGGGCGTCACGACGACGGCGGCACCGCGCACCGTGTAGGGGCCCGAGCTCGCTCTCAGGTACCCGTTCAAGCGGGTGGCGAGCTCCATTTCGGAGGGCACGCGGGACCCGTGCCTGGGAACTGCGGCGGCGAGCGCGCTCTCGGTTCGCGCCCGTGGCGTCGCGGGTCGCGGGCGCGTGGGTCCCGGCGATGTCTCGAGGGCGTGGCTGCGGGTGCGCTGAACGGCGGTGACGGTCATCCTCCCCTATCGGCACGTCCCGGAACGGGTTGCGTGAAATTTCCGCGCGCCGCCGAAGTCGCCGCCGCGACGCCAGGCCTCGACGCCGCGTCTCAAAGCCGGTACGGGTGAGCCGTCCCGATGGAGAACGCCGATCGTGAGTAACCCGCGCCCCGTCGTCTTGAGCGTCGAGCAGGCGCTCAGCATGTCGTACGCGACGCTGCGCTTCGTGCACCTGGGCTGGCGGGTGATCCGCATCGAACCGACGCCCAGCCCCAACCTGCGGACGCGGGGCGATCCGAACCGCCACATCGGGCGCAAGGTCGCCGAGGGCGATCGCCACAGCTATTTCGTGGGGCCGAACACCGGGAAAGAGGCGATCGCGCTCAACCTGAAAGAGCCCGACGGCCAGGCCTTGCTCGCGCGGCTGATCCGCGAGCTGGGCGCCGACGTGTTCTGCACCAACACCATGCCGGCCCGCCACGCGAGCCTGGGCATCGACTACGCCAGCTTGCGGGCGGTCCGCCCCGAGCTGGTGTGGTGCTGCATCTCGGCCCTGGGTCTCGCGTACCCGAACGTGCCCGGGTACGACCCGGTGCTGCAAGCCCAGTGCGGGTACATGGACGTGACGGGCAACCCCGACGGGCCGCCGATGCAGAACGGCCCGCCGATCATCGATCTGAAGGCAGGCGACGAGGCCTTCGCACAGGTGCTGCACGCGTTGCTCGAGCGCCACCATACCGGCGCTGGCCGCGCCATCGACGTCTCGATGGCCCAGGTCGCGACCAGCTGGCTCTTGACCTTCCTGCCCATGCTCGACATGGGCAGCCCGCCGGAAGAGCTGAAGCGCTCGGGCAACGAGCACCGCCAGTTCATCCCCACCAACGCCTATCCAACCGCCGACGGCTTCATCTACATGGCCGTCGGCAGCGACGTGCAGTGGCAGCGACTGGTCGCCGAAGAGCCCTTCCGCGTGCTTGCTCGACCCGATCTGGCCACCAACGAGGGCCGCCGCCACGACAAGACCGCCCTGCACGCGGCCATCGCCACGCTGACCTCGAAGCACCCGGCGGCGGACATCGCGCGCGCGCTCCGGTCCGCGCAGATCCCCCACGCGCCCATCACCCCCATCGAGCGCGTGATGGACCAAGAGTTCCTGAAAGGCGCGCTGCTCTCGACCACCGCGCCCGACGGCCGCTCGATACGCCTTCCGCCCCCGGCGGTCAGCACCGAGTTCCTCGAGGCCCAGAACCACCAGCTCGGCTTCGCCCCCGCCTACGGCGAGCACACCGATTCGGTGCTGGGCGAGGTCGGCGTCTCGGCGAGCGAGCTGACGTCGCTGCGCGAGCGCGGCGTGGTCGCCTGATCGGCCCCGGCTCAGGCCACGCCGCGCGGCGGCGCCCCTGCCGAGAGCAGCGCGCCCGGGCCATCGGGGCGGTCGTCGGGCAAGTACTTCAGGCACCAGGCCCAGAACGCGCCGAGCACTTCCGCCTCGCTCGACGTCTGCCCCGCAGGCAACGCTTGGAAGAGCTCGAGGCCCACCGGAAACCAACCCTTCACCACCGCCAGGAACAGCGCCTGCCGCCCGCCCGCCCCTTCGTGGGCCGCGTGAGCCAGCTCGGGCAGGCCCTGCTCGATGGCCGCTTCCACACTCGCCGCCAGCCGCTTGATCTCCGCCGGCTGGAGCCGCCGCTCCTCGTCGACGCGATAGATGAAGCGCCGGAGGTCCACCCCAGCCTCCGCGCCCTGCGTCTCGAACCACGCCGACGTGAGCTTCTTGATGTAGCCGGCCCCCGCGGCCACGTCGTCGAGGGTGCCCGAGAGCGCGCGACCGAGCTCGGTCCAGACGATCAGGGCGTTCACCGGATCGTCGGCCTTCGGATCCGCGGCCAAGGTCGACAAGATGGCGCGGCGCACCGTCAGGAGGGTGGGGTCGGGCGCCGATTCCCCCGCGGCCAGGGCGGCCGCCTTGGCCGTGTCCGCCCGCTCCTCCGCCGCCTCGAGCGCCTTGGCCGTCGCGGTCAGCTCGTCGTCATCGCTGTGCATCGGCGCGGTGCTTAACGCGGCCCGCGGCGGAGCGCCAGGGAGGCGAGCGCGGCCGTCGTCCCGCGGTCGACGGCAGGCCTCGGAACCGGGGAATTCTCGGGGCGGCGACGGGGTGCTCGCGCCGGGCGCGTAACGTGGTTCAATAGCGCCCCCGCATGCCCTTCGACTACCACCGCCCCGCCACGCTGGAAGAAGCCTGGCGGCTCGCCGCCGCCGATCCCGAAGCGCGCTTCGTGGCTGGGGGCACCGACGTCATGGTCCGGATCCGCGAGGGCAAGATCACGCCCCGGGCGCTGATCTCGCTCAGTCGCATCTCCGATCTCGCCCGCATCGCCATTGGCCCCACGGTCGTGATCGGCGCCGGAGTGCGCGTGGCCGAGCTCGAGCGAAACGCCTCGATCCGCCACGCCCTGCCGGTGCTCAGCCAAGCCGCAGCGCTCCTGGGAAGCACGCAGATCCGCAATGTGGCGACCCTGGGCGGCAACCTGTGCAACGCCTCGCCCTGCGCCGATCTCGCCCCGCCGCTCCTCGTGCATGACGCCCGCGCGCGCATCGCCACCGTCTCGGGCGCCCGCGAGATCCCCCTCGCGACCTTCTTCGTCGGGCCCCGGGCCAGCGTGCTCGCGCCCGGCGAGGTCCTTTCGGCGGTGGTCGTCGATCCCCCGGCGCCGACCGCTCGCGCCGTGTTCCTGAAGCAAGGCCGCGTGCGGATGGACATCGCGTTGGCTTCGCTGGCCGTCTTGCTCGAGACCGACGGGCAGCGGTGCACCCGGGCGCGGGTCGCGGCCGGCTCCCTCGGGCCCTGCCCGATGCGCTTGACCGAGACCGAAGCCATCCTGACGAGCGGCACCCTCGACGACGCCACCCTGGCGCGGGCCCGCGCGGCGGCCGAGAGCGAGGTGCGGCCGATCAGCGACGTGCGAGCCGGCGCCGACTATCGACGTCACCTCGCGGGGGCGCTGCTCGAGCGCGCCGTGCGCAGCCTGTTGAACGGAGCCGAAAGATGAGCGTCACCCTCTCGTTCGAGGTCAACGGCGAGCCGGCACGGCTCGCAGTCGAGCCGCACCTGCGGCTGATCGACGTGCTGCGAGGCCCGCTCGGGCTAGTCGGCACCAAAGAGGGGTGCAGCAACGGCGAGTGCGGCGCCTGCACCGTGCTGGTCGACGGCCGGCCGGTGTGCTCGTGCCTGATGCCGGCCCTCGAGGTCGAGGGCTGCAAGGTGACCACGGTGGAGGGCCTGGTCGGCCCCGGTGGTCAACTCTCGGCTCTGCAGCAAGCCTTCGTCGACAAGGGCGGCGTGCAGTGCGGCTTCTGCACCCCGGGCATGATCATGAGCGCCCAGGCTCTGCTCGATCGGAACGAGAACCCCACCGACGACGACGTGCGCGACGCCCTGACCGGCAACCTCTGCCGTTGCACGGGGTATGCGCAGATCATCGAGTCGGTGCAGCTCGCCGCCACGACGCGCCGCCAGAAGAAGGGGGCGAGCGATGCGTGAGCTTCGCTACGTGGGCACCGACGCGCCGCGGCCCGACGCGGCCGACAAGGCTGCCGGGCGCGCCCCCTACATCCACGACCTCAGCCGGCCGGGCATGCTGTTCGGCAAGATCAAGTTCAGCGAGCACGCCAGTGCCCGCATCAAGCACATCGACACCTCGCGGGCCGAACGCCTGCCGGGCGTCCGCGCGGTGATCACCGGCGAGAACACGCCCGAGCTGCGGATCGGCTTTCTGCGCGACAACTTCGCGCTCAAGAAGGGCCGCGTCCGCCAGTTCCGCGACGAGGTGGCGGCGGTGGCCGCCATCGACCCCGACATCGCCGCCGAGGCCATCGAGCTGATCCGGGTCGAGTACGAGCCGCTGCCGGCGGTGTTCACGCCGGAAGAAGCCCTCGCCGAGGGCGCGCCCTTGGTGCACGAGCGGGACGCCGACGGCCGCCCGGTGACGACGAACCTGCTCGGCGTGCAGGTGCATCACGAGTCGGGCGATCTCGCGGCGGGCGAGCGCGCCTCGAAGCACATCGTCGAGGGCGAGTTCTCGACCCCGCTGATCCAGCAGGCCTGTATGGGCACGGCCGGCTGCATCGCGGAGATGGACGTTCGCGGCAACCTGACCATCTGGGCCAAGACGCAGATCCCGTTCTTGGCCCAGAAGGACTTCATCCGCGCCCTCGAGGCCATGGGGCTCTCGGGGCGCAACGCCCGGGTGATCGTCCCGACCCTGGGCGGCGCCTTCGGCACGGGCCTCGACACCCACGCCTACGAGCACATCGCCATCTTGCTCGCGCACCGCACCGGCCGCCCGGTGAAGGTCGTCTACGATCGGCGCGAAGAGTTCGCCAACCTCTCGCCGCGCCAGAGCGCCAGGACCCGGGTGGTCCAGGGCTGCGACGCCGAGGGCCGCTTGACCTTCCGCCGCGTCGAGGTGCTGCAAGACAACGGCGCGTACACCTCGTGGGGCGCGACCTACCCCACGGTGATGCTGATCCCGGCGACCTCGCTCTACAAGGTGCAGAACGTCTGGTTCGACGCCAAGCTGGTCTACACCAACAACACCTACGCCCAGGCGATGCGCGGCTACGGTAACCCCGAGGTGACCTGGCCCATCGAGTGCCTGCTCGACGAGCTGGCCGAGAAGGTCGGCATGGACCCGCTCGAGCTGCGCCTGCTGAACCGCAACACCCCCGGCGAGAAGACGCCGATGGGGCTCGACATCACCACCTGCGGCCTGGGCGAGTGCCTCGAGTTCGCCAAGAAGAGCCTGGATTGGACGAACAAACGCGGCAAGCAGAAGGACAAGCGCCGCGGCCTGGGCGTCGCCTCGCTGGTCCACGTCGGCGGCTCGGGCCGCATCTATCGGTCCGACGGCGGCGGCGTGATCTTGAAGCTCGACGACTTCGGCAACGTCAACGTGTCGTACGGCGGCGTCGAGATGGGTCAGGGCCTGCATTCCGCCCTCACCCTGGGCGTGGCCGAGGCGCTGGGCGTGCTCCCCGAGAAGGTCAGCATCAACCCCACCGACACCTCGACCTGCCCGTGGGACGTCGGCACCCACGCCAGCCGCGGCGCGTTCATCGCGCTGAACGCGGCCACGCGCGCCGCCGACAAGGCCCGGAAGAAGATCTTCGCGCTGGCCTCGGAGATCTACGCCGCCGAGGCCAAGAAGAGCCTGGCCGCGTTCCAGAAGAAGAACCCGTCGTACCAGCCGCCGGCCTACGACTATGCGGCCGCGGCCCGGGCCGACAACCTCGAGCTCGAGGCCGGGTTCCTGTTTCCTAAGGGCGCCCCCGACGAGCCCTGGCTCAAGATGGAGATCGGCAAGGTGCTGCGCGCGCTGCACTTCCGCGGCGCCCAGGGTCAGATGATCATCGAAGAGGCGTTCTACGAGCCCCCGAGCACGCTGCCCGACTGGTCCAAGGGCGTGGGCAACATGAGCGCCAGCTACGCCTACGGCGTGCAGGCCTTCGAGGTCGAGGTCGACACCGAGACCGGCAACGTGAAGATCCTGAAGGGGGTCTCGGCCCACGACGTCGGTCGAGTGCTGAACCAGCAGACGCTGCGCGGTCAGGTGCAGGGCGGGCTGGCCCAGGGCATCGGCTACGCGCTGTACGAAGAGGTGAAGACCCACGAAGGGCGAGTGCTCAATCCGAGCTTCACCGACTACAAGATCCCCACGGCCCACGAGATGGCGTTCCCGGTCGACATCTTCTTCGCCGAGACCAACGACCCGGCGGGCCCCTTCGGCGCCAAGGGCGTGGGCGAGCCGGGCCTGGTGCCCACGGCGCCAGCGCTGGCCAACGCCATCTACGACGCCATCGGCGTTCGCATCCACGACCTGCCCATCACGCCCGAGAAGATCGTGATGGCGCTGAAGAACAAGAAGAAGGGTTGAGACCATGTTCGAGAAGACCTTCATCCCCTACGGCCTGTACTGGTCCACTCCGTTCTGCCGCTGGCAGGGCGCGCTCGCCAACGCTCACTCGCTCGAGCTGGCCGCCCAGGTCGCGAGCGAGGTGCTGGCCGCCAAGAAGGTCGACCCCAAGGCTTTCGACTCGGTGATGCTGGGCATGACGGTGATCCAGCGCTCGAGCTTCTACGGCGCGCCCTGGCTCGCCGCGATGATCGGCGCCACCGGCGCCACCGGCCCGACCTTTGCGCAGGCCTGCGCCACCAGCGCGCGGGTGATCGCCTCGGCCTCGGCCGAGATCGAGCTCGGGCAGAGCGCCGCGGTGCTGGCCGTCACCTGCGACCGCACCAGCAACGGGCCGCACCTCTACTACCCCGACCCCACCGCGCCCGGCGGCACCGGCGCGAGCGAGAACGCCGTGCTCGACGCCTTCAACCGCGACCCGTGGGCGAAGAACGCGATGATCGAGACCGCCGAGAACGTCGCCAAAGAGGCCGGCTTCAGCAAGGAGCAACAGGACGAGGTCGCGCTCATGCGGTACGAGCAATACCAGGCCGCCCTGGCCGACGATCGCGCGTTCCAGAGGCGCTACATGGCACCCGTCACCCTGCGCCGTGGCAAGAAAGAGATCGGCAAGGTCGAGGCCGACGAGGGCATCCACCCCACGACCAAAGAGGGGCTGGAAAGGCTCGCGCCGGTGAAAGAGGGCGGCACCGTCAGCTTCGGCGCCCAGACCCACCCGGCGGACGGCAACGCCGGCCTGGTGCTGACCACCGAGGGCCGCGCCCGCGAGCTGTCGGCCAGGCCCGAGGTGAAGATCCGAGTGGTCGCCGCCGCCGAGGCCCGCGTCGAGAAGGGCTTCATGCCCAAGGCCGTGGTGCCCGCCGCCCGAAGCGTGCTCGCCAAGGCCGGCATCGCCCTGGGGGACGTGAAGGCCATCAAGACCCACAATCCCTTCGCGGTGAACGATCTGTTCTTCTGCAGAGAGATGGGCGTCGCGCTCCGCGCGATGAACAACTTCGGCTCGCCGCTGGTCTACGGCCACCCTCAGGGCCCGACCGGCACGCGGCTGACCCTCGAGCTGATCGAAGAGCTGGTGGCCGCGGGCGGCGGGTACGGCCTGTTCAGCGGCTGCGCCGCCGGCGACACCGCGATGGCGCTGGTCATCAAGGTGGGGTGACGGGCTCGGCCAGCGCCTCGAAGCTAAAGCTCCGGGCCGCGCTGCCGTACCATTCCGCCAGGGTGAGCACAGCTCCCAGAGATCCGGCCGAGCGCGAGCTTCAGGCCTACCATCGGCTCGCCGACACGGTGGGGCTCGTCCCGAACATCCGGCGCAAGGACAACCTGCTGCAGGCCGCCATCGTCGGCGGTGGCACCCTGCCCTGCGTCGCCATCGGGGCGATCTGGTCCGGCGGGCAGGGCGCGCTGATCGGCGCGCTGATCGGCTTGGTGGGCTTCGGCTTGGTCTCGGGGCTGGTGATCATGGTGCTGGGACTGGTGCGCGCTCAGCAGAAGTAGCCGCGCTGGCGCCCGTCCCCAAGCTCGCGCGGGCGCGCCAGCGGAGCGTCGCCAACACCGTCCCGACCAGGAGTAGGAACCCGGCGGCGACCTGGAGCAAGCCCCACTCGAGCGCCGAGGTGGGCGACGCGATCAGCCCGCGCTCGACCCCGAGCTGAAGAGCGCCCGCCACCAGCACGTACCACGGGGCCCGACTCTTGGTCGCGACCGCCCAGGTGGCAGCCGCGAGCGCGAAGAGCAGATCGAGCGCCACCACGTGCTCGGGAAAGCGCCCGCCGGACCAACCTGCGGTCCACGCCGCCGCCCACAACGAGATCAGCGCGGCGAGCAGCAGCCGAGCGCGGCGACCGTGCGGCGGCGGCTCGAGCTGCCAGCGCTCCGGCGAGGGCGCGGGCTCTACCTCGGCGGTGCGATAGGGCGAGCCGTTCGGCGTGGGACGCTCGACGCGACAGGGTGCGCCGCTCGCGCGGAGCGCGAAGGCCACCGCCGCCAGAGCGGCCGCCAGCGACGCGAACGCCGGCGCGACCCTCGCGACCAAGGCGAATACGGCGAGGTTGACCAGCGCCGCCGTCACGTCGGAACGCGCGTAGCGCGCCGCGACGAGCATCGTGACCGGCACCACGACGACCCCGGCCACGCCCAGCTCGCGGCTCCAGAACCACACGTGGAACAGCGCGAGCCCGCCCCAGATCGACCATGTGGCCCGCACTGCGCGACGCAGCACGACCCGTCCCCAGGCGTCGAGGGTGACCCGACTCTCGGCGGTGGGCCCGCCCCACAGCACGGCCGCGGCCAGCGAAAACACCCAGAGCCCGACGACCAAGCTCAAGGTATGAGCGCTGGCGGACCGCGCCAGCCACGGGACCAGCGCGAGGCCGAGCGCGCCGGCGCCGATCACGACGCTGGCCCGCGCGGCGAGTCGAATGCCCATGACCGCCGCCAGCGCGTGCAGCTTGCCCGCGAAGCTCACGACCCACGCCGCCGACGCCATCGTGCCCAAGAGCCCGTGAAACGAAGCCGTCTCGCAGTGCAGGGTCAGGTCGCCTTGGTACAGCACGGCAAGCAGCGCCAAGATCACCGCGGGGCGGCGGAGCCCCGCGCGCATCAGCAGGGCCGCGCTGCCGATCAACGTCCAGGCATAGACTTCGGCGATGGCGCTGACCGCGAGCGCGCCCAGCGTGCTGCCGGCCTGCACGAGGCCGCGAGACATCATGGTGACCCCGCCCAGGACCAGCGCGGCGCTGAAGAGGTAGAGCGGGTTGTACTCGACGAACCAGCGGTGAAGCAGGCGGCGGACGCGGTCGGACTCGGTCATCGCCGGCGGGCGGTGCAAGACGAGTGCCGTCGCGCGCCGCTGCCCCCACCGGGCGATCCGCGGGCCAGGGCTGCCCGGGCGGTGTCAGGTTGTCGCGACCCGAGCTCCCGCGCCGCCGGAATGTCGCGGGGCACATCTGCTCCGAAGCGTCATACACTCCGGGCATGAAGAGCCTGGCGGCGGCTGCATGCCTCACGGTGATCGCGCTCTCGGCATGCTCCGACACGGCGACCTCGAATGATGCGCCAGCCGGTGGCGCTGCGGGCGCCGCGACCGGCGGCGCGAGCTCTGGCGGAGCCACTTCGACGGGCGGCAGCGCGGGGTCTCCAGGCGGCGGCAGCGCGGGTTCTCTCAGCGGCGGCAGCGGGGGCGGCGGAGGCAGCGCGGGCTCTCCCAGTGGCGGCGGTGCCGGCGCGGGCGGCGGGGGCAGCGGCGGCACCGGAGGCAGCGGGGGTGCGTGTCCGGCGGTCGTGGCCGCGCCCAAGGTCGACCCCTGGGCCATGCGGCTGCCCAGCGCCGGGTTCGGCGGCATCGAGACCAAGACCAGCGGCGCCCACACCGACGTGTTCTTGAAGAGCCCGACCAACTACACGCGCATCGGCGCGCGGCTGAACTGGGGTGGCACGGTGGTGTTCTTTGGCCTCAGCTCGAACCCCGCGTCGAACGTGATCGACGCCAACGACACCGGCCGCGAGCTGCAGATCGCCATCTACGATCCGACCCGCTCGCGCCAGCCGTGCGCTTGGAACGCCTCGTGCCAGTCGTCCACGGCCAGCTGTGGCAACTCGATCACCTTCCTGGGCTGGAACCCGGTCCAAGGGGGCGACGAGTGCAACCACGGGGCGAAGCTGATTTCCCAGGGGAAATCGGGTGACGCGCTCGAGGTCGTGATCCAACCGTTGCAGTGGAACCCCGACTGGGACGCGAAGGACTGCGTCAAGAGCTCGTGCGGCGCGAGCGGCGTGCCGGTTCAGGTCCTGTACAAATCGCGCTTCCGCTTCGTGACCGAGCACGTGGTCGAGGTCGAGCACGAGGTGACGAGCCAGGAGTCGATCTCGCACCCGTCCACCGGGCAAGAGCTCCCCACCTTGTACGTCTCGAACGGGAAGGGCGGGCCGGACTTGCCGGTGCTGCTCGATGCTTCGGGCAAGACCGTCACCCTCGCGACGCCGGGCAACGACGGCTTCTTCTACGACAACTTCAGCTCACCGGGGCCGTGGGTGACCTGGCAGGACACGAACAAGACCTACGGCGTGGGTCTGGCGATGGACCAGGGCGTGAAAAAGTTCCAGGGCTGGCGCGGAGGGCCGCCCAGCGCTCCGTACTTCCACAACGTCCGCGCCGAGATGCTCTTCGGCCTGCCCGCGGGCGGCATGGTGCGCGGGCTGTCGTATCTGGCGCTCGGGGGGTTCGGCACCGTGAAGTCCGAGCTCGAGGGCATCCTGAAGAAGCGCGCGCCCTTCGGGGTGGTCGACACGCCCGCCGCCGACGTGAAGCTGGGCGGCAGCTCGAGCGTGAGCGTCTCGGGCTGGGTGCTCGACACCCAGCACGTCGCGAGCGTGAAGGCACAGATCGACGGAAAGGACGTCGCCACCTTCCCGGTCGACGTCGCGCGCCCGGACGTGTGCGGTGTCTACCCCATGTACGACGGGTGCCCCGCGGTCGGGTACTCGGGCAAGGTGCCCGTTGCCGCCCCATCGGCCTGCCCTCGCCTCTTGCGGATGGTCGCCGTCGACGCCGACGGCAACTCGACCGTGCTCGGTGAGCGGGTGATCTTGCCTTGATCCGGGCACCTCACGAGCACGCGGCTCCGAGCGCCCACGTCCGACCCTTCTGAGAGCTAGGGCTCGCTCGTGAGCCCGAGGAACAGCTCGATCCCCTGGTCGAGCGCGGCGAGCTCGTCCTTCGCGATGCGCCCGAACGCCCGCCGGATGCGGCGCTTGTCGATGGAGCGCAGATGATCGACGAGCGCGTACGAGGTCTTCACCAGGCCGCTCTTGCCCGGCGAAAGCTCGGGGTAGAGCGCCCCCTCACCCGCCGTGCCCGTGACCGGCACGACCGCGATGAGCGGGAAGCGCTGATCGGCGTTGACCGCCGGATCGCTGACCGCCACGCACGTGCGTGTCCCGCGCTACTCGTGGCCGATGGTCGGGTCCAGCTCGACGAGAACGACGGTACCGCGATCGACGATCACGCCGCCGACTCCTCTACCCAGCCCTGGCCCTCGACCCATCGCACCGGCGTTCCAGCGGATTCGTCGACCAAGCCGTCGTCGTCCGCCGGCAGGCTCGCGCCCCAGGCCGCGAGCCCGGTCTCGGCAAGCTCGGCAGCCTCCGGGTGTGGGCTTGCCAGGGACCTGAGCAGCCCCTCTCGCCGTCGCCGAACGATCTCGTGCTCGACGGCCTCCGTGATGAAGCGGCTCCGGTTACGCTCGAGGCGGTCGATGCCTGCGACGAGGTCGATCGGCAGGGTGACTGTGACGCGCTCGGTCGTGGCCATGGGCTCTCCGATATGCTGCAGGATATGATCATACGTGTCGCGGCGCAACCCGCCCTGCGCGGCCACACGTCCACCGCGACCCAACGGATCGCGACGCCCGCCGCGGGCAGCGCCGCGTCGCGTACGGCACCGCGCCGCCACGGCGCGGCCAGTTCCCATCGGGGTTGTTTCCTGCCTCAACCCGCGCGTGCTCGAGCACGGTGCGAGCTTCGAACCACCTGTCCGTCACTGTCTCCGCCCGCGCGACCTTCCCCAAAGCCATGCTCGCAGGCGGCGCCCCCTTCCCGGATATGAACGCCCGCGGCGCGGCACTGTGCGCTGCCTGCTGCGCGTGGCAGGGGAAGGTGCGCCGCGCGTCCAGACAGGTCCGGGCGAGGCCAGCGCGTCGTGGCAGGGTGAGCTGTCGCTCGTGCGCCCCGCGAAGCGCGTAGCGTGAAGCACGAGCGCTCGGGCCCGCCGGGCGCTTGCGGGCCCACGTCCGCGCTCGCGGCGCGCGGTCCGCGGACTGCGCGACCGCACAGCGCGCGCGAATCGCCGGCTGGCGACGGGGAGAGGCCCTCCGCACTACAGCTGAACCCCGGGGAACCCGCGAGCGGCCGGCAACTCCGGGCGGGACGCAGGGCAATGCCTCGTTGGACAACACCACGGGGAGATACCGTGATCGACCGGTTTTCGCAATTTGGTCGGCGCTCACCGGCCACTGGCCCGCCCACACCCCCGACGCGCGGCGCGGCGGAGTTAGCAGCGCCTCGAGGTCACCGCGCTTGCCGCTCGTCAGGCAGGCGTCAGCTTCTTTCACGATGCGCAGCTTGTCGGCTGCGCTAAAGACCCGGCGGCCTCGCCTCCGCACGGTCTCCAGGGTAGCGCCGCTCACGCGGGTCTGTCGGCCCTCGCTCTGCGGCGAGGCGTCACGGTCGGAAATACGGGAAGGTTTCGGCACGATCTGCGATCCATTCTCCGCCCATCGGTACTTAGCGTTCGAGGGGGAGCTGTCTCAAGCGACGTTGGCACGTGGAGGGAGCAGGACCAGCGGCCGAACCAGAACAGCGATCATTAGGACGGATCTCTCCGAGGAATGTCCGCCTCGTCGAGGACGGTGAACTCGGCGGCGATGTACTGAACCGGGCTGAAGTCCACTTTCCACACGTCCAATTCGATTGGGGTGCCATCTTGATTCCCGTAGAGGCTCGCGATGACCGCGATCCCATCACGGTCATCGAACTGGCAGGCGGACAGGGTCTGGCCGTACTGACGGTCCGGTAACGGTGAACGGTTCCGCAAGATGAGGGAGCCCATACCTCCGTCGGCCATCCCCTCGACCGACAGGTCTGACACCCAGTGCTCTGGCAAACCTGCGACCCGTCCGAGAAACCGAAGAAGCCGCATCTCGTCCGGGGTGGGGTCACGGAACGCCATGGATTCTCCCCACGTTGATGACCCCATTCGGGAGTCTGAAAGCGGAGTACTGGATCTGCTGGCCTCCAACCTGAATGACCTGGTTCAGGGGACGACCCGCAGGGATTCTGCTCGCAACGCCGGGCAGTTGCTGTTCGATGGCCTGCATGACCGCCGACCTAGAAAGTCCCAGGGCGTCGGTGTGTCGGAATGCATGCGATGTCTGGTTCGCGGTCCGCCCGAACTGGATCACTGTTCCCGGTTGGTACGTCCTGGCGACTTGAGCCACTTCATCAACCGCACCACCGAGGTTCTTCAGGGGACCGGTGCTCTGGACCGCCCCCCCCGCCACCCCCCGCCAGAACACCGTGCCACCCCGGGTGACCACGCCCGCGGCCCGGAGCGCGCCCGACGCGCGCACGGCCACCGCGACCCAACGGATCGCGACGCCCGCAGCGGGCAGCGCCGTCATGCCGAGCATCACTCCCCCGAGGATGCGCTCGCTGGCCGACGCCCGGGGGTCGAGCACCGCTCGCAGACCGGGGATCATGATGTCGGGATCCATCGTCGCGTACGGCACCGCGCCGCCACGGCGCGGCCAGTTCCCATCGGGGTTGTTCAACGCGTCGATCCCGAACCAGGCCGCTCCTGGGGTGGGCACGATCGGGCCGGGCTCGAACAGGGGCGCGCTCTGGACGCTGCCGAGCGGCTCCACGATCCCGACGATGATCATGTCCCCGAAGCCGGGCAGCGTGCCGTTCGGGGGAGCCGCCGCGAGGTTCGAGGCGTCGGTACCGGCGAACCCGGAGTGGTACACCGACACCGTGTTCATCCGGATGATGTCACTGACTGCTTCACCCCCATCCCCGCCGCCGTGCGAGGGCCCCCCGTAGCCGGAACAGAGCGGGCTCAGGTTGTCGCACGCGGGGTCGAACCCGCTCGGATCGGTGAGCGTGGCGGGGTTGTTGAGAACGAAGCTGTACCGGTTCCACCCTTGGCTGTCGGCGGTCGGCACCAGCGGATCGGCCGAGGTGAAGCGCCCGAGCCTGGGGTCATAGATGCGGCCACCCATGTTGACGAGACCGTGCTCGTCGTCGGACTCGTGGCCGCCGAAGCCGAGGCGAGTCGGCACGTACCCCGCCGCGGTCGCGAGCACTTGCTTCTGCCCGAACGAATCGAAGGTCCGCCGCTCCAGGACCGCACCCTGAGGGTCCGCGATTGCCTCGATCGAGCCCAGCCGATCGGACAGCAGATACGTCAGTCGCTCGCCGCTCGAGTCGCGAATGACCTCCGCGACGGGCCCGCCACCAGCGTAGATCCAGAAGCGCTCGTCCACACCGCCCGGTCCCGTGGTGCCGGCGTACATGGCGGGGAAGTACGCCGTGCTCTCCCCTGGACGCTGCTTGCGCGCACGTACCTGGTCGGAGTCGTAGCCGAGCTCGGTCCCGTCTGCTGGACTGGCACTGAAGACCCGAAACGGCTTGTCGAAGGACGTGTACTCGAACGTGAGTGGCGCGAGCGGCGCACCCGTGCGACTCGTCATGTTCCCCGCAGCGTCGTAGCCGTACGCCTGGGTCGAGGCGCCACCCGTCACCGCTGCGACCGCGTGGGGTTGAAGCGCGAGGGTGTACGAGTAGGCACCGACCCCGGGCTTGTCGAGCAGATTGCCGCCCGGCGAGTACTGGTAGCCCACTGACACAGCGCTCGTTTCCTTCGTGAGGCGGTTCAGCTCGTCGTACTCGAACGTGAGCTGTTTCGACGCTTGGGGCGCCCCGGTCGTTCGGACGTTGCCGATCTCGTCGTAGGTGTACTTCCGGGTGTGGATCGCCGACGCCGCAGCGGTCTCTTCCAGTTCGATTCGTCCGAACGGCTTGTCGTACTTCCGCTTGGTGGTCAGGGCCGCGCCGAGCTTCTCTTCGGTGACCTGCCCGAACTCGTCGATCGCGCCGAGCTTCCAGTACACTTCGCCCGAATCCGCGTTACCGACCTCCACCGCGTTCCCGTAGGCGTCGTAGGTGTAGCGAACCCTCAGCGCTGGCTGACCCGACGTGGACGGGTACGCGACGATGGTCGGTCTGCTGTACTGGTCTCGTGCTTCGATGCTGGCATGGAGCACGACGTTGCCGATGGTGCGTGTCTCGGACTGCAACCGACCGCTCGAGTCGTACGCCAGCGATGCCTGAACACCGTCTGCCGTGCTGCTGGAAGAGAGGGCCCCGTGGAGCGTGCTGCTCCAGCTGAAGTGGGTACTGCCGGCGGGATCGGTGCGAATGGTCGTCCGATCGAGCAGGTCGTGCCCATAGCTCGTGGTCACGCCCCGAGCGTCGGTCTCACTCTTCAGGTTTCCGAACGCCCCGAACGAGAACGACCGGACACCGGTGCCCGGATCGTAGCGCAGGGTGACACGCCCCAGGACGTCTCGCCCAATGAAGGTCGTGTTGCCTTGGGTGTCGTCGACCCGGTCGAGAAGGCCGTGGGGACCGAACCCGTAGCGGACGCCCGGGCGCTGTTCTGCCCCGCTCGCCAACGCCTCGGCCACCGATTCGCACCCGCGGGCCGTGTCGCTCGGCATCGGATCGGACACCCGTCGGATCCGTCCGCGACCATCGCGCTGGGCACACCGGACGTACCCCCGGGCGTCCTTCGTACACGACACGTTGCCGCGGTAGCAGTACACCTGCTTCGTCGCGTCGGGGTGCGTGATGGCCAAGAGCCTCCCCGCGTCATCGTGCTCGAACTTCGTCTTGACCGTGCTGCTCCCAGAGGTCGGCCGAACGACGTCAAACGGGCGCCCGTAGACGTCATACCGCTGGAAGTAATCCAGCTCGACCCCGTTGAACGTGGAGAAGGTCTCGCCCGCCTGCCGGCCGAGGGGGTCGATGCGCACGACCGAGCGCGCCCAACCGGGAACCTCGGTGGTGACCAGCATCGGGTTGTACGGACCACTGACCGGCTCGTACGACCGACGAACCTCGGTGCCATCCGGCCCCAGCATCAGCCGCGGCCTGCCGAACCCGTCGGAGACCGAGAGGTGCTCGAGCGCGCCGTTCGGCTGGCCGAGCGTTCCGTGCTCCCGGACTCGCACGGGCACACCGTGGCCGTGGTGGAAGTCGACCTCGGTCTTGTAGCCCTCCTCGTCGATCACCACCCGGGGGAAGACGCCTCGGCCCTCGTACGCAATCGTGCGCTGCCGCGTCTTCGTCTTCGAATGCTGGCGGATTTTGATCGGGTTGCCGAAGGCGTCCCTGACGAAGAGCGTCTCTTGCCGCAGGCCGGGGTCATCTGGCTCCGAGGTGATGCTCTCGAGGGCGCCGCTCGCAACGTGATGCAGCTTCCAGCGCCTGGTCTGCGAGCTCTGGACGACCCCTGAGGCGTTGCCCTTGTGAGTCACCTCGCTGGGAAGAGACACGAGCCACGAATCGCTGAACGTCGGTGTCGTGTCGTGTTCGTACTGCGCATCTTGCGTCTCGGACTCGCCGTCGCCAAAGGCGCTCGTGATCCGGCGGATGTTGTGGAAAGCGTCGACGCTGATGGTGTGCGACGCTTTGCTCAGCTCGGTCTTCGTGGCCCCCGCCAGCTCCTCGCGCAGCGAGACGACCTTGGCCACGTAGGGAAAGTGCGCCCGCGCGGATGAGTGCCGAACCGTCTTCCACGTGTAGCTCGTCGTCGTACGAAGACTGCGCGCGGTCGCCGTCCGCTCCTCGAGCGTGTGACGCTTGACGAGCCCCGCGAACGGGAAGTCCCATAGATCGTAGTCGAGCGTCACGTTGTCGTACTCGAACGTCTGCGATGCCCCTCTGTCCGGCTCGGTGACCGTGCGGGAGCCCAAGCAGCTGCGCTGGGCTTTCACGGGGGGGGACAATGCCCGTGCCAGACTTGGCGAACGGAAGAACAACCGCGCGACGGACGCGCTGGCGCTGACAGTCGCCTGTGTCTCCGCCCGCTTGGCCCCGTCACCCGGGCGATACTACCGAACCAGCATCCGCCCCGCAATTCGTTCTTCTGCGCACGACGCCACGCGCGCACACCTCGCCCGCTCTGGCTGGTCGACCGCCGACTCAACCCGCCGCAGCGCGCACCCGACGCTCCACCGCGCCGATCAGCAGTGGCAAGAGCAGCGCGAGAGCGACGGAGCCGAGCGCGACGTTGCGCATCCCCGACAGTCGCCCGCCGGGTTGTTCGACCAGCAAGTAGGTCGAGCCTGCCGCGCCCATCGCGGCCCCGACGTGCTGCACGGTGGACTGGATGCTCATGTAGCGAGCGCGCTCGGTGGCCCTGGGCACGCGGGTGGCGAGCGCGTTCATGGGCACCATGCGGAAGCTGCCCGAGATCATGAACAGCGCGAACACCACGATGATCGGCAACAGGGCGTGCTGGAACACGAACCCGGTGACCGTGGCCACGATGAACAGGAGCGTGCCGAAGGTGACCACGGCGCTCGAGCCGAAGCGGTCGGCGACGCGACCCGCCACTCGCATGGTGAAGAAGCTGAGCACCCCACCGACCAAGTACAGCATGCCCAGCCGAGCGCGCGGATACCCCAGGTTGAACTGGAGGTAGCTGGTGATGTTCGGCACGATCATGAACACGCTGAGCATGGTGACCCAGCTCGCGGCCATGGCGATCAGCACGACGGGGCGGCGAATGACGTCGAGCGCGCCGGCAGGCGGGACCTTCTCGGCTGCCCTGAGGTGCAGGGTCAGGCTGGGCAGCGAGAGCGCCGTCCCCGCGGCGACGGCACCGCACAGCGCGCCGACGGCGAAGAACGGCACCCGCCACCCGCCCAGCCGCGCGAGCTCGAGCCCGGCGGGGACGCCGAACACCGACGCGACGGAGAACGCGCCCATCACCGCGCCCAGCGCCTGGCCGCGACGCGCCGGAGGGATCACGTCGGCGATGATCGCGAGGCCGAGGGCCGTGGCGGGACCGCCGAAGGCGCCGGCCAGAACGCGAGCGAACATCAGCGAGCCGAGCCCGGTCGCGAGCCCCCCCGCGAGGGTGCCGAGCGCGAGGCCCGCGAGCGAGACCACCAGCGCCTTCCTGCGATCGAAGCGATCGAGGAACAGCATCCCGACCAGGCCCGAGACCGCCGCCGACGCCGTGTAGCTGCCCGCCACGAGCCCGAGCCGCGAGCTGGGAATGCCGAGGGCCTGGACGAAGTCCGGCCCGAGCGGCATCACCATCATGAAGTCGAGCACGTTCACGAACTGCACGAGCGCGAGCGCGACCAAGAGCCTGCGCTCGGAGACGCCCGCCAGGCTCGTGCCGAGTGCCTCGGCCGGGGCGGGGTCAACCATCGAGGCTGTACATGGCGCTGCGGCGCGCTTGCCGCAAGCACCGTCAGTCGTCGGCTTCGCTGCGGATCTGCCGGTAGGCGTCCTCGAGGGACTTGCCTCGACGGATCTCGAGCAGGCCGGCGCCCACGTGGAAGAGATAAGGCACCACGGCGGCGTTGATGGTCGGCGCCGTCCAGCTGCCCGAGCCGCGCACGATCAGGGTCGTGCCCTCCCAGGCCATCTCGAGCCCCGCCTGCGCCTGCTCGAGCTGCGCGACGTCCACGCACTTCTCGACCGTGTAGCGCATGATCAGACCCTGCTCGGTGACCTCGGCCATCGACCCGGCACGAGTACACCGGCCACCATGGATGAAGATCACGTGATCGCAGAGCGCCTCGAGCTCGAGCAGGTTGTGCGAGCTGACCACCAACGTGCGCTTGCCGCGGTGGGACGCGAAGACGTCGCGCATGCGCAGCACCAGCTCGGGATCGAGACCGCTGGTCGGCTCGTCGAGCAGCACCAGCTTGGGTGACCCGAGCAGCGCCTGGGCGATGGCCACGCGCCGCCGCATGCCGTGCGACAGCGACTTGATGCGGGCCTCGGCCCGGTCGGTGAGCGCCACCTCGTCCAGCCGTGCGGCGACCTCTTTCTCGGCCTCGCCGGCGGTCAGCCCCTGGAGCCGGCCGTAGTGAGTGAGCAGCTGGCGGAGCGAGACGTGCGGGCTCAGCTCGCAGTCCTGCGGCAACAGGGTGAACAGCCCCGGCTGCAGCTGGGGCGCGAGGGGCCCCTTGCCCAAGATGTCGACCTCGCCCGAGTCGGGTCGAATCAGGCCGCCCACGATGCCGAAGGTGGTGGTCTTGCCGGCGCCGTTCGGGCCGATGAAGCCGCAGATCACGCCTTTCGGAACGGTCAGGTCGAGGCCGTCGAGGGCGACGGTGCGACCGTAGGCCTTGCGGAGGCCGCGGATCTTCAGCGCCGCGCTCATGCGTCCCTCCGCGAGAAGCGCCAGAACCCGAGGGCAAAGAACGCAAGGCCGATGGCGACCAGGCCCAGCATGGCCGGCAGGCTGCGCGACAGGTGTGGATGCCAGAGCGACAGGTGGTGTCCGCTGGGGAAGAGCTTCGCCAGCGCCTCGAACAGCGTCGGCGCCTGCTCCACGATGGGCTTCACCTGCACCAGGGTCCCGCCGACCGCGGCCATGAACATGATCAGCAGCGCCAGCGCCCCGGCCCGAGCGCGGGTGCGCGTGAGCTGCGAGGCGCACATCGCCATGCCGAGATAGGGAAAGCTGTAGACGATGGCGCGTCCCGAGATCCTGAGCAGCCAGTACGCCGTGTCCCCGACCGGCATCTTGTCGAGCCAGATCAGGCCCGTGCACCAGCAGGCGAGCGCGCCCACCAGCACACCCACGGCCATCAGCGCGGTCTGCCCCACCAGCTTGCCCAGGGCCCAGCTGACGCGGTCGGTCCGGAACAGCGAGTACCGAACGGCGCCGCTGCTCAGGTCCCCCGAGATGGCGTCCGACGAGGTGAACAGCACCAGCAGCGGAACGAAGTTCATCGCGACCCAACCGTAGAACAGCGCCATGGGCGGGATGGTCACGATGGCGTTGGCGACGTCCTGGTCACCGGTGAGCCCGCCCACCACCCGGGCCATGCCGGGGCTCTCCATCAGCTGCTTCATGTCCACCGCCTGGCCGACCTCTTCTTCCAGGCGCTCGCGCAGCGCGATGAGCAGGCGGATGAAGATGCCGGAAGCCCCCAGAGACCCCATCAAGTAGAGCAAGAGCAGCACGATCGCCTTGCGCGACCGGAGCGACTCGAGAAGGTCGAAGCTCGCGACGAGGCGGATGCTCTGGGCGTGGTTCATGATCTATGAAGAAGTGTTTCGATGTTGCCAAGGGGCGTGCGCTTCGGCAGACACGCCCTAAACTGGATGGCATGAAGCGCCAAGCCCAAGGACGAAAGAAGCTGCGTTGGCTCATGGCCGGGGTGGCCGCCGGCACCCTGCTCAGCGCTGCGGCCTGCGCCGTGGCGGTGCGCGAAGAGGCCCCGGGCGACGAGGTCATGGCGAAAGAGCAGGCGGCGCGCGGGCACCGCCAGCGGGTCGGCCCGGTGGGGGTCGTGATCGAGGTGGCCAAGACCCACGGCAACCTGCGGGCCGATCAGGCAGAGACCCTCGCGGTCGTCGCCCAAGATCTAGAAGCCGATCTCGAGGGGCGCCGCGAAGCCGGAGCGAAGCTCAGGGCCTCGGCCCTCGCCGTGGTCCGGGCCGGGCGCGCGGACCCGGCCGCGCTCGACCAGGCCGTGAGCGAGGCCACGCAGACCTTCGAGCAGCGCGCCCGGCGCGGCACCGATGCCCTGGTCGAGGTGCACGCCGCGCTCGATCCGGGCCAGCGCGCCGCGGTGGCGGTCGAGCTCCGCCGCCGCATCGACGCGAAGTACCAGGCGAGCGCCGAGGCCCGCGGCCGCCGAGGGTTCGAGCGCGTGGCCGCACACCTGGCCCTGTCGGCACTGCAAGTCGAGCAGCTGAAGCAGATCAAGCAAGCGCTGATCGGTGAGCGACAGCGGTTGCACCCCACCCGCGACGAGCTGGTGGAGCTGACCGCGGCGTTCGAGGCCGACGACTTCGCCACGGCCGTCGATGCGTTTCGCGAGAAGAAGGTCCGCGTGCTCCGCGCCCGCTTCACCGAGGCCAGTCGCCGCACCGACCAGGTGCTCGGCGTCTTCACGCCGGAGCAGCGCGCCCTGCTCGCCGATCTGATCGAGCGAGGCCCCGAGGGCGTGCTGGGCGGAGAGCGCGCCGAAAAGAACCGCTGAGGCGCGGCGGCCCAGGCCCGACACACGCCGGGCCTGGGCACCGGCCGCACGCTCAGCTCGCCGCGACGGGCGGCAGCTGAGCCAGCGCCTCGGACAAGGCCTTCTCGTCGTAGTCCTTGTCCTCGAGCTTGCCGCTCAAGAAGTCGGTGTACGCGCCCATGTCGAAGTGGCCGTGCCCGGACAGGTTGAAGAGAATCACGCGCGACACGCCCTCTTCGCGGCAGCGCAGCGCCTCGTCCATCGCGCACTTCACCGCGTGGCTCGACTCTGGTGCGGGGATGATGCCCTCGGCGCGCGCGAACTCGAGCGCGGCCTCGAAGCACCCCTTCTGGTGGTAGGCCTTCGCCTCCATCAGCCCCAGCTCGTGGACGTGGCTCACCAGCGGCGCCATGCCGTGGTAGCGCAGACCGCCGGCGTGGAAGCCCGGGGGGATGAAGGTCGAGCCGAGGGTGTGCATCTTCACCAGCGGCGTCAGGTGACCGGTGTCGCCGAAGTCGTAGGCGAACTTGCCGCGAGTGAGGCTGGGACAGGCCGCCGGCTCGCACGCGATGACGCGGACCTTCTTGCCGCCGCGCAGCTGCTCACCCAAGAACGGGAAGGCCAGCCCCGCGAAGTTCGAGCCGCCGCCGGCGCAGCCGATCACCACGTCGGGGTAGTCGCCGGCCACCTCCATCTGCTTCAGCGCTTCGATCCCGATCACGCTCTGGTGCAAGAGCACGTGGTTGAGCACGCTTCCGAGCGCGTATTTCGTATCGTCGTTCTTGGCCGCCACCTCGACGGCCTCGCTGATGGCGATGCCCAGGCTGCCGGGGCTATCGGGGAACTTCGCCAAGATCGCCCGCCCGGACTCGGTCTCGGTGCTGGGGCTGGCCACACACGTGGCGCCGTACGCCTGCATCAGGGCCTTGCGGTACGGCTTCTGGTTGAAGCTGACCTTGACCATGTAGACCTTGACCTCGATCCCGAAGAGCGCACCGGCGAAGGCGAGCGACGAGCCCCACTGACCGGCGCCGGTCTCGGTGCTGATGCGCTTCACACCGGCCTCTTTGTTGTAGAAGGCCTGCGCCACGGCGGTGTTCGGCTTGTGGCTGCCGCTCGGGCTCGTGCCCTCGTACTTGTAGTAGATCTTCGCGGGCGTCCCCAGCGCCTTCTCGAGCCGGCGCGCGCGATAGAGCGGAGTCACTCGCCACTGGCGGTACACGTCGCGGATCGGCTCGGGGATCTCGATGTAGCGCTCGGTCGAGACCTCTTGCTGGATCAGCGACATCGGGAAGAGCGGCGCCAGATCGTCCGGCCCGATGGGCTTTCCCGTGCCGGGGTGCAGCGGTGGCTCCGGCGGCTTGGGCAAGTCTGCCACGATGTTGTACCAAGCCTTCGGGATCTGGGACTCGTCGAGCGTGTACTTCACGTTGTCGTTCACCGCTGCCTCCTTCGGGGTTCACCCCTCGCCAAGCCCGGTTCGTAGCCGCGAGGTCCGGCGCCGTAAATGACGGTTGCTCAGGGGTAGGGCGGCTTGCCCTGGGGCCAGTCGGTCTGCCCCTGCTGACCGTAGAGGTCGACCAGGATCTTCACCGCGTCGGCGTTCTGCATCAGGAAGCGCATGTCGCCGCGGATCTTGATTTGCCCGCGCAAACCGCAGGTGATCGGGTCCAGGAGGCCGGCTGCGATGTTCTCCCACACCGTCGCCGGGGCGGTGAAGCGGAAGCCCAGCCCCTTGCCGTCGTGGCGCTCGGGCAGCGGGCGGTAGTCGGTCACCTGACCGCCGTCGAGCACCACCAGATAGTAGAGCTCTTTGCCGCTCGGGACGTACGGGCTCTTGCCGTCGCCGACGACCTCGAGCGTCATGACGGCGCGCTGCTTCGGCGCGAGCTTCTTGAAATCGGCCGAACCGTTGATCAGCGTCTTCATGTCGTCGTACCAGGCATCGGAATAAATGGCGGGCATGGGACCTCGAGATCACTTGAAGAGGGACGCGACGAGAACGAGAACCAGAACGAGAACCAGAACGAGAACGAGGGCGATCGCGCGCAAGCGGCGAGGCCGCTCGGCCCCGTCGTCGACACGCATGAAGCCGAGCACGCGGAACAGAAACGGCAGCTGTGCGATGCCGAACGAGACCCGAAGTTGCCGGCTCGCCACCAGGGCCAGGGGGCTGGCTTGGCCGCTGGTCACGTGGGCCACCGACAAGAAGTCGCCCTGGATGCTGGGGGCAGAGCCTGTCGCCGCCTTGCCCACGTCGCGGAGCTCGATCCGATCGCCCTGAAACGCGATCCGCACGGCGATTTCCTCGTCCTCTGCCGCACGCACCACCACCTCGCCCTTGAGCGCGCGGGCGGCTTGGGCCTTCGCTTCCGAAGCTTCGACGGTCTGCTCCAGGAACTGGTGGAGCAGGTCGGCGAGACCGCTGGCCGACTCGGCGTCGATCAGCTCGACGCGCGGCCGCTCGGTCACACCCGGTCCCACCATTTGTCGATGCCCATGTCCTCGGCGATCACGCCCAGCGCATTGTACCCGGGCGCGAAGGTGATGTAGCCGTGCGGGTGCTGCGAGGCGCCGCACAGGTACAGCCCAGGAATCGGCGTGCGGTACTCCGCGAGCTCGTCGGTGGGGCGATGTTCCAGCAGGTTCTTGGGGTGGATGCGGCCGACCATCCAGTCGCCGAAACGATAGTTGATCATCTTCTGGCTGATCTCGTGGGGGGACTCGGTGGCAAACCGCCGCACGATGCTCCGCGCGTCGTCGTCCACCATCAGGTCGCACCAGCGGTCCAAGGCCACTTGGCCGTACTGGCGGGCCACCGCGCCCCAGCCCTCGGGGCCGCCTGCTTCGAGGGCGAAGGGCGCGAACACGCGAAGCAGCCCCGTCGCCTTGCCCTCCGGGGCGTCGGTCGGATCGTAGAGCGAGTTGACCGCCGCGTTCAGCCGCGGTCGCTCGGGCAGCCGCCCCGAGCGCACCAGCGAGAACTCGTGCTCGAAGTCGGCCAGGCTCTCGAACCCGATGTTCAAGATCCAGGCTCGGTCGATCGCCGGATCGAAGGCCGCCGCCTTGTACCGAGGCAGGCCGTTCATCGCGACGTGCACGTTGAAGAGCGAGGCGTCCTGGTACTTCACCTCGGCGACCTCGCGGCGGGTGCGCTCGGGCACGAGCCCGGGCTCGAGCAGGGTCTCGAAGGTCTGGTTCACGTCGATGCTCGAGGCGACCAGCTTGTGCGCCCGCACGAATCCGTCGGGGGTCATCACTCCGACCGCGCGCCCACCCTCGACCACGATCTGGGTCACGGGCACCTGGGGGAACACCCGGCCACCGGCCTTGACGATCACCCGCATCAGGGCGTGCGCCAGGCGATGGCTCCCGCCCTTGCACACGTGCCAGTTGGCGATCTTCCCGAGCAGCACCGGGTAGCTGACCGCCAGGCCCTTGACGTGGGGCTGGTAGGCGCAAATGGCCGCGTGAAACGCCAGCATGGCCTTGATGCGATCGTTCTCGAAGTGCTTGTCCAGGAACTCGGCCACGCTCATCGACCGCAGGCGAGCGGTCAAGAACTCGCTCTTGTCCTCGACGCCCCACGACGCCAGCGCGCGAGTGATGTCGTTCAGGGCGATCGGCGGCGCGTACATCAGGGTGCGCACCATCAGGTCCATGTAACCCGAGACCTCGTCCCAAAGGCGCATCCAGGTGTCGGCGTCCTTCTGCGAGAAGCGCGCGAAGCTCGCGGCGGTCTTCTGCATGTCGGTGTGGATGGTCAGCGCGGTGCCGTCGGCAAAGATGCTGCCCATCTGCACGTCGGGGTGGCCGTACTCCACCCCGTTCTCGGTCAGCTCGAGGTCGTCGTAGACCGGACAGATGCCGACCAGCGGGTGATAGTTCGAGTGCATGTTGTGAAGGAAGTTCGGCTCCGTCACCTCTTCGGTGCAGAGGCCGCCGCCCTCTTCGGTCCGGCGCTCGAGCACCGCCACCGACCAACCGGACTTGGCCAGGTACCCTGCGAGCGCCATGCCGTTGTGGCCTGCGCCGATGATGATCGCGTCGAAACCCTGATCGAACATGCCCATGGCGCGCCTCAGTAGAACCTTCGTGGGTTTTGCCACACGGGCGGCAGCTCGAGGTCTTGGCAGAGCACCTTGACGGCGTTGTACCCACACGCCGCGGTGACGCCGCCGCCGGGGTGCATGCAGCTGCCCGCCAGGTAGAGCCCGGGGATCTCGGTGCCGTGGTGCGCCACCCCGGCGAACGGCCGAAGACCCATCACCTGATCCAAGCTCATGGCGCCGTGGCCGAAGTCCCCCTCGCGCATGCGCATGCCACGCTCTTGGTCGAGCGGCGTGTGCAGGTAGTCGGCGATCACGTTCTCGCGGGTCATGTTCGGTGCGAACTCGCCGTAGAGGCGCAAGAACTTGTCGTTGTAGGTCGCGCGCACCTCTTCCCACTCGGCCTCGCTCAGCGCGCTCGCCTTGGGGAAGAAGTACCACCCGGTCAGGTTGTGCTTGCCCGCGGGCGCCTGGGTCGCGTCCCAGAGCGAGTTGACCCAGACCGCAGCGGCCGGCAGCTCGGGAACGCGATCGCAGTGCCCGGCGCGGCAATAGTCGAGGACGTCCTTCGCGCTGTCGTAGCCGACCACCTGATACCAGGCGCGGTCGATGCCCGGGTCCCAGCGCGCGCTCTTGTACTTGGGCGGCTCGTGCAGGGCCATGGCGACCGAGCCCAGGACCTGATCCGGACCCTCTTTGAAGTGCGTGGCCCGGCGCCGGGTGTAGTCCGACAGGTGCGCTGCCCCGACCATGTCGAGCAGGGTGTCCTTCAAGCCGACGGCGCTGACCACCGCGCGCCTGGCCAGGACGCGCTTGCCGTCGACCAGCTCGACACCCGCCGCCCGACCGCCCTCGAGCAAGATGCGCTTCACCCGGCTCGACTCGCGCATGGTCACGCCCTCTTTGATGCAGGCGGTGACCATGGCGCCGTTCAAGCGGTGGGTGCCGCCCACCATCATGCGCCAGCAGCCCGGCATGAACAGGCAGGCAAACAGGAAGAAATAGCCCGAACCGGGCCACTCGAGGCTGGGCGCGGCGAACTCGATGGCCACGCGGTAGAGCAGCGCGCGCACCTCGTCGGCCTCGAAGTACTCGTCGATGCAGTCGCGCACCGTCTTGAACGCCATCTCTTCGTCGAGCCCGAACATGCTGAACGAGCTCTGCGTGGCGAGCATCGGGTTCGGCAGGCTCTCGCTCTGGTTCCACTTGGCCGGTGGCGTGTAGAGCGCTGCGGCCATCACCAGCTCGAACATGTTGGCCTTGGCCTTCAGCTCGCGCCAGGCGTCGGCGTCGCGCTTCGAGTAGACCGCGAAGCTCTTTGCGGTCTCTTCGATCATGTCGCTCTGATAGATGAGCACGGGCGGTCGCCCATCGCGAAACGCCATCCCCGCCTGGATCTCGGGATGGATCGTGCGCGCCCCGAGGCTGGGCAGATCGAAGTCCGCGAAGAACGGCATGATGTGCAGGAACTCCATGAAGTTCGCGTGGATGTTGTGGCAAAACCCAGGCGCGGTGACCTCCGCGGTGTACACCGCACCGCCCCACTCGTGCCGCCCCTCGAGGATGCACACGTCCACGCCGGCGCGTGCCAGGTACGCGGCGCAAGTCAGGCCGTGATGGCCGCCCCCGATGATGACGACGTCGTGCTCGGTTCCACTCATGGCGAGAGCAGCGTGTGCTGCGCGGTTTTCGAGATCAAGCTGGAACGCGAGGGGTCTGTCAGCCGTCAGTCACCTCGCACAGGACCCAGTAGTCGCCACGAAGCCACCAGGGCGGGGGCAGTCCGGGGTGCGCTCGCCGAAACGCCCCCTCTTCGCCGCCGCCGTGGACGAAGCCGAGTGTGGGATGTGGTGCGAGCACCAAGAAGCTCACGTGATCCCCCTCCAGGTGAACGACGTCCACCATGCTGACGAGCGCCAGGGCCAGCGCCAGCGCAAGCATCGAGGGCAGCCACCATCGCGAGCTCACCCCGCATGAACGTCGGAGCTCATCGCCGCCGTCCGGCGTCGCGGAAAAACGCACACCCGTCGGCGCCTTCAGAGGCCCGGCTGCGGGTCCGCGGTACACCGCAGGCGGGCCGGCTGGCACCAAACCGTTGCAAGGTCGGCCCGGGCAGATGCTACGTTCCGCGCGCAGGTGACCGGATGCGCTGCAAACTGACGCCCCTCCTCGGGCTCGCGCTCTGGGTCCTCTCACCGGGTCCCTGCCGCGCGGAGTCCGAGCCTCCGGCCTGGCCGGTGCGCGCCAACATCTCGATGCCCCTCGGCAGCACCTGGGGGCGCGAGAAGCTCGAGGGGTTCACCTGGGGCTTTCGCCCCGCGCTCTTGGTCTACCCGACCCGAACTGGGCGCGGCGTCGGGGCGGGCCCCTATGCGGAGTACTTGATCGACGCCCGCACCCACACCATGTGGTCCTACGGCGCCCTCTCGACCGCGCCGGTGCTGACCCTCGACGCGCTGGACCTTCGCGTCGGCGGGTTCGTGGGCGTGCGGGGCAGCGGCGAGGGCAACGACGACTCCCGTCGCTTGGTACTGGGCGCCCTGACCGAGCTCGTGCTGCCCGCCTACCTCTACGACTTCCGAGTCGGCGTGCGGCTCGACGGCACCTTCGACGACCGCGGGGTGAGCGCCACCTCGCTGCTCGTCGAGCTCGATCTGATCGCGGTGCTCGGCGCGCTGGCCTACGCCTCGGCGGGCGCGCGCTGAGTCACGGCTGCTTGCCGGTCGCCGCCTCGGGCGCCAGCACGCCCAGGAGGTACTGCTTGTTCGAGATGTACTTCTTGGCGGCGGCCTTGATCCGATCGGAGCTGACCTTGGCCAGCATCGGCTCGATGTCGACGATCAGCCGCGGGTCGTCACCGAAGACGTAGGCCCGCTCGAGCTCGCGCAGCCAGTAGCCGTTGTCCTTCAGCTCGGTCTGGTGGGCCCGGCGCCGTGCCTCTTTGACCTTCATCACGTAGTCCTCGGTCACCCCGTCTTTCTGGACCGCGGCGATCTCGTCGAACACCGCTTGCTTCAGCTTCTCGACGTTCTCGGGCGCGCAGCCGAAGCTCACGCCGAACCGGTATTCCTGGCGCGGACGCCGCGTGATGCCGCCGCCGACCTGCACGCCGTACACCCCGCCCATGTCCTCGCGCAGCACCTGGCGCAGGCGCAGGCGCAGGACCTCTCCCAGCGCCCGCATGTCGTTCTCGGTCTCGCGCGACCATTTTTCGCTGCCGTGGAAGGTCAAGCTCACCATGCTCTTCGGCTCGCTGCCCTTCGCCACGGTCTTGGACTTCACGCCCGGCGGGAGCAGCACCTTCGGGTCCCGCCAGCTCTCTTTGCGCTTGGTGCTGGGCAGGCTGGCCAGATAGGCCTCGACCAAGGGCTTCAACCGGTCGAGCTCGACGTTGCCCACGAAGACGAAGGTGAAGTCACTCGCATCGGCGAAGCGGTCTTTGTAGATGCCGAAGGCCTTGTCGAGATCGACCTTCTCGAGCCGCTCGGGGGTGACGGGCCGACGGCGCAGGTGGTTCTGACTGCTGAAGACCGCCATGTCCTCGTAGAACACGCCCTCGGGCGACATCCTGCGGTTCTTCACGCTCTCGGCCTCGCGCGCGCGCCAAGCCGCGAAGGCCTCGGCGTCCCGACGGGGCGCCACGAAGGCCAGGTGCATCATCTGGAACAACGTCTCGACGTCCGCCGGCGCGGCGCGACCGCTGAGGCCCTCTTCCAGCTCCGCGATGGTGGCGTTCACGCTCACCAGCTTGCCCGCCAGCGCCTTCCTCAGCTGCACTGCGTCGAAGGGACCGAGGCCCCCCTGCCCCACGGCCACATCCGCGAACCGCGCCGACTCGAAGTCCGCGTCCTTGGCCAGCGAGTGACCTCCGGGGCTGAAGGCCGACACGCGCACCTGGTCGTTGGCGAAGTCGGTGGGCTTGACGATCACCCGCACGCCGTTGGAGAGCGTCCATTCGGTCACGCCGAGCTCCGGAATGCCGCCGACCTTGACCACCGAACCGGGCTTGGGCGGGCCCTTCATCAGCGGCTGGTTCGAGCCCGCGTCGACATAGGCCTCGAGCTTCTTCGCCCTCACTTGCTCGTGGAGCGCGAGCAGCGCTTCGGCCGTGGGCTTCTGCATCTTGTCGGGGCCGGTGACGACCAAGAGGCGACTGCCAGACCCCAGCTGTTTCACCAGGCCGTTCAGCTCCGAGAGCGCGATCTCGGGGAGGAAGCGCTCGACCAGCCGAAGCTCGGCTTCGCGCCCGGGCATGGCCTCGGCCTCGAAGAAGTGCCGGACGATCTCCGATGCGAACTCGCTGCCGTCACGCTTGTCCCGCTCTTTCACCGCTTGCTGGAAGTTTCGCAGGAGCTGGCTCTTCGCGCGGTCGAGCTCGGTCTGGGTGAAGCCGAAGCGCTCGGCACGCGCGACCTCTTCGAGCAGCGCCGACAAACCCCGGAGGACGCCGTCGTCCTTGACCATGGCGGTCTGGCGGAAGCTGTCTGCGGTGCGCACGAGCCCGCCCGTCGACGACGACGCGCTCAAGAACGGAGCGTCCGGCTTGCGCTTCAGCTCGTCGAGCCGCGCGTCCAGCATCGAATCGGCGAGCTGCTCGGTGAGGGTGCGGCGATAATCTCGGGCGCTGGCCTCGGGGCGGTGCGGCAGCTTGCTCATCACCGCCACCGTGGTGTTCGGCAGCTCGGGGTCGGTCTCGATGCTGACCAGGGTCTTGGCGTGGGCGGGCAGCGTCACCCGTGTGCGCGCGCGCGCCTTCTTGGGCTTCGGAAGGGAGCCGAACTCCGCGCGGATCGTCGCCTCCATCGCCTTGGCGTCGAAGTCGCCGACCGCGATCACGGCCATCAGATCGGGGCGGTACCAGTCGCGATAGAACCGCACCAGTGTGTCGCGCGAGGCCCGCTGGATCACCTCGGGTTTGCCGATGGTGAGCCGGTCGGCGTACTTCGAGCCGTGAAACAGCACCGGCGCCTGCTTGTCGAAGACGCGCATGCGTGCGCCGCGCCCGAGCCGCCACTCCTCGAGCACCACCCCGCGCTCCTTTTCGACCTCGGCCGGCTCGAAGCTGATGCCGTCGGCCCAGTCTCGGAGCACGGTGATCGAGCGCCTCAAGGTGTCGGGGGCGTCGGTGGGCACCTGCAGCGTGTAGACGGTCTCGTCGAACGAGGTGTAAGCGTTCAGGTCGGCACCGAAGCGCACGCCGCTCTTCTCGAGGAAGTCGACCAGTTGCTGCTTCGGGAAACGCTTGGTGCCGTTGAAGCCCATGTGCTCGACGAAGTGAGCGAGCCCGCGCTGGTCTTCGTCCTCGAGCACCGAGCCCGCGTCCACCGCCAGCCACACCTGCGCCCGCTTCTCGGGTTTGCCGTGGGGCAGCACGTAATAGGTCAGCCCATTTTCCAGCTTGCCGCGGATCACGCGAGCGTCGACGGGCAGGGCTCGGTCGAGCTCGCCCACCGCCTCGGGCGGGGCGCCCGCGCTGGCGCTCGGGCCGGGCACAGTGGGCGCATCCGCCGGGGGTGGAGAGCCACAGGCGGAAGCCAGCAAGAGGGCGAGGGCGAGGGTCGAGAAGCGACGCATGGTGGTCCACCTATCGCTGAATCGGCCCGGCGGCCACTTCCGGAGCCGACGCTTCCGGGGCCGGACACTCGTCCGCTCCGCTTGTCCGTTCTCGGACGCCGATCGTGCCGAAACGCGAGGCTTTCGCGCTGGCGCGCGACGTGCACCCGCGCGCCGGCATGACCCTGTACACCGCAGTCGTGTTCGTTCACGTCGCGTCCGCCACCTTCCTGGTCGGTGGCGCGACCTCGTCGCCGTTCGTTCGCAGAGCCATGCGGCGGGCGGGTACGGTCCGAGAGCTGTCCGCCTGGGCGGACTTCATGCGTCAGTCGTCCCGCGCCAACCCGGCAGTCGCCATCGCGCTCCTCGCCACAGGCTTGTACCTCGGCACCGCCGGGTGGTGGAACAGCGCGTGGTTCGTGATCGCGGTCGCGTTCTGGGTCTTGAATGGCGCCTGGGGAGCACGCGTCCTGGCAACCGAGGGCGCCAAGATCGGGGCCGCGGCAGCGCTGCTCCCCGATGGTCCCGTGCCGCCGGCGCTCGACCAGCTTCGTCGCTCCGAGCGCATGGACCTGGCAGCGAGCGTCATGCTCGGCGCCGACGCGACGGTGATGTTCTCGATGATCGCCAAGCCCAGCTGGCCGATGGCGCTCGCGGTCGCCGGCCTGGGCGTGGGTGGGGCCTTCGCCCTGCACGCGTTCCGGCGGCGCACCGCCGAGCTGGCCCCGGCGCGGTGAGCCAGGGGCCGGGTGGCCATCGCGGACCGGCTGGGCGATGATGCGTGGATGATTTCCCGCGTCGCCTTCGGATCGAGTCTCGTGCTCACGCTCGTCGCCTGCTCGGCGGGCGGCGGGGGCGACGGCGACACCACCGGCGACGCCAGCGCCACCGGCGGCGCGGGCGCGACCGGCGGCAGCGGCGGGACCGGAGGCGCCGGCGCGACCAGCGGCACGGGGGGCAGCACGGCGGACGCCGCGTCCGATGCCCCCGCGTGCAAGCTGACCAAGCCGTATTCGTCCAAGAACGCCGTCTGCAACAGCTGCGCCGAGCAGAAGTGCTGCGTCGAGGTCAACGCCTGCCTCGAAGACCCGCAGTGCGACGACGGCTACGTCAACTGCATCCTGGCCTGCGCGCTCGATCCGGGCGACGGCGGGGACGCGGGCGTCGCGACCTGCATCGCCGCCTGCGACGCCCAGTACCCGAAGGGCAAAGCCGAGTACGACGCGGCC
The DNA here is from genome assembly GCA_016191785.1 of Myxococcales bacterium. Classification (GTDB taxonomy): domain Bacteria; phylum Myxococcota_A; class Polyangia; order Polyangiales; family Polyangiaceae; genus JADJKB01. The sequence goes on along the minus strand of JACPVJ010000052.1, from coordinate 36,664 downwards.
ATCGGCTGCGCCGACACGAAGTGCGCGACCGAGTGCCAGTAGGGCGACTCACCCGCCCAGCAGACGGGTGAAGGTACCCTGATTGCCGCGTTGCTCGAAGCGGACGAGGTCGAGGGTCAGCGCAGCGGCCAAGAGCATCTGACGGAGGCGCCCGTCGGCGAGCCCGTCGTCGAGCTCGATGGAGAAATCATCCGAGGTGCTCATGGCCTCGCGGGCCCATCCGCTGAAGTGCTTCTTGATTCGCCCGACCACGCGCTCGCCTTGGCTGACCTCGAACACCCAGTCGGTGAACGAGAAGACCTTCAACCACGGCCCCCGGATCACGAGCTGGGTGGCGCCGCTCGGCGACTGCACCTCGAGGATGGTCCTGAGGAGATGAAAGCGCTCTTGGATCAGCCCCATCGAGCGCCCGTCCCACGCCATCACCTCGCCTCGCCGGAGCATGAATCGGAAAGGAAAGTCGATGGTCATCGCGCGCGTGCCCGCGAGGGTGAGGCACTCGACGTGGCGCCGGTGAAAGGGGTTGAAGTTGCGGAAGAGCCCCTGGAGAAACCCGCGCTCTTCGGCGGCATAGAGCACCACGCGCGTGTCGGAGCCTCGCACTTCGTACTGGCTGGGTTGATCCCAGCCGACCAGCATCTGCAGGGTCTCGAACGACTGCCGCACCGACAGCCAGCCCCCTTCGAGCACGCCGCGCAGCTCGGCGCGGAGCTCGGCGCTCATGAAGCGAGGGTCCCCCGGGGGCCCCTTTCCGACCAGGGACTCGACCTCGGGCGCGGCAGGAGCGGGGGCGGCGGATTCAGCACCCCGGGGCGCGTCGCCCCCCCAGTCGAGCTCGAGCTTCGGATCTGCCATCGGCGGGTGCCCGATTCGAAGCACGGGCGGCGCGCCGGGACAACCGGCGCCGGGCTCACTGCGCGATTTGTAGCGCGCTGCCGGTGGGCGCGAAGCTGACGCGGCGCTTCTCGCGGACCCTTCCGGTGGCGACCTCGCCTTCGACGATCTCGTAGCCGAGCAGCGCGAACATCCGCCCCTGGAAGAAGAGGGGGCGCGCGTTGCCGTACCAGTCCACGCACGACGCGCGGCAGTTGTCGGCGACCGCACCCTCGGAGTGAGAAGCCAGGTCCCCGAGCTCCGAGAGCTTGAGCGCGTCGTTGCGCAGGAACAAGATCGACGCGGACCCTTCGCGCAGGTGCGCGGCGCCCGGCTTTCCTGCGGAGCGCACGGGCAGCCCGATCGTGCCGCCACTTGGCGAGTCGGGTTTGTAGAAGAACCCGTGACTGCGGAGCTCGCCCTGGGAGGCGCCGGGGCGAGTGTAGCGCGGAGCGGCGACCGGGCGCCCCTCGAGCGCCACCGGCGAGAAGTGCAAGTCGCGGCCATCGGTCCCGACCACCAGCGCGTCGCGGCCGAGCGCCTCGATGCGATCGATGCCGTGGCCGAGATCGAGCGTCACGGGCTCGCTTCCGCCTGCGAACCGGTAGGCGTAGAGCGTCCCGGCCCCGGGAGACGGCCGGCCCCAGCCCGACCCGCTTCCATAGAGCAAGTGATCCCCGACGAAGCGGTTCTGGAACATGTAGCCGCTGGGTCGAGGGAGCCCGGCGTAGCGCGAGCGGTCGGCCTCGGCCGCCTCGCTGGTGAACGCGCTGGTGGGCACCCGGAACAGCGCCACGTCGCCCTGGGTCACCTCGGCGCGCCACATGCCGTCGCCGGCGGCGTCGGCCCGCACCACCACGTTCAGGTGACCGTCGGTCCCCTCGAGGAACGAGAACTGGTCCACTGGTCCACCCACGGCGCGCAGCGCCGTCGGCGCGCTGCCATCGAGCGGCATGCGGTACACGATCGAGCGCGGCACCGCCTTCTCCGAACGCCCAGCCCAATCCGTCATCCACACGTAGACCGCGCTCGGCGAGACGTAGAACACCCGGCCGTGGGGCCCCATCACCGCGGTCGAGCTGCATTCGAGCTCCGGCGCCGAGAGATCGCAGCTGGTCACGGTGTGCAGCGCCAGCGCCTGCGAGGCGACGAGCGGTCGGTAGACCCGGGTCGGCTCGACGATGCGTTTGAAGTCGGCGGGCGTGGCGTCCTTGCGCCAGCGGCGAATGGCGGGGAACGAGCGGTACAGGTCGGCGTCGCTGAGCGCCATGTACAGCGGCGTGTAGAACACCAGCTTCTGACCGATCAGCCGACTGGCGTAGTTGCGCGACGAGTAATAGTCGTTGGAGCGCAGGTGGTGCGTCGACCGATAGCTGAGCCGCCCGTCGGCGCCGAGCTCGAAGCGCGCGATCTCGGTGCCGCCGCGCTGATAGCTATAGCCGATCACCACGATGGTGTTTCCGGAGAGCAACATCTCGTCGTACCAGGCGCCCCGGGGGTCGACGTCGGGGCCGAAGGCGTCCACGGTGGACACCGGCGAGAGGGAACCGTCGCCCACCTTGACCGTGAAGAGCCGACCGCGGCGCAGCACGACCAAGTAGTCGCCGTGGAGCTTGACGATGCCGCCCTCGTCCACGCCGGCGTGCTGCACGTTGGTGACCGACTCGGCGGACTTGGAGTCGGCCGCAGCCTCGGCCGGCGCGGCGGCCGCCGGCGGCGACGGCTGAGCCTCGCTCTTGCCGCTCCTCGACACCCGACTCCGGTCGCGCTTCTGCGCCTCGAGCAGCTCTTTCAGGAACGTGTCCAGCTCGGTGGCCGAGGCGAACGCCTGGATCGTGGGACGCGTCGCGCCCTGGACGACCTTCGGGACCTCGGCGTCGCCCGAAGCCATCGAGCCCGCGTCACCCGGCCCTGCGGACGGGGTGGGCTTTCGGCAACCCGATGCGGCCAGGGTGAGGGAGAGGGCAGAGAGCAGGAGGACACCGACGCGACTCATCGTGCCTATCTACGCGCAGAGTCGGTCTTGGGTCTTCTGCGCCGTGCACTATGCTCCGGGCCATGAAGCTCTACGCCTCGCTGACTTCGCCCTTTGCCCGAAAAATCCGAGTCTTCTTGGCGGAGAAGTCGCTGGCCTGCGAATTCGTGCAGGCCGACGCGAACGCCCCCGGCAGCCCGGTGCCGGACCTGAACCCGCTCGGCAAGGTCCCGGTGCTCGAGCGCGACGACGGCTCGGTCTTGTTCGATTCACCGGTCATCCTCGAGTGGCTCGACGGCACGAGCCAGCCCCGACTGATCCCGGAAGCGGGCGAGGCCCGCTGGCAAGCCTTGCGCTGGCAGGCCCTCGCCGACGGCCTGATGGACGCGGTCGTGACCCGGATGCTCGAGCTCCGGCGCGCCCCGGAGCATCAGTCCAAGACGGCTGTCGCCCACCAAGAAGGAAAGGTCGCCCGAGCCGTCGGCTGGGCCAACCAGCGAGTCGGGGGCGAGCACCTCGTCGGACCGAGCTTCGGCCTCGCCGACATCGCGCTCACCTGCGCTCTCGACTACATGGACTTCCGCTACCCCCACGCTTGGCGCGCGAGCCTGCCCCAGCTCGCGGCCTGGCACGCGCGCCAGTGTGAGCGGCCGTCGTTCTTGGCCACACTACCGCCGGATCTGAAGCGCCCGGAGTGATCAGCAGCCCGTGGCGCAATTGCAGGTGCCGACGCCCTTGCACTTCACCTTGCAGCCCGAGGTGCACCCGGTGAGCGTGCAGTTGCCCGTGCCCGAGCACTCGAGGGTGCAGCCGCCACCCTTGCAGTCGAGCGTCACGTTGCCGATGGCGGTGCTCTTGGCGGTGCACTTCCCGTCGGGGCACTTGAACGTGGTGTTGCCCATCCCGGTGGCGGTAAACTCGCAACCCGCGCCGGCGCAGCTCTTGGTGCAGTTGCCCATCGCGCTGCACACGCACGGCTGACCGGCCTTGCAGTCGCCGCCGCTGTTGCCGAGCTCGACCTTGCCCCCATCCACCTCGACGCTGACCGTGCCGCCTTCGGCGCCGCCCTGGAGCTTGATCGAGCCCTGATCGCCGGTGACCGTGACCGAGCCCCCCCTGGGCGACCCGGTCGCTTCCACGCCCGGCGACGACGACTTGTCCTTCTTGCAGGCCAAGAGCGCGAGCGACACCGCGCAGACCCCCAGCACCACGTCCCGAGTGACCGTCCTCATGCCGGCGACTTTCGCACCGCCCGAGCGGGCGCTCAAGTTATGCTCCGGCCGTGCTCGCCCTGGGTCACGCCAGTCGTCACGCCGCAGCGACCGTGGCGCTCCTGCGCCGCTGGGTGGAGCAAGACTCGTACACCGGCGCTCCCAGCGACGTGAACGCGATGGGCGGGCTACTCCGAGAGGCGTTTTTGCTCCCCGAGCTGACGCTGACGGTCCGCCCCGGACAGGGCTTCGGCGATCACCTGTGCTTTCGCACGACCGCCTGGGACCACCGGCCCGACCGACGCTTGCTGCTGGTCGGGCACCACGACACCGTGTTCCCGCCGGGGACATTCCAGGGCTGGCACGAACAGGGTGACCGCGTGTGCGGCCCGGGGGTGCTCGACATGAAGGGCGGCCTGGTCGTGATCCACGCGGCGCTCGCCGCGCTCTCGGCCAAAGGTCGGCTCGCCGACCTCCCCCTCGCCTTCGTCTCGGTGGCCGACGAAGAGGTCGGCTCCCCCGACTCGCGGCCGTTCACGGCAGAGCTTGCCCGAGGCGCCCACGCGGCCTTGGTGTTCGAGGCGGGTCGCCCGACGGACGCCATAATCACCGCGCGCAAGGGCACCGGCAGCGTCACGGCGCGGGCCCATGGCAAGGCCGCCCACGCGGGCAACGCCCACGCCGACGGCGTCAACGCCATCTGGGCCCTGGCTCGCTTCGTCGACGCGGCGCAGTCACTCACCGACTACGCGCGCGGCGTGACGGTCAACGTCGGCACCATCGCCGGTGGAACCAGCAAGAACACCGTGCCCGAGCGCGCGGAGTGCGTGCTCGACTTCCGCATGGTCGCCCGCGCCGACGGCGAGCGCGTGATGGCGGAGCTCGAGTCGGCAGCCGCGCGCATCGCTGGCGAGACGGGCGCACGCATCGAGCTCGAGGGCGGGATCCGGCGCCCACCGCTCGAGCGCAGCGCCGCGTCCGTCGCGCTCTATCGCCGCTATGCGGCCTGCGCAGCGGCCGAAGGCCTGGGCGACGGCGAGAGCCCGCTGCTCGGGGGCGGGTCGGACGCCAACGACGTGGCAGCGCTTGGGGTGCCGGTGATCGACGGGCTGGGCCCCCGCGGGCGCGGCTTTCACACCCACGACGAGTACATCGAGATCCCCACCCTGCTCGCGCGCACGCGTGCGCTGATCCGCTTTCTGACTCAGGACTTGCCGGGCGGCGGCTTGGCGTAGTCGTCGTTCGGCTGGAGCGGCGCTTCGAGACACACCTCGGGGGGAGGGGGCGGCGACAGACAGACCTCGGGGCCGAGGCAAGCCTGGGGCGGCGGCTCGAGGCACGGTTGGGGCGGCGGGCCGCCGTCCTCTTCCTGAGGGGGCGGCGGGGACAGGCACTGATACGGCTCGACCGTCCGACCCTTGGCACAGGCGGTGCCGAGAGCCACCGACGCCAGCGCCGCCGCGACGAAACGCGCGCGCCGCTGCAGGATGATCTTCCGAGCGTCGTCGCTCATGACGGCGAGTATCGCGCGAACGCCCGAGCGGCGAAAGTCGTGTTACGCCTGGCACGTGAACACCGTGATCGGCCTGGTGATCTTCGCGCTGCTCGCCACCCCGCTGATCGTGGCCATCGCCCGCTCGAACGAGCTGTTCGTGATCGAGGTCGAAGACGGTGTCCCCCGAGCCGTGCGCGGCCGCCTGCCCCAGCGGCTGCTGGACGAGCTGGCCGACGTGGTGCGCCGACCCCGCCTCGCCTCTGCCCGCTTCAAGGTGATCGCGGAAGACCGGCGGGCGCGCCTGGTGGTGGTACGCGGCCAGATCCCCGCCGGACAGCTGCAGCAGCTGCGAAACGTGGTCGGCACGTTCCCGCTGGCGGCGATCCGCGCCGGCGGGCGCGTGCGCTAGGCGTGGGTTGGAGTAGTGGCAGGGGCTCGGGGGCTCGTGCTCGCAGGCGCATCCGCGCGGGCGGTGCGAGCTGATGTTGCCTCCCCCCGCCCATCCTCGGGGCTTCGCCCCTGCGGGTGGGCGCCCCCTCCAAATCGCCGGCTCCGCCGGCTCAGGAGGGGGTGCGCGGCTCGGAGCGCCGCGGTATGGCTTGCGGAGGTCGTGGCGGAAGCTCTGACCGAGGACCGGCACCCGTGATGGGTAGTCGGGCCGGGCGGCAGCACGAACGGCACGCGTGATCGATCGCTCGGGCCCCCCAGATGGACAATCCATGAGGGGCACGCCGCGTGACCCCCACGACTTGTCCCCCAGATGGACAATCCATGAGGGGCACGCCGCGTGACCCCCACGACTTGTCCCCCAGATGGACAATCCATGAGGGGCACGCCGCGTTCCGCGCGCGGCGGACAACCCAGGGGGGGCACTGGACGTGCCCCTCACGTGCGAGCGAAACGACCGCCGGGGAGGGGCGAGCCACCCGCAGGCGGCGCAGTCGCCGCGCACTGCCGGGGGGTGGGCAACCCTGACTCACTTTGTCTTTGCGCCGACCGCTTGCCCCGCCGGGCAAATTCCAAACAGCCTCCTAGGCGGGTAGCGCCTCGATCACGCTCGCGGGGCCCGCCGTGGGCAGCACGCGTTCGAGGCGAAAGCCGCTCTTGCGAAACAGCTCGGCGTATTCGTCGCGGGTGCGCTCGCGACCGCCGGCGTGCACGATCATCTCGATGTCCAGCAGCTTGGCGAAGTGCTTGTCGTTCGGTGGCGTGACCACGGTCTCGTAGAGCACCACCTTGGAGCTCGGACTGGCTGCCCGCCGCACGCTCTCCAAGATCTTCAGCGCCTCAGGGTCGTGCCAGTCGTGGATGATCGCCTTCATCACGTACAGGTCGCCACCGGCCGGGACCGAGTCGAAGAAGCTTCCACCGACCACTTCTATGCGCGAGCGTGTTCCGAGCGACTCCAGGACGGGCGGCGCCTCGGTCACCACCTCGGGCAGATCGAACAACACCCCGGTCGCCGACGGCGCTTGCTGCAGCATCGCGGAGAGCAGGCGGCCCTGGCCCCCGCCCACGTCGACGATCTTGCCGAACCCCGAGAGGTCGTAGGCGGCCACAAAGGCTTCGGCTGCCACCGAGCTGATGGCGGTCATCGCGCGGTTGAAGGTGTGCCGCACGTTCTCGTCGCCCAGCAGATACTCGAAGGGCTTCTTCCCCGTCTCGATCTCGATGGCCGATCTCCCCTCGCGCACGGCGTCCGTGAGTCGCCCCCAGAATCGCCACCCCACCCGCCCCTGAAGAATGATGAAGTCCCGGAGGCTCTCGTTCTCGACGTCGCAGAGCGCAGCGCCCAGGGGCAAGAGCGAGAAGCACCGATTGGGCTCTTCGCGCACGATGTCGAAATGCGTCGAGGCACGCAGCAGGCGATACAGGTGGTCCGCGTCAGCGCCGACTTCCTTCGCGACGTCGTCGGCCGCGCGCGGCCCGGCCTTCAGCGCGTCCACGACCCGCAGCTCGGCCAGCGCGTAGACGATCTGAAAGCCCCACAGGTCGCTGACGAACCCGAGCAACCCGATCTCGGGCGGGGCGAGCTTGCGCTCGAGGAAGCGCAGGCCGTTGCGGGCCTTGTCTGCGATCTGAACGAGCTTGGGAGGCGGAGGCTTGGCCATGGCGCGCCTGACATCACACGCCGCGCCGCCGGGGTTCAACGGCGACGTGCGTTCAGTGCGGGCCCATCGCCGAAGGAACGGGCGCCGAGGTGGCTCGACTCCAGGCCGCGTCGTCGACCAGCTTCTGCTTCCAGGTCGAGTGGCACGAGGTGCACGTCTCGAGCGTGGTCCCGAGCTCTTGCAGCACGCGCTTTTCGTCACGCGCGCGCGCGGCCGCCACGATCTTGTCCGCCGCCCGGTGGAAGCCGAGGGCCTTGTCGGTGAAGCCCGGCGCGCCCATGCCCATGTGGGAGCACATCCGGCCCATTTCGGCGGAGTAACCGATGCGCCCCGCAGCCTTCTCGACCGCGGCGAAGTCGCCGCTGGCCAGCGCCACCACGATCTCTTGGACGGCCAGCAGGTGGTCCCGCATGTTGGCCTTCTGGTGGTTCGCCATCATCGGCAAGAGCGGCACCGGCGCCCGCTTGTCCATTTGATCGAGCACCTCCGAGGGCGTGCTCGGGGCGCTGGGCGCCGCGGGGGCCTGGCTTGCGGCAGGCGGCTCGGCGGCCGCGGGGGCCGGCGCCGGGGGCGGCTCGCAGCCGCTGGCAAAGGCCCAGAGCACAGCGGTGAGCAATGTTCGTCGTGTCATCGGATCTCTTCCATCTGGTCTAGCGCGGCGAGCAACGCCCGCAGCGCCAAGATCACGGAGCCTCGCTGCCCAGCCGGCACCGCGCGCAGCAGCTCCGAAAAGCGCGCTCGGCTCGCGCCGTCCACGTCGCGGGCGACGCGCTCGCCGCGAGGGGTCAGCGTGACGCGCCGGCTTCGCCCGTCCCGCGCGCAGCGCGCCTGCGTCACGTGACCCTGCGCGACCATCCGCGCACACAGCCGGGCCACGTTGCTCTTGTCGATGCACAGCGCCAACCCGAGCTCGCGCTGCGTGAGCTCGCTGCCGTCCAACAGCACCATCAACGCGTGGGCGTGGGCCAGCGGCAGCGGGCGACCACAGGGCGTGGCGCTCGCGCCCAGCACCCCGAAGCGCCGAAACAACCGCTGGGTGAGCGCGCGCAGCTCGGTCGCACGGGTCGCGGCGGGGCTCGGCACGGGCGTCTCCTACCACAACTGGTTGCGTCCGCAACCACTCGGCACACCCGGTTGACGTTCCCTCGCAGAGCCCCCACGCTCGCGGCATGCGCTTGACCCCGTTCTTGCTCGCGACGAGCGCCGCCGCCGCCGTCGCCACGCCTTCCACCCCCGCTGCCGCTTGAGGCCTCGCCGCGCCCGTCGGTCCGACGGGCTGCTCTCAGAGCGCGAGCGCCGACGAGCGGCCGTGGCTGGTCGGAGCCGCGACCGCCGGAGTCACGTCCGAGCTTCGCTTCGACGACTCGGACTTCACGCTGCGGCAACGCGCGTTCGTCGCGAGCCTGGGACGCCGCCTGGGCGATCGCACGAGCCTGGTGGCTTCGGTGGGGATCTTGGCGGGCGGCAGCTTCGAGGGTGAGGGGCGCCGCTTCGACGTGAAGCCCGGTTTCTTGGCCAGCTTCACCGGCGGCTACCGGCTGTTCGGAGGTGCGGACGGCCAGCTGTACGGCGTCACGACGTTGTCGATGGGATTTTCGCGGGCCCGCATCGAAGACGAAGCCACGGGCAAGTCCACGGCGCTCTCGGCCTCGGACTTGCGCGTCGGCGCCGAGGTCGGGGTCACGCTCTTCGAGCGCCTGCGCCCGTTCGCGGTCGGGCGGGCGTTCGGCGGCCCGGTCCAGGCCCGCATCGCGGGAGAGGATCGCGTCGGCAGCGACCGCCGGCATTTCGCGTTGGGCTTCGGCGTGGGCACCGACGCGGGGCGAGGCCTCGACCTACGCTTCGAGAGCACGCTGATCGGAGAACGCGCCTTCGTCTGGAGCGGCGCGATTTCCTTCTGATTCAGCCCGCGCCGCCGCTCTTCTCTTCGTGGTCCCGCTCGACCACGGTAGCGCGCATCAGATCGCGGTTGAGCCGCGCGATGAAGTCCACGCTGATCTCTTTCGGACAGGCCGCCATGCACTCGTAGTGGTTGCTGCAGTGCCCGAAGCCCTCGGCGTCCATCTGGGCGACCATCTTCTTGACGCGCTCGTACCGCTCGGGCTGGCCTTGGGGCAAGAGCCCCAGGTGGGCCGCCTTGGCGGCGACGAAGAGCATGGCGCTGGCGTTGGGGCAGGCCGCCACGCACGCGCCGCAGCCGATGCACGCCGCGGCGTCCATCGCGCGGTCCGCGTCCGGTTTGGCCACCGGCAGGCCGTTGGCTTCGGGCGCCGAGCCGGCGTTCACGCTGACGTACCCGCCGGCTTGGATGATCCGATCGAACGCCCCGCGATCGACCACCAGGTCGCGCAGCACGGGGAAGGCCGCCGCGCGCCAGGGCTCGATGGTGATCTCGTCGCCGTCGTTGAAATGCCGCATGTGGAGCTGGCAGGTGGTGGTGGCGGCGTTCGGGCCGTGGGGCACGCCGTTGATCACCAGGCCGCACATACCGCAGATGCCTTCGCGACAGTCGCTGTCGAACGCGATCGGTTCCTTGCCGTCGGCCAAGAGGCGCTCGTTGACCACGTCGAGCATCTCGAGAAATGACATGTGCTCGCTGATCTCCGGGGCCTTGTAGGTCTCGAAGCCGCCGATGTCCGTTCCGCCCTTCTGGCGCCAGACGTGCAGCGTGAGGTTCATGGTCTTCGACATCTGAGCTTCTCCGACTCGATCACTTGTAGCTGCGCGCCACGGGCAAGACGTACTCGAACTCGAGCGCCTCTTTGTGAAGCGTGGGTTTGGAAAGGTCCCCCGTGTGCTCCCAGGCCGCGACGTACTGGTACTCCGAGTCGTTTCGGGCGGCCTCGCCCTCTTCGGTCACGTGCTCTTCGCGATAGTGGCAGCCGCAGCTCTCGTCGCGGGCCAGCGCGTCACGACACATCAGCTCGCCGAGCTCCATGAAGTCTGCAACGCGACCCGCCTTCTCGAGGGTCTGGTTCAGGCTCTCGCCCGTGCCGGTGACCTTGAGGTTCTGCCAGAACTCTTCGCGCAACGCCGGGATGCGCGCCAGCGCGCCCTCGAGGCCCTGGGCGCTTCGGGCCATGCCGCAGTTGTTCCAGATGATGTTCCCCAGCTCGCGGTGGAACGAGTCCGGCGTGCGCTCGCCGCCGATGCTGAGGAGCTTCTCGATCCTCTCCTCGACGTCGGCGACCGCCTTCTTCACCTCGATGTGGCCCTCGTCCACGCTGGCCAGCTTCGCGCTGGCCAGGTAGTTGCCGAGCACGTAGGGCAGCACGAAGTACCCGTCGGCGAGCCCCTGCATCAGCGCGCTGGCGCCCAGGCGGTTCGCGCCGTGGTCGCTGAAGTTCGCCTCACCGGCCGCGAAGCAGCCCGGGATGGTGGTCATCAAGTTGTAGTCCACCCACAGGCCGCCCATGGTGTAGTGGGAAGCCGGGTAGATGCGCATTGGCGTCTTGTACGGGTTCTCGCCGGTGATGCGTTCGTACATCTCGAAGAGGTTGCCGTAGCGCTCGCGGATCTTGGCCTCGCCGAGGCGCTTGATCGAGTCTCGGAAGTCGAGATAGACGCCACGACGCACGCCCTCGAGCTCGGTGCCGACGCCGCGACCCTCGTCGCAGACCATCTTGGCGCGACGGCTGGCGATGTCGCGCGGCACCAGGTTGCCGAAGCTCGGGTAGAGGCGCTCGAGGTAGTAGTCGCGGTCCTTCTCTGCGATCTCGGCGGGGTCGCGGCCACAGTCGCCCGCGCTCTTCGGCACCCAGACGCGGCCGTCGTTGCGCAAGCTCTCGCTCATCAACGTGAGCTTCGACTGGTAGTCGCCACCCGCCGGGATGCACGTCGGGTGGATCTGCGTGAAGCACGGGTTGGCGAAGAAGGCGCCCTTCTTGTGGGCACGCCAGACGGCGGTGGCGTTGCAGCCGATGGCGTTGGTCGAGAGGAAGAAGGCGTTGCCGTAGCCGCCGGTCGCGAGCACCACGGCGTCGGCGACGTGCGCCTCGACCTTGCCCGACACCATGTCGCGCGTGACGATGCCGCGGGCGACGCCGTCGACCACGATCACGTCGAGCATCTCGGTACGAGGGAAGCTCTTGACCGTGCCCGCCTCGATCTGCCGGGCCAGCGCCTGATAGGCGCCGAGCAAGAGCTGCTGGCCGGTCTGGCCGCGGGCGTAGAAGGTGCGCGAGACCTGGGCCCCGCCGAACGAGCGGTTGTCGAGCAGGCCGCCGTACTCGCGAGCGAACGGGACGCCCTGGGCCACGCACTGGTCGATGATGTTCACCGACAGCTCGGCCAAGCGGTGGACGTTGCTCTCGCGGGCGCGGAAGTCCCCACCCTTCACCGTGTCGTAGAACAAGCGGTGGATGCTGTCGCCGTCGTTCTTGTAGTTCTTGGCGGCGTTGATGCCGCCCTGCGCCGCGATGCTGTGCGCGCGACGCGGGCTGTCTTGGTAGCAGAACGACAGCACGTTGTAGCCCATCTCGCCGAGCGAAGCGGCGCCGGCGCCGCCGGCCAGGCCGGTGCCGACGACGATGATCTTGTACTTCCGGCGGTTGGCTGGGTTGACCAGCTTCATGCCGAAGCGATGACGATCCCAACGGGTCTCGATGGGACCGGAGGGGGCTTTGCTGTCGAGCCGGCTCTGCATGGCGCTCTCCGTCACTTCACGATTCCCGCCACGACCGCGACCGGCATGGCGATGTTGGCCGCGGCGACCGCGATGCCGAGGGTTTGGGCGACGAACCGGGCCTTCTCGACGTAACGCGGGTGGCTGAGACCCAGCGTCTGAAACAGGCTGAAGGCCCCGTGATAGAGGTGCATGCCCAGGAAGAGCTGCGCCACCACGTAGATGGCGGTGACCCAGGGGACCTTGAAGCCGCTCACCACGTTCGCGTAGACGTCGGTCGCGCTGTGCTTGTAGCCCGCCGCCATGGACACGCCTGGGAAGGTGAAGTGCGCCAGGTGGTAGACGATGAACAGCATGAGCGCGAGGCCACCGAACTTCATGGTGAGCGCCGCGTAGGTGGTGGTCTGGTTCTTCTTGAGCCGGTAGCCGATGGGGCGCGCCGCGGCGGTTCGCGACAAGAGCTGCACCACCATCACCACGTGCAGCACCAGCGAGACCAAAACCACCGCGCGCGCGGCGTACAGCACCGGTCCCAGATCATGCAGCTTCTTGGCGTACCCGTTGAGCTGCTCCGGGCCCATGAAGACCTGGAGGTTGCCCAGCATGTGAGCGACGACGAACCCGTACAGCACGAGGCCCGTCACCGCCATGACGACCTTCTTCCCGATCGTCGTGTCGCTTAGCGTGATCGCTTTTGCCATGGACATGATTCGAAGCTCGACTCTCCGAGCGTCGCTCGCTGGCAGCCGCCGCGGCCGCGCCCGGAGGGGACGCCACCTCGACGATTCGCGGGCGAGTGTTACTCCAAAGTCAGGCCCGGACGCGAGCTTGAAATGGGGCGCCGACGCCCGATCCGTAGGGCCGAGTCTCGCCTGCGCCACCGCCGCGCGGGAATTTCGCGGCTGCGCAGCGGGCGCCCCCGAGATCCGCTGATCCCTGGCGCGGGAGCGGTGCCGGTCGCCCGCCGAGCTCGCGGGTCACGGAACGAGCGGTCGGGGCGTCACAGACACTTGCCGTTCGAGCAGAAGTTGCTCGGGCAGCTGGTGCCGCAGGTGCCGCAGTTCTTGGGGTCGACCGTCAGGTTGGTGCACGTCCCGCTGTTCTTGCAGAAGGTCGTCCCAGAGGGGCACTGGCAGCTGCCGCCGCTGCACGACACGCCGGTGGGGCACTTGCTACCACATGCTCCGCAGTTGTTCGCGTCGGTCGTCGTATCGGTGCACTTGGCGCTGCACGAAGTCTGCCCGGTGGGGCATTGGCACTTGCCAGCGACACACGCGACGCCCGTCGGGCAAGCGTTGTAGCACTGGCCGCAGTGCTTGCCGTCGGACTGAAGATCCGCGCAGACGGGGGTCGGGTATCCGCACTGGGTCGTGCCCGTCGCACACGCGCCGCACTTGCCGTCCGTGCACGCCGTCCCGGGACACGCCGTCGCGCACGTGCCGCAGTGCTTGGGATCGGTCGCGAGGTTGGTGCACACGCCCGGGACCTTGGGGTCACTCGACTTGCAGAAGAGCGAGCCCGGTCCGCAGTCGCAGACGCCCCCCTTGCAGGCCATGCCGCTCGGGCACATCAGCCCGCAGCCGCCGCAGTTGTTCGCGTCGGAGAGCACGTCGATGCACGCTTGGGCCTTGGTGGTCGCGTCGTAGCACAGGGCCTTGCCGCTGGCGGCGCAGCCGCACACGCCTTCGTCGCTGCAGACCGCACCCGTGCCCTGACACTTGCCGCCGGTCTTGCCGTTGCACTTGCCGCCACAGCCGTCGGCCTGCCCGCAGGAATACACCGCGTCGCACTTCGGAGTGCAGTTGGTGCAACTCTTGGTCTTCGTGTCGCAGCTCCCGCCCTTCGACACGCAGTCGACGCAGGTGACAGCGCCGGATCCACACTGGCTGGGCAGGTTGCCGGTCACGCACTTCGAGCTCATCCATCCGCCGGAATAGTCACAGCACCCGCTCGCGCAGGAGTACGGGTCGCAGAAGCCGGAGGGGGCGCAGGTGGCGGTCGAGTCACCCGTCGCCTGGCAGGTGCCACCGTACTGCGAGTCGCACTTCGCGCCGGGGCACAGGTTGCCGCAGCCATCGGCCTGACACATGGCCGGCATGCCCGGATAGCTCGGCTGGCACTTCGAGCCGCAGGGCCCACACGCGTAGGTGTAGTTGTAGCCGCTCATCTTCGGCACGCAGGCCTGCGCGCCGCAGTCGGTGCAGGCCTGACCCCCGCCGCCACACTGCGAGCGCGTGCTGCCGGTCTCGCACTTTCCGTCGGCGGTACAGCACCCGTTGGGGCAGGTCGTGGGCCCGCACGCATAGCAACCGGGTTTCTGCGGCCCCATCGTGCTGCAGAACTTCCCGGCGCCGCAGTCGGACTTGCACACGCCACCGCAGCCGTCCGAGTCGCCACACACCTTGCCGGCGCAGTTGGGCTTGCACTCGGCGCACGTCGTGCTCGCGCACACGCTGCCGAACTTGGTGCAGTCGACGCACGGTGCGCCGTAGTTGCCGCACTCGGTGCTCTTCGGGGTCACGCACTGCCCGGCGGCGTTCTTGCACTGGTTGTACGCGCAGCCGGTCCCGCCACCCGAGCCCCCACCGCCGCCGAAGCCCCCACCGCCGCCGAAGCCGCCCCCGCCGCCGAAGCCGCCCCCGCCGCCGAAGCCCCCGCCGCCGCAGATCCCACCGCAGTACTGCGACGCTTCGCTCACGCAGACGTCGTCCCAACCGTTCTGACAGCAGAACCCGTCCGCCTTGCACACCTTGTCGACACATGGATCGCAGCCGATCGCCAGAGCCGCGCCGACGCTGCACACGCCGTGGGCGCAGGCGGTGGTCCCCCCGCTTCCTCCGCCACCGCTTCCGCCTGCCGCGCCACCCGCGCCGGCCGCCCCGCCGACGGGCGCGCCCGCGGCGCCTCCGCCGGCGACCGCTCCGCTGCCCCCGAGAGCGCCGCTACCACCGAAGCCGCCGAAGCCCGCGCTGGCGCCCGCGCCCGCGGACGCCCCCGAGCCGGCGAAGCCACCGGTGCCGGGGCCGCCCCCCGAGTCGCTGGACGAACACCCGAGGACACACGAAACCAGTGAGGCCGCGAGCAGCCCCGAGAGCGCGTTCTTCATGGAATACCCCGAGCGGTACGCGACCCTTCGCCGCGTCAGCTTCAGCTCGGCGAGACTAGATGCGAGGGGGCGCGGATGTATTCAGGGGTGGGGCTCAGAGCAGGATGCCCACGCCGAGCGAGATGTACGGCCAGCCGAGCCGGACCACGCCCCCGACGTTGCTGCCCGCTCCGAAGAGGAACCGCCCACCGGCCCAGAAGACCGGCTCGACGTCTGTATCGCTGCCGTCGCAGTCATTACCCCAGTCGCAGTTCTCCCACTCCCAGTGGGACCGTTCGATCTGGAGGCCGCCCTCGCCGAACACGCTGATGATCGGCGTCAAGAAGAAGTTCCACTGGACGACCACGGGCGCCATGAAGACGTCCACCGTGCACTCGTCGTCGTACCACTTCTTGTTGAACCGCCAGCCATCACAGGCATCCCCGTTGTGGGCCCAATCGAGGCCGAAGCCGATCCCCATGTTGTTGTTGATCTTGGGGATCGGTCCGTTGTCCAAAAAGGGGATCGTGGCCCGGAGCCCCACACCGATGCCCTCGTCGTCCCCGGGCCCGTCGTGGTTGCCCCAGTCGAGCACCAGGTGAGGCTCGATCTCGACCGTGTACTTCGGGTGGGCGCCCGGCCGCTTGATCTGGGCGGACGCCACGGTCGAGACGAGCAGCGTGAGCAGGAAGGGGATCAGCAGCCGGGGAAGTTTCGTCATCGCGGGCCTCAGGCCCGATAGTAGCCCCACCTGGCTTTCGTCAGGCAAATCGCCGCGTGTGCGCCTTTGCCCTACCTGCCTCGACCCGCGGGCCGATGGCCCCTTGTTCGTGCGGGGGTCGATCTCACGCGCGCCGTCACACAATGCGGGTCGCGCGCGAGGTCAGCTGGCCAAGGCCTCTACCCCCGAACCGGTCCAAGCCGAGATGAAGCTCCCCCGTCGAACCTTCGTGGCCGCCGCCGCGTCGGCGCTGATCAGCCAGGCCTGCGAGCGGCGTGCGCCGGGCCGGGGTCGAGCCTGGGATCCCGTGCCCGTCCCGCCCAAGGCGCCCTTGCCCAGCGTCCTGATCCGCCACGTGCCCTTCGTGCGCCAGAAGCCCGACTTCTGCGGCGAGGCCGTGACCGCCTCGTGGCTCGGTGCGCTCGGCCAGCGCTCGGACCAAGACGCAGTGTTCGACGCTTCGGGCATGGACCCGGCGCGCGGCATGGGGGTGACCACTCGTGAGCTCGAGGTGGCACTCGCGCGCTTGGGCTTTCGCCCGGGCAAGGCCTGGCATCACGTCCGCGCCTCGGCCGCCGCGGACGAGCTGGGCCGGCTGTTCGCCGAGCTGCACGCCGATCTGAAGCGCGGCGTGCCGTGCATCGTGTGCATGCGTTTCGACGAGCGCCCGGACACCACCGAGCACTTCCGGTTGGTGTTGGGCTACGACGCGGAGAAAGACGAGGTCGTGTACCACGAGCCCGCAGAGGACGACGGGGCCTACCGCAGCATGCCCCGCGCTCGGTTCCTGTCGCTCTGGCCGCTGCGCTACGAGACCGAGCGCTGGACGGTGATTCGCCTGGCGCTCGAGCCGGCGACGGTGGCCGTGCCGCCGCCCGCGGCGGGGTTTCGCCCGGCAGACTTCGCGCAGCACGTGATGAGGTTGCGCGAGGGCCTGCCCCGGGAAATGTCGGTCGTGGTCGAGCCGCCCTTCGTGGTGGTGGGCGACGGCGGCCCGGCGGCGGTCAAGCGCAGCGCCGAGCAGACGGTCCGCTGGTCGGTTCGCCACCTGACCTCGGACTTCTTCGCGCGGCCCCCGCTCCGCATCTTGGACGTGTGGCTGCTGGGCGACGCCGAGAGCTACGGAAAGGTGACGCGCTCCCTCACCGGCTCTGCGCCGAGCACGCCGTACGGCTTCTACACCCGGCAGCACGGCGCCCTGGTGATGAACATCGCCACCGGCGGCGGCACCCTGGTCCACGAGATCGTCCACCCGTACATCGAGGCGAACTTCCCAGGCTGCCCGGCCTGGTTCAACGAGGGGCTGGGCTCGCTCTTCGAGCAGAGCGCCGAGCGCGACGGTCACATCGTGGGCCTGACCAACTGGCGCTTGCGGGGCTTGCAGCGAGCCATCGAGCAGGGGCGCGTGCCGGCGTTCGAGGCGCTGACCGGGACCACCGACGCCGAGTTCTACGCCGACGAGACCGGCGTGCACTACGCAGCGGCGCGCTACTTGCTCTACTACCTGCAAGAGCGCGACCTCTTGCGGAGCTACTACCGGAACTTCGTCGCCGCGCACTCGCGGGACCCGAGTGGTTTCTCGACGCTCGCGGCCGCGCTGGGCGAGCGTGACATGAAGCGCTTCCAGAGGCAGTGGCAGGCGTGGGTGCTCCGGTTGAGGTTCGAGGGTTAGTCTCGACGGCCGGCATTTCGGTGGTCGGCAACGCGGTGCCGGCCAGCGAACTTGCGCAGGGCGGCTCGGCGCCTCAGTGCAGCACGTGCTTGCCCCGGAGCGCGGCAGGGGCCTCGAGCACTTCGCGGAGCTTGGCCAAGAGCACGCTGGGCGTGAAGGGCTTCGGCAGAAAGTGGACGCCGTCGTCGGGCATGCCCTGGTGCAAGACGGTCTCTTCGGTGTACCCCGACATGTAGATCACCTGGACCTCGGGGCGGAGCGCGAGCAGCTTCTCGGCCAGCGCCTTGCCGGTCATCTCGGGCATCACCACGTCGGTCAAGAGCAGGTGGATCGGGCCGGCGTGTGCGTCGCTGGCGGCCAGCGCCTGGCGCGGGTTCGAGGCTCCGAGGACGTGGTACCCATTGTCGGTCAGAGAGCGGACGACCACACGGCGGAGCGTGTCGTGATCTTCCACCACCAGCACGGTCTCGCCCTGGCCCCGATTCGCTTTGGTGCCGGCGAGCGGGGCGGCGGTCGCTGCCTTGTGCGTGCGCGGCAAGAGGATCTCGAACGAGGTGCCCGCGCCGGGCGTGCTCTGAACGGCGATGTGGCCGCCGAACTTCGAGACCACGCCGTACACCGTCGCGAGCCCGAGGCCCGTGCCCTTGCCGACCTCTTTGGTGGTGAAGAACGGCTCGAAGATCCGCTCACGAGTGGCTTCGTCCATTCCCTCGCCGTCATCGATCACCGAGAGCCGCACGTACTGCCCCTGCGAGAGCCCGCGCTGGCCCGCGGCTGACCCGTCGATGGTCACGTTCGCCGTCGCGAGCACCAGCCGGCCACCGGCGGGCATGGCGTCGCGGGCGTTGATCGCCAGGTTCATCACCACCTGTTCGATCTGGCCCACGTCGGCCTCCACCGCCCAAAGCGGGCCCTCGAAGGTCGTCACGAGCTCGACGTCGTCGCCGAGCACCCGCTCGAGCAGGCGGCGCATCGAGGTGAGCAAGCTGTTCAGGTCGATGACCGACGGCTGGATCACCTGCTTTCGCGCGAAGATCAGCAATTGCTGGGTGAGCTCTGCGGCGCGGCGCGCAGCGCTCTCGATGGCGGCGATGTCCTCACGGGCCATGTCGCCCGGTGCCAGGCCCTGACGCGCCAGCTCGGCGTGCGCCATCACGGCCGCCAAGATGTTGTTGAAGTCGTGCGCGACGCCGCCCGCCAGCCGCCCGACGCTCTCGAGGCGTTGGGCGTGATGCAGCTGCTCTTCCAGCTCGCGCCGCTGGGTCACGTCGCGCGCGACACAGAGAAAGCCCCGCACCTGTGGGTCGTCCACCAGGTTCTTCGCGGTGATCTCCAGCGTCTTGAGCTCGCCTGACGCGGACCGTGCGCGCGCGGTCCAGGCCCGAGCTGCGTAGGGCGCCTTGGCCAGCTCTTCGAACACCCTCCGCGAGGCCGCCGCGTCTTCGGGCAAGAGCTGGTCGAACAGCGGCGCGCCCACCAGGCCTGCGGCCGGCGCGCCCAGCAACGGTTCGATGGCTTCCGACATGAAGCGCGTCGTCCCATCGGGATTCAAGATGGCGACGACCTCGGAGATGGACTGCACCACGGTCCGGAACAGGTGCTCCGCGTGCTCGGCCTCTTCCACCTTCCGCGCGCGATCTTCGGCGAGCACGCGCACCTCGTCCTCGCGCGCGATCAGATCGTCGACCAGCGTCACGGCCTGGCCGAGCCGCCGGAAGCCGCGCACGCGGGCGGACCAGCGGGCGCGCGGCACCACGAAGCGGTACGTGGCGCGGCTTGGACCGATCTCCCAGGTTGCCGCCGCGCGCTCGAGCCCCAAGATCACCGGCATGGACTCGAAGGCGCCGAGCACCACCTGAAACCAACTCTCGAGGGAGCGCTCGCACGCGGCGACCGCTAGCTCCACCTCGACGCTGCGATCGTCGAGGCGCGTCACCCGGCGCTCGAGCCCCGGGAAGATCCGGGCGCCGAGCCCGCGGATGGGCAACTCGTAGAGACGGCCCGGACCGAGCAAGAGCGCGCCGAGCTTGATCAGGGGCGCCAGGAACTGGCCGTCGAAGGTCTCGCGCCCAGCGATGCGCAGCTGCTCGACGCCAGCCACCTCACCGAAGCGCTCGTTCAAGTGGGCGAACTGTTCCCAGGTGGGCCCGACGGCGCGGCTGCGGATCGAGTCAGGACCGAGACCGGTGCCTTCACACAGCTCGTCGAGGGTGATTCCGCGGCGAGCGGTCACCTCTTCGAACCAGACGAAAACCCGGGGAGAGAGCCTCTGCACGCCGCTTCCTTCAGCCTGGCACGTTTGCCCGCGCCCCGGCCAGCCCCGCCGCGCCCTTCAGATCAGAGCAGGTTCCGGAGCACGTACTGCAAGATGCCGCCGTGCTTGTAGTACTCGAGCTCGACCGCGGTATCGATCCGGGTCTTGGCCTGGAACGCCCTGCTCTGACCGTCGGCGGTCACGGCCTCGACCGTCAGCAGCTTGCCCGGCGCCAGCCCGTCGGCGATTCCACGGACGTGGAAGATCTCTTCCCCGGTGAGGCCCAAGCTGGCGGGGCTCTGCCCGGCCAGGAACTGCAGGGGCAAGACCCCCATGCCGATCAAGTTCGAGCGGTGGATGCGCTCGTAACTCTCGGCGATGACCGCCTTGATACCGAGCATGAAGGTGCCCTTGCCTGCCCAGTCACGCGACGAGCCCGACCCGTACTCTTTGCCGGCCAAGATCATCAGCGGGGTGCCCTCGGCCTGGTACTTCATCGAGGCGTCGTAGATGCTCATCTGCTGATTGCTCGGCAGGTGACGGGTGACGCCGCCCTCGACCCCGGGAACCAGCCCGTTGCGCAGCCGCACGTTGGCGAACGTGCCGCGCATCATCACCTCGTGGTTGCCGCGGCGCGCGCCGTACTGGTTGTAGTCCGCGGGCTTGACGCCGTGCTCGGTGAGGTACTTCGCCGCCGCCGAGTCCTTGGCGATGTTGCCCGCGGGTGAGATGTGATCGGTGGTGATCGAATCGCCCAGCACCGCGAGCACCCGCGCGCCAGCGATGTCCGACAGCGCCTTGGGCTGCTTCGGCAGGTTCTCGAAGAAGCTCGGCCGACGCACGTAGGTGCTCTGCTCGTCCCACGCGAAGCGATTGCCCTCGGGCACCGGCAGCCCCTGCCAGCGATGATCGCCGGCGAAAACGTCGGCGTAGGCAGCGGTGAACGCCTCGCGCGTGACGTGCTTCTCGACCGCGTCGGCCACCTCTTTCGGGGACGGCCAGATGTCCTTCAAGAACACGTCGCGACCGTCGCTGCCTTGGCCGATGGGCTCGACCGCGAAGTCGATGTCCACGCGCCCCGCCAGGGCGTAGGCCACGACCAGGGGCGGCCCCGCCAGGTAGTTGGCGCGGACGTCAGCGTGCACGCGACCCTCGAAGTTGCGGTTGCCGCTCAGCACCGCAGCGGCGACCAGATCACCTTCCTTGATGCCACGGCTGACGGCCTCGGGGAGCGGGCCGCTGTTGCCAATGCAGGTCGTGCAGCCGTATCCGACCACATCGAAGCGTAGCTTCTCGAGATCAGCGAGCACGCCGGCGCTCTTCAGGTAGTGCGTGACCACCTTCGAGCCGGGGGCCAGGCTGGTCTTGACCCAGGGCTTGACCGTCAGGCCGCGGGCGACGGCGTTTCGGGCGAGCAAGCCGGCGCCCAGCATCACGTAGGGATTCGAGGTGTTGGTGCAGCTGGTGATCGCGGCGATCACCACCGAGCCGTGCGCCAGCTCGACCTCGGCACCGTCGAGATGGACCTTGACCGTCTTCGCCAGCTCTTCCGGGGTGGCCGCCCCGCCGCCCTTCTTCGCCTTGGCCTGCGCGATCATCTCGCCGAGCACGGCGTGGAAATTGCGTTTGACGTCCTTCATCAGGACCTTGTCGTGGGGACGACGGGGCCCCGCCAGCGTGGGCTCGACCGTGCCCAGATCGAGCTCGAGGGTGGCGGTGTAGACCGGATCCGGAGTGCTCGAGGTGCGGAACAGGCCCTGGGCCTTGGCGTACGCCTCGACCAGCGCCACCTGCGCCTCGCTGCGACCGGTGAGCCGCAGATAGCGCAGCGTCTCGTCGTCGATCGGGAAGATGCCGCAGGTCGAGCCGAACTCGGGAGCCATGTTGCCGATGGTGGCGCGGTTTGCCAGGGGCAGGTTGTCCAGGCCCGAGCCGAAGAACTCGACGAACTTCCCCACCACGCCCTTGTCGCGCAGCATGCGGGTGATGGTCAGCACCAGGTCGGTGGCGGTGGCGCCCTCGGGCAAGCTGCCGTGAAGCCTGAAGCCGATCACCTGGGGCACCAGCATGTTGATGGGCTGGCCCAACATCGCGGCCTCGGCCTCGATGCCGCCCACGCCCCAGCCCAGCACGCCCAGGCCGTTGACCATGGTGGTGTGGCTGTCGGTGCCGACCAGCGTGTCCGGATAGGCCAACCCGTCGGCGTCGAATACCACGCGCGCCAGCGCTTCGACGTTGACCTGGTGCACGATGCCGGTCGACGGGGGCACCACCTTGAAGTTCTGGAACGCCTTCTGCGCCCACCGAAGCAGGGCGTAGCGCTCTTGGTTGCGCCCGTACTCGAGCTCGGTGTTGCGCACCAGCGCGTCGGCCGAGCCGAAGTGGTCGACCTGCACGGAGTGATCGATCACCAGCTCGCTGGGGAACAGCGGGTTGATCTTGCTCGGGTCGCCGCCCAGCGACGCGATGGCGTCGCGCATGGCCGCGAGGTCCACCACCGCCGGTACGCCGGTGAAGTCTTGCAGCACCACGCGCGCCGGGTGAAAGGCGATCTCGCTGTCCGGCTCTGCCTTCGGGTCCCAGGCAAGCAGCCGCTCGACGTCTTCTTCGCTCACGACCTTGCCGTCCTCGTGGCGCAGCAGGTTCTCGAGCAAGATGCGGTGCGAGAAAGGCAGCCGCGCGACGTCTTTGCCGGTCTTCGCCGCGAGCTTGGGCAGCGAGAAGTACTCGACCTTCTTGCCGTCGACTTCCAGGGTGGTCTTCGTGGAAAAGGTGTCGCGCGATCGGGACATGGCGGGCCGAGTACCGCGATGGTTCGGGCGGCGCAAGAGCGACGGTTGCCGCCACCCGGCGAGTCGTGCGACCGTCTCGGGCACGATGGCTCGCGCCGGTCTCTTCGCGGCCCTGTCGCTCGCTGTGCTGGGGGTCTCCGCGGGCTGCAAGCCCCTGCCACAGGTCGCCGACGGGCAGTCCACGGGCGCACCGCCGACCGAGAGCTTCGACTACACGGCGTACATCGACGCGGTCTACAACAAGCACGACCCCGAGGCGGTGGACCGCTTCTTCTCGCCGAGCGTGAAGATCCACAGCGTCGCGCCCGATGCCGACGGCGGCGAAGGCACCGCGTACTTGAAGGACCTGGCCAAGAATCTGATCGCCGCGTTCCCCGACGTGAAGCTCACGGTGGACGAGGTGATCCGCGACAAGGACAGGCTCGCCGCCCGCGTCACCCTCGAAGGCACGCACCGGGGCGAGTTTGCCGGCATCAAGCCCACGGGCAAGAAGGTGAAGGCCGCCAACTTCGCCGTCTATCGGGTGCAGGGTGGGAAGATCGCGGAGGTGTGGTCGCTCACCGACGTGGCCGCGCTCACCCGCCAGCTGACGCAGAAGTAGCGCTGCGCCCCGTCATGGCGCCCGCGGAGACGCCGTGGCACGACCCGGCGCATGACCTCCCCGAGGAAGCCCGAAGCGTTCATCCACGGCAAGGCGCTCCGCCCCGAGAGCTTGATG
The DNA here is from genome assembly GCA_016191785.1 of Myxococcales bacterium. Lineage (GTDB taxonomy): Bacteria > Myxococcota_A > Polyangia > Polyangiales > Polyangiaceae > JADJKB01. Next base: position 13,133 of record JACPVJ010000052.1, on the reverse strand, counting down.
TCGAGCTACGGCTACGACCCACGACTGAGCGAGGGCTCGCTCAAGATCCCGATCTTTCAGACCAGCACCTTCGTGTTCAAGAGCGCGGAAGAGGGCAAGAGCTTCTTCGAGCTCGCCTACGGTCTGCGCGAGCCGCGGGACAACGAGCGCCTGGGCCTGATCTATTCGAGGCTCAACAACCCCGACCTGGAGATCCTGGAAGATCGGCTGACGCTCTGGGACGACGCCGAGAGCGCAGCGGTGTTCGAGTCCGGCATGGCGGCGATCAGCACGGCGCTCTTCGCGCTGCTCTCGCCGGGCGACGTGATCTTGCACAGCGAGCCGCTCTACGGCGGCACGGACTACTTCCTGAAGCACGTGCTCACGCGCTTCGGCATCCAGCCCGTCGGCTTCCCCGCGGGGGCATCGACCGCCGAGATCGAGGCCCGACTCGCGGCGAGCGGCCAGGCCGATCGCCTGCGCATGATCTACGTCGAGACGCCGGCGAACCCCACCAACACGCTGGTGGACATCGCCGCGTGCGCGCAGATCGCCCGCGCCCACTCGAGCGAAGCGCGCCGCGTGGTCGTGGCGGTCGACAACACCTTCCTCGGGCCCCTGTGGCAACACCCGCTGAAGCACGGCGCGGATCTGGTCCTCTACTCGGCCACCAAGTACATCGGCGGGCACAGCGACGTGATCGCTGGCGTGTGCCTGGGGCCGAGCACGTTGATGACCGAAGTGCGCGCGATGCGCACCTTCCTGGGCACGATGTGCGGACCGTGGACCGGCTGGCTGCTCTTGCGCAGCCTCGAGACCCTGAAACTGCGCATGACCAGCCAGATGAAGAACGCGCGCTACGTCGCCGACTTCTTGGCCGACCACCCGAAGGTCCACCGGGTGCACTACCTGGGGCACCTCGGGGAAGACGACCCGCAGCATGCCGTCTACAAGCGGCAGTGCATCGCGCCCGGGGGCATGGTGAGCTTCGACGTGCGCGGCGGCGAGGCCGAGGCGTTCCGCTTCTTGAATGCGCTGCAGCTCTTCCGACTGGCGGTGAGCCTGGGCGGCACCGAGTCACTAGCCGAGCACCCGGCCAGCATGACCCACTCGGACATCCCGCCGGGCGAGCGCGCCCGCATGGGCATCGGCGAAAACATGGTACGCCTGAGCATCGGGGTAGAGCACCCGGAAGATCTGATCGCGGATCTTACCCAGGCGCTCGCGGTGGCGTGAGGCCGCGCGGAGCGACGTGCCAACCCGCGGTTGGCGTGAGCGGTTGACGAGCGCGCGTCGCGCCGCGAGTCGGGTCGCGCCCTCTGCGCGGCTTGGAGGTGTTTCGAGCGAAACCCGTCGGTTCGGCGCGCGAGAGCGCCGCCGGCATGGGCCTTGCTGAACCGGAGCCGATGACTCGATGGCTGGCGTTGCTCTTGGCCCTCACCGTCGCCGGCTGCGGGGAATCGAACGGCGACGAGGTCGACGCGCGGGACGCGGGCATCGACGCCGCGGTCGACGCCGAGAGCAGCGTGATCTGCACGCCCTGCGGGGAGTCGTCGGATTGCGCCCCCGGAGCCGTGTGTGCCCAATACGCCGGCGGCGACTACTGCGGACGGCTGTGCGATCTCGCGCACTGCGGGAACGGCGAGACCTGCCTGCCGACCATCTCCGAAGACGGCGTCGAGGTCGAGATCTGCGTGCCGAACAGCGGCAGCTGCGGGCAGAGCGGGTGCGGCACCTGCCCACCCGGAACCAGCTGCGACATCGTCGCCGGCGACTGCGTCGAGCCCGAGCCCGACGGAGGGGATGACGGCGGACCCGACGAGCCCGACGCCAGCGCGCCGGACGGTGGGGTGAAGCCCGACGGTGGGGTGAAACCCGACGGAGGCACGACCGAGCCCCACGTGGGGCCCGACGGAGGCAAGGTCGACGATCTCTACTTCGCAGTGGTCGGGGACACCCGCCCGCCGGGCAACAACGACACCGCCCACTACCCCTCGGCCATCATCACCAAGATCTACGACGACATTCAAGGAATGAACCCGCGGCCGCAATTCGTCGTCGCCACCGGCGACTACATGTTCGCGACCCCCAGCGGAAAGGAGGGCGCCAAGCAGATGAAGCTCTATCTGGCGGCGCGCGCTCACTACGAGGGCACCGTGTTCGGGGTGCTCGGCAACCACGAGTGCGGCGGGGGCAACTCCAACTGCGCCGGCGTGACCACCAACCACAGCTACAACGCGTTCCTCGACGGGCTGGTGAAGCCGCTGGGCAAGACCAAGCCCTACTACAAGGTGCCGATCGGCGATCTCGGGGGCAAGTGGAGCGCGAAGCTGTTGATCGTGGCGTGCAACGCCTGGAGCAGCGCTCAGAAGAGCTGGCTCGAGACCGAGCTGGCAAAGCCGACGACCTACACGTTCATCGCACGGCACCAGCCCAAGGGGTCGGACGCGCCCTGCAGCGCCGACATGGCGCCGATGCTCGACAAGGCCAAGTACAACCTCTTGATGGTGGGCCACGTCCACAAGTACCTCCACTCGGGCAGGCAGCTGATCGAAGGCGTGGGGGGCGCGCCGCTGACGGGGACCGCCAACCATGGCTTTGCCACGGTGCGCCAGCTCGCCGGCGGCGGATTCCAAGTTCGCCAGTACGACTACAAGACCATGAAAGTGGTCGGGAGCTTCACGGTCCCGTGATCTTCGAGCCGCGACTCGTGCTTCCCCTCCTCTGGACCCTCCCCGGGGCGCTGGCCTGTCGCGGGCACGAGGTGACCCAGGACCCCGCCGCCGGGGCCGATGGCGCGCACCCCACGCCGAGCGTCGCAGCGGCGCCGCCGCGATGTGTGCCAACCACGCTCCTCGCGAGGCGCGGCACCCCGACCCTCGACGGCCAGCTCGATCAGCCGGTGTGGCACGCGGCCCCGGCGACCGACACCTGGCTCGACCCCCGGCGCGCCGCGCCCGTGCCACATACCGAGGCCCGCGCGAGCTGGGACGACGGCGCGCTGTTCCTCGCGCTCTACGTGGCCGACGACGACCTGCGCGCGACCGACGAAGTGCGCGTCGACTTCGGTTCGGGCCTCAGCGTCGAAGCGTCCCCGGATCGCCAGCTGCGCTGCCGCTCTGGCGCCGAGAGCAACTGCGGTGCGTTCGGGATCCAGGCCGCCTTCACCGTCGACGGCGACGTCGATGCCACGGCCCAAGAGGACGAAGAGTGGGTGGTCACGCTCTCGATCCCCTGGCGCGCTGTCGCCCCGGCAGGGCGACCCAGCGAGCTGCCGGTGCAGCTCCGACGCGAGAACGTCGTCGGCGGGCGAGCGACGAGCACCGTGTGGTCCGGCGGCTGCGGAGCGATCCGGCTGGAATAAGGGTACCTTCCTGCGCCGGGCTTCTGAAATCTCGGAGTCTGGCTCCGAAATTTCGCCTACTTCAGCAGCGAGCCCATGTTGGTCGTGCTCTTCACCTTCTGCGGAAGCGCCGCCTCGATCTGGGCTTCGAAGCGATCTTGGAAGTCTTTCTCGACCGCCTTCTGCGGGTCCTTGTTGAAGGTCTGCCCGGACGTGACCTTCTCGCTGCTGTCGACCGAGAGCGGCTGCTGGCAGACGACGCTCTCGTCCACCGAGTCGAGCATCACCAGCCACCCCTTGAAGCTGCCCGACTCGAACGACTTCTTCCCATCGATCGACGGCAGGCGATTGGCCCTCTCGTCGTCGGGCCAGAGCACGATCAAGAAGCGGTTCTTCTGCCAGTCGTTCTTGATGAACCGGGCGGTGCCGTCGATCGCGTACGCGTCGCGGTCGCTGGCGTGCTTGGCGAAGTGCCCGCGGAAGGTGCTGTCGGTGAGGAAAGCCCACTTCCCCGTGTCCTCCTGCCAATCACTCTTGTTCGCGGAGGCGAAGCGGGCCAGGTAGGGGCCATGGACGGTGGGGAGCCTGAGCTGGTGCGACTCTTTCGCGAGCGCCAGCATCGCGGGCCCGTCGCAGGCTTTGGCCGCGATCCCGGCCCTGGCCATGCCCGAGATCTTCTCGTACCCGCGGCCGACCTTCCTGACCCACTCGTCGTGAAGCACGCGAAGCTGCGCCTGCTCGTCGGCCCGCCGCTTCGCTTCTTCGGGCGAGGGCTTCGACGTGCCGAGGGCCAGGGCAGCGAACGCTCCCGTCACCACGAGCGAGAGGAAGTGTCGGGTCGTCGAACGCATGGGGGTCACCTTGCTTTCACCGGAAGGAGCGGAGTGAGGGGGCGCTTCAGCGCGAGCAGGGTGGCCGCGAGGGCCAGCACGAGATCGAGCCAATCGAAGGTGCCGGGGACGACGCCCACGCGCTGCCCCAGCTCCCAGCCGACGCCCAGCGCCGGCGCGACGAGCAGCCAGTGCACGCTCTCGCGCGTGGCGCGGTGGTCCCAGAGGGCCGAGATGAGCCACGCGAAGGCGTAGACCCAGAGCGCGTGCGGCAAACTGAACACGAGCCACTCCGGCAACCCAACGGCGATCGGATGGCTCGCGTCGCGCACCCGCGCCAGGCTCTGCGCGAGCCCGAGGCCCTCGACCCAGCCGAAGACGCGAAGCCCCGCCGGACGAGCCACGAGGTAGACCCAGGCGCCGGCCGCGAGCGGCACGAGGACGTGGAGCCATGCCGCGCGAAGCGGCGAGCGAGCGCGGGCAGTGACCGGCACGAGCTGCATCGTCTGGTCCACGCAGAGTACGGGCCGCGGGCGCCGGCGGGAAGGGCCCTGTAGACTCAGCGGTAGCGCAGCACCAGACAGTAGACCGCCGTCGCCACGATCATCACCCAGGTGAGCGCGGTGCCGATGAAGCGCGGCGGGTTCGGCGCCTTGAGCGGAAGCCCGATGGGGTGCAGCACGCGCCCGACGAAGAGCGTGCCGCCCAGGACGTGAAGCCACAGGCTTGCTCCGCCCGAGAGCTCGGCGATGAGGAGCATCACCAAGGCCAGCGGCACGAACTCCGCGTTGTTGCCGTGCGCGCGCATGGCAAGCTCCATCTCTTTGGACTGGCCGCTGCCGAGCGACACGTTGTGCTTGCCGCGGTTTCGCGACACGTTGGCGGCCAGGCCGACGTTCAAGATCGCGTTGAGCGCGCCATAGAGCGCGGTGACGGGGACGGGCATGGCCGCATCTTGGGGCAAGGGCCACGGCGCGTCGACCCGTCACTTCGCGCGGTCGAACCCCAGGGTGTGCGTCACCTTCACGGTGCGACCGCCCTCGGGCGGGGGGAAGCTCACGCCTTGCAGGGCGTTGCCGATGCACAGCGCAGTCGACGCCGCGACGTCGGCGGCGCTGGCGGCCATGCTGGTGACCCGACCCCCGGGTCCGACGTCGAACCTCAGGGTGACCTGGCCGCGCGCCGCGGGGTGTGCGTCGCGCTCGTAGCACACGCGAAAACGCGGGTACTGCGCGCGCAGCACGCGGTCGACCACCTCGCGCCGCAGCCCGGCCGACGCGGTCGTGCTCACGCGCTTCACGCCCACCGCGCCGGGCACTGGCAGGCTGCTGGCCAGGACGAGCTTGTCGTCCTTGATCCGCCTTCGGAACCCCATCGTCTCGGGCGCAATGACGCCGAGCGAGAGTCTGCCCGCCTCGGCGCCGCGGCCGATCCGCGGCCCGGCGGCGGCCAGGTGGGACTCGATGCAGGCCAGGACGGGGCCCGGAAGCGGACCCTCGGCCCGCGCTCGCGTCGCGCCGGACTCGTCGCTGTCCACGAGGTAGCTGACCGTGCCCTCGACGCGCTGGTCCTCGGCGCAGTGCCGCTCGATCTCGGCGGGAGCGCGCACGGCGTTGGTCGCCACGTTCCGCGCGTGGCCGATGCCGCGCTGCATCGGGGTCGACCAGACCGGGATCAGCCTGTCGTCGTGGTGACCGGCGAGCAGACGCATCAGCGCCTTGTCGCGCGCCGCGCGATCGGCGGGCAGCGTGTACGCGTCGAGCTTGCCGGGTGAAGTCAGGCCGGGCACGGGGTCGGCGGCGACCACCGGGGGCGCTGCCGAGGCGGTGGCGACGGCCGAAGACGGCGGCGACGCGGGCGGTGGTGGTGGAGGCTGGGTGCCGCACGCGGCGAGCGCCGTGAGTGCCGCGACGAGGAGCGCGCGACGCCGCCGCAAGAGCGCGACGGCGATCAGCGCCGCGGCTGCGACGAGCGGCGACCCCGCGCTCCGCCCGACGGCGCAGCTGAGCGAGTTGCCGAGGGGCGAGCCGGTCGCGATGGCCGGCGGCTGGTTCGCGGGCAGCGCGCGGACGGTGGCGGCGCGGGGCGCGGGGGGCGGCACCGCGAGCTCGTCGGCGGCGACCGTCGAGGCGGGCGAGGTCGGGTCGAGCAGCGCCGTCAGCGGGCGGCGCGCCCCCACGCATGTTGCGTCGCAGCCCTCGGGAGTGGCCGGAACCAGCACCAGATCTCCGAACCCGTGACGGTGCTCCTTCCAATCGCCGAAGGTCATCACCCGCGCCCCGCTCGGGACGAGCGACGAAAGCTCGGGGCCGAAGGCGGCCGCGAGCTCCGAGGTCGCGCCGTCGTAGCGCAAGCCCTCGCTCCACGGGCGGACGATGTTCACGGCTCCACCGCTCACGTGGGGCGCCAGGGGTTGGTGCACGCCTTGGGTCACGAGCCACACCTGAAGCTCGCGCCCGCGCTGCTCGGGGGCGTCGTCGGGCTCGTGATACGGGTAATACGGCAGCGCGGTGTCGAAGCTGAGGCGCACCGTGCGGCTCACCAGCCCTTCGCCCTCGCCGGGCTTCTGCTTCTTGCCCTCGTAGCGCAGGGCAACGAAGTAAAAGCCCAGCTTCACGTAGCGATCGATCCAGCGCTGGCCCGCCTCGCTCGCGCGGAACTGGTTCTTCTTCAGCCAGTCGCCCAGCGCCTTGCCGCTGGTAGCGGCGATCACGAAGCTGGTGAAGTCCCCGACGCGCTTCTTCTCGAGGACCTGCACCGGCGGCGCGGCCCCGGCGGGGGCGCCGCGGCCGAAGCCCTCGCCGCCGCCCTTGCTGCCGGGCGCGCGCGGGTGCTCGTCCGGAGTGTCGAGCAGGGTATGGGGGAAGCTCGCCTCCAGCGCGTCGAACGGCGCGCTCTTCACGTCGTTGACCTCCGGCCGCGACGGAGTGGTGACGATGAACCCGAAGGGCAGCTCGCCGGTGTTGGTGAAGCGCACCTCTCGCACGAACTCTTGCCGGCGCGTGGAGGCGTCCCAGACGATCAGCGTGCGCTCTTGCCCCATGCGGGGCGGGGCCTTCACCTTCAGGCTGGGGACGAACATGCCGCAGGCCCGGGCATCCCGAAGGGGCGCCAGGCAGAGCACGACGGCGGCGAGGACCAGGCCGAATCCCAGGCGGAGGCGCGACGACATGGCGCCAGGCTACGCCGGTCGCGCACCGTGATCTATTCTGCCGTCATGGACGACCGCGACCTGGGGCGGAGCGCCCTTCGCCTCTGGAAGATGATCGCCGAACGGGCCGAGACGGGCACCGACGTGGCGGCCATCGACCAGCGCATCTGGGACCTGTTCGGCGAGGAATGGACGGTGATGTTCACCGATCTGGCCGGCTTCTCGCGCAACGTCGAAGAGTTCGGGGTCGTGCACTTCTTGCAGGTGATCTGGGAACACAACCGCCTCCTCTCCCCGGTCATCGCCGACCACGACGGCCTGCTCCTCAAGACCGAGGGCGACAGCATGCTGCTCTTGTTTCGCCGGCCCAGGCGCGCCGTCGACTGCGCGCTCGCGATGCAGCGCGCGTGCGCGCAGGTGAACCAGCGGCGGCGGCCCGAAGATCAGATCTTGCTCTGCATCGGACTGGGACACGGGCGGGTGCTGCGCATCGGCGACGAAGACGTCTGGGGCCAAGAGGTGAACGCCGCCAGCAAGCTGGGCGAAGACACCGCCAAGGCCGGAGAGATCTTGGTCACCGGCGCGCTCTGCGAGCAGCTGGCCGGTGACCCGACGCTCCGCTTCGAGCCCATCGGCGAGGTGGCGGGCTCGAAGCAGAACTATCGCTTGCTGCTGACTTGAGCGGTGGTCACCAGGTGCAGCCGTAGCTGCTCATGGCGGTCTTCGCCGTCTCGAGCGCCTGCTTGCAGCCGGTGGCCATGCCCGACTTGGTCGCCGGGTTCGAGGCCAGCGTCTTGTAGGTCTCGCGCTGCTTCTTGAACGCGTCTTGCATGGCCGGGCGCGCCACGGCCGGCACCTTCTCGTTCAGGCACTTCTCGTACTTGGTCAGGTACTCGTCGCACTCGGGCACGCCGATGTCGCCCCCGCTCGCGGCGGCGCCGGTCGACCCGGTGCTCGACGACTCTTCCTTCTTCTTGCACGCGAGCAGCGCGACCACGACCACGCCCATCGCCAAACCGACCGTCAAACGAGACGCTTGCTTCATCGACTTACCCTCCGAAAGCCGGGCAGCATAGTCCACGGTCCGAGCACCACAAGAGGCTTGGCGCACGCCTGCGTGTAAGCCCGAGGTCTCCGCGAACGTTCTGGCAAACGCCGAGGTCTACCCGCGGGAACCCCCGCCGCCCATGCGCACGCAGAAGGTAGATCGTCGTCGCACCCGAGCCGTCTCATCGAGCAACTTCCAAACGGAGGACTTCGATGATGAACCGCTTGATCACTTGTTCCCTCGCTCTGTCGCTCGCGGCCCTGGCGGGCTGCAACCACGCCGGCTCGGCGCCACCCACCGCCGCGCCGGCCTCGCCGCCGCAGGTCTCGATCCAGTCGCCCGACCCCTCGGGCGTGAGCGTGACGGGCCGGGGCGAGGCCCAGGCCGCCCCCGACGTGGCGTTCTTCGACGTCGGCGTCGAGGTCGACGCCCCGACGGTGGGCGCGGCTCGAACCGGCGCCGCCAAATCCGCCGAACGCATCATCGCGTCGCTGAAGAAGAACGGGGTCGCCGCCAAGGACATCCAGACCGCCAGCCTGAGCATCCAGCCGCGCTACGACCACGTCGGCGGCCGCGACAAGATCACCGGCTATGGCGTGACCACCAGCGTGACGGTCAAGGCGCGAAACCTCGATCAGATCGGCAGCCTGATCGACGACGCCATCGCCGCCGGCGGCAACGCGACGCGCGTGAACGGCATTCGCTTCGGCTTCGACGACCCCGCGCGCTTGCGCGACGACGCCCGGCAGCGCGCCGTGGCCGACGCTCGCCGCCGCGCCGAAGAGCTGGCGCGGCTGAGCGGCGTGAAGCTCGCCGGGCCGATCACGGTCGAAGAGCTCGCGCAGCGCGAGGCCATGCCGACCACGGTCACCCTCGAGTCCGCCGACGTGGCACGCATGCCCATCGAGCGGGGCACCGGCAGCGTGGCGGTCGAGGTCCGCGTTCGCTGGGCGATCCAGGGGTGAGGCCCAGCGCCAGCCGGGGGGGCGGTGATTGACAAGGAGCGCGTCCTTACTAGAGTAAGGACGTGGCCAAGGTCACGAGCAAGCTCCAGGTCACCGTCCCCAAGGTCCTGGCCGACGAGTACGGGATCCGACCGGGCGACGAGGTGCTTTGGGTTCGGTCCGGCGAGGCGGTGCGGATGGTCCCCGCACGATCCCTGCCACCCGCGCTGAGCGTCGACGACAAGCTGGCGCTGTTCGACGCCGCCACCAAGCGGCAACGCGCACGGCAGAGGGGGAAGCGGGTCGGCGGTGCGGCGCGCGATCGCGGCTGGACGCGAGAGGATCTGTACGAGCGTGCTCGCCCTCGTTGACACCAACGTCCTGGTTTACCGCTTCGACCCTCGGTTTCCCGAGAAGCAAGCGCGGGCCACGGAGGTCCTGCGCGAGGGCATCGCGGACGGCTCGCTGCGGGTCGCGCACCAGGCCATCGTCGAGCTCGTCGCCGCAACGACACGGCGTCGCGGCCGCGAAGCGCCCCTTCTCACCCCCGCCGAAGCGCTGCGGGAGGCCGAAGAGCTGATGCTGCTGCTCACGGTCGTCTACCCGACGGAGGCGGTCCTCCGTACGGCGTTGCGGGGCGCCGCCGCCTACCAGCTCTCCTGGTTCGACGCGCACATGTGGGCGTACGCGGAACACTACGGAATCGAGACGCTGCTCTCCGAAGACTTCCAGGAAGGGCGGCACTACGGCAGGGTGCGCGTCGTGAACCCGTTCTCGGAGAGCTCTCGCGCCCGCTGACCGCTCGGTCCAAGCGAAGCAGAGGGGCTCCTGGCCCACGGATCAGGCTACCGGCTGCTCTATCCTGTTGGCTCGCTGGCAGAGAGCCCGTAAAAAGGCGGGCGGTGCGAGCTTTGCGACAACCCGTCGTCTTCGTCACGGGCAAAGGTGGCGTGGGCAAGAGCAGCGTGGCGGCGGCGCTCGCGCGCGCCGAGGCGGACCGCGGGGGGCAGGCCATCTTGGTCGAGTTCGAGGACGCCGCCGGCGCCACCCGCGCGCTCGGCGCCGAGGCCGAAGGCGTCACGCCCTTGGTGATCGAGTACCTCGAGGCGCTGGCCTACGCCATCGCGTCGATGCTGGGCAGTCGGCTGCTCGGCAAGCTGGTGGTCAAGCAGCGCACGTTGAAGAAGGTGGTCGAGGCTGTGCCGGCGGTGCGCGAGCTGGTGTCGCTCGATCGGCTGCGGTCGCTCCGCACCGAGAGCCCCCACGCCCGGGTCTTCGTCGATCTGCCGGCGACGGGGCACGCCGTGGACTGGCTCCGCGTGCCGGCGGCGGCCGAGCGCTTCTTGAAGATCGGCCCCGCCGCGCGGATGTGCCGCCTCATCCAGGAAGAGATCTTGCCGGCGGACTGCAGCGGTCTGGTGGTGGTCTCGACGGCCGAGCCGGTGGTCGCCTCCGAGACGCGCGAGCTGGTGGTGCGCCTGACCCAAGAGCTCGGGCGCCCGCCGGACTTGGTGGTGGTGAACCGCGTGCCCCGCAAGCCCAGAGAGAGCGAGCTCGCGCACGCCCGAACCGCCGCGACCCGCGACCCCGCCTTCGCCGGCCTGGCCCACGCCCTCGCCGAGGACGCCGAGCTCGGCGCCGACGCGCTCTTGGCGCTGACCGCCCTGGACGGCGTGAGCACCGCGAAGATCGTCGAGATCCCGGAGCTGTTTCGCGACCCGACGGCGCGAGAGCTGGGTCGCTACCTGGGGGCCAGCGGCTGAGCGTGGGTCCACCGCGTCATCGCGCTGCCGCACCGGTGAGCCAGCGCTCGATGGCGCCACCCAAGGCTTCGAGGTCCCCGAGATCCGCGAGCTTGTCGAAGACCAGCGCGAAATCCACTGCTCCGTACTCGTGCACCAAGATGTTGCGGAAGCCCGAGGCGCCCGCCATGCGCTCGGCGAGCTCCGCTGAAATCACGCCACGCGCTGCGAGCTGCGGAATGATCTCTCCGTAGTCGCGCGGAGCATCCTTGAAGTGGCCCGACAAGACGTGCGCCCCCGCGTCGAGCAGGGCCTGCACGGCAGTCTGCAACCCGTAGGCGGCTGCCCACTGTTCGCGCAGGTTCGAGGCAAACGCCGGGCGGCCGAGCGCAGCCAAGCGCTCGAGCTCCGCCACGTTGCGGCGCACCAGCGCCAGTCGTTCGCGGACGACATCGGCGCGCAGGTTCATCGCTTCTCCGAGAAGTCCGCGCGGACGTCTTCGTAGACGATGCGGCGCAGTGCCTGCGTCCCGAGGTAGCGGCGCAGCGCCCGATCTTCCCACTCGTCGGCCAGAGCGGGATCGCGGCTCGAAAGGCGGACGCCGTGCGAGAGGACCTCGAACGCGAGCACGGGAGACGAACGCTCGACCACGACGACGTCCACCGGTCGGCCACATGCGCGCTCGAGCTCTGCCGCGAGCAGGGCCAAGCGGTCGAGTGAGAGCTCGGCGCAACCGAGCACGGCCACGTCGACATCGGAGAGGGGACCGCTGGTCCCGTCGGCAGCGGATCCGAAGAGCCAGGCCGCACGTACGCAGTCCCACCGGCTGAGGGTCGACTCGATCGCGGCGGTCAGCGAGCTCAACGCCGTTGATCTTACCACGCCGCCGGTGCCAGCGTGTCGGCCCCCAGCAACCACACCTGCTGCCTACGTTCCTGCTTTCCCCGGCGGCCCAGCGGTCGTAAGAGAGATCTCGGTGAGCCGGGTAAGAGCCGCGATTTCAACCCGAACCGCTGCCTGCTGCTTGGGAGCCAGCGCATGAGCGCCGCGCTGACGGTGGTGGTCGGGGGCGGCGGCGTCGGCAAGACGACCACGTCGGCCGCGCTCGCCCTCGCCTTCGCGCGCGCGGGCCGGCGCACGCTGGTGGTCACGGTGGATCCCGCGCGCCGCCTGGCCGACGCGCTGGGCGTGCAGATCGGCATCGAGGCCTGCCCCGTCCAGATCGACGGCGCAGCCCTGTGGGCGCGGATGCCCGACGCCCACAAGTCGGTCGATCTGTTCGTCAGCTGGCTGTTCGACGACCCCGCCGCGCGCACCCGCGTCTTCGAGAACGGCATGTACCGCGAGCTGTCCAACGCGCTGGCCGGAGTCCACGAGCTGATCAGCGTGGCCTTCATCGATCACGAGCTCGAGTCCGGCCGCTACGACGAGGTGGTGCTCGACACCGCGCCCTCGCGCCACGCTCTCGAGTTCCTGGACTACCCTGGGCGCCTCGGCCGCATGCTCGAAGCGCGCACCCTCGAGTGGATGGTGGGCCTGGCCAAGCTCGCCGGCTCGACCCTGGACGATCGCCCCGATGGCGACGCCGCGAAGTCCACCCCTTCGGGTGTTCCGCAGCGGCTCCTGACGACGGAGCGAGGCCTGCTCGCCTGGGGCAAGAAGCGAGTCGGGCACATGGTCTCGAACCTGGTCGGCGCCGTCGCGGTCCGCGACATCGCCGCGCTGTTCGGGGAGTTCATGCCGGTGCGCGAGAAGTGGCTGCACCTGGTGCGCAACGTCGAGAAGCGCATCGCGCTGCCCAGCACGCGCTACGTGGTGGTGACCGGCCCCTCGGGCTCGTCGCTGGACGACGCCGCGTACCTGATCGGCCAGCTCCGCGAGCGCTCGCTCCACGCGTCCGCGGTCCTCCTGAACCGCGCCGTCGGGACCGCGCCCGTGTGGCTCGGCGCCCTCGAAGACAAGATCGCCAGCGAGCCGGCCCTGGGCGACGCGCTCGCCGCGTACCGCCACGAATACGCCGCCCGCGAAGGGCAGACCCGGCACGCCCTCGGCGCCCTCGGCGGCATGGTCCCGAAGAAGACCCCGCTCGCCGCGCT
>JACPVJ010000044.1 GCA_016191785.1 Myxococcales bacterium | reverse complement strand
CTCGGCCACGTCACCGTGCCGCCCCCTGCGCCCGACGCGGCCGAGCAGTCGCTGCCGCACTGAAGTCGCGCGTCCCGTCACGCCGCGAGTATCGTTTCAGCCGAACTGCCCCTCAAGAACGGGGTCCGTGCTCCGGATACGTTCTTGGCAGGCGCGTGGGAACGCGCTCCCCGCCCGCCAGTGAATCCGGATGTTCGACCCGCCCGGATGCGTCGTCGTGGTGGCGGTATTCGGGGCGGCCGGGATCGGACGACTTCCGCCCAGCCGGACTTCAGGAACCCCACACATCTTTGTGTGCTTCGATTTCAGCGCGCATTAGAAAGTCGAGCTCGGCCGCCCCTTGAGCGAGGACGATTGCCTCCTGGTGTCGGAGTGCGCGAGTCATCCATGTGCGGCCAGGCTGCCACCCGCGTGGAAACCTCACCGGGTCGAGCTTCCCGCGGATGATGGCTTTGGCACGATCGCCATACCTCTTGACGTCGCGCCTCCAGATAGACGCGCCCTGCTCGAAGTAGACTTTAGCGACGTCTTGTTCGTAGGTCGTCACCTCGAAACTGCCGCGACCCGTGTCGGCGCAGTGTCTGCGCCAGATACCCACGGGTCTTCGCCAATCCTCGTGCTGATGGCCTAGCGGCAGCGCTTCCGGCGCCGCACCGTGGAGGGGACGCTCTTTGATGGCTGCCACCATGAAACCATCCTCGATCGCAGCCATCATCGCCTGAACCACATTAGGGAGCTCCGAAGAGGAGATCCTCTCCACCAGCGTTCGGTCCAACCGTGTCCGGTCATCAGGCTCGATGAACAGCGCGGAGGGCATGCCGTCGGATAGGCTAGCATGCCGAAGAACTCTCCCATTTCAGGACCGCCGTGCGGTGCGTGCTCTGGAGAAGGCTAAGCCCGGGGCAGCGGCCCCGGGCTCAGGCGCCCATGACGTCCCCGACGATGATCCTGTCGGCGTCCAACATGGGTGTGAAGAGCTGCTCCAGCTCGGCGCACAGAGCGTCGTGGTCTCCGATGAAGTCTGTCGTCGTCCAAAGCGACGCTCCGTAACGCGAAGGCAGGAATCCGTACCGGGCAAGCAAGGCGTCGACGGCACCCCGCTCGTTGGCCGACGCCGTGTGAGGCAGTGCGACGTAGGCCTCCATCACGGCTCTCGGCGTGTCGACGCAAGCGAGAGGGACTTGGCGCTCGTCCAGCGGAAGCAGGTCCTGGAACCCGGCAGGGATGCGAAGCACCGTGTTCCCGACCGCGAGCGCCTCGACGATGCTGTCGAGGTAGACCGACAGCTCACCGTGGTCGTAGTCGCCTTCTGCCTGAAGCGCCCGCGCTCGCTGCACGAACCGTTTGAGGTCTTCCTTCGGAACCCTGTATCGCATGGGGAACGGCGCGGAGCTTCGCCTCGCCCGCTGCCCCATCAACGGTGGATGACGGCGCGATGCTCTCGACTGGCGCCGGGCGTCGCGAAGCACAACCCCCGAGCATCGAAGGCGCCGCGTGCCGCGGTAGAGTCTCCCCCTGACCTGAAGGACACGAGCATGACGCCGTGCTCGTGTTCGGCCTTTGATGGCGCCCGTGGTGGCAGGAGCCCGCGGTGCCAAGAACGAAGAAACAGATGGCCGACCACGCGCGGAGCACGGGCCGCGCCGTCGAGGCGGCGGAGAGTCCGCTGCGCTTTGAGGAGATCCGTGAACGGCTTCGCGTCGCGGGACTCTGCCTGTCGGTGAAGCAGGCTCGGCGGACCCTCGAGCTGGCCGAGCGGGGCGGGCTCGTCGCCCGCGTTAACCGCTCGCGCTGGGGCCGAGTAGGGAGCCCGAGCGTCGTGTCAACTCGGCGGCCGTCCCGGGTCGCCGCCGTGATCGGGGCGGCTGCGCTGCTCCTTGAACTCCCTCCTTCCGCAGAGCTCAACCGCGCGCTCCGTGGCGTGCTGCGGCTCGCGAGTGAACCCGCCTCGGCGGCTGTACGGTCCAGCCGGGCGTCGCCACCAGGTCCGGTGCACTGCCCGCCAGACCTCGGAGCATCAAGGGGCGCGTCGCCGGCACGTTTCAACGAGGCCGAACCGCTCGGCAAGCCTGCGGAGAAGTCGAACGGAGCCAGCGATGCAGCCAACGAGATCGAAGTACGCCTCGACGCTCACGCCTGAGCAGGTCGCGGGAATCCGCGCCGCTCCACTGCCGACGCGGCATGCCGACCTCGCCCGCCAGTTCAACGTGACGCCGACGACGATCGCGCGCATCCGCAGGGGGCAGACCTGGTCAAACGACCACGTGGAGGTCAGGGTCAAGGTGCCCAGCGCCGCCGTGCCCGGCCTCGAGCGGCGTGCCAAGGAGGCGGGCGTGACGCCGGCCGATCTCCTCGCCTCGAGTGCGATGCAGATCGCGTCCAAACGTGGGCGGTAACGCCTGCGCCGGTCGATGAATCCGCTACTTCACCACGGTCGACCCTGTCGGCCGTTCTGGAGCAACGTGGATAATGACGCGGTCCAGGAGCGTCTTGAACCACAGCTCGTGGTCGGGCGTGTTGAACTTCGCCAGCTCGGTCGGGCGTTGCGCCGCCCATTGCCCAAAGTCGCGGTAGTAGGTCAGCGCAGACTGAAGCAGCTCGTCGAGCCTCGGGAGCACGACGACCGCCGGGTCATCGTTTGCCCGGACAGCGGACGGATCCGGCAATCTTCTACCGCGCAGGCCAAGCCATTGCTGGTCGATGACCGTCACGTCGCCGGCTGCGCGAGTGGCCTGCTCCCAGCGTTCTGCGTCCGGGTAGTCGAGCATCAAGCAGGCCGGATGGTGCATCACCAGCAGGTTCTGGCGGTGCTTGGCGAAGTAGTTGGTCCAGACGGAGACGCTGGCGGGGGGCTTTGGCGGCCTCGGGTCACCCAGCAGGCGGCGCGCGTCCTCGAGAGACTCTATGAAGTCGTCGAGCACCATCAGAAACACGCGCGTGAAGCGGACCGGATCGTTGTCCGAGGAGGGCGACTCGAGGAGGTCGAGAATGGCCTGGTCGTCATCGGCGAGGGCGCAAGGCAGGCTGCGGTGTCCGTCGCGCTCCTGATCAAGAGTCTGCAAGCCGCACACTAATGGAGTATCCGGCTCGGGACGCGTTGCACGCCACTCGCTGGCGAGCCCTTCCCGGACGGGAGCAAACCAAGACGTGTCGCCACCAGGCGGCAGGAGCTCATAGGCCATGGGCTTCATGAGTACCGCGATGTTGGGTTGGGGCAAGGCACGGAGCCGCGATCATGCGACCGAGTAGCGGGTGCCACGACCGACACCGGTGGAACGGAGGCGGCCCGCGGCAATGAGCTGACGCAGGACGGGCGAGATCATCGCGGTCGTGACGCCGATGGCCTTGGCGATCTCCTCGGACCTCGACCCGGGGGCGGATGAGAGATGGGCCAGCGCGACGTCGCTGAGCTCGAGGTCGTCATTGCGCTCGCCGTCGTCGTCCGCTGAGTCGGTCTGTTCTTCCGTCGCGGGCTGGGCCGCCGCGGGCTTTGGCGCGGCGGGCTCTGAGGGCGCAAGGGCGCTCGCCGCCGCCCCGGGCTGCTGTTTGCTGCCTGCCGCGCGGGACAGCACGCCGAAGACCCGTGCCGCCTCCGCGAGCGAAGGGTCCGCTGCGAGGGCCCTCTCGCGCAAGACGCCGGCAATCTGTTTGGAGTAGCCCATCAAGAGCCGCGCGGCCTCCGCCATCTCCTTCGGCGTGATCTCGCCAGCAGCCGCCGTCATCGCAAGGGCGGTACACCTCGAGCGCTGGCTCGACATCCACCCACACGGCCCGCCCGTCGGTCCGCCGGAAGCGCGCATCTCGTGGCGAGCCTGCATCAGGGCAAGGCACTCGATCACGAACGCGACCTCGTTCTCCAGGCGGCGCTTCACCTCCGCCTTCGTGACGAACGGGTACCTGTTGTCGCTAGCCATCGTGTGCTTCCTCATTTGCGCGATTGGACCACTGTGATCTGGAACTCGGAGCCGTCGCGGAGCGTCACCACGAACCCCGCGTCGTCGGTCAGCATGCCGGCGTCCCGGAACGTCTCAACGGCGGAGCCGGCAAGGTCGTCCGCGGGAAGGCCCGCGTCATCGAGCTCGACGACGTGCCCGTCGAGCAGATCGACCAGGATCTCGGAGAGCCTCGCCTCATCCATGTTCGTCGCTACGCGCCGGACGCGCCGACCTCCGCCCATTTCGAGAACCACCGTCACCGCTGAACCCTGGCGCGCCCGGCGTGTGGGCCGCATCGACGTGGCGCATCCAGTGGTCGCAGAGGCGGGCGAGATCTCGCTGCGCCGGTGACAGGACGCGCACGGTCTCGCCGGGCTCCGCGAAGACCGACACGGAGAAGGCGTCCTCGTACGACAACGGCACCCACCCGCCGGCCGTCGTGCGAAGGAAGACGACGCGCGGGTCCCAGACGCGGCCGCCGCCCGCAGCGGGGTGGTACTGGCCGACCGAAAACACGACGCCGACAGACGAGTCCGCGCTCCGCTCGATCATCAGCGGCATGTGGACTTCGGCTGGGTCGTCAAGGAAATGGAGGTCACCGACCTCGAGGCCCTGGGTGAGCGACTCGAGCACGCGCGCCGCCGATGCGCAGACCGGTGTCGGAGGCTGGTGGTTCATCTGCCGCCGTACGGGTTCCGGAAGACCACTTGCGACAGGGTGATGAACTCATGAATTCATACGCCCGTCGGACCTGGGCTCTTGGCCGCAGATCCTCACACCGCGCGCGTACGCGGGGGCATGACGATCACCTCGTGGAACATCATCGGCGAGGGTCCGGAGAGCACGGCGGTCATCCTGCGCCTGTGGGCGGGCTCGGAGCTCGAGGTCCGGGCCGCGGCTCTCCGCGGGGCGGCGGCGCTGTGCGACGCCTGCTGGTCGGCCTACGAGGACCATTCGAGGAGCCGGGACGGCCTCTCCGCCGACGTCGTCTACGAGCTGTGCGAGGGCTCCGGCGTGAAGGAGCGCACTGCCGTCAGCGCCGTCATGCGGGCCTTCGTCGAAGGCCTGACGCAAACGGCCAGCTCTCGCTGAAGATGGATGGGGGCATGATCTCATGACTGCATCCGTCCCGTGCCGCCATCGGCGGAAGCCCGAGCTGCTCGCGCGTACGCGCGGGGATGGCCTGTGCCCGGCGCGTCGGACTCACCGCGGAGGACGCGGGTGACGACGCCCGCCTCGCTGAGGCGGTCTACCGCTTGCTCGAGGGACAGCGCGGTCGCCGCATGCTGTCGACGAAGGTCCGGCGCCTGCAGTCGGCACTGCGGAAGCTCGTCGACGACCGCGCGTGGAAGGCGTACTTGCGAGTCGAAGAGGCCGTGAACGACCGCGCCGACCGGGAGCTCCTGCTCGTCGCGCGCTGGGCGTTGCGCGAGGGGGCGAGGACTTCGGCGGGACGCGCTGATCGGCCACACGGCGAGGCGCTCAGGGCGTCGAGAACTCGCCCACCCAAGTCTTGAGCGGCGGCGGGATCTGGCCATCCTCTGACCGAGCGTCTGCCTTCCCGTCCGTGACCATGCCCACCGCAATGACGTTCTTCGTCACGTCGATGACAATCATCGACAACCGGGCGCCGCCACATAGGTGGGCCATGCAGCCCTCCGCGACCAGAAGTCCGGCGCTTCGCTCGACTTGGCTCGCAACCACGAACCGGGCTCGCCACTCGTCGAAGTCGCTGCCCAGCAGCTTGCGCAGCCGCGTGTCCACTCCGGGGTTCGCGGCCAGCGCGTCCATGAGGTATGCGGGATGTTTGCCGACGTAGGACGCAGCGAAAGACACGTCGACCTTGGCCTCTGGCTTGTTGACGCCCGCATCCTCGGGCAGCAGCGTCAGCGCGTGCCAACCCTGCGGGGAGGAGTCTTCAGCTAAAGACTCCGTGCCGTTCGGAACAGTGGGGTCGGTCGTGCCCGCCGGCGCCGCCGCGGGCTGCGACGCTCCGGCGGCGCCGCAAGCAGCAGCGAGTGCCAGCGAAGCGACGACTGGTAGAACGGGGTGCGTCACGGTTTGAACCCGCAGGCGAACTGACACTGCCCGGGCTGCACGCCGTTGGTTTCCTCCATGCACTTGTCGAGGCATCGGGCGACGTCTTGCTTGCTCTTCGTGGAAGCCGGCGCGGCTTTGTCCTGGGGCGCGTCCGGCTGCTTCCTCTCGACGCCACCTTGCGCACACCGGAAACCAGTGCTCACGTGTCCGACCCGGCGCTGAAACTTCTGCCTCGTCGTCGCGGCGAGCCTCGTCGATGCGAAGTCCCAGCTCCCACCCCGCAGGATGCCGGTCGCCCCGACCGAGTCGGCCGCGGGATCCACCGCCCCGTCTCTCGAATAGATCGCGGGATCAAAGCCGTCGTAGACCCACTCCCAGACGTTACCAGCCATGTCGAGGGCGCCAAAGGGGCTCTTCGCGAACGGGAAAGAGCCGACCGGCTTCGTGCCCGCCGTGTCGGTCGGCGCGCGACCGCAGCCAGAGGTGACCGCGTGGTCGCAGCCTGGGGCTTCGTTCCCCCAAGGGTACCTCCGTCCGTCGGTCCCACGCGCCGCGTACTCCCACTCCGCCTCGGTCGGGAGCCGCTTGCCCACGAATGCGCAGTACGCGGCGCCCTGGCCGAAGTCCACGCAGTTCACGGGATGGTCCTGGCGGTCGCGCTGTGCCGCATTGCACATCTTGCCGAACTTCTCGATCTCGTCGTCGGCCATGTCCGGCCCGTGGATGAACGCGGGCATGCACTTCTTGGCGTCGACGCACTTTGCGAAGTCGGCGACGGAAACCTCCGTCTTGTCGATGAAGAACTCCCTCGAGATGGTCACCTTGTGCATCGGCTTGGCGCCCTTGTCGCCATCGTCACCCATGACGAACGAGCCGGCCGGCACGCGAACCATGCCCGCAGGCTCCGGGAGGGATTGCGGCGTTGAAGCCGACGGCATCGCCGCCGAGAGTGACACGGTCGCGGAGCTGGTCGCCGCTGCGCCCCCATCGGCCGGTCTTTCCTTCTGGCAGCTCGCCAAGAGAAAGCTCATGCCCATGAACATCGCCGCGGTCCTGACAATCGTCCCCGGCTTTTGCCTCGGAGTCGCGCTTCTCGCATTTGTCATCGTCGCAAGCCTCCTTGATGGCGTCATCCCAGCCCTACCGATGTAATTTTTCCGACACTGCTGCGCCGGACTCCCCAGGTTAGCTGCGAGTGCGGGTGCCCAGCCCACCGCGGCATTTCGGTTGGTCAGTCCACGACGCATAGAAGTCGCGTCCCGCAAGACGTGCAGCCCGGCAGGCAATCGGGCACGGACAGGATTGAATGCTCGCCCTGCTTGCAGGAATTTTGTGCGAGGGACATTCCGGCCGCGTACTGCGCGTTCGACGCGCAGAGATGCTGCTCGCACCCGCAGGCACCGCATTCTGTGTTGCACGCGGTCGCGACCATCATATATCCCGTCGGACACGAGCCGCAGAAGGCGACCGCTGGCGTCGCACCAGCACCACCACCCGTCCCCGCGTTCCCCGCGTTCCCCCCGGAACCTCCGCCAGACCCACCCGCACCGGCGCCTCCGCCCGAGCCACCGGAGGGACCTGGCGATGGCACGGGGTCCGACTCGGCACACCGGAACCCACCGTCGACCTGCCAGCTCTGCTCGCACGCCTTCTCGTCCTCGCACACGCGCCATCGCATCTCGCCCGCCGAACAGGTCGCGATGATCCCGTCGGCGCAGGCGTTCGTCGCGCCGTCGCCGAGGTCGGCGCACGTAACGTTAGGCCCCTCGCGGTTGAGCATCGAGCACGCGATCACAACGAACACCAGGGGTGCGATGTCGCGCAGCCTCATTCCGGCTCCTCACAAAGGTGACTCACTTGATCGGAGCTGACGCACAGCTCGACGCAGCCCTCGCGGCACGACTGGCTGTAGGGGCACTTCATCTTGCAGAGGGCATTGCATTTGCTCCGCACGCACTCTCTGAGCTTCCGTGTTCGGCGCTGCTCCTCGGCCTTGGCCTTGCGTTCCTCGGCCTTCTCCTTGCGATCTTCTTCTTTCTGCCTGCGCTCCTCCTCGGCCAGTTCCTTCGCCGCCTCCTGGTCCGCCTTGCGGCGCTGCTTCGCCGCCAGAGGCTCCCCCTTCTTCAGCGCCGCCTTAGCCGCGGCGGCGTGCGCACCCTGCGGGAAGTCCGCGAGGTACCGGCGGACCAGCGAGCACGCCTGCTCGACCGAGGAGAGTTCTTTTGGCTCCGAGCACGCGGCCGCGTCCACTCCCCTCCACGCCTCCTCGTCCCGGCGCCCCTGAATCGCGGGAGCGGCCTCGCCGAGCAACAGCCGGGCCTCCTGGGCATGCTTGCCGTCCGGGTAACGGCGCAGGAAGTCCTCGACTGGCTTGCACGCGTCGACGGATTGCGGGTTGGAGCAGCCCTCCTTGTAGAGATCTTTCCACGCCGCCTCCTCGAGCGCCTTCTGGAGAGCGATGAGCGGGACCGTGCCCGCCTTCACTCCGGCGACCAGCACCTGCGCTTCGCCCGCCAAGCCCGCGGTCGCGTCGTCCCTAACGACCTCCTCAAGGCGGACGGTCAGCATGCCCGCCGCGTCCGTCTGGCCGATCGGGGTTGGCGCCTTCGCATCGGGCAGCGCGAGCGCGACCGGCGCTCCGACCAGCGGGTGTCGCTTGCAGCGAACGCTTCGGCCGACTGTCTCTCCAGGAAGCTCGACGACGGACGTCTCCTGGTCCTCGCCGCTCGTGCGCACGATGTCGACGAGCGCCACACTCGCCAGGGCGGCACCTGCCACGACCAGGGCCCCGCCGGCGAGGCGCGCGTTGTCCGGCCCGACCGGGTTGTACTCACGGGAAGCGTCGTCGCGCGGATGGACTTTTGACGCATCGGCATACACTATGGCGCCCGCGCCAACGGCCCCAACGCCAAGCCCTCCGAGGACCCAGTCGAGAGTCGGCGACGCGTTGATCCTGTCCCGGCGCGCCGTGCGCCGAACCGTCGCCGTCTCCCGGATGTCGCAAGCGCGGGCCGCGGTGACGGTGAGGGTGGTGCCCTCCTGGGACACCCGTGCAAGCGCGCCGTGCTCCTGCGGGACCTCCTCCCGGCCGCGCTTGAGAGGAACGTCCTCGTTGCGCGCCTCGGCGTAGCCAACCGTCGCACACGCCGGCAGGAGTGGAGCGGCGATCAGGCACGCAAGCAGCAGGAACGCGGCGGTCCTGGCGGTCGAAGGGGGGCGCATCTTTGACCCTCGTATTACAGCAAACTGTATGGAGCCTACAGTGTACTGAATCGACCGCACAAGGCCCTGGCGCGCACGCTCGGCCGCATGCAGTTCGGGCGCGAGGTTCGACGGAGAAGAAAGGCGCTTGGGCTCACGCTTGAGGAGCTCGCCCATCGCGCCGATCTCACGCCGCACCACCTGAGCGCGATAGAGACCGGCAAGACCGACCCGCGCTTGAGCACGATCCTGAAGCTCTCGAAAGCTCTGGGTCGCGTCCCGGCCGGCGAGCTGCTGGGGTCCAGAGCGGATCTGTCGCCCGGGGCGATCGACACCGCGAAGCTCTTCGATTCCGTCGGCGAGGACGTGCAGCAGGCGGTCGCAACGATCCTCCGCGTCGCAGCGAAGCCCCGCCGTTGACTTGACGCCGGTCAAGACCGCGGCACGCCTGACTCCCTGCGATCCCGTTGTCCGTCGACCGGGTTTAACGCCGGAAGGCGGTCCCGCCCTGGCACCAGAGGGGAATCCCCATGGGGTACCCCCCTCCATGGCACTTCGTGCTTTCCCGAACCCCTTTTTTGACGGAGCCGCATGCGTGGAGTCGCTCGGGTCCCCCGCGGACGGGTGGCATCAATCGGATCTGCGTGCGGCGACTTCCTCCAAGGTGGGGATTCATTTCTCGAGCGGGTGGCGCACCGCGGGCGGCGGCCGGTCCCCGTCGGCGCCGAAGTAGTCGAGGAAGATCCGTCTATGGTCCGCGTCCACGATTGCCTCAAAGCACATCGAGGCGAAGCGCGGGTCTTTCCGGACCCGCGCCGCGAGCTCGGCGAACCTCGGGCCAAACCGCGCGAGGCAGTCGGGGCACCCGTGGTGCTCCAGGCTCGCCGTCCGCACGCAGATTGAACAGCGGCCAATCTCGCCGACGACGTTCACGGCCGGTAGTACTCGAAGAGGGCGACCGCCCAGGCCGCCTGAAACCCGAACCGAGCGACCAAGAGCACGAACGACACGGCCATCGAGATGGTGAGGTAGCGGAGAAAGCCGCGAGCGCCGGACATGGCGCAGAGGGCGACCACGACGACCAGACTCGAGGCAACCGCGAACGTCCACCGCTGCCCGAGGTCGAGCGCGACGCCGGCCGCCTTCGCGAACAAGAACGTCGCAACCGCGCCAGGCGAGAGCAGGGCGAGGACGAAGGCGAGGGCGACAATCCCGAGCGCCTCCAGCCCGGTATCCTTCCTGTACCGGAGCCTGCCGCCGTCCATCACGACGTCGAGACCTCGTCGAACCAGCGTGAGAGCGTCGCGCGGACGGCGTCGTCACTCGCGCCATCACGGGCCTCGCGAAGCGTCGCAACCGCCTCCGCCTCGCAGCCGCCGAACGAGAGACCGAGCGCGCCGTCGCCGGGTTCGGCGTGCCGGGCCAGGACGATCCAGCCCGTGACCGTCGGTTGCGCGGCGTGGATTCCGCGTACGACCGCGGGGGGCATGACCCTGGCGAGCAGACACTCCTCGTGGTCGCGGATAACGCGGAGGAACCCCGGGTGCTCGGCGCCGAACCGCCGGAACCACAGGAGCACGAGGTACGGGAGCTTCTTGTCGGCGGCTCGCGAGACGCTCGCGAACCACTTCTCGGGAACGCGGCGGGCCTCGTCGGCACTCGCCCATCGCGCGAATTGGTTAAGGCCGACCGCCACGGTGTCGTGCCGCCCCTCGACATATGCGGTGGCGCACAACCGCATCATGGGCGGGACCAGTCGCGGCGCGTCGGGCGCCAGCGTCTCCGCGGCCTCGAGCAGTCCGCGCACGACGTTGTGGTCGTCGATGGACTTCAGCGCCGCGCCAACTACGTCGGCGCAGAGCCTCTCGGACACCTCGATGTGAGGCGCGAGGGAGTGCACGAGCCAAGCGTGATCGCGCCGATCCTCCACCGGCGAGCCACGGCCCGCAGCGCTTTTCGCGGCCCGGATGATGAGCCGTCTGACGAGGGAGTCGATCGAGCCGTGCTGATCCATACCCGCCAGTACGCGACGGTGCGCGACGCCTTCGACGTGCTGAGTCTGTGGCTGGACGCCAATGCGCTCCACGACCCGAGCCAACAGAACGGCTAGCGCTACTACGACGTCATCACGCCCGCCGCGAGCCGGTGCGCGAGCATCGCGTGAACCGACTCGTCGGGGAGTCGGTGCAACATGATCAGCAGCCGCGCCACGAGCGCCTCGGCAAGGTCCCTCTCCCCACCCGTGACGGCGACCATGCGATGCGCATGGTCATGCAGGTCCTCGATGGACTTCGGAAGTCGATCTGCGAGCGCGTGCCGCATCTCCTTGGGCGCTCGCCAAGACTGACCCGGTAGCGCTCTGTCAAAGAGGGCCAGCACGGGATCGCGTTTTCCCGCCTCGCTCTTCGCAGAAGTCTGACGTCACCCGGCGTTCAGCTCGCGTCGTCTGACGAGCCAAAGGTAACG
>JACPVJ010000056.1 GCA_016191785.1 Myxococcales bacterium | reverse complement strand
AGCCACCGAACCGCTGGTGGTCGGCGGGGGCGGCGGGGGCGGCGGCACCGCGGCGCTCGACGGGAACGCCCCGCGTGCGGGCGGCGGCGGAACCGACGCGCGGGACTGCGGGGGGCCCGGCGGGGGCGGCGGAGCGGGAGCCGCCGAGGGCCGAGCCGGCGGCATGGGCGGCGGGCCGCCTACGGGAGGCGGGGGCGGCGGAGGTGGCGCACCCAGGTTCGCGGGCACCGCGGTGCTGCTGTATCCGCGCTGGCGCGCGTACTGCTTCATCGCATCGTTGATCAGGTAGTCCACCGAGCACTCGAGCTCGCGGGCCATCTGTTCGAACTTTTGCCAGAGCGATTCGCGACACTGGAAGGTGCGCGGGGCTTTCTTGTTCGGATCCGACGATTCCATCACTTGCCCTTGGTTTCGTCCTTCTTGCCGACGGCCCGTTTCTCCATCGCCGGCTTGACGCAGTACTGCGCGAAGTCACCGAGCGTCTTGACGTCTTTGAGCTCTTGGCTCTTGCCCTCGCCGACCGCGCACTTCCACTCGCAGTCCTCGGCGCCCTCTTTGCAGTCCGGCACTTTGCTGCGATCTCCGAGCGCCGATTCGATCTTCCCCAGGTCGGGCTTCCCACCCCACTCGTAGTAGTAGCCGAGGGCGCTCAGGCGCACCGCCACGGCCTGGTCTCGGCCCAGGTACTTCTGGATGGCGGCCTCGGGCTTGTCCTTGCCCTTCATCTCGCCGAACAGCGCGCCGTAGCGGAGCGGCTCGGTGATGGCCATGTGCTTCACGCCCGCGAGCTTGTTCATGAACTCGTCGAGCTGCTGGGTCTCGCTCATCTTGATCACCAGCTCGGCGGCCACCCAGCGGATCTTCCAGTTGTCGTTCGAGAACAGCCCGAACATGCGATCGACGACCTGCTTGCGCGGGAGCTCTCCGACGCGCCTGAGCGCCACGTCGCGCACCGTGAGCGGCGTGTCGGCCGCGGAGGCGATGTCGAGGATGCTGGCAACGTGCTTCGAGTTGTTCTTGTCGAGGTTGCCCTCGAGCGCTGCCAAGGCGGCGGCGCGCCGCTTCTCGGTCTTGTCGGTCTTGGCGAAATCGAGCAGGAACTCCACTGCCGGGGCCTGGCCGATCTTCTTCATCGAGGCGAACGACCTGAGCAGCTCTTCTTCCTGGTACTGATCGAGCTGGGCCGCGAACTGCTCCTTGGTCGGGTTGAGCTTGCTGGCCTTGTTGGCGGCGTCGACCAGCGGCGTTTTCTGCTGAATCCAGTGCTCCGAAGCGATGTCCTTCCCCACCGCGACCAGGGCCTTGCTCGCCGCTTCCTTGGTCTTCGCGTCCCCCAGCTCGGCGACCAGATCCGCCATGCGGTCGAGCTTCTTCGCGCCGGGCAGCATCTGCGCCGGAAGGCGCACCACGCCCTCGGAGCCCAGGTAGCGCAACACCTGCTCGACGCCGTAGAGCTGCGACGACTCCTCGAGGCGGTCGGCAAAGTTGGTCATCGACCACTCGATGAGCGCGGCGCGGAGGCGCTGCTTGTTCTCTTCGCTCTGGACCAGCACACCCTCGTTGTGGGTGAGCAGCGCGTAGGCCGCGTCTTTGAAATCGAAGCTCGGATCGGCGACCGCTGGCTGGCCGGCTTGGCTCTTCGGCGGCTCTTTCTTCATCTCCGCTTCGAGCCGCGGGACCATCTTGGTGACGATCTTGTCGCGGGTGGCGGGCGCCAGCGACTCGAGCGAGCCGACGAGGCCCGGCTGGTCGTCTTGGCCGATGATGCCGATGCGGCGCCCGCCGCGGGCCTTCATCCGCACCATCCCCATCGCCGCCTCGACGCGCAAATCGATGGGATACTTGTCGTGGACCAGCACTGCGACCAGCTTGCGTGGCCCTTGCGCGGTGGTGGTCCACCTGTCGATGTCGTCGTTCGTGGCGCGACATCCCGCCGAGGCCACTCCCGCGCCGATCGCCAAGCCGACGGTGGCGACCCGGATCGACCGCCCGAGGCGCCCGCCGAGTTTCCCCGAGAACCTTTTCGTTTTCGCGTACCTTGCCATTCGAGGACCCGCCCGGTTCCGTTCGGAACTGAAGAGGCAGGAGTGTACAGGCTCGGCTGAACCCGACTCAAGGGAACGGCGGCCTTCTTGCGGAAGGAATCGGGTGCTGAACGGGCGTCCGGTGACCTCACCGCAGCTTATTTTCCCGGCCCGCCCGGGTGATGTAGGTCAGTACCTTACATGGGTGCCCGACCCTTTTCGCCTCGCCGCGCCCCGGCGTCGGAGCCTCTGCCCGTCGTCGAGGCCGCCCCGAGCTCGCCCCCGGTGGCGACCGGTCGCGGGCGCGAGGCCGCGGCGCTTCTCCTGTTCGCCGTGTCCTGTTTCCTCTGCCTGGCGCTCGGCAGCTTCCGCCTCGACATGAGCGATCCGAGCGTCGTGGGGCGCGACTGGGTCGGGCCGGTGGGGGCGCTCGTGGCCGGCGTACTGGTCCGGGCGTTCGGGATCGTCGCGTGGCTGGTCCCCCTCGAGATCGCGCTCATCGGCCTGCCGCTGCTCCGTCGAAGGGACATCGGCTCGGCCAGCCTCCGGGTCGCCGGCGATCTGATCCTGGCCATCGTCCTCGCGTCGCTGGTGCGCGTCGCCGCACCCGAGGTGATGGTCTTCGGACGAGTTCCGTCCGGCGGAAACGTCGGGCTGGTGTTCGGCGAGCTCGCCCGGGGCCTGTTCTCGTCGGTGGGGTCGTTCCTGGTCGGCGGCACGATCGTCGGACTGATCTTGATCGGGCGCAGCAGCTTCTCGTTCATCGGGCTGGTGCAGCGCGCGCTCGAGCTCTCGGGCAGGGTGGCAACGCGCGCACGCGGCCTGTCGCAGCGCATGGGCATCGCCTGGGTCCAGGCGCACCAGCTCCGCAAGGAAGAGCGCGAGCAGCGTCGTGACGCGGCCGTTCCCCCCATCACGTCGCACGAGACCGACGAGGCCATCATCGCGCAGCTGGTGGACGACGAGCCCTTCGCGCCCTTCGAGACCACCGGGACGCCTCCGTTGGCGGTGTCCACCGCGCTCCGGTCCGCCGAGGCCGGTGGCCCGGTGGAAGCATTGCTGGTCGCCGAGCCGGAAGTCCCGCCCGAGCCGGCGCCCACGCCCTCGGCGGCGACGCCGGAGCTGGCCGCCGTCGCGCTCGAGTCGCTCTCCGAGCCGCCGCCGCGGGTCGAGAAGCGGACCCCGAGGAAGAAGGCGGAGCCGGATCTGGTCATCGTCGAGACCCACGAGGCACAGGTCGTGAAGCGCGGTGACGGCCCGGCGCCGCGCAGCATCGCGGGCTACGCGTTTCCGTCGCCGGCACTCCTGGCGTCGTCCACCCACGTGCAGAGCGACGTGGACCGCGAGCGCATCCGGCAGAACGCCAACCTGCTCGAGAAGACGCTGGCCGACTACGGCGTGACGGCCCGCGTCGAAGAGGTTCACCCCGGCCCCACCGTCACCATGTACGAGGTCGCGCCCGAGGCCGGCACCAAGGTGAGCAAGGTCGCGAGCCTGGCCGACGACCTGGCCCTCGGGCTCTCGCGAACCGTGCGGATCGTCGCGCCCATCCCGGGTAAGAACCGGATTGGCTTCGAGATCCCCAACGACGAGCGGATCCCCGTCAACCTGCGGGAGCTGATCGAGGACAAACACTTCGCGAAGCTGGCCGAGAAGGCCCCCCTGCCCGTGGTGCTGGGCCGAGACATCGTGGGCGTGCCGTTCTACGCCGATCTGGCCTCGATGCCCCACGTGATCGTGGCCGGCGCCACCGGCGCCGGCAAGAGCGTCGGTCTGAACGTGATGCTCTCGAGCCTGCTCTTCTGTCGCACCCCGGAAGAGCTGCGCTTCTTGATGATCGACCCCAAGGTGGTCGAGCTCGCGCCGTTCGACGGCATTCCGCACATGCTCTTGCCGGTCGTGACCGACATGAAGAAGGCCGCCACGGCGCTGAAGTGGGCCGTGGACGAGATGGAGCGGCGCTATCAGATGTTCGCCAACGCCGGCACCAAGAACATCGCGACCTACAACGGGTGGGTGAAGCGGGTGGTGAGCGGCGAGATCCCGGCGCCGTCACCCGAGGTGGTGCAGGCGCTGGCGCCCGATGGCTCGATGGTCAGCGTGGCCCCCGCGAAGGACGGCACCGACGGCAAGAGCTTGCCCCACGCGCTTCCGTACATCGTGATCGTGGTCGACGAGTTCGCCGACCTGATGATGCAACAAGGCAAAGAGGTCGAGGTGAGCGTGGCGCGGCTGGCGCAGAAGGCGCGGGCCGCCGGCATGCACGTGGTGGTCGCGACCCAGCGCCCGAGCGTGGACGTGATCACCGGCATGATCAAGGCGAACTTCCCCTCGCGCATCGGGTTTCGCGTGGCCCAGAAGGTCGACAGCCGGACGATCCTCGACGAGCAGGGCGCCGAACTGTTGCTCGGTCGCGGCGACATGCTGGTCAAGCTCAACGGCTCGACCGACACGCGGCGTGTGCAGTGCCCGTTCGTGAGCGAAGAAGAGGTGGCGGCGCTCACCGACTTCGTGCGCAAGCAGGGCACCCCCAACTACCACGAGGCGATCCTGGCCGCCGACGACGACCCGGACGAGGATCAGGACGCGGACGAAGCCATCGACGCCCGCTTCGACGAGGCGGTCCGGATCGTGCAAGAGACACGTCGCTGCTCGACCAGCTGGCTGCAGCGCAAGATGACCGTCGGGTACAACCGCGCCGCGAAGATCGTCGAGGTCATGGAGCGGCGGGGCTTGGTCGGGCCGCCGAATGGGGCGAAGGATCGCGAGATCCTGATGCCCCCACCCTGAAAGCTGTCGCTGGTTTTGCCGGGGGCCGCGCGCTCGGCCTATGATTCCGAGGCCCGAAGATGTCCGCGCCGGACGACGTGATCCCGCTCCCGCTCGACGACGACGACGACGACGTCGCGTGGGCGCTCCAAACGGCCGCCGTGCAGTGGCGGCGTGGGGCCAAGCCGGACGCGGTGCTCTGGCTGCGTCGCGCGGTCGAGTCCGCGATGGAAGTCGGCCACACCCCGCGGGCGATGCAGATCAACGCGCTGATCGCCGGGGTCGAAGAGCTGATCGTCAACGACGTCTTCACGTCTTCGCCGCCTCCGGCGCCCGAGACGAGCGGCGTGGACAGCCTGCTCGACACCACGGTGTCGACCGGTCGCGCCAGCATCGACGTCGAGTTCGACGAGGACGTTCCCACCGACATCGTCACGCCGGGCGAACAGGTCACCCCCGCCCCGCAGCCCGTGGTCGCCCCGCCCGCGACCATCCCCGCCGAGAGCAAGCGACGCCGCGCCCGACCGCCGCCAGCGCCGTCGAAGCTCGCCAAGGCGGCGAGCGCGCCGCCGGCGCCGCACCTCCCGCGGGACGCCGGTGCCGCGCCCCGCGGGGTTCCGGATCAAGTGTTCGAGGCGCAGACGGTGAGGCCCGGCAGCGACCCCGAGCCCGATGCCCCCGAGAGTTTCGCACCCGATTCGTCTCCCACCTTGAGCACGACCGAGGCCGAGATCTTGGGCACGGTGGCGTTCGCGTCGCCGAGCGCCGAGCCGGACGTCGACGCGCTGCTCGCCGCGGCCGCGGCGCCGACCACCGAAGCAGCGCCTCCGCTGCCGCCGCCGGAGACCGAGCCCGCGAGCGACGAGCCCAGCATCGCGGGCGTGAGCCTGGCAAACGTCGCGGGACTGCAAGATCTGCCGCCTGAAGCCCAGGCCGAGCTGGTGCGCTCGGCGCGCATCGAGACCCTCGACATCGACGAAGAGGTGAGCGCGTTCGCCGTCGCGTTGGTGGTCGAAGGCTGGGCCAGCGTGATGCCGTCGGTCGCCGACGTGGCGTGCGCCTTCGCGCAGGTCGGCGAGGTGGTCTTCACCCAGGGCACGCTGGAAGAGAGCGTCGCGCTGCGCGTGGTCGCGGGCGAGACCGACACCCGGGTGGCCGTCTGGGACCATGCCGCGCTCGAGCACGCCACCTCGGCTTGCCCCTGGGTGGCCGACGAGCTCCGGCTGGTGGCGGACCGCTACCAGGCGCTCGCCGGCGCGACCATCGGGCCGCTCGGTGAGCGGCTCGACGACGCGCTTCGGCAGATGGTCACGAGCCGCTGCGAGGTGCGCGCGTTCTCGGCCGGCGAGGGCATCGTCACCTCCGGCAACCCCGTTCCCGGCATGTTCATCGTCGGCGCCGGCGCGGTCGAGCTGCTCACCGGCGACGAAGTGGTGGGCGAGCTCGGTCCGGGCGAGTTCCTGTTCGCGACCTCGGTGATGTCCGCGTCGATGGCACCGATGGGCGCGCGCGCCGGTCCGGGGGGCGCACTGCTCTTGTTCGCCGAGCGCCACGCGGCCCACGAGTTGATGCTCAGCGTGCCGCCGCTGCTCGAGATCCTCGCAGGCTGACCGCGCGGTCTTCCGGCCGCTCGATCGTCCACACCAAGGCCTGGTTGCCCTGAGCGCCGGCGAAGCGCAGGCCGATCCACCGCGCGCCCGACGCGATGGTGGGTCGACCGTCGCCCCGGGCCTTTGGAAAGCGGATGCGATACGCGCTGCGCCAGGGCGTGGTGTAGGGGAAGTACGTGCGCTCGATGGCGCCGGGCTTCTTGATCGGCTCGATCTCGGCGGGCGCGGTCTCGCTGCCCTGGTCGTCGATCAAGCGCACGATCCACGCAGGGTTCTCGGCGCCGAGGTCCCCCCACTTGTGACGTTGGGCGTAGAGCGCGACGTAGAAGGTGTGCGACGTGCGGCTCTCGGCCAGCGAGCGCTCGAGCAGCGTGCGCCGCTGGTCCACGGTCAGGCGGTAGTCGTCGGCGTAGCGAACCACGTACGCCCAGCGGAAGTCCCAGGACTCGTAGGTCGCGGTCACGCTGAGGACGTTGTCCATCTCCGTGGCCGTGACCAGGTCGTCGGCGCGAGTCCAGCGATCGAGGACGATCTCGTAGTCGGTCGGCGCGTATTCCCGCGGACCTTCGCTCAGCGGCACCTTCGGCTCGGCGCACGCCCCGAGCACGGAAGCTCCCAAGAGAACCAGAGCGGTGCGGGGCGCCATCTGCCCTGAGCCTAGCGCTCAGTGACGCCGGTTTGTAGTTTGCGGACGATGCCGGCCTCGAGCGCGCGCTGCATCACCCGGTGCGAGGTCGCGTGTCCGGGCCGGATCGCCGACAGCCGACCCACCGGCGGCCCGCCGTACAGGTACACGTCACCCATCAGATCGAGCAGCTTGTGGCGGGCGGCTTCCCCCGGGGCAAGGGGCGCCGCCGGCGGCAGGGCGCGGCCCTCCTCGTCCAGGGCGACGACCGCGGCCGGGTCCACGTGCTCTGCGCGGCCTCGGGCTCGGAGCTCGGTGGCCCGGGACAAGTACCCGAAGGTGCGGGCCGGGGCGATCGTCTCGAGGTACGCCTCCACGTCGTCGACCCGGTGCTCGGCCCGCTCGCGCCCGACGGCCCCGGGGAAGTCGACCTCGACCTCGACCGTGGCGGTGTCACCCGGCTCGAACGAGTAGCGGCTGGCGCCCTCGGCCACCACCTCGCGCCGCGCGACGAAGAGCCGGGGGGGCTCGCGACGCAGCGCCAGCGTGCGGAGCGCTCGCGCGAGCTCCCGCGAGCCGCCGTCGAGCAACGGGACCTCGGGGCCGAGCACGGTCACCGTGAGCCCGCTCTGCACGTTGGTCCCAGCGAGCGCCGACAGCAGGTGCTCGCACAGATCGACCTCGCGATCGCCCTCACGCGCCCTCAGGCACACGCCCTGGTCGGCGCGAACCAACTCGAGCTGGTCGAGGGTCGCCTCGTCGGGCCCGAGGCGGAAGAGCAACGGGCCCGGTCGCGCGTCGAAGCGAACGCTACAGCGTCGCCCGCTGTGCAGGCCCCGCCCGTGAAGCTCGACCCAGCCGCTCACCGCCCACGAATGTCGAACACGCTGACCACCGCGATCAACGCCAAGAGCATCAAGAGCCCCACGGCGTGGACGTGGGCCTCGATCTTCGCGTTGGGGCGCCTGCGGGTGACGGCCTCGTAGGACAAGAACATGAGCCTGCCGCCGTCCAGCGCCGGGAATGGCAAGAGGTTGAAGCCGCCGAGATACGCGCTCAGAAGCCCGAGCAAGAAGAGGTACTCGGCGGCACCCTGCTCGGCGGCACGGCTGGTCTCTCGGACGATACCGACGGGCCCCGACACCTCGGGCTTCTCGCGCCCGGTGATCATCCGTCCGAGCCCCACCACCAGCGCTTCGACCACCTTTGCCGGGTGAATCACCGACTCGATGGCGGCCTCTTTCACCCCCAGCGCGGGCACCGCCGACACCGGTCGCACGCCGATTTGTCCGCCGCCGCCCTTGGCCTTGGGCTCGGGCGTGAGCTCGATGCTCTTCTGCTCGCTGCCGCGCTGGACGACCACGGTCATCTTCTGGTTTGCGCGGGGCAGCACCAGCTCGGGGATCTGCTCCCACCGGTCGATCTTGGTCCCGTCGATGCTCAGCACCTTGTCGCCGTTCTGCAGTCCGGCGCGCTCGGCGGCGCCGTCCTTCATCACTTGCACCTTGGTGGCCTCGCCGCCGATCAAGAACGCGACGAAGAAGAAGACGGACGCGAAGAGGTAGTTCGCGAGGGGGCCCGCGACGATGGCCGAGATGCGGCCCAAGAGCGAAGCGTTGGCGTAGCTGCCCTTGTCGTCGGGGTCGACCTCCTCGAGGGGGTTCATCCCCGCGATCTGCACGTAGGCCAGGAACGGGATCAGCGCGACCTGATAGATGGTGTCGCTGCCGCGCGGCTGGTGCCGCCAGAGCGCCGGACCGAAGCCGATGCTGAAGCGGATCACCCGCATGCCGAACGCGCGGGCCGCGATCAGGTGCCCGGCTTCGTGGATGACCATCAAGAGGGCCAGACCGAGGATGCTGACGAGGATGGTCACCGGAGTCTTTTCTATAGCCTTCCCGGCTCGAGCCCGCCACGTCGCGCGGGTTTTCGGCACTCTTGATCGGTGAAGCGCGGCGCGCGATCGCGCGCCGCGCTCTGGGGGGGGCGGGAGGCCGAGGAGGTGGCGCGCCGGGGGCTCGGGGCGCTCGGGAGCGGAGCCTGCTCCTGGGGAGCGGGCTCCGCTCGAGGCGGCGGGCCGGGACGTATGAGGGAAGGTTGCGGGCGTCAGATCGGAAGAGCGT
>JACPVJ010000062.1 GCA_016191785.1 Myxococcales bacterium | reverse complement strand
GCCCCCGGTGCCGCCGCCGCCCGCGCTGCCGCCGCTGCCTGCGCCCCCGCCCGCCCCCGACGACCCGCCCACGGACGAGTCCGTCCCGGCGTCCCCGGCCTCGGCCGTCAGCTCGTCGAAGTCGAGCAGGAATGCGCAGGAAGCCGAGCCGAGGAGCATCAACGACGGCAGCCAGCGAAGGACGTCCCGCATCGGGCGGAGCTTAGCTGGCCCGGCGGCGAGTCGCCAATCCGCTCGGTCCTTGCGGCCCGGATCCGCGCCGGGGTATTCGGGCAACTGTCATGGCTCTTTCACAGCGTCACCACGCGCGCTGCTCGTGCGCCGCGGCTGCGGCGGCCCCCTTTGCCCTCGCCGGCACCGAGCGCAAGTACGAGCGCGACCGCCCGTTCCGGATCGTGCACCTGGCTCTGGATCTCCAGCTCCACGTCGCGAAGAAATCGGTATCGGGCTCCGCCACCCTCGACTTCGAGCGGGTCTCACCCACCGACGAGTGCTTGATCCTCGACGCCCTGGGCTTCGAGCTCGGTCGCGTGCGAGTCGACACCGGAGACGGCTGGTCCGACGTCCCCTACGAGTACGACGGCGATCAGATCCGCATCAGCGTGCCGACCCGGGTCGAGAAGGGCAAGGTGGAGATCGACTACCGGGCGACGCCGCGTCGCGGGCTCTACTTCTTGGAGCCCGACGAGGCCGTGAAGGACCGGCCCGAGCAGATCTGGAGCCAGTGTCAGGACGAGGACGCGCGCCACTTCATCCCGTGCCACGACAAACCCCACGTGAAGATGACCACCGAGATGCGGGTGCGCGTGGCCGAGGGCATGACGGTGCTGTCCAACGGGGAGCTGGTGTTCAAGGACACGCCCCGGGGCGCGAGCCCGTGGGTGTTCCACTTCAAGATGAACCAGCCTCACCCGAGCTACTTGCTCACGCTGGTGGCCGGTCGTTTCGAGGTGATCGAGGACCGCGACGCGGTGGTGGGCGAAGGCCGCGCGGTGCCGGTCAGCTACTGGGTGCCGCCGGGGAAGCGGGCCGACGGCATACGGGCGTTCTCCGAGACGCCGCGCATGATCGAGCTGTTCAGCAAGCTCACCGGCGTGCCCTACCCATGGAGCCGGTACTCGCAGGTGGTGGTGAGCGACTTCATCTTCGGCGGGATGGAGAACACCACCGCCACCACCATGTACGAGCACATCTTGCTCGACGCCCGGGCTGCGATCGACGTGGTCAGCCACGATCTGGTGGCCCACGAGCTGGCGCACCAGTGGTTCGGCGACTACGTCACCTGCCGCGACTGGTCCCACGGCTGGCTGAACGAGGGGTTTGCCACCTTCTTCGAGCAGGTCGAGCGCGAAGACCGGCTGGGTCGCGACGAGTACCTCTACGGGATCGAGGCCGAGCTCGACGCCTACACGACCGAAGCCAGCGGGCGATACCAGCGCCCGATCGTCTGCCGCGACTACTCCCTGCCGATCGACCTGTTCGACCGCCACCTGTACGAGAAGGGCTGCCTGGTCCTGCACATGCTGCGGACCGAGCTCGGTGACACGCTGTTCTGGAAGGGCATCCACGCCTATCTCGAGCGCCACGCCCACGGCATCGTCGAGACCAACGACCTGATGCGCGCCTTGGAGTCGGTCAGCGGACGCTCGCTCGAGCGCTTCTTCGACGCGTGGGTGTACCGGCCGGGGCACCCGGCGATCAAGGTCAAGGTCGGCTACGACGACGGGCTGCTCACGGTGGCTGCGAAGCAGACCCAGAAGACGGGAGAGACGGCGGTGTTCAGCTTCGAGCTCGAGGTCGAAGTGGCGGACAAGGCGGGTCGCACGCGCCGTCACAAGAAGACCGTGACGAGCGACAGCGACGCGCTCGTGATCGCCTGCCACGAGCGCCCGGCGTGGGTCGGCGTCGACCCCGAGCTCAGGCTGGTGGGCGAGGTCACGATCGAGGCGCCGGCCGAGATGCTGCAAAACCAGCTGGACTCTGGCTCGTCGGCCCGCCTGCGCTGGACCGCGGCGCAGGCCCTGGCCAAACGCTTCGATCTGCCGACCCTGCGCGCGCTGGCCAAGGCGCTGGCGAAGCCCGACGAGCCCTGGATGGTTCGCGCCGAGGCCGCGACCGCCCTCGGCAAGATCCGCGGCGAGCACGCCCTCGATGCCCTGCTCGGAGAGGTCGCGGTCGAGCACCCGAAGGTGCGGCGAGCCGTGGCGCGCGCGCTGGGCAACTTCCGCGACCCGAAGGCCGCCAAGGCGCTCGAGAAGCTCGCGCGCAAGGACGCGAGCTTCTTGGTCACCGCCGACGCGCTGCGCAGCCTGGGCAAGACCCGACAGAAGCGCGCGCTCGAGACGCTGCGCGACCTCTGCGACAAGAAGTCGTGGGCCGACGTCACCCGCGCCGGCGCGCTGGATGGCATGGCTCTGCTGCGCGACGAGGACGCGGTGGACGACGTGATGAAGCGCACGCGCTACGGGTTCCCCACCCGCGGGCGGCGCGCCGCCATCTCGGCGCTGGCGCGCCTGACGGACACGCGCAAAGCCCGCCAGCACCTCGAAGACCTGCTGGACGACCGGGACCCACACCTGCGCATCGACGCGGTGAACGCCCTGGTGACGCTGGGGGACCCGAAGAGCCGCGGGCCGCTGCGCCGCGCCCTGGACCGGGATCTGGACGGGCGCGTGGCGCGGCGCATTCGCGAGGCGCTGCGTGACCTGGGCGACGCGGGCGGGGCCGAGCGCAAGCGCGCCCTGGACGACATCGAATCGCTCAAGACCGAGCTTCAAGAGCTGCAGGTTCGTCTGACCAAGCTCGAGCAGAAGAAGAAGGCGAAGCCCGACCACGCCGGCGAGAAGCACGAGGCCGAGAAGGCCGAGTCGAAGCAGGCCGACCAGCCCACGAGCCGGGCTCGAAAGAAGGCGACGGCTCGCCCGGCGAAGCGCGCGGAGAAGCGGAGGAAGTCATGAGTGACGAGACCCCGGTGGTGGTCGAGCGGCGCGGCAGCGTCGCGATCTTGCGCATCGATCGCGCCGATCGCATGAACGCCCTCTCACGTGCCACGCTGCTCTGTTTCGGGCGGATCGGCCGCGAGCTCGCCGGTGACGGCGCGCTTCGCGCGATCGTGGTCACCGCCACCGGCGACAAGGCCTTCTGCGCCGGGGCCGACCTGAAAGAGCGCCAGGGCATGGACGAGAACGCGGTGCGCGATCAGGTCAAGCTCTACCGAAGCGAGCTCGGGTGGCTCGACCGGTCGCCCGTGCCGGTGGTGGCGGCGCTGAACGGCGTGACCCTGGGCGGCGGGCTCGAGCTGGCGCTGCTCGCCGATCTGCGCGTGGCTGCGGCGCACGCCGTGCTCGGCCTGCCCGAGACCACGATCGGGATCATCCCGGGCGCCGGCGGCACCCAGCGGCTACCGCGGGTGGTGGGCGAGGCCCGCGCCAAAGAGCTGATCTTGCTCGGTCGCCGCCTGAGCGCGGACGAGGCGCTGGCCGTCGGGCTGGTGAACCGCGTCACGCCCGTCGGCGTCGACTTGATCGAAGACACGCTGGCGTTCATCGCGCCGATCAGCCAGGGCGCGCCCATCGCCCAGGCCGCGGCCCTGCGCGCCATCGACCTCTCGTTCGAGACGAACCTGG
The DNA here is from genome assembly GCA_016191785.1 of Myxococcales bacterium. Classification (GTDB taxonomy): domain Bacteria; phylum Myxococcota_A; class Polyangia; order Polyangiales; family Polyangiaceae; genus JADJKB01. The sequence goes on along the minus strand of JACPVJ010000062.1, from coordinate 40,345 downwards.
AACACGGGCTCGAGCTCGAGCGCGTGCTGTACGACGAGTGCTTGCGCAGCGAAGACCGCAGCGAGGCGCTCCGCGCTTTCGCCGAGAAGCGCAAGCCCGAGTTCAAGGGTCGTTGAGCACTTCGTCGCTCTTCTGGCGTCGCGTCGCGGGGCTCTGCCTGGCTGTCGCGCTGGCGGCTGTCGTGGTGTGGCGCTCGAGCCGGGTCACCCCAGATGGCGTGCCCCCCGAGGGCGCCCACGGTCAGAGCGCGAAGGATCCGACCCCGGCGGACGCCAGGGTCGACGCGGCGCCCGTGCTCGGAAAGCCCCCGAAGCCGGATGACCAGCTGCCGGCGAGCCTGGCCGAGCAGCGCGAGCGCATCTTCGGGCGCATGCGCGACGAGCTGGGCTACGACGCCGCCAGCCTGGACAAGGTCCGCGCCATCGTCCTCGGCAACAAGGTGATCGGCGAGGGGCACCCCGAGGCCAGCGTGCACCCGATGAAGCGCAGCGAGTGCTGGGAGATCCGAGATCGTGCCGGGCTGCACCAGGCGCCGGAGCTCGCCAAGCTGGAGCAGAACGCGAAGCTGTGCGGCGCACGCCACATGGTGCCGGTCTTGGGCAAGGACCGCGCAGCGCGTGCCGAGGTGTGCATCGACCAGTACGAGTTCCCCAACATCCCCTGCGAGTACCCCCTGGTCTATGCTTCGGCGCAGGAGGCGGCGCAGCTCTGTCGCGCGGTGGGCAAGCGCCTGTGCGACGCCCACGAGTGGGAAGGCGCCTGCGCGGGAGAGCTGCGACCCGCAGAGGAAGAGTACCTGTGGGAGCGGAAGCGCCGCCTCGAGATGGAGTTCTTCAAGAACGAGAAGCGCGAGAAGGTCTGGGCCTACGGTCCCCAGAAAGATCACTCGAAGTGCGCCACCGGCTCCCGGAAGAGCCCCAAGTGCAACGGCGGCGGGTGGGAGACGTGCGGCTCCAACACCTACCCCGCCGGAGCGTTTCCCGAGTGCGTGAGCCCGCTCGGTGTCTTCGATCAGCACGGCAACGCGGCCGAACACATGAGCTTGCCGATGAAGCCCGAAGAGCTGGGCCGGCGCGGCGGCCTGGGCGAGACCGAGATGAAGGGCAGCTGGTTCATCTTCGCTCGCGGCGAAGCGCACGAAGACGACTGTCGGTGGCGCGCGCCGGCATGGCACGGCACCCGAGTCGACTACTGGAACAGCCACCGGAACTACCACCTGGGATTCCGCTGCTGCCGGGACCTCTGATTCGGGTTTCGCCCTTTCCGGCGAAACCCGAGGACGAGCGCGTGATACGCTTCGATCCGTGACGCACCCGCCCGATCCGCGGCGCACGTCGGAGCCGGCGCTGGTCCCCGAGCGGCTGGGGCGCTACGAGGTGCTCCTGCCCATCGCCAGCGGCGGCATGGCGACGGTGTATCTGGCGCGGGCCGTGGGGGCCGGCGGCTTCGAGCGCGACGTCGCGCTGAAGCTGACCCACTTCCACCTGCGCGAAGACCCGGATTTCGTCGCGTCGCTGATGGACGAGGCCCGACTCGCCGGGCAGATCCGCCACCCGAACGTGGTCTCGGTGCTCGACGTGGGCGACGACCCCCACGGCGTGTTCATCGTGATGGAATACGTCGAGGGGGACTCCCTGGCAGCGCTGCAGCGCGCGCTGAGAAAGCGCGGGCAGCTGATGCCCATCTCGGTGGCGCTCGCCCTGATGGCCGACCTGCTCGCGGGCCTCCACGCGGCCCACGAGCTCGTGGACCAAGACGGCGCACCGCTCTACGTGATCCACCGCGACGTGACTCCGCACAACGTGCTGCTCGGGATGGACGGGGTCACCAAGCTGGCCGACTTCGGCATCGCCAAGGCGGCATCGCGGCTCGGCAACACCGCCACCGGGCTGGTCAAGGGCAAGGTCGCGTACATGGCTCCCGAGCAGGCCCAGGGGCACAGCATCGACCGTCGCGTCGACGTCTGGGCCGCCGGCGTGATCGCCTGGGAAACCTTCACCGGCGCGCGGCTCTACGACGGGACCAACGACGCGGCCGTCTTGCTCAAGATCGTGCGCGAGGCGCCCCTCGGTCTCAGGGCGATCCAGCCAGAGGTCCCGGAAGCCATCGAAGCGGTCGTGGCCAAGGCCCTCAGCCTCGACGTCGCAGGGCGATACCCGACCGCCGAGGCGTTCGCCGAGGCGCTCTCGGCGGCGGCACGGGCGGCGGGCATCACGCGCGCCGAGCGCAAGGACATCACAGAGTTCCTGAAGCCGCTCCTCGGTGAGCGCCTCGAACAACGCCGCGAGAAGGTCCGCGAGGTGCGGGCCCTGCGGCAGCGAATGGGTGAGCTGACCACGCTCGATCCGGGCCGCGGGTCCGTCGCGCCCCCGCCGGCGATCGAAGACCAGGCGACCGCCACCGCGCTGTCCGACCCCCCGACCGCGACCCACACCGAGCTCGACGGTAGCGCCGCCCACGACACCACGCAGACGGGGACCGCCGGCATCTCGACCATGGCGCGATCCATCTTGCCGCCACGCCGAGGGCGCGTGCTCGCGGTCGCGGCCGCCGCGGGGGCGGGGCTCGTGGCCCTGGCGCTCGCGTTCAGGTTCCTCGGTGAGCCCGAGATGACGCCAGCGCCGGCGGTGAGCCTGCCCACTTTTCCGGCAGCCACGCCGACGCCGACGCCGACCGCGGAAGCGCCGCCGGCGTCCGCGCCAGAGCCCGGCCCCCCGCCCTCGGCAAGCACACCGGCGATCAAGCCGAAAGGCCCGCGGCCCGTCCCCAAGCTGGGCGGACAGGGACCAGGGCCGTCGACAGCGCCGAAGCCTCTGGGTAATCCTTACAAGAAGCCTTGACCCCCCAGCTGACGACACTCTTCGCGGGCGCGTGCCTGGCTTCCCTGGTGACGACGCCCTGCTTGGCCGAGCCAACCACCCGTGCCGAGCGCGCCGCCGCACATTTCGACACCGGCCTGACGCTCTATCAGCAAGGTCGCATGCGCGATGCCGCGTCGGAGTTCCTGGCGGCGTTCGAGCTGGCTCCCCACGGCGACGCCATGTTCAACGCCGGCCTCGCCTTCGATGGCGCGGGGGACAGCGCCGGCGCCGCCACTGCGTTCGCGTGGGCGCTCGAGCTCGGCATGCGTGGGGAGGCCGCCCCCGAGGCGAAGGCGCGACTCGCGCGCTTGGCGCCGCGCCTTGGCACGGTGCGCGTGACCGCCGCCGAAGGCGCGACCCTCGAGGTCTCGCCGTTCCGCCGCAAAGCGTCGATCGCCACGTTCCACGCGCTCCCCGGTCAAGTGCTGGTCAGCGTCACGTATTCGGACGGCGCGGTGGCCGCGCGCCAGGCGCAGGTCCGCGTCGGCGCGGAGACGTTGATCGACTTCCAGACCCCTTCCGCGCCGGTCGCCGCGCCGGCACCGGCGCCTGCCCCTGAGGCCCCCGCACCCGACGCGAGCGCCCCGTTTCCGTGGCCGGCGCTGGGGTGGGCGTCGATCGGCGTCGGCGCGGCAGCCGGGGTGGGCGCGTTGGTCCTGCGGGGCGCGACGCTCGGCGCGAAGGACGACTACGACGCCTCGGGCCACACCGATGCCGACGCGCGCCAGCGCGCCCTCGATCTCAACCGCTGGACCAACGTCGCCCTGGTGGGCGCCATCGCCACCGGCGCGTTCGGGATCGGGGTCTTGGTCTTGCACCGCGAGCCGAAGCGCGAGGTCTCGCTCGGTCTGGCTCCGGGCGGCGTGCAGGTCATCGGCCGGTTCTGATCATTTGGCGCGAAACGACTTGGGGTCGATGCGCAGCCGCCGCAGCGTCTCGTACAGCACCGAGCGGCTCATCCCGAGCTTGACCGCGGCTTCGGGGACGCTTCCGAAAGTGGCGGCGAGCACCTGGGTGACCCGGGCTGCAAGCTCCGACTCCTGGCTGGGCTGCCCGATCCGCGCGGTCGTAGCGCCGATCACTGCCGCCACGTCGGCCGGCTCGATCTCGACGTGACCGTTGCGTCGGGCTACCTCGCTGGCCGCCCGAACCACGTTGCGCAACTCGCGCACGTTGCCCGGCCAGGCGTGCAGCATCAGGCGCTCGAGGGCCGTGGCGGTGACCCCCACGCCGGCGTCGGCCAAGAAATGCAGCGACAGCGCGGGCAGGTCCTCGATGCGCTCGGAGAGGCCTGGCAGCACGACCCGTAGCCCCGACAAGCGGTGGAGCAGGTCGCCGCGGAAATCTCCGCCATCGACCATCGAGTCCACGTCGCGGTTGGTCGCCGCGACGATCCGCACGTCGACGCTCACGACCTTGTCTTCACCCACCGCGCGGACCTCTTCGGTCTCGAGCACGCGCAAGAGCTTCGCTTGCACGGTGGCCGGCAGCTCGCCGATCTCGTCCAGGAACAGCGTGCCATCGTCGGCGGTCCGGAAGAGCCCCGCCCGGGCGCCGACGGCGCCCGAAAAGGCGCCGCGGGTGTGCCCGAACAGCTCGGCGTCGACCAGCTCGTTGGGCACGGCAGCGCAGTTGAGCGCGACGAACTGACCCGACCTGCCGCTCCGGTCGTGCAAGACGCGTGCAACGACCTCTTTGCCAGTACCCGTGTCGCCCAAGATCAGGATCGGCGTCTTGGTCGCGGCGACGGTATCGATCACGACCCGGGCGTCGTCGAGGCTGGCCCCGCCGATCAGCTCGGGGAACGCCGGCGCTCGGCGATTGGCGTAGGGCGTCACGTCGGGCGAGGTGACCAAGAGCGTCTTGCCGACGCGAATCACGCTGCCCAGCGGCGCGAGCACGCCGCCCTCGGGGACCCGCTCGGCGTTGACGAAGGTGCCGTTCCGGCTGCCGAGATCGGTCACCCACACCCCCGAGCCCCGGTGCTCGAGGCGCACGTGGATGCGCGACACGCCGGCGTCGTCCACGCTCAGATCTGCGGTCGACTCGCGCCCGACGGTCAAGGTGGGTGCAATGGGCGCCGCGCTGAAGGGGAGCGCACCGCGACAGAAGCCAACCACGACCCCGAGCACGGGCCGCGGGCGGCCCGTAGCCCCGGCGTAGTCGAAAGCTGCTTCGGTGACCGTGCGGTCGGCCATGAGCCGAGCATCTTACAGCGGATCTCCCATCCGGACTTCGCCTCCCCCGGCGTCCGGACGGGGCCGGGTCGAGGGAGCGATTTCTGCGAATTCGGACGTGGCGGCACGTGGTCCGCGGCTTGCAGACGAAGGCCCGTGGCCTCGCGCGCGGACGAAATCGAGCTCGACCTCTCTGAGATCGAGTCGACCGGCTCGTACACCCCCATCTTCCAGGCGCTGCCGCCACCGCCGAGGCTGCCGTCGCTGCCCCCTGTCCCGGCGCCGATCTGGCTCCCCGCGCCGGCTCCCCGGCCGCGCGGCGGGCGCGGTCCCGCCTCGGGCGCGACCTGGACGCCGACCGCGCCGCGAGGCCGGGCCGCGCCGCACGAGATCACCCGACCCGACATCGTTCCGACCCGCTCGGCGCCGTCGACCCTGCCGCCGGCGGCGCGCCGCACCCTGCTCGAGACACGGTCGCCCTCGATGGCGCCGGCCAGCTGGACCCTCCCCCCTCCTCCACCGCGGGCCCTGCGCGTGGCCCGCCCGACCCGCGCCGTCGGCCTCGGGGTGGGGGCGGGCGTGGTGTTGTTTCTGTGCGCGTGGCTCGCCGCTGCCCCCACCGCAGCTTCCGCCAGGACGGCGAGCGTGGTCACCGCCACCGACTCGCGCGGGCTGGCGCTGCGCGACGTCCACGTCCTGGTCGACGGGCGCTCGGTGTGCGCCGCGACGCCGTGCAGCATCGAGCTCGAGCCGGGCGCCCATCAGATCGACGTGATCGATTCGACGACGGACCAGCGCGCGGGTCGCAGCCTGAGCGTGGGCAAGGGCGAGCGCGCCGTGGTCCACTTCGCACTCCCGACTGGCCCGACGAGCCGGGCCGCCACGCCGGCGCCACTCCCGCCGACCGAGGCCCCCATCTCGGTGAACGAGCTGGCCCGCGAGGAGGTCGGCGAGACGCCGCCGCCCGAGAACCCCCGCGCCGCACCGGCCGCGCCGCCGCGGGCCGCGGGGGCGTGGCTGAACCTGAACTCGATCCCCATCTCGAACGTGGTGCTCGACGGCCGCCCCATCGGGTCGACGCCGCTGACGGGCGTGGCCGTTTCGCCCGGCAAGCATGCCGTCGCGTTCGTCCACCCCGAGCTCGGTCGGCGGGGGGGGAGCATCGAAATCGGCACCGGCGAGCGCAAAGCCGTGGTGGTCCGCTTCGAGAGAGGTCGAGGCGCGGCGGAATGATCCGGACAGATCGAAATCGCCATCCGGACGCACGAGGATCCCGCTGATTGATCTCGCGGGTTCTCGCATCGATTGCGTCGGCACGAGGCGTGCAAAGGAGTGACTCGGAGGTCGAAATGGAGAAGCGAAGCAGCCCCCGCACCAAGACGAACGTCGTGCTGACCGCTCGGCAGGGCAAGACGAGCTACACGCTCAAGTGCACCGAGCTGTCGCAGACGGGGCTTCTCTTGTGCGTGCCGCGGGCACTGAAGCAGACCCCCTGGCCCTATCTGCGGGCGACGCTGCTCTTGAACGACGGCCCGGTGCACCTCTTGGCCCGGCGAGTCGGCGAACGCGGAAACCGCGTGGCGTACTCGTTCATCGCGCTGGAAGAGGTGTCCGAGGCCCGCCTCACCGACTTCTTGTTCGACTGCATGCACGAGCAGCAGGTGGCCACGCCCCGGCGCCGCGCCGCCTGATCAACTCTCTTCGAACTCGGTGCGCCGACCCTGTTGGCGCATGATCTGGTCGTACTCTTCGTACAGCGAATGACCGGCGTGGGTCTTGGGGAGGTCGATTCCCAAGACGCGCGCCGCCAAGAGCCCCGAGAGCGCCAGCACCCGGTCACGCTCGGTATAGCGCCCGACCGACCGGAGGTCCGAGAGCTTGCGCTTGATGGTGGCCACCAAGCGCTCGGCGACTCGATCCGGCACGTGCGGCATGTCGAAGGCGGCGGTCATCTCGGTCGCGAATCGCGCGAGGGGCGGCGCGAAGTCGGCGTCTTCTTGGCGATGCCGGCGCACGCTGCGAACGTGGGCGCTCGAGACCGCGTCGTCGAGCACCGCCTGGATCTGGCGCACCTCGAAGGGCTTGGCGATGAACGTGATGGCCAGATGGCGCGCCAGCCGTTCGATGCGCGGCTCGTCTTCACCGGTCACGAGCGCGATCGTCATGTCGGGGTTGTTCTTTCGGAGAAACTCGCCCAAGACCAGGCCCTCCATCCCCGGCAGCCCCTGATCGAGGAACGCGACCTGGAACGTCCAGAGCGGCAACAGGGCCATGCCCTCTTCCGCCGAGCCCGCCGGCAGCGCCTGGTGCCCGCGGCTGGTGACCACGTCCACCAGCATGCGTCGCAGGTCTTCGTCGTCATCGATGACGAGCACGTTGAGTTGCTCGGGATCGTGGGCCATCGTCCGCCCCTCCGTCGGGACCAGGCTAGCACAATGTCCGCACCCCTCGGGGCCGGCGCGGCGCCCGTGCTATCCTCGGCGGTCGATGTCGCGCCTGCGCCCGGCTGCCGTGGTCGTGCTTGCCTTGGCATGCGCGGCGCTGGCGTCGAGCTGCCTGGGCGTCGATGCGGCCGACAGCGAGCCGACGACCAAGAAGGACGCGGGGGGAAACCCCGACGCGGCAGGGCTCGCCGACGGCTCTTGGGCCTGCTCGCCGAAGTCCTGCAAGGACCTGGGCGCGAACTGCGGCGCCACCAGCGACGGCTGCGACAAGGTCATCGAGTGTGGAACCTGCGCGAGCGGCGAGACCTGCGGCGCGGCGGGGCCCAACTTCTGCGGCGTCGGAGCCTGCACGCCGACGAGCTGCGCAGCGGCCGGCGCCGAGTGCGGCCTGATCGGCGACGGCTGCGGGAAGTCACTGGACTGCGGGGGGTGCCCCAGCCCGAAGGCCTGCGGCGCCGGCGGGCAGCCCAACCAGTGCAGCTGCGTGGCCGCGACCTGCGCGTCGCTGGGCAAAGACTGCGGGACCGTCTCCGACGGGTGCGGCGGCAGCCTGAGCTGCGGCGCGTGCCCGGCGGGCAAGAAGTGTGGCGCGGGCGGCACCCCCAACGTCTGCGCCTGCGAGCCGACCACCTGCGCGGCCCAGGGCAAGAACTGCGGCGCCCTCCCGGACGGCTGCGGCGGCAGTCTGGATTGCGGAACCTGCAAGGCGCCAAAGACCTGCGGTGGGCTCGGGACGGCGAACGTCTGCGGCTGCAGCCCGGTCGACTGTCCGCCGATCTACAAGAACAGCTTCGAGGCGACGTCCGACTTCCCCGCCGGCGGTTGGCAGTCGTGGCAGAACTGCCCGACCGACGGCACCTGGTCGGCGTCACGCGAGCAGTACCCCGCGCCGGGCGGCGGAAGCTGGGGGCTCAGGCTGCACACGACCGGATTCGTCGGCGGCTGCCAGTACCCGGGGGTGTACGCGCAAACGCCGCCCATCAGCGCGCTGCCGGGCCGGCAGTATCGCGTGACCAGCTGGAGCCGCAACGCGAGCAACATCGGGCAGACCGCACTGATCTTCTACGACGCCGCCGATCAGCAGATCGACGCGCAGTTCGGGGCGTGGACGCCCGACAGCTGGGCCTGGAGCGCAGACCCGCCCCTCACCGGCACGTCTCCCGCGAACGCCAAGTGGCTGCGGATCCGCTACGCGCTGCAGAGCCCGTCGGAGTACGCGGATCTCGATCTCTTGGAAGTGCACCTCGAGCCGCTCTAGTCAGCAATCATCCGGCACCATGCTCACGTCGTCGCCGCCCATCACGGTCCAGGTTGCGGCGGGCCCGTAGCTCACCACGATGTCCTCGCCGCGCGCACCCGAGGCCTTGAGCACCTTCCCGATACTGCAGCGTGGAGGGCGCACTTTCGCGACCATCGGATTGAAGACGGGGGACTTGGCGACGACCGGCGCTTCGCCACCCAGCGTCACCGAGACGATCTGCTCGCCGTGCACGAAGGTGTAGGAGATGGTCCCGTCGCTCTTCGGAAAGTCGACGCTGCCGTCCGCTTCGGGGCTGTCGACGGACAGCGACGACAGCTCCGCTCCCGGGACCTGTCTTCGGGCCAGCTCGAGGGCCTTTGGCAGGAACTGCACCGCCTCGACCCGTTTCAGACTGGTCACCCCTTTCGCCGGGGCTTCCGGAGCCGCCGGCGTCGCTCCGCGGGACGAGGGCCCCGTCTCGACGACCGTCACGGTGTCGCGATCGCCGAAGACCACCAGCGCGACCGCGGCCGAGACGACCGTCGCGACTCCCAGCACGACCACCGCGATCGCTGCCCAGGCGACACCGCCGAGCCCTCGCTTCGGCGAGACGCTCTGCTCGGGCAACGTGGCGGCGTAGCCGGGCGCAGTCGGCGCGGTCGGTGCCGCGTGGGCACCCGCCGCCAGCACCGGGCGCGGCAAGCTGCTGGGCTCACCGGTGAGCGTCACGAAGCTCGTCGGAGCGAGGAACGGCGCGGTCTGGCGCAGCGCCGCGGCCAGGAGCTCGAGCGTCTGAAAGCGTTGCCCCGGGGCCTTCTCCAGCGCGCGCAGCACCACGCTCTCGAGGGCCGGCGGGATCTCGGGGCGCAGCTCGCGCAGGCTCTGGGGCGGAACCTCGATGTGCTGTCGCAACAGGTCGTACAGGTTCTCGGCGTCGAACGGGCGCTTGCCGGTGAAGCCTTCGTAGGCGATCACGCCCACCGAGTAGATGTCCGACCGGTGATCGACCGCCTGGCCGCGAGCCTGCTCGGGCGACATGTAGTAGGGCGTGCCAAGGAGCGCGCCGGTCTTGGTGGCGCCGCTCACACCGGCGATGTCGGGGCGCAGCTTGGCGATGCCGAAGTCCAGCACCTTGGTGCGCCCGGTGCTGGTCACGAAGATGTTGTCGGGCTTCATGTCGCGGTGGGTGATGCCTTGCGCGTGGGCCGCGCTCAGCGCGTCGAGCACGTTCAGCAAGATCTGCAACATGGCGCCCAACGGCACCGGTCGGTGCAGCTCGAGCACGCGGGTGAGGGGCGCCCCCTCCAGGTACTCCATCACGATGTACGGGCGACCGTCGGGCAAGCGGCTCAGATCGAGCACGCTGACGATGCCCTCGTGGCGCACCACGTTGACGGCTCGGGCCTCGGCGAAGAAGCGCTCGGCCACGCTCGGCGCCCGCGCCGCGTCGGTCGAGAGCACCTTGATGGCGACTCGGCTGCCGATCTCGGGATGCACGCCGCGGTACACCTCGCCCATGCCACCCTGCCCGATCAGCGTCGCCACGCGATAGCTGCCGACCGTCGAGCCCAAGAGCGGGCAGAACGCATTGTCGTTCAGCGCGCCGCCATCCTCGGTGCAGAACCCCGGAGCGGGGAACGAGCGAGCGCACTCGGGGCAGACGAAGGCCACGGGGGAAGGATACAACGGCGCGCGGCCGCCGAGCGCGCCGTCGAGCCTTCTCTTCCGACGACGCGGGTCGGCTATGCTCGGCGGGATGATCGCCACCCAGCTCTGGCGCTACCCGGTCAAGTCGATGGCGGGCGAGCGGCTCGAGGTCGCCGAGCTCGAGCGCCGCGGCATCGTGGGGGATCGCCTCTGGGCGGTGCGGGACGACGACAAGCACACCCTCACCAGCGCCAAGAAGCTCCCTGCCCTGCTCCGGCTCCGCGCGCGCTTCCTCGATGAGCCCCAGCCTCGGCAAGCTCCAGCGCGGGTCCCGCCGGTGGCCATCGGCTTTCCGAACGGCGACGAGATCTCGAGTAGCGACCCGAGCGTGCACCGCCGGCTGTCCGACTTGGTCGAGCACCCGGTGTCCCTCGTGCCGCTGCGCCCCACGCGCGAGCTCGGCCACTTCCGCGCGCTGCAGGCCGACAAGGCCGAGCTGCGCCGAGTCTTCGGGCTCGAGCCGGGGGAGCCGCTGCCCGATCTCTCGATGCTCCCGTTGGGCTTCTTGGCGCTGCTGAGCGCCTTCGCCACGCCGCCCGGGAGCTACTTCGACGTCTATCCGCTGCACCTGCTCACCACCTCGAGCCTCGCGGCGCTGCGGGCCGCGGCCCCCGACGTGAGCTTCGATCCACAGCGTTTCCGGCCGAACGTGCTGCTCCACACCGACGGCGAGGGCTTCCTCGAGCACGGCTGGGTCGCGTCGACCCTGTCCCTCGGCTCTGCCCGCGCGCGCGTCGAGTGCGTTACACCGCGCTGCTCGATGCCCGCTCGCCCCCAGCTCGATCTACCCGCCGACGCCCGTGTGATGAAGGTGATCGCCCGGGAAACCGAGCGCACTTTGGGTGTGTATGCCAGCATCCCCCGCGGCGGGCGGATTCGCGTCGGTCAAACGGTCACCCTGGGGCAGAGGCGCGAAGGCGCGCTGGCCCGCACGTTGGGGCAGCTGCGTACGGGAACCAAGCGGCGGCTCTTGAAGCTGTTCGAGCGGCTGTTGCCCGAGGGCTGAGTGCGGGCCGCTGCACGCGCGTTCGTGGGGGTTTCGCCCGAGCAGGCGCCAAGCGGGGTCGAAGGCGTCGCGCCGATCGGGCGGGCGCGCTATGCTCGTGAGTAATGCTCCGGAGGCGGCACGCACTCGGTTGGGCTCGCACAGGTGCGCTGCTAGCCGTGGTGGTGCCCGTGCTGTTCTCGGGTTGCCGCGAGCCCACCCAGATCACGGTCACGCTGAGCACCGACGTCGCTTGCCCCCAGGTGTCGGAGACCACGCTGAGCGTCGGCGCCCTGGCCACGATCAGTGACAAGCCGCCGGTGTCGAGCCGGAAGGGCTGCAAAGACGCGAACGGGCGAATCGGCTCGCTGGTGGTGGTGCCCAGCGGCGACGACAGCGACGAGGTCACGCTCCAGGCCATCACCACCGTCGGCGGCCAGCCCGCGAGCGCCTGCGATCCGAAGAACCCCGCCGACTTCTGCGTGGTCGCGCGGCGAGCGCTGCGCTTCGTGCCCCACACGCCCCTCGACCTTCCCATCGAGCTGAGCTCGAGCTGCCTGGGCAAGCTCTGCGCGGACGATCAGACCTGCTTCCAGGGTGAGTGCCGCAGCGCCAAGCTGCCGGACCCCGAAGCGTGCACCACCCCGGGCGGGTGCGGCCAGCCGACGAACGACGCGGGGCAAGATGCGCCCGCCGAGACCAGCACCGACGCGGGCCCAGAGGCTGCGTCCGATTCCGGGACCGACGCGGGCCAAGGCGACCTGGTGGCTTGGTTCGACTTCGAGGGTACTCAGAGCGCGGCGGTGCCAGACCTGTCCACCTACGGCAACCACGGGCAGCTTCAGGGCGCCGCCGTGAAGGCGGGGGTGGGACACACCGGGAGTGGCCTGGTCGTCAACTCCACGTCTGGCACCTTCGCCGTCGGCCCGACCGCGAGTCTCGGGGCGATCAGCCAAGCCACAGGCGTCACGGTTGCGCTGTGGGTCAAGGTGAACGCCGCGCCACCAAGCATGGGGTTCCTCTTCGATCACGACCCCTTCGGCATCGACGATCTCGAGGCCTGGGTCGCCACGGACCTCGGGGTCTGCATCGACTCGGTGCCGGGCCACGATCAGCTGTGTTTCTTGAAGCTCCTGAGCCTGGGCACGTGGCTCCACGTGACCATGGTGGCCGACGCCAAGATGATGCAGGCCTACTTCAACGGCATTCCCACGAAGGCGCAGCTCAAGCCCGCAAACTTCGCGCTGACGAAGACCCTCTACTTCGGCTACCAGATGGACGCGGTGCTCGACGACGTCCGCATCTACAAGCGCGTGCTGTCCGCATCGGAGATCGCCGCCCTGGCGAAGTGAGCGATGGCCGAGCCGCTGCACGCCGAAGATCTCAAGGGCAGCCTGCTGGCGGGCAAATACGAGATCTTGCGGCGAGTGGGCGAGGGCGGCATGGGCGTCGTGTACGAGGCGTTGCACCAGCGCCTGGGCGAGCGGGTCGCCATCAAGCTGCTCCGCGAGCAAGACCGCCAGAGCACCGAGGTGGTCGCGCGCTTCGAGCGCGAGGCGCGCATGGCGGCAAAGCTGAAGAGCGCCAACGTCGCGCGGATTCACGACGTGGACACCATGCCGGACGGCACGCCGTTCATCGTCATGGAGTTCCTCGAGGGTCGCGACCTGGACATGGAGCTGGCGCGACGGGGACCGCTGCCCATCCTCGAGGGCGTGGACTACGTGCTGCAGGCCTGCTCGGCGGTGCAAGAGGCCCACGAGCGAGGCATCATCCACCGCGATCTCAAGCCCCACAACCTGTTCCTGTGCGGCGAGGGTCGCGATCGACGCATCAAGCTGCTCGACTTCGGGATCTCGAAGCTGACCGAGGCGGACTCGTCGGTCACCGCCACGCGCTCGGCGCTCGGCACGCCGCTCTACATGTCGCCCGAACAGATCCGCTCGTCGCGCCGCGCCGACGCGCGGTCCGACATCTGGTCGTTGGGCGTGATCTTGTACGAGGTCTTGACCGGCACCACGCCGTTCACCGGCGAGAGCGCCACCGCAGTGGTCGCGGCGATCACCGCCGATCCGGTCAAGAGCCCGCGCGAGTACCGCAGCGAGCTGCCGGACGCGCTGGTCCGAGTGATGCTGCGTGCGCTCGAGAAGGACCCCGATCTTCGGTTTCAGACGGTGAGCGCGATGGCCGCTGAGCTGGCGCCCTTCAGCGCCCGGGGCAACTGGGCGCCCGAGCCCGTGGTCAAGAGCAACCCCCAGGTGATTCGCGTGTCGACCGACGCGCCGACCCTGCCGGCGCCGCCCACCGCGCCACCGCCGCCGCTCGAGGCCGAGCCAGCGCTGACGACCGTCGAGGAGCCGCAGAAGCCACGCCGGCTCGGCGTCGCCTTGGCCCTCGTCGCGCTGGTGATCGTGCCGCTCGCCGCCGCGGCCATCTTCTGGGCGAGCCGCAGCGCGCCGGCGGTCGAACCTGCACCGACCGCCGTGCTCATCGCGCCGACTCCGAGCCCCACGCCTTCCCCCAAGCCCTCGGTGGTGCCCGCCGTCGAGCCGCCGGGCGAAGTCGCAGCGCCCGCGACCGCGACACCTCGGGCACCCGCGACCAAGGTCGGCAAACCCCCGCCTTCGGCCCTCGCGGGCACCGCCGAGCCAAAGCCGTCGCCCCCCGAACCCAAGAAGCCTGAACCGAAAGATCCCGGGATCCCGCTGACGCTATGACCCGCCCGTTCCTCTTCCTCTCCCTCGCGCTCGTCGCGACGCTCTGGCTGTCGAGCCCCGCGATCGCCCAGTCTGCCGACGCCGCGGCCCAAGCTCGGGAGCTCAAGGCCCAAGCCGACGAGGCGATGCAGCGCATCGAGTACGAGCGCGCGCTCGACCTGTACGACAAGGCATACGGGCTCGATCCCTCACCGGCACTGCTCTACAACCGCGGCCGGGCCTACGAAGCCCTGGCTCGGTACCCCGAAGCGCTCGACCAGCTCGAAGAGTTCGAGCGGACTGCGCCCGCCGAGCTCAAGGCCAAGGTGAGTCGGCTCGACGCGCTCATGGGCCGCGTGCGCGCCAAGGTCAGCCAGCTCGAGATCACCTGCAACGTCCCGGGTGCCCGCGTGCTGGTGCGCGCCAAGGTCGCAGGCACCACGCCCATCGACCGGCCGCTGCGCTTGAACTCGGGCAAGGCCGTGGTCGAGGTCAGCGCCGACGGTTACCACCCGTTCCGTCACACGCTGACGTTGACCAGTGGCGGCAAGCAGAAGCTCGACGTGAAGTTGATCACGAAAGCGTCGGGGGGCCTCTTGGTCGTGGGCTCGCCCGTGGCGGGCGCCACGGTGTTCGTCGACGGCAAGCGCCTGGGCGCGGTCCCGGTCCAGACCGTGCTGCCGCCGGGCAAGCACCGGGTCGTGGTGCACCACGACGAATACGAAGATGCCGACACCCGCGTCGAAATGGTCGCGGGCCGCAAGAACGAGATCACCGTCCCGCTCGATCGCCCACCGGGGCTCACCTCGCGTTGGTGGTTCTGGACGGGGGTGGGGGTCGTGGCCGTCGGGGGTGGGGTGCTGGTCTATGCGCTGCTCACCGAGCGTGAGGCCGACCGGGGCGACATGCCGCCGGGTCAGGTGGCCGGGCCGCTCGTGCGGTTCTGACCCGGATCACTTCACCCACGCACCATTCACCCAGCGCAGGGTCACCGGCTTGCCGGTAGCCGGCAGCTCGACCTCGGTCGAGGCCAGCTTGGGCGGAGTGCTGACCGAGTCCGAAGGTAAGAGCGCGTCCACCCGCAGCTTGTAGGGTCGCGCGGGCGAGAGCTCTTCGGGGCGCGTGAGCGAGAGCTCGAGCTCGGCGCCGGCCGGATCGAAGGCCAGGGCGTAGAGCCCCATGGCCGCCGCGGTGATGTCGGGCGGGACCTCTTCCTTCTCTTTGCCGAAGCGCCGAGTGAGCTTGACCTCGAGGCCGGGCAACGCGGCCGGCGTGCGGAGCAAGAGCACGTGACGCTTTTCGGTGCGCGGCACCTCGAGCGACGCGAAGGTCAGCGCGTCGGACTGGTCCTTGGCGCCGGCGCCGACCCGGGCCTCGGCCAAGAGCGCCGCGGCGACGTGGCCGGCCAAGGTCGAAGCCGAAGCCTGCCCCGAGCGCCCGCCGGTCTCGACCACGCGGGTGAGCAGGCGCCGCGCCAGGTCGAGACGCCCCGCGCCCGCGTGGGCCAGCGCGCTGCGGAGGATCCCAGCGGGCTCGTCCGACGCGAGCTCGGTGAGCGCCGCGTAGGCCTGGCTCGCGTCGTCGAACAGACCTTCGTTGCGCAGGCGGTCGCCCAGAAATGCGCGGGCCCAGGGGTCGGCGGGAGCGCGCTCGCCCAGCTCGCCAAAGGTACGCCGGGCCTCGTCTTGGTCGCCCTGCCGCAAGAGCGCGCTGGCGACGTCGGCCAGCACCTCGGCGGAAGCAAAGGGGTCGAGCCGCACCTTGCGCGCCTCTTCGATCAACTGCTCTTTCTGGCCCAGGGCCTCGAGCAGCGCGATCAGTCGACCCTTCAAGAAGCTGTCGTGGGGCGCGAGGGTCAGGAACTTGCGAACCACCGCCAGTCGGGCCTCGTCGCCGGTCGCCGCGCGGTAGCGCTTCTGAAGCACCGACATCGGGAAGCTCTCGCTGCCCACCAGAGCCTGCTTCACGCGCAAGAGCTCGCTCGGGTTCTGTGCGCGCCGCACCGCCTCGCGCCGCACGAACGCCGACGCCTCGACCTCACCCGCCACGTCGAGGCCTCGGGCCAGCTCGACCCGGCGCACGCCGTCTTTCTCGACCAGAAGTGACAGCTCGAGCAGGGCGCGGCGATCGGCCCAGCTCGTGAGCTCGCACTGGCGCTTGGCCGAGATGAAGACGTCGAACGGCTTCTCGTTCGCGAGCCGCACCCGCCACACGCCGCGCCGCAGTGGCATCGGCAGCTGAGAGAGCGCCGAGCACTTGGTGCCGCGCAGCGCCGCCCGGGGTGGCGGCAAGAGGATCTCGCGCTCGACCTTCACCTTCGCGCCCAGACCGCTCTCGGGGTACGACATCCCCTGCAGTGCCACCTCGACGCAGCGGTTGAGGGCGTCGTCGTGGGCCGCGGCGGTGTTGCCTCGCACCTTCACGTCGCTGGCGCGCCCGTCGCCGTCGACCGAGAGCGACACGACCAGCGTGCCGGTCAGATCGGGGCGCAGCGCAGCGCGCGAGTCCCGGCAGGCGCGCACCGACGGCATGGCGCTGTCGATGGTGAACCCGGCCGCAGCCGAGACGGCGCTCTCGAGCTCTTTTTCGCTGGCCGCGTCGTCCACTCGACCAGGGTGCGGCACGCTCACCAGCGCGCCGGGCGCGAAGTCCGAGGCGGTCTTGGTGACCGGGGTCTCGTCCCAGGGCGAGATCACGTCCGAGAGCGCGACGTCCAGCTGACGCGCTTCGAGCGCGGTGCCGGTGTAGCTGGTCGCCACCGAGAAGCCCGTCCACGGCGTCATGAGCCCGGTGCGCAGGGCCACGTCGGTCACGGACTCGCGGCCGCGCCGCGCGAGCAAGAGCTCGTCGATGCGCGCCTTGGCCCAGCGGCGGCGAACGTCCTCGGGGAACGGCGCGACCCGCAGGGCGATCATGCGCCGATCTTCGTGCACGCCGTCCTTGTCGCGCCACTTGAGGGTGACCACGCTCGGCGGCCGACCGCGCACGCGGCCCACCGCTTCGATCGTGCTGCCCGCGAAGGCCGCGCGGGCCGTCCGCGGGTACACCTGCTCGATCTCGGGGCCCAGCGAGAGCTCGACGCCGGCGAACGCCGGGCGCAGCGCGTCGGCGACCAGCTCGGTGGCGGCCGCAGTCGCGTCCGACGAGTCCGACACGAAGAGCAGCGGGCCTGAACCCTGGGTCAGCGCGCGCAGTCCGCGCACGTGAGCCATGGCCCCCACCGCCACCGCGCCCACCCGGGGCTTGCCCCCCGCGCGTCGCGCGAGCCTCGCTTCGATGCTCTTCACGTCGGAGTCACCGAGCGTCGCCCAGCCGTCGCCGATGTACACGACGACGCCGGCCGGGGCGTCCGCCGGCAGGGCGTCCGCGCCGGCCTCGAGCGCACGCCCCAGATCGGTAGCGCCGCCGGGGGCGAGCTTGCCCAGAGCCTCGAGGATCGCCGCCTTGCGCGCGGCATCGAGGGGCCCGACCGCGGGCGGGCCCACCGGCCGCACGTTCTGGTCGGCGCTCAGCACCACCACGCGATCGCGATCGCCCAGCGCATCGAGCGCCGCTCGCACGAACGCCTTCGACACCTCCAGCTCGGCCGCCTCGGCGCTGCCCGAGGTGTCGACCACCAGCGCCAGGGTCGCGCCGACTTCGGGCCCGACGTCGGGCAGATCGGCACGGACGAGCACGGTGCTCGCGTCCTCGTCGCCCTCTTTCTGGGCAACGTACAGGCGCGCGTTCGAGTCCCACGGCGCCTGCTCGACGTCCACCACCAGATCGGCGGTCGGGCGGAAATCGGGGCGGCGGCTGCGCACGCTGGTGCCGTCGACGGTCGTCCCCGAGCTCGCCGACAGCGAGCGCGGTTTGGCCAGGGCCGCGTCGACGTGCGCCGAGAACTCGCCGATCAGCGGCGGCTCACCGGCGGCAGCCATCGGGAAGCGGTACTGCGCCAAGAGCTTGCCCGACTCGCGCCGGATCGGCAGCCACTCGATGTACTCGACCACGACGGTGGTGGCGGCCCCGCTGGCGATGGCGGGCAGATGGCCTCGCACCCAGCCCTCGCCCGCCCACTCGAGCAGCGCGCTACCCTCTGCGACCAGCGAGACCCCCTCCCGCGCCGCGAGGACGACCTTGCCCTCTTCCAGCGAGTCGTCGCGGCCCCAGGCGAAGCGCGAGACGATGGCGCTCGGGGGCAGCGCCATGCGGAAGTCGCCGCGCACGGTCTGACTGCCACCATTGAAGTAGGTGGTGGTGACGCGGGTCTGGGCGATCTCGGGCTCGAGCTTGGCCGTCACGTCCAGCGAGCGGATCGTGAGCGGCGAGCCCGGATCGCCGGGCTTCGCGCCCAGATCTGCGCCCCAGACCTCACCCACCGCACGGCGCGGCGGGCCGGCGGCGCCCCAGGGCGCGGCCAAGCCTCCGGTCCAGTCGTCGAAGGCCTTCTCGGGCCGCACGGTCACGGTCGCGCCCTCGATCACCGCGGACTCGCCCGAGCGAACCTTGTGCTCCCCGCCCGGGGCCACCACCACGATCTCGTCGCTGGCCGCGTACACTCGAGCCGGGCCCTCGCGCCGATCGAAGCCGACGCGAGCAGCGCCAGGACGCACCTTCACGTCGCCGACCGAGATCTCGGCGCGAGCGCCGAGCACGCCCTCGACGAAGAGTCGCCCGCGATTCAGGCTCACCTTCGCGTCGTCCACCGTCAGCTGGGTGGCGCGGTCGATCAACACCAAGGTGCCGTCGTCGAGCCGCACCCGCGCGCGGCCCTGAGCGTCGGTCTCGACGCGTTGCCCCGGAGCCAGGCGAGCCAGGCCCCGGCGCTCGGCGTCGTTCACGCGCACCCCCGGGTGCACCACGGACAGGTCGGCCACCGAGGCGCCACGCTGCACGACTCGCGGCCGAACGGCGAACACGACCCCGACCACGACGACGACGAGCGCCACGAGAACGGCGACCAGACGGAGGGCTTTCTTAGCCACGGGTCACCTCCCCGGCGCCCAAGTTGAAGCGCAAGATGGGTGGCCCGCCGCGCTCGAATCGCACCGGCAGCTTGACTATCTTCTCGCTCTTGCCGAGCTCGTCGAACACCACCGTGAGGGTCAGCTCGGCGCCGAGCCTCGCGGCCGCCTCGACGTCGCCCTTCTCGATCCGAATCTCGACCCAGCGCTCCCCCTTCGAGGGCATGCGCGCCTGGGCAATGCCCAAGGTCACGTCGCCTTCGGCTGCCGGCATCGGTGCCCCGAGCGCGTTGGTGTAGAGCACCGGATGCAGCTCCGGGTGCGACCAACTCAAGGTCACCCGGGCGCCGCTGCCGGGCTTCGCGCGCTCGGCGGCCAACACCTGCTCGGCGCGGGTGGCAAGATCGGTGGCCTCTTGCTCGCGCTTGCCCTCGCGCGCGGCGAGCCGGCCCCACGCCAAGAACGTCGCGGCGAAGGCCCGCGAGGTCGCCGCGGGTCCCGAGTCCACGTCGGGGGCACCTGCCCCGTGACCTTTCTCGGTCCAGCGCACCGCGGCCTCGACCTGGCCCTCGCCCTCGGCGGCGGCGGCGAGCAAGAGCGCGACGCTCGCGTCGTCCGGTGTGATGCTCGCCAAGGTCTCGTACTGCCGGCGCGCGTCGGCGAACCAGCCGTGGGCGCGCAACAGATCGCCCAGGCGGCGCCGGGCCACCGGATCGTCGGGTGCGAACTCGACGATCTCGCCGAACGCGCGCCGCGCCAGGGCCTCGTACTCGGCCTGGTTCTTCGGCTCTTTCTGGACCCCGGCGATCCGCAGGTAGAGCTCGCCCACCATCGTGCGCACGTGCGCGTCGGCGTCGGGGCGCGAGCGCAGGCGCTCGGCAAAGTCCGCCGCGCCCGCGAAGTCGCCCGCATCCTCGAGCGCGTCGAGCAGGGCGAGGCCCAGCCGGAAGTCGTCCGGCCACTCGCGAGTGAGCACCCGCAGCTTTGCCGCTCGCTCGGCCGGGGCCTTCGTGTCCGCCAAGAGCTTCTCGAGCATCCCCGGGTCCATGGTCTTGAGCCCGAGCGCGGTGTGGAGCTCGCGCATCTGCTGCGCCGTCTTGATCCGCGCCACGATGCTTCGGTAGAGCGAGTCCGCGGCGGTGGCGTCGTTCTTCATCAGCTTCCACAAGCCCACGCGGAGCGGCACGGTGCCGAGGGCGTCGAGCATCAGCGAAAGCAGGCGCCGCCGCTCGGTCCAGCTGGGCGCTTCACATCCGCCCAGCGCTTTTTGGTAGACGCCCAGCACCCCGCCGGGGCTGCCCGACATCTTCGAGAGCCGTTCGCGCCACAGCGTCACACGATCGGCCAGAGGCAGATCGGCGGCTACGCTGCAGCGGATGATGAAGCGAGGGATCAGGTCGAGCCCGACCAGCACGATGGGTTCTTCGACCTTCTCGGGCTTGGCCGCCTTGCCGTCGCCGGGGGCGAAGAGGATCGGATAGACCACCGTGACCTTGCCGTTCTCGGGCTGGGGGAAGCTCAGACCGTGGAAGGCGGCGATCACGCAGGCCACCGCCCCGGCGTCCGGAAGGTCGGAGCCGGCGTTGGTCGCGTTCGCGACGCCACCCTGCTCGTCGATCACGAAGCGCACGCCCACCCGACCCTCGAGGTTCGGGTTGCGCGTGAGGCCCTGCTCGTAGCACAGGCGGAAACGTCCGAAGTTCTGGCGCACGATCCGCTGCACGACCTCCGGCGGGAGCTTGCCGGTGACCTGCGTGGCGCCCATGCGCACGGTCGGCGTCGTGGCCGCGTGCGCGCCGCCGAGCCGCCCGTGGCCGGAGCCGAAGCCCTGACCCGTGCCGGTGCCAGCGCCCTTGCCGAGCGTGCCGATGGAGCCGAGCCCGATGCCTTCGCCCCTGCCGCCCCCGCCCTCGCCCACCCCAGCGAGCCCGAGGCCGCCCGCGCCGAACGTGTCGCCGATCTCGTCGCCCCAGGTATTGCCGTCGGGCGCCTTGCGCTTCGCTGCGTCAGTGGGCTTTGCCTCGGCCTCGGGCGCCTTCTCGGCGGTGGCGGGCGCGCTGGCTGCTGCCGCGGGCGGTGGTGCGGCGGGCGCGGGTTGATCTTTGCCCCACGGCGCCGTCGGCGCGCTCGGGTCGCCGCCCGCTCCGGCGTTGAGCAGGCCAATCATGCCGAACTCGGCGGAGTCCTTCAGCGCTTCTTGGCGCGCGACGTGCGGGTCGGCGTTGCCGCGCGGTCCGGCCACCGCATAGCGCTTGCTCGTGCCGCTCGACGGGTTCCCCATCGAGCCCTCTTCGCCTTTGGCGCGGGTGCCGGTGCCACCTTCTTTGTTGTCGGCGCTCGCCTGCGGTGCTTCTTCTGCTTCGCGATCTTCTTCCGGCTGGAAGCGCCGACGCTCTTCCGCCAGCTCCCGGGCCGTGGGCACGTAGAACGACGTGACCGGCGTGATGATGCCGAAGCGCACGCCGACGTCGACCATGGCGGCGCGCCCCGCGCGCTCGCGCAAGAGCTCGTCGAGGCGGGCCTCGGCCCAGCGCCGTCGCAAGTCGCCCTGATCGTCCAGGGCGCGGGGATCGAGCGGCAGCTCTTTCTTCCCGTCACGGGTGGTGATCGTGAGCTTGCGGGGCGTCGCGCTGGCCGTTCGGCCGACCACCACCACCGTCTCGTCGGCGACCAGCGCCGCCGAGCCGCGGGGATAGATGCGCTCCACGTTCTCGCCCAGGCTCACCTCGGTGCCGAGCCAGGCCGGGCGTTCCGCGCGCTCGAGCACCGAGAGCCCGGCGCGCGCCGCCGAGAAGGCATCGTCCAGACGCGTGGCAAAGCCACCGGTCGCGAGGCCCGCGAGCAGCGCCATGTCCACGTCGCGGCCCACGCCCAGCGAGAACACCCGCGGCGGCCGCGGCAGCTTGCCGAGCTTCTGCTCGAGCTCTTTCAGCGACAGCTCGCCCACCGTCGGCAGGCCGTCGCCGATGTAAACCACCACGCCGCGGCGGGCCGGATCGAGCTGACTCGCCGCCCGGCTGAGCATGCCGCCGAGATCGGTGGCGCCGCCGCGCTGGAGGCTGGCCAGCGCCGCGGAATAGCGCTGACGCACGGCGCTATCGATCTTTGCCAGACCGGCCACGTCGGGCAAGAGCGGGCGCAGCGCTTCGGCGCCGGCCCAGACCATGGCGCGGTCCTCGTCGCCCAGGTGACTGAGCAGGCCCATGGCCGCCGCGCGGGCCAGCGCCATGCTCGAGGCGTCGTTCGCTGCCGAAGCATCGACCACGATGGCCAGATCGAGCCCACCCGGCTGCACCGGGATGTCGGCGGCGCGCAGCGGCACCAGCACGTAGCC
Source organism: Myxococcales bacterium (assembly GCA_016191785.1). Classification (GTDB taxonomy): domain Bacteria; phylum Myxococcota_A; class Polyangia; order Polyangiales; family Polyangiaceae; genus JADJKB01. The sequence goes on along the minus strand of JACPVJ010000062.1, from coordinate 17,955 downwards.
GACCTCGCCGAGGGCGGCCTTGTTGGCGTCCACGCGTGCCTCGGGTGCCAGCACTGCGAGATCGGGAGAGTGCTTGGCGTGGTAGGCGCCCAGCGCGCGCACGCCCTCGTCGAAGAGCTCGACCGAGAGATCTGCCCGCGGCACGTAGTCCTGCGCGCGCACGATCACCTCGGTGCCCTGGCGGGTGCCAGCCATGCCGACCCTCACCTCGTTGGCGCGGGCCTTGGCCAGCTCGACCTTGATGGTCAGCTCCTCGATCACCGGCAGCGAGGCCTCGGAGCCCTCGGCGGCCATCGGGTAGACGTAGTGCCGGCGCTCGCCCTTCGCGCCGTTGCGGGGCAGCCACTCGGTGTAGCGCACCACCACGCGCCGCGACTCGCCGGGACCGATGGGATAGAGCCGCGCGCGGTACGCGCCCGGGCCCTCCCACTCGAGCAGCGCCGGATCTTCGGTCGAGCCCTGATAGACGTTGGACTGGTACTGCGCCGCTGCGGCGGCGCTCTCTTTCACTCGCCCCCACACCAGATCGCCGCCGCGATCGACCCCGAAGCGATGGATGGACGCGCCCGAGGGCGACCTGAACCGGTAGATGCCCTCGACCGTGCTCGAGCTCGGGTTGAAGAAGCGCTGATCGACCTCGGTCACGGCAAAGTCGCCGTCCACGCTCACGCGCACGTCGAGCCGCTGGATCGCCAGCGGAAAGCGCGGTGGGCCGACGTTGCCCGGCGGCCGAGCCCCCACGGTGCCCACCCCGAACGGCGCCGGTGCCGCCACCGGATCGGTGGTGGCGAGCCCCCCCGTCCAGTCTTCCCAGACCTTCACTGCCTCGAGGGTCGGCGCGCCGCCCTTGGCCGCGAGCAGGCGCTCGCCCGCCCGCGCGCGCACGCTGTCGCCCAGGCGCACTTCGCCATCGAGCACGTAGGCCTCGGTGGTGCCGCTCTCGGCCACGTCCAAGCTGGCGCGAACCTTGGCAAGCTGCAGCTTGCCGCTCGGCACCTCGATCTCGGTGGCGCGGCTGACCGGCGAGTCCACGAAGATGCGCCCCGACTCGAGCTTGAGACCGTCGGCGTAGACCACCACCTGCGCCGGACCGCGCACCAGCAGGGTCGCGCCGGCGTCACGGCGGAGCCAAGCCAACCCGCCGGCCTCGACCTTGACCCGCGCGCCGTAGACCAGGCGCTCGCGGGGGTACGGGTCGCGCTCTTTCTCGTCGGGCGGTGTGACCCGGACCGCGCGCCTCACGGTGCGAAGCTCGGCCCAGGTCTGGCTGCGAGGCGCCAGGGGTCGCTCGCGCCCCCCGCAGGCAAAGGTGGAGACGACCAGCAGCAGAAACCCGATCCAAGCGCCGAGGCGCCTGGTGATGTGTGGACGCATGCAGCGTTGCCAGACCATGTTTTGGCTCCGAAGTTCCCCGGGGAGGGGCGACTATACGCCGGGGCCCCAGGGAGGTCGCCGACTTCGGACGATGGCCCTACTTCGGCGGCGGCACGCCGTACTTGGGCGCCACCGGCGGATCCGGCGGCGCTTCGACGGCGTACTCGGCCACCACCGGCGGCTCGGCGGGCCCGGTGGGCGCGGGCCCGGGCTCCGGCGCGGGCGCCGCGTACTCTTCCACTGACGGCGGCTCACCCGGAAATGGATCGGCGGTGGGCGATCCGGGGGGCGGACCCTGTGGCTTGTCGGTGGCGCAGCCCAGGTTGAAGGCCGCGAGCAGCGCGGCGGGCGCCAGGGCCAAGGGCGCGTAGCGTCGCTTGCTGCGCACCAGCGCGCGCGCGTCGAGGGTCGCCACACGGTGGTAGCAGAAAGGGTTCTCGCTGCCGCCCTCGCAGGTGCGCATGCTGAAGCAGCCGCCGCGGCAGATGTCGGCGTGCTCGCAGGTTCGACAGAACCCCGAGAGGTCTGTCTTCGAGAAGTGACGGTTGTAGGCGAACGCCCCCTCGCGATGCCAGATGTCCGCGAGCGCGTGCTCGGCCAGGCTGCCCTCGGTCTTCTGGGTGGCCTGGAGCGAGAGACACCCCTTCACGCTGCCGTCGGACTGGATCCCGACGTGGCGGCAGCCGGCGTAACAGCCGACCCAGCACTCGACCGGCGTCGAGCGGTGCCGGCGCAACGTGGCCTCGTAAGGGCCATAGTAACCGACGTTGTTCGCGATGCGGACGTTGATCGGGGAGCGTTCGACCAGCTCTGCCAGCGCTGGGATCAGCCGCAACAGGTCCTTCGGCTCGAGCTGCTCGTCACGGTGGTCGAGCAGGTTGCCCATGGCGGCGCCCAGCTGCAGCTGCCACACGTAGATCTTTCCGGCGAGCAGCGCTTCCATCTGGTCGAGCTCGCGCGCGTTCCGCTTCTGAAGGGTGGTGATCACGCCCACGGGCAGGCCCACCGCCTGGCAGTCCTCGATCAGCGCCATCACGCGCTTGAACGAGCCGGGGAGGCCCCGATGTCGGTCGTGCGTGTCCTCGAGGCCGTCCAGGCTGGCCGCGATGCTGACCAGCCCGGCGTCCTTGGCGCGACGGACGAGCTCGCGGTCGGCGCGGGCCGCGTTGGTGATCATGTTGACCGCGATGCCGCGCCCGGCGGCCTCGGCGCCCACGGCCTCCCAGTGCTTCGAGAGCGTGGGCTCGCCGCCGGACAAAGTCAGGGTGCGACAACCGAGGTCCGCCAGCTCGTGGGCTATCTGCAAGAGTCGCGGACGCTCGAGCTCCTCGTGGCGGGGGGTGCCCGCCCGCGAACCGCAGTGCCCACACCGCAGGTTGCAGGCCAAGGTCAGCTCCCAGGTGCAGCTCTTCGGCACGTACCCCAAGCCGTCCACGATTTCCTTCATGTCGACACCTCCTCGGGCGACAACGCTACCCGGGAGCGGTTGCTTACGGGCTGACCGGCGTCATGTGGACTCGCGGCTCAGCGGCGCCGCGGCTCTGCCCGCGCAGCCAGAGCCTTGGCCAGGCCCATGGCGCGCAGCATCGGCCCTTCCAAGGCCGGGACCAGCTGGCGCAGCGCGAGCAGCGGGCGCATCGGCGACGGTGTGACCAAGACCTCGCCCTTGCCGGCGATCACGTCGACGACCGCCTGAGCGACGGCAGCGGGCGCGACCTCGCGCATCGCCGCCGGCGCGCGCAGGCCCGTGTTCGCCCACATGCCCGACTCGGAGACGAACCCGGGGCACACCACGCCGACGTGCACGCCGGTGCCGAAAAGCTCGATGTCGAGGGACGAGCTGAGCCCGACCAAGCCATGCTTGGTCGCGGCGTACACCGAGTTGAAGGGGGTCGCGCCCTTGCCGGACATCGACGACACGTTGACCACCACGCCTTGACCGCGGGCGACCATCGCTGGCAGCGTGGCGCGCGTCAGCTCGATGGGTGCCACCAGGTTGATCTCGATTTGAGCGCGCACCTGCTCTTCGCTCTGGTCGACCAGGCGCTGCGTGAACTCGACGCCGGCGTTGTTGACCAGCACGTCGAGGGGACCGGCTTCCGCCAGCAGTCTCACTCGCTCTTCCGACCGCGACACGTCGGCGACGATCACCTGAGCCGAGCCGCCCAGCTGCCGGCACCGTTCCGCGACACCCTCTAGCTTGTCCCGGTCCCGCGCGGCGAGCACAAGCAGAGCGCCCTCGCGTGCCAGCCGCTCGGCGATGTGCACGCCGAGGCCCCGCGACGCCCCCGTGATCAGCACCCGCTTGCCCTTCAGGTCGACCGACATGCGAGGGGGCATGCCACGGATCGGGGCAGCGAGAAAGGCCTCCGCGTCTTGCCTCCCCCGGGGGTTCACTGCGGGTATAGTGAGGGTTGGGGCCTGAATTGATGAAGGACGCAACTCGGCTCGTCTTGTCGGTGGCGGCGGCGCTCACCAGCGTCCAGGAGCGCGACGTCGATGTGTCGATCGAGGAGGCGCTCCGCCAGAGCGCGGATCTCACCGGGGCCGATCGCACCTACGTGTTCTTGCTCTCCGAGTCGGGCACGCACATCAGCAACACCCACGAGTGGTGCGCGACGGGCATCGTGCCGGCTCGAGACCAACTCCAGCGCTTGCCGCTCGACGCCTTCCCGATCGCCTTCCACGCGCTGCTCGGCGGAGACGACCTGGTCGTACCCCGCGTGCTCGACACGCCGCCGGGCTCGGACCGCGACGAATGGCTGCGCGAGGGCATTCAGTCCCTGTTCTGCACGCCCCTGCAAACCCACGATCAGATCGTCGGGTTCTTGGGCTGCGACTGGGTTCGCGGGGAACACCCCCTCGACGAGCCGACCCAAGAGCTGATCCGGCTCACGACCCAGCTGGTCGCCACGGCGGTGACGCGCCGACGCGCGCTGCGCCGGCTCGAGTACAAGAGCGGCTTCGAGGCGCTGGTCCTGCGCATCTCGACCGAGTTCATCAACTTGCGCGGCGAGGCGATCCGCGTCGCGGTGCACGAAGCCATCACGGACGTCGCCAAGTACGCCGACTTCGAGGGTGCGTACCTGTTCCGCTTCAAAGACGACGGTCGCGTGACGCCGGAGTACCTCTGGAGAACCGCCCCGATCAGACCACCGGACACCCAGATCCTGGCACAGCCCGATCCCGAGCGGTTTCGCTGGTGGCGCGACCGTATGCGGGCGGGCCGGTCCATCGCCCTCTCGACCTTGGACCAGATCCCCACCGAGCAAGCCGATATCCGGCAGGTTCTGGCTGCGCTGGGCATCGCCGCCGTCATCGATCTGCCGATCCGCATCGGCGGGCGGGTGTGGGGCTTCGTCGGCTTCGCCACCGCCCGCGGGCCGCGCCGCTTCGACGCCGACGAGGTGCAGCTGCTCGAGCTGGCCGCGCAGACCGTGGCCGGCGGCATCGGCCGAGCGGACGCAGACCGAGCCGAGAGCGAGCTCGGCGCCCAGCTCTTGCAGACGCAGAAGATGGACGCAGTGGGGCAGCTCGCCGGGGGCGTCGCGCACGACTTCAACAACCTGCTCGTGGTCATCACGCTCTCGCTCCAAGCCGCGCGCCGGTCCCTGGGAAAGGACCCCGCGCAGGCGGAGCAGGCGCTGGGCGAGATCCAGAAGGCGGCCACCCGCGCCACCAAGCTGACCAAGCAACTCTTGACGCTCAGCCGCCAGTCTCTGGCCACAGCGGGGGTGCTCGAGCTCAACTCCACCGTGGAAGAGGTGCTTTCGCTGGTCCATCGCGTGCTGCCCGAGACGGTCAGCGTGAGCTTCGTTCCTTCGCCCGACCTGCTCCACGTCAACGCCGACGCGACCGAGATCGAGCTCTGCTTGCTCAACCTGTGCGTGAACGCCCGCGACGCCATGCCCGACGGAGGCGCCATCGCCATCACGACACGCCGGGTGGTCCTGCGGCCCGAGTCGGGGCTGCCCCCCTGGGCGAGCCCGGGCCCTCACGCGCTGATCGAGGTGCGAGACTCAGGCCATGGCATGAGCGCCGAAACGCGACAGCGCGTGTTCGATCCGTTCTTCACCACCAAGGCGCCGGACAAGGGCACCGGGCTCGGCCTTTCGGCGGTGTGGAACATCGTCAAAGGGCACAACGGCGTGGTGCGCGTCGAGAGCGAGCTCGGCTCTGGCAGCGTGTTCTTCGTCTACCTGCCAGAGGTCGCCGGCCAAGACGAAGCGCTCTCACCCAGTCCAGCGCCGGCCTCGCCGGGCGGACGAGAGACCGTGCTCTTGGCGGAAGACGACGAGATGGTGCGCCGAAACGTGTCGAGCGTGCTGCAGGGGGCGGGCTATCGAGTGCTCGAGGCGGCCGACGGCGAGGCCGCAGTCCAGCTCCACGCCCGGCACCTGGGCGAGATCGACCTGGTGGTGCTCGACGCGGTGATGCCGAAGAAGAGCGGGCACCAGGCGTTCAGCGAAATCGCGACCCGCGAGCCGCAGATGCGTGTCCTCTTCACCAGCGGCTACAGCCGCGACGTGTTCCCGGAGAGCTTCTTCGCCTCGGGGGCCCACGAGCTGATCACCAAGCCGTATGCCCCCGACACGCTGCTCGCGGCGGTGCGTGCGGCACTAGCTCGCGCGGCGGCGCCGGCTGAGGGCCACACCAAGGACCATGGCGCCTAGCGCCGCGAGCCCGCTGGGCGAGGGCGACCGGCCTGGAAGCGCGCAGCCGCACCCGCCATCGTCATCGCTGTCGGTCGCGGCGGGACCCGGCGCGGGCGGCGGGGGCGGAGGCGGCGTCTTGCCGCACACGCCGGGCTCGGCGGTCTGGCTCGAGCACTGCTGATCCGTCGGACAACCATTGCCGCCCTCTCCGCGACAGCCGTCGGTACACTTGTCGTTCTCGCAGATCTTGCCGCTGTTCGGGCCGCCGCAGTCGTCGTCGGTGTCGCACCCGCACACTGGCTCGAGCTTCGAGAGGCAGACGGGCCCGTTCGGGTCGTTCACGCACTCGGAGGCGTTCGGACCGGGCGTGCAGGCTGCGCACTTGCCGCCCACGCACACCGGCGCGCCCGCCGGGCACTTGCTGGCGTTCGTGCTCGAGCACTCGCCGCAGGTGCCGTCGGGCTGGCACGCGGGCAGGTTCGGGTCGGTGCACTCCGCGTCGCTCGAGCACGGCTGACAGGTGTGCGTCGTCGCGTCACAGAAGGGCTTCGACCCGGGGCAGTGCGAGCTGTCGTCGCACTCGTCCACGGTCACGGTGGTGGGCTGTGCGCCTGGCGTGACCGGGTCGCCATCCGAGAGCCAGGTCTTCTTCGCGCCACCGGAGAGGCCCGACGCCGTGACGCTGCCCTGGTTCGGCACCGACTCGCCGATGCCGGCCTTCACCTTGGTGCGGAACCGGATCTGAAAGCCCGCCCCGACGCCCAGCTTGCCGCCCTGGCTCGCGTTTGCGCCGGCGCCCAGTCGCACGCGCAGCGTGCGCGTGCTCGAATCCCACTCGCCGCGATCGTCGCCCGCGGCGTCGCTCAGCGGGACGTTCACCCCGTTCTCGACACTGACCAGGCTGCCGGGCTGAAGCTCGAGCCGCTGATCGAGCACGTCTTCGAAGACCGTCCCCACCGCCGGATCGTTTCCCGAGTTCTTCGAGGTGAGCACGTACTCGACCACGTCACCCGTCAAGAGCACGCCTCCGTTCACGTCGGTCGCCACCTTGTCGTAGTCGGGGAAGTCGGGCGCCAGATTGGTGACCGAGGTCACGAACCCGCCGAGCAAGAACTTGTCTTCGGCCGACTCGGCCGAGAGCTTCGCGCTCTTGTCGCCGGCCTTCACGAGGGCGGTCACGTCCACGGTGTCCAGGTCGTAGCCCCCCATGGTTCCGGCCTGGCCGCCCAGCTTCGGAACGTCGCTCGCGCCGCTGACCGGTGCGCCCAAGAAGGTGCGCGAGCCGTTGAAGAAGTTGTCCTTGGGGTTACCGGCGTTCGTCAGATATTGGCCGTTGAACAGCAGCTTGTCCCCCGAGTACACGGTGTCCCCCTCGTAGGTGAAGGCCGTCATCTTCGCGGTGTATCCGGGGGGCACCAGGAACCCGGACAACGTCACGGCCGCTGCACCCAAGCCGAACTCGGGGGCTACGTGGGTGAAACCGTCGAACAGCGCCAGGTTGCGGAGCTCGTCTCCGGTGCGCTGGTAGAACACCACCAAGGTCCACGCCGAGAAGGCGAGGTGCGCGTCGGCGTTGGCCATCTCGATGGCGTCCACGTCGGTGACGCGAAAGTCCGCTGCGGTCCACTTGGACACGAGCGCGGTGACGTCGGCCGTCGCTTGGTAATAGTGCCACTCCGGGTGCTGACTGAAGCCGTAGAACGTGCTCCACGCGTCGTCGGCGGTGACTACCGTCGGGCTGCCGGCCGCGCTGTCGACGGTCACGCTCTTGTCGGCAGTCGCCCCGGCGTGGAGCGCCCCCCAGTAGAGCCGCGCGTACGCGACCTTCGCCCCCGCGGGGAGCGACAACGTCGCGCTCGAGCGCGCCTTGTTTGGCAGGATGGCGTTGGAGGCGACGTTGTCACGCCAGTAGATGTCGGGCGCGGTGTCGGAGACGTTGCTCACGCCCGCGCAGGTCACCTTCGAGCCGGCCGGCGCCGCGGGCATGCCGGCGGCGCAGTCGAAGGCGAGGGTCGACCCGATGACCACCGCATCCCCTTGCAGATCGGCTTGGTGCCTCAGCTTCGGCGGATGCTCCGGAGTGGCGGCGGCCGCGGGCAGGGCGACCAAGGTGGCAAGCAAAGAGACGATGGGGGCACGGGGCATGGGAAGACTCCTCCACCCGGCCGTGTAGCAATCTGTGTGCCGATGTAGGTGTCGGGTTTACACCGCCCGAATTCGCCCAAATGCCAGGCTCATCCCCATTCGCCGCACCCGGAGAGCGCCAACTCGGGGTTGGCGGCGCCACCTGATGACCGGCGATCGGCCAGGTCTCGGCGACGTCACGAAGCGGCGCGCGCTGGCTCGACCGCCAGCGCACGATCGAGCGGGGCGTCGAGCGCCGACACACGGGCCACGCGGTTCCTTCCGCCGTCCTTCGCGGCGTAGAGCGCCCGATCGGCGCGCTGCAGCAGAGAGTCCAGCGCTTCACCGGGCGCCCGCTCGGCCACGCCGAAGCTCGCCGTCACCCGGTGCTCGGTGCCGCGGACCGGTGTCGCTGCCAAGCGGGCTCGCAGTCGCTCGGCAACGACCGCGGCCTGGGCCTCGTCGGTGGCGGGCAGCACCACCAGAAACTCTTCGCCTCCTGCCCGACCGGCCAGATCTTCTCGGCGACAACAGGCAGTGGCCAGCCGAGCGACGTGGCGAAGCACGCGATCGCCGACGTCGTGTCCATACGTGTCGTTCACCCGCTTGAAGTGATCGACGTCGAACGAGACCACTGCCAGGGGAACGTGGCGCCGATCGGAGAACGATGCGCTCATCCGCAGCGCCGCGATCAGGCCGCGGCGGTTGGCGATGCGAGTCAACGGGTCGGTCAGCGTCAGGCGGCGGACGCGGGCGTTGGCCGCGCGCAGTTCCCGGTTCTTGGCGGCCATGTCCTGGTTGAGCTTCGCCAGCTGTTCGAGCATGTGAGCGCGTTCGACGACCACCGAGAGCGTGTTGGCAATCTCTTGGAATACCTGAACGTGCTGCGAGGCGTATGCGTTCCGCTTCAAGCTCGAGAAGAAGAGAAACCCCACGGCACGGCCGGCCGTGAGCAGCGGGCAAGTCAGGCTCGACCGGACACCTTCGCTCAAGATCTTGGCGGTGGACTCCGAGCGGGGGTGGGTCTCGTGATAGGCCTCGAGGTCGTTCAGGATCCGGGGTTTCCGGCTCTCGAGCAGGCGCTCGAGGCTGCTCCCCTTCATGGGAGCCGAGAACCCTCTGCGGATCCCGACGGCCTCGTACTCGGCGCGAGCCCAGCGGGCTCGAAGAACCTGGTCGTCCTGCTCCAGCAGGGCGAGCCCGATGCGGTCGTAGGGGATCAGCTCGCGGAACGACTGGTAGACGTGGTCGGCGATTTCCTCGAGGTAGAGGCCGGCGTTGATCTTCTCCGTGACGGTCCGGAACACGCGGTCCTCTCGAGCGCGGTGCTCGAGGGACGCTGCCACGTCGACGGCTCGGAGCACGAGCTCCCGGAGCTCCGACGCCCCCGTGGGTGCAATTTCGGTCATGCGACTCATGACGGCAGCGGCGGCTCGGGCTGAAGCAAATTCAAGTCCTCACCGCCCCGTCCGTAGCTGCTCCGTAGAGCGCACGGCTCCAGCTCCGAAAGCCCGTCTAAACCCCGGGGCGCGAGCCGACCCGGGGTGCCGACCTCCTGCCTTTGGGTCGGCGCCCCCCCCGGACCTCCGTCGGGGCTCTCGGCGCGTCGCCGGGCGTGGTACCGACTCGCCGTGGCGCTGCTCGAGGTGGACCGGATCGGCATCTCGGTCGACGCGCGCCGGCTCGTCGCGAGCGTCAGCTTCGAGGTCGGTCGAGGCGAGCTCGTCGGCGTCGTGGGGCCGAGTGGCTGCGGCAAGACCGAGCTTCTCCGAACCCTCGCCACGCTCCGGGACGCGGACGAGGGCCAGCTGCGGCTCGACGGCCAGGCGCCCGGTCAGCTCTCGTATCCCATCTGGCGGCGCCGGGTGACGTACGTCGCGCAGCGCCCGGTCATGCTCGAGGGAAGCGTGCGCGAGAACCTCGAGCGCCCCCGTCGGTACGCCAGCCTCCGGGGCGCCCCCCCGAGCGACGAGCTCGAGGAGCTGCTCGAGCGCCTCGCCCTGGCGCCCGGGGTGCTCGATCAGCCAGCACGCCGGCTCTCGGTGGGCGAGCAGCAGCGCGTGGCGCTGATCCGAGCGCTGTCGATCGCGCCGAGCGTGCTGCTGCTCGACGAGCCCACCAGCGCGCTGGATCCGGACGCCGTCGCGCGAGTGGAGGCGCTCGTCCGCGAACGCGCCGAGCGCGACGGTCTCGCGGCGGTGATCGTGAGCCACGACCCCGCGCAGGCAGCGCGCTGGACCAGCCGGCGCGTCGAGCTCGCTCGGCATCGCCCCGATCAGGCGCCCGAGGAGAGCGATGCCTGAGCGCGGCGTGATCCCCCTCGGTCCCGTCGAGCTCGGGATTGCCGGCGGTCTGGTGCTGGTCGCGGGCGCCGTGAGCCTGGCGCTGCGCCTGGGCATCGAGAAGAAGCTGGGGGTCGCCGCGCTGCGCACCGTCGTGCAGCTCTCGCTCGTGGGCTACGTGCTCGAGTGGGTGTTCCGAATCGACACCCCCGTGGTGCTGTTCGCCGTGCTCGGCCTGATGACGGCAGCCGCGGGACGGGCGGCGCTCGCGCGCTCGACCCGAACATTTGCCGGCGCGCAGGTCGGCGCGTTCGTCACGCTGGTGCTGACCGGGCTCGCCACCACGTTCGCCACCACCAGCGCCATCATCGGCGTTCGCCCCTGGTATCACGCCCAGTACGTGATCCCGCTGATGGGCATGGTGCTCGGCAACTCTCTCACCGGGATCTCGCTGTCGCTCGACACCCTCTTGACCGATCTGGACGAGCACAAAGAGCGCGTCGAGATGGAGCTCTCCCTCGGCGCCACCGCGTGGGAGGCCGCCCGACCGGCGCTCACGGACGCGGTGCGCCGAGGCATGATCCCCATCTTGAACTCCATGGCGGTGGTGGGCATCGTGTCTTTGCCCGGCATGATGACCGGGCAGATCCTGCAGGGCGCGAGCCCCCTCGACGCGGTCAAGTACCAGATCGTGGTGATGTTCATGCTCGCCGCGTCCACGTCCCTGGGCTGCATGAGCGTGGCGCTCTTGGTCGTGCGACGCCTGTTCAACGAGCGCCACCAGCTCCGCACCGAGCGCATCGTGAGGCGCTGAGCCTCACCGTCGCGGGCGGCGCCCGTCACCCCCCGGCGAGCGGCGACAGCAGGTAGATCTGATCGCCGTCCGCCAGCACGCGGTCCGCGTTCGCCCGGAGCGGGCAGCGCTCGCCGTTGATCATCAGCGTGTCGGCGAGGTGCGGGCTCTGGGCGATGGCAGCCCGCAGATCGAGGCCCTCGCGCTCGACACGGTCCAAGAGCGCGACGAGCGTGCTGCCCAACGGCAGCTCGATGGTGCGATCGACGTCGTACCACCCGGGGCCGATGCGCCCCTTCACCAGCAGGTGTACGCGAACCGTCGCCGTCCGCTCGCCGAAGAGACGCCCGAGCAGGCTCACGCGTCCAGGTACCCCTCGAGCAGGCCGTCGATGCCGAGCGCTTCGGCACGGGCCCGCGAGAGGCGCCCGGTCTCGGCGCTCCAGCCCATCGCCCCAAAGTAGTCTCGGCGCAGGCGCTCGATGGAAACCACCACGCCCGCGAGCGGGCCGGCGTCGAGCTTGCCGTCGCCCTGGCCGAACATGCGCGGCGGCGGGGCGAAGTCCGCCGGCACGAGTCCCTCGCGCAGATTGAATGCGTTGCGCAGGTTCTGGATCCGCTCGCCGCACGCGAGCAGCGCCTTCGCGTCCATGTCCCAACCCGTGAGCGCGTTGGTCAAATCGACCCACGGGAGGTTGCCCGTCATCATGGTGAACATGCAGAGGCCCAGGCCATTGAGCACCTGATAGGCGTTGCTGTAGTGCGCCTGCGCCACGCCCTTGCCGTCGGTGCCATGCCATTGCACCTCGACCTCGGCGGGGCTCGCCGCGCCCGGCAGCGGGAACTTCAACCCGAAGGTCTCGTTCCACGACGCCGAGCCCGCGGTGTGACGACCCGGCGTGGGGTCGGTGGTGAAGGTCACGCCCATCAGCGAGGTGAAGCGCGGGTCGTGATACGCGGGCTCCTGGCCGTGCACGTGGATGGCGAAGCGCTCGCTCCCCTTGCCGACGTGCTCCGCGGCCTGCTTCGAGCCGTGGCGCAGCCAAGCGCCGCACCCCTCGCCGGTGCCCATCTTGTCGGTCAGGCTGAGGGCGCCTTCACCGTTGCCCCAGCGCATGTCGACGCCGTCGAGGTCGTCTGGCTTCAAGAGCCCCTCTTCCACGGCCTCGCAGACCCACGCCAAGGTCCCGCTCGCGCTGACCGCGTCCAAGCCGTGACGATTGCAGGCGTCGTGGCACGCGGTGACCAGATCCAGGTCATCGTTCAAGAGGTTGGCGCCAAAGCCGACCAGTGTCTCGTAGTCCGGGCGCCGAACATCGTGCAGGTTCCGCTTCTTCGACTCGACGATGCCTTTGCACGGCGCTGGGCAGTCGCCACACGACAGCTTCTTCACCACCATCGCGTCGACGGCGGCGCCGTCGAGCTTCATGCTGGTTCGGATCGGGAAATCTCGCGCGCCCACGCCCTTCCAGTTCTTGATCGGCGCGTCTCCGTTCTCGACGCTCATCGCCACGGCGGCGGTCGTGCCACGATCGGCCCAGAGCTGGCGCATGGGGGCCTCTTGGGCCACGACCTTGATCCCCTTCTTCGCGGTCCAGCGATAGAGCCAGCCGAGCCAGGCCTTCGGCTTCATCAGCCAGACCAGGAGGCGCATCAGCCAGCCGGTGTCGCGCTTGTACATGCGCGTGACGCCGTCACACAGCTCCTTGAAGCGCTTCGGATCGGCCACCGGCAGCGAGCCCGTGCCGCCGACCACGATCGCCTTCAGGTTCTTGCTGCCATAGATCGCCCCGAACCCCTGGCGACCGAAGGCGTGGTAGCGGTCGTTCATCACCGAAGCGATGCGCGCGAGGCCCTCGCCCGCGGTGCCGATGGCCGAGACGCCGACCTCGCCGCGCTTGCCGTAGCGCGCGCGCGCCAGATCGAAGGTCTCGGGCACCTGCTTGCCCCAGAGGTCGCCGGCGGGCTCGAGCCGCACCTGATCGTCGCTGATCACCAGCACCGTTGGCTCTTTGGCGCGGCCCTTCACCACCAGCGCGTCGTACCCCGCGCGGCGCAGCTGGCTCGCCACGCTGCCGCCCGAGTTGCTGTCGGCCCAGGTGCCGGTGAGCGGCGATTTGCCCACGATCTGGATGCGGCCCGAAAACGGCGTCCGCGCACCGGTGAGCAGGCCGGCCACGATGGCGAAGCAGGCCTCGGGCGCCAGGGCGTCCGCCTTGGGCGGGAAGTGCTTCCACATCAGCCACGCGCCCAGGCCGTAGCCCCCGAGAAACTGGCGGTAGACCGAGTCGTCGATCGGCTCGACCGTGTGGGAGCCGTCGGACAGATCGACGATCAGGACGCGACCGTGAAAACCATGGCGCGGCGCTGCCGCAAGCTCGCTAGGCATCGGACCCCGCCTCTATATAGAGGTCCTGGGCGGGACAGCAAGCCGCCGGGGGGGTCGGTTCAGCTAGGCGCGGCCCGGCGAGCTCGACAGCACAGGGTCGTGGTCGGTAGGGGCGTCGCCCTCGCGGTCGGGCGGGTCGACCTGCGGCGGGTCGGGCTGATCTTCCCAGGTGCGCTCCTTCGCGCGGCTGGCATAGACGAACATCGGCCGGGCCTCGAGCTCGCGCACGATCTTGCCGAGCTCGTCGTCGAGGTAGCTGGGCGTCTCGCGGATTTTCTCGCGCATCGGCCCGTCGAGGTACTCGGTCACGACCGGCGAGCTGCCCTGGTAGTACCGCTGGAAGATCGTGTAACGGAAGATGCGCTTGAGCCGCGCGATGTCCTTCGCGCCGGCAGGGAGCGGCAGAAGCTCGACGAAGTTCTTGAGCTGCGCGCGCGCCTTCAGCCGGTCGAGGACGAGCTGCAGGCTGTTGTCGAGAAACTCGGGTGCGCAATGGCACGCGAAATCGTCGTAGAGCAGTCGCATGAGGGCGCTGGCCTCTTCGATCGGCATGGTCGCCTGGCGCTCGCGGCCCATGCGCCGCACGAGCACCATGAAGGGGCGCGGCTCGTTGGTACCGGTGGCGCGGATCAGCTCCGGGTCGCGGAAGTCCGGCTGCAGATAGGGAAAGTGGCGCGGATTGACCACATCGAAGCCGCCGCGGCCGTAGAACAGGATGCGCTGCCAGCTCTGCCGCTCGTCCGGCGAGAAGTATTCCATCTCGGCAGCCAGGTCGAGGCGCATGCCGAAGTACTTGCCGGGCAGGTCGGGGTTCGGCAGCGTGATCAGGTCGCGGCGATGGAGCTCGGCCAGGTATTCGCAAGCGATCTCGACCGGCGCGATGCGCAGCCAGTAAGAGAGCACGGTGCCCCGTGCCGCGGGCTTCGTGTAGATGTGCGAGAGGTACACCACGCACAGGTCGCCGTCGTATCGGGGATTGAGCAACACCGTCCCGTCCCGCACGCCGCACAGCCGCCCCTGGTTGTCGCGGGCGGCAAGCAGGAAGTAGCGGATGAACGTGCCGTCGGCCGTGGGCGAGTAGCTGTCCTCGGCGAGAAAGCGACGGATCGCCTCCTCGCGCTCCATCTCGCCCTGGGGCCCGAACGCTTCCCAGAGGATGCCGTAGGCGGCTTCGAAGTCGGGATCGCTGGGGTCGAGGATCTCCCACATCGAGAACTGCCGCGTCTCGCGCTCGATCATCTCGACCACGTCTTGGTGGTAGAGATCTTTGAGGCACAACCGGATGCGGCGCTTGCTCATCCCCCGCGCATCATGCCTCAAGCGAGCAAGATCTGATAGCTTCGAGCCTTGCGCCGCGACGTCTCGCTCGATCTCGACGACAACACCTCGATGTGGGCGGACACGGCTCGAAGCGCCGAGCCATTGCCGCCCCTCGGCGGGGACGTCCGCGCCGACGTGGCGATCATCGGCGCAGGCTTCACGGGCATGTCGACCGCCTATCACCTGGCCCGCCGGTTCCCCGACCTCCGCGTGGTGGTGCTCGAGGCGCGGCGCATCGGCAACGGCGCGTCCGGGCGCAGCGGGGGCATGGCGCTCAACTGGATCAACGGCGTCGACGCGCGCAGCCCGGAGCACGCGCGCCGCGTCTTCGAGGTCACGCGGGGCGGGCTCGATTGGATCGAGGCGGTGGTCCGCGAGCACCAGCTCGACGTGCGCTTCAACCGAAAGGGCTGCCTCGACGCCTACACCGACGCTCGGCGCGCCGAGGAGGCGCACGCGCGCGTCGAACAGCTGGCGTCCTTCGGCCTCCCGCTCAGGTACCTGTCCGGGAGCGAGCTCGAGCGAGTCGTGCGTGCCGAAGGAGTCGTCGGGGCAGTGCTCGACCCGACCGCGGGGCAGCTGCACGGGCTCGACTTCTTGCGGGAGCTGGCGCCGGTCGTGCGCCGGCTCGGCGTCGAGATCTACGAGGACACGCCGGTGGTGCGGATCGAAGAGGGGCGCGAGCACCGCTTGACCACGCCCGGCGGGACGGTGCGCGCGGCGACCATGGTGCTGGCGACCAACGGCTACACGGGGCGCCTCGGCTACTTCAGGTCCGGCATCTGCCCGATGCACTCGCACGTGATCGCCACCGAGCCGCTGCCGCGCGAGCGCTGGGCAGAGCTCGGGTGGAGCGCGACCGCGGGGTTCACCGACGACCTCGACCGCATTGCCTATGCCAGCATGTCGGCGGACGGCAGGCTGCTGATCGGCGGCGGCGGCAACGGCGCCTACTCGTACCTGTGGGGCAACCGGACGGCCTGGCCAAGGGAGCCTGCGGCACAGTACGCATTCGTCCACGGGATCTTGAAGAAGTACTTCCCGCGGGCCGCCGACGTGAAGATCTCGCACCGCTGGACGGGCACCCTCGGCATCACGATGACGCGCGTGTGCAGCATGGGCGTGACGGGAGAGCACCGGAACGTGCTGTATGCGCTGGGCTACAGCGGGCACGGCGTGGTGCTGGCGAACTTGGCGGGCCGAGTGCTGTGCGACGTGTACGCAGACAACCCGGAGCCCTGGCGAGACCTGCCCTTCTTCCAGCGGCCGCTGGGTGGGATCCCCGGCGAGCCGCTCCGGTGGCTCGGGTATCAAGTCTTCACCAAGCTGACGGGGCGGTCCCCGCGGAGGTACGTCGTCACCGACTGAACGCGGGCGGGCTAGCTGATCCAGACGGACTTCGTGTCGGTGAATTCGAGCATGCCCTCGCGGCCCAGCTCGCGGCCCCAGCCGCTCTGCTTGGTGCCGCCGAACGGCAGGCGCGGGTCGGACCGCACCAGGTCGTTGACGAACACTGCCCCGCAGCGGAGCTCGGCGGCCAAGCGCGCGCCGCGCTCGCGGTCGGCGGTCCACACGGCAGCGCCGAGGCCGTAGGAGCTGGCGTTGGCGGCGGCCACGGCGGCACCCTCGTCGTCGACCACCCGCACCGCCGCCGCGGGGCCGAAGGTCTCCTCCTCCCACGCCGCGACGCCCGGGCCGGTGTCGACGAGCAGCGTGGGCGGGTACCACCAGCCGTCCTGCTCCGGTGTCGCGCCGCCGAGCAGCGCGCGGGCGCCGGCGGCCATCGGGCGTGCGACCTGGCTCGCGAGCTCGTCGCGCAGATCGCGGCGCGCCATCGGACCGACCTGCGTCGTGGGGTCGCGCGGATCTCCGACCCGGTGCGCGGCCATCGCGGCGCGAAAGCGCTCGATGAAGTCGTCGGCGACGGCCCGCTCGACGATGAAGCGCTTCGCCGCGATGCAGCTCTGCCCGTTGTTCAAGAGCCGCGCGCGCGCCGCGACTTCTGCGGCCTGGTGGAGATCGGCGTCGGCGAGCACGATGAACGCGTCGCTGCCGCCGAGCTCGAGCACCGACGGCTTGAGCGCCCGCGCCGCGAGCTCCGCCACGGCCCTGCCCGCGCGCGTGCTCCCGGTCAGCGTCACTGCGGCGACGCGATCGTCGGCGATGATGCCGGGGAGCTGGTCCACGCGCGCCGCGAGGTTGACGATCAGCCCCTCGGGGAGGTCCGCTTCGGCGCAGAGCGCGACGATGGCCTCGGCGCAACGCGGGACGTTCGGCGCGTGCTTCAAGACGATGCTGTTGCCGGCGGCCAGCGCCGAGGCGCCGAAGCGGAAGAGCTGCCAGAACGGGAAGTTCCAGGGCATGATGGCCAGGATCGGCCCGACGGGATCGTGGCGGACGTAGCTCGCACGGGCCTCGGTGGGAACGGGCTCCGGCGCAAGCCAGGCCTCGGCGTGCGCGGCCGCGTGCTCGCAAGCGAGCGCACACTTCTCGCTCTCGGCTTTTCCCTGGGCGAAAGGCTTACCCATCTCCTCGGCCATCAACAGGCCGTCCTGGGCGGCGCGCGCTCGCAGCGTGGCGCCGAGCCGGCGCAGCGCGGCGGTGCGGGTGGCAAGCGGCTCACGCGACCAAGCCTGGAAGGCCGCGGCAGAGCGCGCGAGCGTCGCGTCGACCTCGGCGGCGGTGGCTTCGGGGCGTTCGAGCACGAGCCGCCCGCTGGACGGATCGACGGAACGAAACTCGGTCATACGTGAGAGCGTACCATCGCGGCCACTCCCGAGTGGTAGTCGGGCCGGCCAGGTGGTGAAAAGCGACGCGTCATCGATCAGTTAGGCGCTCTGGCGGGCGGGGCTGGGGAGGAAGCACAAATTCGAGAGCGTCGTTCGAGCGGGGTGCCCCCGCCTCGCCCGGCCTCGGCCGCGGTGCGGCCTGCGGGCGGGCGTTCCCCCCCATGCGTCCGGCCTCGCTGCGCTCGGGCGGCCGCGGGGGGGAAGGCGCCGTGCCGAGCCGCCGCCCGTTG
>JACPVJ010000061.1 GCA_016191785.1 Myxococcales bacterium | reverse complement strand
GGCTGCCTCTCGCCGTACTTCGTGACCAGCGCCGAGACCTTGAGCACCGAGCTCGACGACCCGTACATCTTGGTGACGGACAAGAAGATCACCGCGATGATGGACCTGGTGCCGCTGCTCGAGGCCACGGTGAAGGCCGGAGCGGCGCTGATGGTCATCGCCGAGGACGTCGAGGCCGAGGCCCTGGCGGCGTTGGTGGTCAACAAGCTGCGCGGTGTGCTCAAGGTGGCCGCCTGCAAGGCGCCCGGGTTCGGCGATCGCCGCAAGGAAATGCTGAAAGACATCGCGGTGCTCACGGGCGCGACGCCGATCATGGAAGAGGCGGGGCGCTCGTTCGAGAGCCTGGGCCTCGGCGATCTGGGGCGCGCCAAGAAGGTGACGCTGGACAAGGACAACACCACCATCATTGACGGCGGTGGCGACAAGAAGGCGATCAGCGGGCGCATCGAGCTTCTCAAGAAGCAGGTCAAGGACACGACCAGCGACTACGACCGCGAGAAGTTGGAAGAGCGCCTGGCGAAGCTAGCCGGGGGAGTCGCGGTGATCCGCGTCGGTGCCGCGACCGAGACCGAGATGAAAGAGATGAAGTTCCGCGTGGACGACGCGCTTCAGGCCACCCGCGCTGCGGTCGCCGAGGGCGTGGTCGTCGGCGGCGGCGTGGCGCTGATCCGAGCGGCCGGCGCCATCGACGCGCTGAAACTCTCGGCGGAGCAGCGCGTGGGTGCGCAGCTGATCGCCCGAGCCTGCATGGCGCCGCTCGAGCAGATCGCCGCCAACGCTGGCTGCGAGGCGCGGGTGGTGGTCGAAACGGTCAAGGCCGAGAAGGGCAACCGCGGCTTCAACGCCTATACCGAGCAGTACTGCGATCTGGTCGAGAGCGGCATCATCGATCCGGTGAAGGTCGTGCGCATTGCGCTCCAGAACGCAGCCAGCATCGCCGGGCTGATGCTCACCACCGAGTGCGCCATCGCCGAGTTGCCGAAGCCCGAGCCCGCTGGAATGCCGGGCGGTGACATGGGCGGCATGGGCGGCATGGGTGGCATGGGCGGCATGGGTGGCATGGGCGGCATGGGCGGCATGGGCGGCATGGGCGGCATGGGCGGCATGGGCGGCTTCGACATGTGAGAAACGGGAACGGGCCTGCCGCG
Source organism: Myxococcales bacterium (assembly GCA_016191785.1). GTDB lineage: Bacteria > Myxococcota_A > Polyangia > Polyangiales > Polyangiaceae > JADJKB01. The sequence goes on along the minus strand of JACPVJ010000061.1, from coordinate 15,625 downwards.
GCGGCAGTTGCTGGGGCGCGCACGTTGACGTTTCTGCGTGCGGCCCCATGCAGCCAGTCTGCGCGATGGCCGATTACCGAATGGTTCAGGGGGCTTTTGACCGCCGACGAAGCGGCGGGCTAGACTCGTTCCTCGTTCCCGGACTTTCATGGACCTTCGCGTAGTCGGCTGCCACGGCGGAGAGACGCCGAAGCATCGCACCAGCGCGTTCGTCCTGGACGAGCGGATGGCGCTCGATGCCGGTTCGCTCACCAGCGGGCTCGACCTGAAGCTCCAGTTCCGTCTGCAGGCCGTGCTCGTGAGCCACGCGCACCTCGATCACGTGCGCGATCTGGCGACCATCGCCGACAACCGCTGCCAGGCCGAGTGCGAGCCGCTGATCGTGGCGGCGTCGCCTTGGACCATCAAGGTGCTGAAGAAGCACTTCTTCAATAACTTGCTGTGGCCGGACTTCTCCGAGATCCCCAGCAAGGCCACGCCGACGATCCAGTTCGTGCCGCTCATGCCCGAGAAGCCGCAACAAGTGGCGGGGTACCGGGTCCGCAGCGTGATGGTGAACCACACCATCGAATCGGCCGGGTTCATCGTGGAGACGCCCGAAACCGCGATCGCCTACAGCGGCGACACGGGCCCGACCGACCGCTTCTGGGAGCTCCTCCAGGAGACGCCGAACCTCAAGGCGCTCCTGATGGAGGTGAGCTTCCCGAACCGAGAGCAGAAGCTCGCGACGGTCAGCGGGCATCACACGCCCCGGACCCTCCACAAGGACCTGAAGAAGTTCGGCAACCCCAAGGATCTGCCGACGCTGCTCTATCACATCAAGCCGGTCTTCCAGGGCGAGGTCGAGCAAGAGTGCGCCAGTCTCAAGGGCGTGAACCTCGGCGTGATGGGCATCGGCGACCACTACGTTCTGTGACGAATCCGCGCGCTCCCGGACCGACGCGCGGCGCCAGCTCGGGGGCCGGCGGCGGGGCGTGATCCACAGCTGGTGACGCGCTGGGCGACAGGAAGCGCGGATCACGGGGCGTGATCCACGCCGGATGTCGCGCTGGGCGACAGGAAGCGCGGATCACGGGCGTGATCCACAGCTGGTGACGCGCTGGGCGACAGGAAGCGCGGATCACGGGCGTGATCCACGCCAGATGTCGCGCTGGGCGACAGGAAGCGCGGATCAAGGGGCGGCGGGCGCCGGTGATCAAAAAGTTAACATAATCTATCTTATGCGATCTGCGGTGTGGGATTCCGGGGGCGGTTTGGCTGCCGGGTTCGCGGTTGCCTGCGTGCGGTCTGGCTGCGGCGCGGGCCAGCTACCGGCCCGGCGGTGGGCCCGGCTACGTGCGCGGCCGCCCGCGTGGGGCCCGGCTGCCGGCCGGCGCGGCGCGGACTCTCGGGCGCTCAGCGCCCGGTGGGACCCGCGATGTGCAGGCTGAGCAGGTCGCCGTGGTTCGAAACCACGAAGGCGCGGTTGCCGTGGGCGGCTGGCGTGTGCGACGAGCCGTCCACCATGTGAATGCCGTCGATCACGCTGCCGTCGGTCGGCGACAGCAAGAACACGCCGAGCTTGCTGGTGTTGACCAAGAGCGCGCCGCGGACCGCCACCGGCGCCGAGATCCCGCCGTCTGGAAGCGACCGGCGCCACTCGTCGCGGCCGGTCTCGGGATCGAGCGCCCAAAGACCCGTGGTGCCGGTGGCCGCGAGCAGCAGCTTCTTCTCCGGAATGTTCGGCCCTTTGCCGTCGCGTGGCGGGTGCGCCGGCTCGGTCCACAGCGTGAGCTCGCTGACACCTTCGACCGCTGGGTTCGACCAGACCGGCGTGCCGCTGTCGGCGTCGAGCGCCCAGACCCCGCCGGCATAGCTGCCGACGTACACCACGGCGCCCGCCTCGATGGTGTCCGGGACTGGCGTCGTGTCCACGTCCAGGTAGGTCGGGATTTCCCCCTGGCGTTGCTCGGCCTCGGCGGCCAGGTCGACGGGCTGCCAGATCTCGTCTCCGCGCTTGGCGTCGAACGCGGTGACCGTCCCGTCGCTGAACCCGACGAAGAGCTTGCCGCGCCAGACCAGCGGGCCGGAATAGCCCGCAACCTCCATGCCCAGCGCGGGCGTGCGGTGCTGGCTCCAGATCAGCTTGCCGGTCTTGGCCTCGAGGGCCACCACGGTGTCGTTGGCGTTGACCGCGTAGACCACGCCCCGCTCGAGCACCGGGCGGCGCGCCACCTCGGCGTTGGTCGAAAACCGCCAGATCAGCTCGCCGGTGGCAGCCTTGACCTTGTACAGCGCGCCGTCGTTGGAGCCGAAGTAGACCACGTCTTCGGCGGCGTCGTAGAGCGGCGCACACTGCACGAACCCGAGGGTTTCGAAGCGCCAGAGGACCTCGCCGGTGGCTGCGCGGATCGCGTACAAGCCGCGATCACTCGAGCCCACGAACAGGCGGCGGTTCCGCGCGTCGATCTCGGGCTGCCCGCGCTCGTAAGGCTCGCCGACCTTGCGCATCTCGGCGACGATCTGCTTCTTGTAGACCACGCTGAGCGACCCGCTCGGGCGGTACTTCCACAAGGGCAGCTCGGGGCTTGCTCCCGCGCGCAGCGAATCGCAACCCGTGAGCCCCAGCGTCAGCGCGGCGGCGCCGAGAGCGACGCTCAGGGCGACGAGCGGGCGTCGCCTCACGGCGCTCCGGTACCGGGCGGCGCCGGATCGGGCTCGGGGGCGGGCTCGGGCGCGGGGCCGGGCGCCTCGCCCGGGTCGGTCGGGCCGCCTGGGCCGCCGGGAACGGGCGGCATCGACGGCACCTTCAGCTTGCCCATGTCCTCGAGCATCTTCTTGAGCTTGGCCGGGTCCTTGAGGATCTGCTCGCGCATCTTGTCGAGCTGCTCGGGGCTGTAGCTCGAGCCACCGGCGGGCGCCGTGCTCGGGTCGATGATCGCGAGCAGCTCCCGCGCCGCCTTCTCGACGTAGCTGTCCGTCATGAAGGGCGACTTTTCCTTGTCGAGCTTCTCTTTGACCTTGGTCAAGAGCTCTTTGGCCTTGTCTTTGTCGCCCTTGGCGAAGAGCACCCGAGCTTGGTGGTAGAGCCCCAGCGGCGCGAACCCCTGCTCGTCCGACTTCTCGAGGTCTTGGAACACCTTCAGCGCGCCGTCGGCGTCGCTCTTCGCCTCGAGGCACAGCCCGACGCCCTCGAGCGAGCGCAGGCGCACGTCGGCGTCGTGCTTGGCCAGCTCGGAACCCTGGACCTTCTCGTAGAGCGCCTTCGCGTCGTCGAACTTGCCTTGATCGTAGAGCACGCCCGCCCGACCCAGCATGCTCAGGATCGAGGTGCCAGAGCCCGGCTTCGCGCTCTCGGCTTCTGCGAAGGCCTTCGCTGCGGCCTCGAGGCGTGCTTCGTCGGTCGCGAAGGTGGGGCGCGAGTTGACCGCGGCCTCGTCGGGATTGGCGCTCTCGGTGCCGACCCGCCCGAGCTCGGAGTCCACCCCGGTCATCAGCCCGTCGGAGGTCTTCCCCGCCGCTTTCTTGCTGCGCCACGAGTAGACCTGCAAGCCGATGCCGCCCACGATGGCCAGCACGATCAGCCACTGGAGCAAGCTGGCGTTGTTGCGGATGAACTGCGCCGTCGCGTGGGTGCCCCGCGCGAAGGCGTCGTCCATCATCTCGCTCGCGTCGAGGCCCTGAGCCACCGCCGCGTGCCGCTCTTTGTCGCGCTTGGTGCGTCGCTTGGCGACGCCCTGCTCGCGGAGCCGCTTGTTGCGGTCCCGCACCGTGGCGGTCGCGCTCTTCTCTTCTTGCTTGGCGCGCTTCTTCTCGGACTTGCTCAGCTTCTTGGGAGCATCGTCGTCGTCGCTCGCGCTCGCTTCGGCGGACGGGCCGCCGTCCGCGTCGCTCTCGGCGTCGGCTTCCGCGGCGCCCTCGGCATCGCCTTCGCCCTGGTCGTCGCGCTCCTCTGCCTCGTCGCCTGGCTCGCTCGTCGTGCTCGCCTCGGCCTCTTCACTCACCGCCTGGGCGCGTCGTCGCGCGCGCCGCGAGAGCTGTTTTTCGTCCTCTTGCTCAGCCACCGGCGCCTCTATACCACCCTCCCCGAGCCACGCGAGGGTTTCGCTCAGTCGGTTGCCGGGTCGCCTGGCTTCCAGGGTTTCGGGGCCGGCGGTGGCAGCTCGTCGGCCAGCGGGACCACCGCGATGGCCTCGACCGCGACGTGCCCTTCCGAGAAGACCACGAGCGTGAGCGGGCGCCCGGCCTTCGCCCCGAGGCTCTCGGGCAAGACCACGTGGGCTTCCCGGGTCGGTCCGGGAGCGAGCTCCAGCGTTACCCGGTTTGTCGGGTGAATTTGTGGCAGCTTACGGTCCTTTACCGGCATGCCTTTACGGTCGTACTTGACGTTCTCCAGGGGTGCGCCGATGTGCACCGAGCCGGCCCGGCCCTGGGCGCCGCCTCGAATCAGGACCCTCACCCCTCGCCCGTTGCCGCCTCGAGGCACGACCAGCTCGAGCCTCGCGCCGAGGGGGCTCTGCTTGGTCAGTCGGGCCAGGTCCTTCGCCTCGGGCCCTCCGACGTTCTGCAGGATGCCTGCGCGCCGCGCGAGGTCGAGCCCGCCCGGAAGCGGATCGGGCACGCCCAGGAATCGGAGGAGCGGTTCGGCCATCTCGGCCTCGGCTCCGAGATCGACCAGGGCCTGGGCGATGGCCACACGTGCGCCCTGATAGCGCTCCGCGGCGAGCGCCCGGGCCAGTGGCACTCGGGCTGCCTCGTCACCGATGCGCGCCAGCGCGGCGGCGATGAACGGGCGGAGCCGCACGTCGTCGAGGCTCTGAACCAGGGGCCACACCGCGTCCTTGCTGCGGATCCGCGCGAAGGCCTCGAGCAGCTCGCGGGAGCGCCCGTGGTCGCGCGCCGCGGTGTCCTTCCACCAGGCCACCAGGGCCGCCTCGCCCCGCTTGTCGCCCGACTCGGCCAGCGCCAGGGAGGCCAGGCGCTTCCAGCGAACCTCGTCCGAGCGCTCGAGCTCGAACACCAGCGGCGCGCCCTGGTCGAGCCGCGTTAGGGCCAGCGCCGCCCAGCGCCGAACCTCGACGTCTTCGTCGCGGCCGAGGGCGAGCCTCAGGCTCGGGGCCGTCTCGGGGCGTCTGAGCTCGAACAAGATCTCGGCCGCCTTGCGGCGGATCGCCACGTCGGCGTCGTCGAGCAATGGCACGAGCTCGTCGGCGGCGTCCCCGTCGCCCGAGATGCCGCGCAAGATGGCCTGGGGCCAGCCCTTGCCCTCGGCCCGCAGGCCTTTCACCTCGTAGCGCCCGTGGGACGCTCCGAGCTCTCGCAGCCGCGCCCTGAGCTCGCGGAAGCGGGCGGCCTCGTCGCCGGACCGGTCGACGGTCTGGGTCGGATCGGCCAGGGCGTCGAACAGCTGGCACGCGCCCAGCTTGCGCTGACAGATGAGTCGCCACGGGCCCTCGGCCAAGAGCGCCTGCTCTTCGGTCTCGGAGAGCGCCAGCCCTGCCCCGCTTGGCCGCTGGCCCGCGAGCAGTGGGCCGAGATCGCGACCCCGGAGGCGGGGTGGCGCCGGGATGTCGAGCGCGGCGAGCACCGTCGGCAAGAGGTCGATGGTCTGGACCACCTCGCCGATCTTGCGGGGCGCGACCACGCCGGGCGCCGACACCACCAGCGGAACGCGGACCTGCTCTTCGTACACGGTGGTGCCGTGATAGCGACCCCCGTGGTCGCCGAACTCTTCGCCGTGGTCGGCGGTCACGATCACCACTCCGCCCGGACGGCCCTCGCGGAACCGCCGCGCGAGCGCGCCCACCGTCTCGTCTGCCGCGCGCACCTCCGCGTCGTACCGATCGACGTCCCGCGAGCCGAAGTCGTGACCCGCGTGGGCCTCGTAGGGCTCGTGGGGGCCGAACAGGTGCACCCACAGGAACAAACGCTGCTCGTGGCCGGCCTCGGCGAGATAGCCGGCGACTTGCTCCACGCGCCCCTTCCCTTCCAAAAACTCGACCTTCCGGTACTCGAAGCCGAGGAACGCATCGCGGAACGGCGCGAATCGCTCGGTGTCGATGAAGAACACTGCGGGCGGGTAGAACGCGGCGGTCTTGCGCGAGTAGGTGCGCATCAGCGACGCCCAGGTGTCGCTGTCGGCGCCTGCGCCCTGGAGCAGCAGCGGACGCATGTACTTGCCGGTCATCAGCGAGGTGACGGAGTAGCTGGTGTGCGGCGTCGGCGCGTAGGCGTGGGTGAAGAGCGCGCCCGACTCCGCGAGCGCGTCGATCTCGGGGGTCGTCTTCCTCCCGTAGCCGTAGGCGCCGACGTGATCGGCACGCAGTGCGTCGACCGTGATCAGCAAGAGGTCGCGGTCACGGAAGTCGACGGTGCGCCCACCGGAGCTCGGCGCGAGGGGTGTGTCGATGCCCTCGTCGGCCAGGGGCGGCGGCGGCGCGAGCCGAGCCGAGAGCGCGACCGCTTGGCCGGCGATTGGCGCGCGCTCGATCAGCACCAGCCGGAAGTTGTCGAAGCGCGCGAGGCGTGCGGCCGCAGGCTGGGCCACCAGGGCCAGGCTCACCAGCCCGACCACGAGGATCGCCGCGCCCCAGGGCGTTCGCCGGCGTTCGGACGCGGGCCACGCCAGCGCCAGGGCGGGCGCGAGCATCAGCGCGAGCGCAGCCAGGGCCAGGTGAAACGCCGGGTAGAGCCGGACCAGGACCCAGTGGTTGACCGCCTCGCAGACGAGGATCACGGCCAGGGCCGCGAGGGCGGTGGGCCGGGGGCTCCGGCGGATCCATCCGCTGAGCCGCGGCGCGAGCAGATAGACCGCGACCGAGGCGCCGAGCCCCACCCCGAGCGCGAACCCGCCGCGGCGGGGCAGCGACTCGAGGAGCCGACCGCCACCCACCCCCCAAGCCACGAGCCCGGTCAGGCCGGCGACCAGCAGCGCGAGCGAAAGCCGTGTGTCGCGCCGCTCGCCGCGGGCGGCCATCGCGAGCAGCGCCGCGCCGGTGAGGCCCGCGCCGGCGGCGAAGAGCAGCGACACGGGTGCGAGGTAGATCAGGCCCCACTGCGCCTCCCACACGCCGGAGATCGAGCGTCGCTGGGTGGCGAGCACCAGGGCGAGCTCGCCGGCGGCGACCAGCCCGGCGGCCGCCCAGGCGCGAGGCGCGCCCTCAGCGGAACTCGACGCTGACAATCTCGTAGTGACGGGCGCCCCCGGGGAGCTGGACCTTGACCTCGTCCCCTGCCTCTTTGCCGATCAGGGCCCGGGCGAGGGGCGCGGAGATCGAGATCGTGCCTTGGTTCAGGTCGGCCTCGTCGGCCCCGATGATCTGGTAGGTCGACTCTTCGTCGTTCTCGACGTTGAGCAGCGTGACGGTGGCGCCGAAGCGCACCTTGTCGCCGCTGAGCGAGGCCGGATCGATCACCTCGGCCCGCGAGATCTTGTCCTCGAGGTCCTTGATGCGGGCCTCGACCATGCCCTGGCGCTCCTTCGCCGCGTGGTACTCGGCGTTCTCCGAGAGATCGCCGTGCTCGCGGGCGACGCCGATCTCGCGGGAGATCTTCGGGCGCTCTTCCTTGAGGCGGGCCAGCTCTTCCTTGAGCTTTTCCGCCCCGCGGGGCGTCATGGGGACCTTCTCGACCATGGGGACCTCCGATCTACCTGAGGCGCGCCCCCGATCAAGCCAGAACGGCCGAGCCCGGGCGCCAGAGCTTGCCCCCGCTCGGGCGAACCGCTACTCAAGCCTCCGCGCCATGCGTCTGTTCGGGAAAATCGCGGTCCTGTGTGTGCTCGGGGCGACCCTGCCGGCCTGCGGCGCCACGAAGCCCGCGGCGAACCCGCTCGCGTACTCCGAAAACGCCAAGATCGAGTACGAGCTCGCGCTCAAGGCGTTCTTCGACAAGGACTGGGAAGAGGCCGCCCTGCTCTTCAAGGAGGTCAAGCGCAAGTACGGCTACAGCCGCTACGCGCGCCTGGCCGATCTGCGGCTGGCCGACATCGAGTTCAAACAAGAGAAGTACGCCGAGGCGATCGGCGCGTACAAGAGCTTCGTCCAGGACTACCCGAACGACCCCGACGTGCCCTACGCCCGTTTCCGCGTGGCCAAGGCGCTGTTCGAGCAGTCGAGCCCGACCATCCTCTTGCCCCCGCTCGAGGAGCGCGATCTGGCCAACGTCTACGACGCCTACGACACCATCCGCGCGTTCTTGGGCGACTTCCCCCACTACAAGCGCGCCCGCGAGCTCGAGTACATGCTCGAGATGGTGGCGGGGCTGCTCGCGCGTCACGAGCTCTACGTGGCGCGCTTCTACCTGGGCAAGGGGAACTTCCCCGCCGCAGTGGCGCGTTGCCAGCACGCCCTCAGCACCTACGAGGGCTCGGGGCTCGAGGCCGAGGCGATGCTCCTCTTGGGCGAGACGTACATGAAGATGCACAAGCGGAAGAAGGCCCGGGCCGTGCTCCGCCAGCTGCTCTCGCTCTATCCGGACAGCCCCTTCGGCATCCCGGCCAAGGGGTTCTTGCGCTTGATGCAGGACGACGCCGTCGTCCCCCCCGCCCCGCTCCGGTGACCATGGCCGAACCGTCGCCGCTCTCCACCGTCGCCCCCACGGTCCTGATCGTCGATGACGAGAAGAACATCCGGCGCACCGTCGAGATGGTGCTCACCGGCGAGGGCTACCGGGTGCTCGAGGCGGGCAGCGCGGAAGAGGCCCTGGCCACGCTGAACAACCCGGCCCAGCCGGTGGATCTGGCGATCTTCGACCTGAAGCTGCCGGGGATGAGCGGCCTCGAGGCGCTCGAGAAGATGCGCGCCGACGACGCCACCCGGGACCTGCCGGTGATCGTGATCAGCGGGCATGCCACGGTGCACGACGCGGTCAACGCCATCAAGCTCGGCGCCAGTGACTTTTTCGAGAAGCCGCTGAACCGCGAGCGCGTGCTGGTCAGCGTCGACAATTGCATCAAGACCGCGCGGCTGTCGCGCACCCTCGAGCAGATGCGCGGCGAGCTGGAAGCTCGCTACGAGATGATCGGCACCAGCTCGGTGATGCAAGAGCTGTACGCCAAGATCGACAAGGTCGCGCCGACCAAGGCCAGCGTCTTGATCACCGGCGAGAGCGGTACCGGCAAAGAGCTGGTCAGTCGCGCCATCCACCGGCTCTCGCCCCGGAAAGACGCGCCCTTCATCAAGGTCAACTGCGCCGCCATCCCCCGCGAGCTGATCGAGAGCGAGCTGTTCGGCCACGAGCGGGGCTCGTTCACCGGCGCGCAGGCGCGCAAGCGGGGCTTCTTCGAGCAGGCCCACGGCGGCACCCTGTTCCTGGACGAGATCGGCGACATGGACCTGACCGCCCAGGCCAAGGTGCTGCGCGCGCTGCAGAACGGCGAGGTGGTTCGGGTCGGCAGCGAGCACGTGATCCAGGTCGACGTGCGGGTCTTGGCCGCCACCAACAAGGACCTCGCGAAAGAGGTCGCCGCCGGCGCCTTCCGCGAAGACTTGTTCTTCCGACTCGACGTCTTCCCGATCCGGGTGCCGGCGCTGCGCGAGCGCCCGGCGGACATCGCGCTCTTGGCCGAGGCCTTCGTCGAGTCGTTCTGCAAGGAAAATGGCCTGAAGTCCAAGGCCATGCACGCGGTGGTGAAAGAGGCCCTGAGCCGCCGCAAGTGGCCGGGCAACGTGCGCGAGCTGAAGAACGTGGTCGAGCGCGCCGCGATCCTGTCGGCCGACGTGATCACCATCGCGGATCTGCCGGAGGATCCCCACGCGAGCCCCTTCGAAGACGAGACCGACGAGGGCGCCGAGGGCGACGAGCCAACCGTGGCGGTGGCGGGGGCGCCGGCGACCAAGTCCGGCGGGGAACGTCTGACGCTGCGCGAGTACCGCGAGGCGACCGAGCGGACGTACATCGTGGACACGCTCAAGGCCTTCGACTGGAACATCTCGAAGGCCTCGGTGGTGCTGGGCGTGGAGCGCACCAACCTGCACAAGAAGATCCGCGCGTATGGCATCAAGCGCGGTGAAGGCTGAGGGGCGCGGCCGCCTGATCGGCCCCGGGGACCCCGCCGCGATCCGGGTCGAGGGCGCGGGCCCGCCGATCTTGGGGATCCACGGCTTCGGCGGCACGCCCCTCGAGGTCGCGCTGGTCGCGGAGGTCGCGCGCGCCCTCGGTCGCCGCGCCTGCTTGCCGCTCTTGCCGGGCCACGGCACCCACGCCGACGACCTGTCGCGCATGCGCTGGGACGACTGGGCCCGGGCAGCGGACGCGGCCCTCGAGCGCGAGACCGAGCCCGCGATCGTCGTCGGACTGTCACTGGGCTCGCTGCTCGCGACCCACCTGGCGGTCACCCGCCCCGAGCGGGTCAGGGCGCTCGTGCTCTTGGCCAATGCGTTCTGGCTCACGGCCCCCTTCCCCGCCTGGGCGCTCCGCGCCGTTCACGCGCTGGGGCTGCCGGATTTCCGCTTGCCCAAGGTCGCCGCGGACATCGCCGATCCCGACGCGCGGCGCACGCACCTGACCTACGGCGAGCAGCCGGTTCACGCCGCCGTGGCGGTCGAGCGCGCGGGCGCCCGGATGCGCCGTCGCTTGCCCGAGGTCCAGGTCCCCACGCTGATCGTGCACGGCGCGCGGGATCGTGTCTGCCCCGTCGCCAACGCCGAGCGGGTGGCGTCGCGCCTCGGAAGCCGCGACGTGCGCGTGGTGATCTTGCCGCGGTCGCGCCACATCGTGACCCGCGATCTCGAGCGCGCCGAGGTCGCGGCGGAGCTTCGGCGGTTCGTGGAGCGGTTCTAGCGGGTGCCCTCACAGGCAATACGCGAAGAAGTCCGGGCAGCAGTCCAGATTCGCGATGCAGAGCACATCGCAGTAGCAGCCCGCGCCCTGGGGCTCGGTCGAGCCGCACTTGCCGCCGCACTGCCCGCTCGACGGGCTGCCTCCGCCGCCCGCGCTGCCGCCCGACCCGCCGCCGCCGCCCGCCGGACTCCCGCCGCTGCCGCCTGCCCCGCCGCTCGCGGGCGGCTCGTCGCCGTTGTCCCCGTTCGCGCCGGCGGCGCCGCCCGCCGCGCTGCCCCCGACGCCGGGCTCGGTGCCTTCGGCCCCACCCGTGCCCGGATCGTCCGGCGGCTCGCCTTCCCCCGCGCCCACCACCGGCTTCACGTCGGGCATGCTGTCGCCGTCTTCGCCGCTGCCGGCGGCGCAGCCGAGCGCCAGCGCGGCGAGCACGAAGAGCGCGCGCCTCATTCGCAGTCCACCTTCGAGTAGGTGACGCCCTGCTCGGTGCGCAGCGCGTACAGCACGCCGCCGCCGGGCAGCGCCACCAGATCGCGCAGCGACTCTTCGGGCAGCGTGTTGGCCGGGAGGGTCGCGGTGCCGGTCGGAGCCCCGTGCTCGGGCTCGAGGCACACGATCCGGACCTCGCTCTCGGTCTCGCTCTGCTCGATCTCGGCGGCGAAGTAGACGGTGCCCGCGCGATCGCTGTCGAGCAAGAGCAGGTGGCGGATCGGCCTTTCGAGTCGCAGCTCGCGGGTGAAGCGGTGCGCGCGCGTCGCGCGATCGGTCGAGCTGACATAGGCGCGGCCGGCGGGGGCCTCGACGATGCCCGCGTTCAGGAACGAGCGGCCGTCGCGGCTGGGCCGGCCGGGGATCTCGCTCTGCTCGGCCGCCGGCTCGCCCGTCACCGAGCCGAGCTTCACCAGTGGGCCGTGGGCGCGCTCGGCGTACACGGCCTTGCCGTCGACGATCAGCGCAGTCACGCTGCCGGGGTCGGGAAGACCGGCGCCTTCGAGGGGAAGCTTGCCGATCGACTTGCCGTCCGCGTCGAAGAGCGACACCGACTTGTCGCGGAAGCGATCGAGCACCGCCACGCTTCCGTCGTCGGCCCAGGCCACGTCCTCGGGGTAGCCGCCCGGGATCGGCAGCACCGCCTCGACCTTGCCGTCCGGGCCGCGGCGCACGACCCGGTCGTTGACGTTGTCGAGCACCAGCAGCCGCCCGCGGCCGTCGGCGGCGAAGCTCATCGGGCCCACCGGGCTACCCTCGGCGGGGCGATCGCGGCCGAGCTGATCGGGGGCACCGCCCCAGCTGGCCTTGAACACCGGCCCCGCCGCGGGGGCCGCCGGCGTCGGCGCGGATGCGGCCGGCGCTTCGACCGCGCGCACCGGCCCGGCCGCGACCGAGGCGGGCTCGGGCCGAGCCGCTGGCTTGCGCGGTGCGCGGGGCGACGCCGCCGGGCGCCCCCACCACAGCGCGGCGCTCGCCCCGAGCACCATCGCGATCACGAGCGTGCGCTGCTTCATGCTCAGAAGCCCTTGCGCCGGACGGCCTTGTACGCGCTGCCCGCGGTGCGATAGCCCTTCACGCAGCCGCCTTTGCAGTTCTTGCACTCGTAGGCGTAGATCGAGCCCCAGGGATCACCCTTCGAGTAGATGAACACGTGACCCGAGCCGCCCGAGCGATAGTTCATCGCGTCGGCCTGCTTGATGTTCGAGCGCGAGATCACCGACCACTCGCTGCTGCTCGAGTTGAAGTCGGCGGTGGTGTACGGGTGGCTGTCGGCGCTCATCTGCGAGTTGCTCGACGGGACCTGCCAGACCTTGGCCACGAAGCCCGAGCAGTCGCCGCCGTAGCTGCCCGAGTGCGAGCAGCTGGGGCACGCGCCCGAGCACGACCCGCCCTGGCTGCCCGGGCCCCCCTCGCGGAAGCGACCGTGACCCCACCAGTACGAGTGGCCGACGCCCACCTCCGCGCGCTGCATCGCCACGCCGACCTTGCCGGTGGGGTTGTCCGCGGGCGGGTCGCCGCCGGTCGGCGGGTTTCCGCCGCCGCCGCCCGACGAGACCAGATCGTAGTACTTGCTCGAGCTCCACCCCGAGCTCTGGCCGTACTTCACCTTGAAGAAGCCGTTGCTCGGCTCGGACGAGAGCAGGGTGACCTGGCCGCCCTCGGGCACCACCGTGATCACCGAGTACGAGGTCGACGCGCCGGAGCGCAGGTTCACGTCGCTGCTCGCCTCGAGCGCGCTGCCGGCGGGCAGGCCGCCCACCGTGCTGCCGATCGGCTCGAGGTACTCGCCGTAGCTGTAGCCCGAGGTGCCGTCGTGATCGATCTGGTAAAAGCCGTTGTTGGGCTGTGACGAGACCACGGTCACCATCGCGCCCTTCGGCACCACCCGGACCACGCTCGCCGAGGTCGAGGGCTTCGACCGGAGGTTGAGGTTGCCCGTCGTCCTGAGCTGGCTGCCGGCGGCCACCGGACCCGTCAGCCCCTCGCCGACCACGTTCGAGTCCTCGGTCAGCTCTTCGGAGTCGAGCGGTGCGTTGGCCGGCGCGCAGCCGACGAAACCCGACGCGATGAGGACGACGACAGCCCAGGCTCGCTCGCTCATGAGCGGGTCCATGAGCAAGCCACGTGCCGCCCGCCGCGACGGCGATCAGGGCCGAATTTCGAGGAGAATCGCCGGGGTAAGAGGATGTAGGTGGGCCGCGCCCGTCCGGATTCGGTCCGGACGCGATTCGGACTCAGTGCCCCGTCGAGCCGAAGCCGCCCGCGCCGCGATCGGTCGAGTCGAGGCTCTCGACCAGCGCCAGCTGGGCCCGGGCCACCGGAGCGATCACCAGCTGTGCGATCCGCGCCAGCGGCTCGACCACGAAGGGCTCGCTGCCGTGGTTCACCAAGATCACCCCTACCTCGCCCCGGAAGTCGGCGTCGATCGTCCCTGGGCTGTTGACCATGCCGACCCCGTGGCGGAGCGCCAGGCCCGAGCGCGGCCGGACTTGGCCCTCGAAGCCCGGTGGGATCGCCAGCGCCAGGCCGGTGGGGATCAGCCGGCGCTCGCCCGGTGGCAAGACCACCCGCTGGCTCAGCGCCGCGCTCAGATCGAGGCCGGCGGAGCCTGCCGTCTGGTAGCTCGGCAGTGGGACCTCGACCGGGCCGACGCGCTTGACCCTCACCTCGGGCGTCACAGCTGCGCGAACCTTCCGCTCTTGAGCGACGCATCGAGCAGCTGACGCACGCGCTGCTCGAGGGCGCGGGCCTGCTGATCCGGGATCTGCGAGAGCGCCGTCTTGATCTCGCCCAGAGCCTTGAGCTGACTGAAGAGCTGCAGATCGCTGGGCGGTGCCGCGCCCGTGAGGACCTGCCGGATGCGCTCGATCTCGGCCGAGAGCGCCTCGACGCCCACGCCCAGCGCGCCGACCCGGCGCCGGTCCGGGTGCTCGCGGTAGAACGCCTCGAGCACGGGCTGGACGATCTGCTCCAGGATCGGCGCCTGATCTTCGGCGTTCCAGATGTGCTTGAGTACGAAGAGGTCGCTAGCGTCGGCCTGGGCGCGCCCGTCGATGTAGGCGCTGGCGGCGAACAGCTTGAGCATCTTGACCACGCGACGGTCGCTGATGCTGATGCCCTCGGCGCGGATCTGGAAGACCAGCCCCTTGTAGCTCGAGAGAAACGCCTCGGGGAACGAGAGCCGGCGGGCCAGCTCTTCGGTCATGGCGTGGATGTCGGCGGCCGAGAGCAGCGGCTGGGGCCGGGCGCGCCGCAGCTTCTTCACCTCGTGCTGCACGCCCAGCTGCAGCAGCTCGTTGAAGTGGTAGGCGTCCAGGTGGTCCGACCGGATCCGCAAGAGGAACCGATCGAACATCGCCGAGAGCGACTCGTCGCTCGGGACCTCGTTCGACGCGCCGAACGCGCTGATCAGCGGGCACTCGATGATCTGCCCGCCCGAGGTGTAGCGCCGCTCGTTCAGCAGGCTGAGCAGGGAGTTCAGGATGGCGCTGTTGGCCTTGAACACCTCGTCCAGGAACACCACCTCGCTCTCGGGCAGCATGCCCTCGGTCTTGCGCCGGTAGTGGCCGTCCCGGAACGCCGCGATGTCCACCGGGCCGAAGATCTCGTTGGGCTCGGTGAAGCGCGTGAGCAAATACTCGAAGTACTTGGCGTCGATCAGCTCGGCCAACGTGCGGATCAGCGCGCTCTTGGCGGTGCCCGGCGGCCCGATCAACACCGCGTGCTCCCGGGCGACGACGGCGATCAAGAGCAGGCGGATCACCTCGCTCTTTCCCAGAAACTGGGAGTCGAGCGACTCGGCGACGCGCTGCAGACGAGAAGAGAGGTCGGTCGACATGGGATTTCAGGCGTTCTTGCTGGTGGCCAGGCGGTGCTTCTCGAAGATCTCCCGCGCCATCGCCTCGAGCTTCAGCGCCTCGCGCTGGATGTCGGCGTTGTTCTTGTAGTGCTCACTGCCGGTCACGTAGGACGAAAAGGCGTGGTAGCTGCGGGCGACCTCGATCTCGTTGCCGATCTCTTTCGACAGGGCCACCGAGCGCATGAAGTAGTCGATGGCCTTGCCCTCGTGCCCCGCGCCCCAGGCGCCGGCGGCGGTGATTTCGCCCAGGGTGCGCAGCGCCACCGCCAGGTGCGACTTGCTGCGGACCTGGGCGAACAGGTCGACCGCGTGTTTGATCGCCTCGCGAGCCTTGCGCAGATCGTTCTGGAGCAAATAGGCCTTGGCGAGCCCGCGCTTGGCCTCGGCCAGGTGCAGGTTGTCGCCCAGCTCGTCGCACAGTTCTTCGGCCTGTTTGAGCACGCGGATGGCCTCGGCGGTGTCGCCGAGCCGATAGTGCATCTCGCCGATGTTGGTCAGCACCACCGCCAGCCGGTT
>JACPVJ010000051.1 GCA_016191785.1 Myxococcales bacterium | reverse complement strand
TGCCCGCCGCGCCGCCACTGCCCGCCGCGCCGCCGGTGCCCCCCGCGCCGCCGCTGCCGTCGTTGCGCAGGCAGCGGTTGTCGCTGATGCTCTGCCCCTCGGGGGGGCAACAGCGATCGGTCGCGTTGTCGATCAGGTCAGCCGCCGGGACGCACACCAAGCCGGTCTCGCAGTCTTGATGGCCGCTCTTCTCGAAATCGCAGCGCTCGCCCTCAGCCTGCTCGGCGCAGCCCGGTGCCCAGAGCAACAGCAAGAGGGGAAGGGCGCACAGGCGGGGAAGAAGGCGTTTCATCTGGGGGTGGGTTTAGCACGATTTTCCCGCGCAAGGTCAGGGGTTCTCACCCCGGGCCAGGGGGTTTTTCCGGGCGAATTCCCTACTCGCCGCCGACCCGTCGGCGTTTGGCCTCGACCGCCTCGGCGAACAGGCCCACGTACTGAAACGCGCTGGTGATCGAGAACACCAGCGAGATGTAGACCAGGGTCCGGCCGACGACGACCAAATCGACGACCCCGAGGTCCAAGGGGCCGACCGAGAGGTGGTACGGGTAGCCGACGATCAGCGCGATGATGCCGATCATCTGGAGCGCGGTCTTGCTCTTGCCGCCGTCGCCGGCGGCGATCACCACGCCCTCGCTGGACGCGATGGACCGCAGCCCGGTGATGCTGAGCTCGCGCGCCAGGAGCAGCGCGACCGCCCACTCGGGGATGCGGCCCATGGGCACCATCCAGACCAGCGTGGCCATCACGATCAGCTTGTCTGCCAGCGGGTCGAGGAACTTACCGAGCACGCTGACCACCCCCAGCTTGCGCGCCAGATAGCCGTCGAGCAGATCGGTGATCGCCGCGGCCCCGTACACGATGGCGGCCCAGGTGCAGTCGGTCGGGGTGCCGCTGTCGAGCAGCCACAGCACCAGCGGGATCACCGCGATGCGCCCGAAGGTGAGCATGTTCGGCAGATTGAGCGCGTCCTCTTTGAGCGAACGCCGTCGCTCGGCGCGCACCTTCGGATCGAGCTTCGGCTTGCGACGGCGGGGCCGGCGCGAGCGGCGAGACGGCGGCGCTACCGAGTCGGACATCGGGGGCGCGGCAGCATAGCGCGGGTGGCCGCGTCAGCCGCGACAAAACATCAGGGCAGCGGGCGGTCGATGGCGACCGAGTCGAACTCGCGGCCCACGCCGTCGATGGCGTGCACGACAAGGCGCCCACCCCGGAGCTCGACGAACAGGAAGTGCAGCACGGACTCGGCGTAGGCCGTGAAGTCGCTCCAGCCCACCGGGCGGGTGTCGCGGCCGCCGCCGCCGCTGACGACGAAGATCGTTCCGTCGATGGCGGCGGTTCGTTCGTAGTCGTGCTCGTGACCGCTCAGCACCAGCGGGACCCGATGCTTCTTCAAGACCGGGCCGAAGGTCTCGCGGAACGACGCGAGGCCCCCGTGATCGCCCGACGAGTGGGCCGGTCGGTGCGCGAGCACCACCTGCCAAGGTTGCTTGCTGTTCGTGAGATCGTGGTCGAGGAACGCCGCCTGCTCGGCAGTGACCCGCTCGGTGTCCAGCGCGACGAAGTGAACGTCACCCCAGTCGAACGAGTAGAAGCGCTCGCGCTGGGCCGGGACCCCGTTGTCCGGCAGATCGAAGGCACGCAGGTATGCCGCGGCGTGATCGGTGGCGTCGTCGTGGTTGCCGATCACCGGGAACACGGCGAAGCTGCGGGTGGTGGGGCGGTAGACGTCGAAGAATCGGGACTCGAGCTCGCTCGCGCGCCCCGTCTCGTAGGCCAGGTCGCCCAGGTGCAGGACGAAGTCGAAGGGTACGGTCTGGATCTGGCCGTACACCGCGCGCTGGTTCGAGCTGCCGTTGCCCGAGTCGCCGAACGCGACGAAGCTCACGTCCCCGGTCTGGGGTGCGGTGCGAAACCCAGCGGGCGAGGTGATGCCCGGCAGCGCATAGCAGTAGATCTGGCCCGGTTCGAGGCCGACGAAGCCCACGGACCAGGGCTCGTCGGGCGCGGCGCGCGTCGCGGGGTGCGCGGCCACCAGCGTGCCGTCGGCCCGACGGAGCTCGACCTCGATTGGGGCGCCATCGGCGGCCGTGAACAGCACCCGCGCGTCGTGGGCGCCCACCCGCTGCAAGTAGGGCCGCCGATCGAGGCGGGGGGCGATTTCGGCTCCGTCGCCGCAGCTGGCCACGAGCGCCGAGTCGGGCGCGCGGCGCGGCGCAGCGGGGTTCGAGAGGTCCCCCGTGCCCTCCGCGGCCAGGCGTGTGGTGTGTTGCGAGCACGCGCCGACGAGCAGCACGAGCGGCAGCGCGCGCAAAGGCGAGAGGGCGGGCATTCGTCGCCCCCAAGGGCTAGCACAGGGGCCCCGACTCGCAAGCCGCGGTTCACATCCGCAGCTTGTAGCCGAGCGCGAGCGACAACGTTTCGCGCAGCGCGATGCGATCGTTCTTCCACCACGCCGAGAGGTACTTGTCCAGGAACACGACCTCGAAGAACGGCCCGTGACCCGAGAGCCACGCGGGGGCCGTGGTCGGCTTCAGCAACACCTCGCTTCCGACCAGAACCAGGTACCGGCGCGCGGTGGGCTGGTAGTAGTCGTCCGGGTAGGGGCTCGGCGACTCGATGAAGAACCCCTCGCCTCGGGTGAACACCGAACCGACTCCGCCGTAGGCCACGATCCACTCCCAGCGCGAGTCGAGACACAGTCGCCCGCGTGCAGTGAGTGTCACGGCGAAGCTGTGGATCTCGATCCCCGCAACCTGGCGAGGGACCCAGCCGTAGTACGCCGTGCCGGCGAGCAGGTCGTTCTTGGTGGCGTAGCCGACGCCCAGAGTGGCAAGTCCCAGATAGCCGCCACTCTGGGCCTTGACGAAGTCCGGCGCTGCCCAGCCCAGGGGATCAGCGCGATCGGGGCAGCTTTCGCCGGCGACGGTCCCTGGCCAGAGCAACACCGCCAAGAGCCCCAGGCCGGCGGCGGCGCGCCGGATCACGGACCACCTCCGAGCGGAGCGCAGCCGCTTCGTTCGCACGCCGCCAGCGCCAACGAACCGCCGAGACCGACGGTCACCTCGGCCCAGCGCTCGCTCATGACCGCGTCGACCCGCACGAACGACGTGCCCCCGTTCTGCCGGAGCTCGAACCCACCGAAGTGTCCGCTCAGCGCCAAGGCCACCCGGTTTTCCACCAGCGTCTGCTCGTAGCTCTTGGCCAAGGCATCGGGCGGAACGTGGGTCAGGGCCACGGTCGACTGTGTCGAACTGCCCCGGACGGCGTCGGCGAGCCAAGTCAGGCGCGGCGTTCCCGAGTACTCGTGCTCGTTCGAGTTGAAGCACACGAAGCGCACCGACCCGTGCTCGAAGGCGTAGTCCTCGGGGCCGAACATCGACGCGTAGAGCTGCTTGCCGTTGGAGAGCGCATCGTGGTTGCCCACGACCGTGAACCAGGGCACGCGCAGGCGCTCGAGCTCGTCCAGCGACCACACGAGCTCGGCCTTCAGGCCCACGTCGCTCAGATCGCCGCCGTGCAAGACCAGCTCGAGGTCGTCCCGCGCGTTCAGCTCGTCCACGACGCTCGCGAGCTCGTCGTAGGCTTGGTGGTTGTCGGTCACCACCGCGAACCGCCAGGGGAGCGCGGGGGGCGGGCGCTGGCCGAGCCGAGCCAGGTTCTCGGCGGTCTTGTCGCGGTGGTGCGCGGGCAGATCGACCTGAAACGGGCTCATTTCCATGCACCCCGCGAGGCACGGCACGATCAACCCGAGAGAGCGAGCCGACCAGGGCATGACTGGCGGAGCAGCAAGTCCTGGGCCACACGGCTCTCGCCCGGCCGCGGCAGGAGAGCACGAAGCCCCTGCGCGTGGCGCTGGCTTTGCCGCAACCCTTTCCGGCCTGCTGACGCGCAGCCGGGCATCCCGTACCCTGGGTCACGGAGGCGAGTGATGCGAATCGCGATCGCGAGTGGGTGCGGGCTCTTGGTTCTGTCGCTCGCCAGCGTGGCGGTGGCCACCACCTACAAGGTCGGGCCGACTCAGCAGTACAAGCAACTCGGCGCGGTCAAGGGCCTGCTCAAGCCGGGGGACTTGGTCGAGGTCGACGGCGACGCCAGCTACACCGGCGGCGTCGTCTTCGATCAACCCGGCAGCGCCGCCGCCAAGATCACCATCCGCGGCCTGCGCGTGAACGGAAAGCGGCCGGTGGTGAGCGGCGCCACCAACACCATCGAGGCCCAGGCCGATCACTACGTGTTCGAGGGGCTGGAGCTGACCGGAGGGTCATTCCGCTGCTTCTATCACCACGCCCACGACATCACCCTGCGCGACTCGGTGATCCACGACTGTCCGAAGCACGGTCTCTTGGGCGCCGACTCGGATTCGGGCTCGCTCTTGCTCGAGTACGTCGAGGTCTACAAGTGTGGCGGCGGCGTCTACGATCACCAGATCTACATGGCCACCGACGAGACGGCCCACCCGAAGAGCGTGTTTCGCATGCAGCACTGCTGGGTGCACGACGCCAACGGTGGCAACAACGTGAAGAGCCGGGCCGAGCGCAACGAGATCTATTACAACTGGATCGCGGGGGCGATGTACCACGAGCTCGAGCTGATCGGGCCCGACGGTCAGAGCGAGACCTTGGCCCGTGAGGACTCGGACGTGGTGGGCAACGTGCTGATCAAGACCGCGACCACCTTCGTGGCGCGCTTCGGCGGTGATAGCACTGGGCAGACGCAGGGGCGCTATCGCTTCGTGAACAACACCGTGATCACCCAGCCGGGCGGCAGCGCCGTGTTTCGTTTGTTCGACGGCCTCGAGAGCGTCGAGATGCACAACAACGTCTTTTGGACCACCGGCAGCGGCACGCCCAACCTGGTGCGCATGGTCGAGGCGAAGTGGAAGAGCGGCAGCCCCGTGATCGGCGGCAGCAACAACTGGTACAAGACCGGCGCGACCAACCCGCCCAGCCAGTGGACCGGCAGCCTGAGCGGGGCCGACCCCGGCTTCGTCAACGCCGCGACCTTCGATCTGCACCCAGCCGCGCAGAGCCCGCTGATCGACAAGGGCGGCACCCCGGCGAGCCCGGCCGGCTATGCGTTCCCCAGCCCGCTCGGTGCGCCGGCGTTCCACCCGCCGCTGCACACGGTGATGGCCGCGGGCGCCGCGCCGGCGCGTCCCGCGGTGGGCGCCATCGACATCGGCGCATACGAGTACGGGACGAGCACCGGCGGCACCGGCGGCACCGGCACGGGCGGCACGGGGACGGGCGGCACCGGCACGGGCGGCTCCGGCACCGGCGGCACCGCGGGCTCACCGGCCGGGGGCAGCGCGGGGGCTACGGCGGGCGGCAGCGCCGGCAGCAGCGGCAGCGCGGGCAACCCGAGCGGCGGGGCCACGGGCAGCGGGGGCGCCACTGGTGGTGGCGGGGCGGCGAGCTCGGGCGAGAGCAGTGACGACGGGGGATGCGGCTGTCGGACCACCCGCCGCGATCGCGGAGCGCTGACCGCGCTGCTGGGCGCGCTCGCCGCGCTCGGCTTGCTGCGTCGTCGCCGGGGGTTGACCGGCACCTGACCGGCCCTAAGCACTGGCCATCATGGCCAACGAACGAACGATTCTGATCACGGGTGCGACGGGGCAACAGGGGGGCGCGGTTGCCCGCGCGCTGATCGGACGAGGGTTCGACCTGCGGGGGATGACGCGCAAGCCCGACGGAGAGGCGGCCCAGGCGCTGGCGGCGGCGGGGGTGAAGCTCGTCGCGGGTGATCTGGACGACGCGGCTGCGCTGGCGAAGGCCGTCGAGGGCGCGTGGGGCGTGTTCTCGGTGCAGAACACCTGGGAGGCCGGGGTCCTGCGCGAGGAAGAGCAGGGCAAGCGCCTCGCGCAGGTCGCCAAGGACAAGGGGGTTCAGCACTTCGTCTACACGTCGGTGGGCTCGGCCGACAAGAAGACCGGGATCCCCCACTTCGACAACAAGTGGCGCGTGGAAGAGAAGGTGCGAAGCCTGGGCTTCGCCTCGCATGTGATCTTGCGGCCGGTGTTCTTCATGGAAAACCTGGTCTCGCCATGGTTTCTGAACGGCGACACGCTGGCCGCGGGCATGAGGCCCGAGACCGTGCTGCAGATGATCGCGGTCGAGGACATCGGTCGGATCGGCGCGCAGGCGTTCATCAACGCCGCCGAGCTGAACCGGGCAGAGCTCGAGATCGCCGGCGACGCGGCCACCATCCCGGCCGCCGCCGAGATCTTGAGCCGGGCCTCGGGCAAGCCGGTGAAGTTCTTCCAGGTGCCGATCGCCGAGGTCCGGAAGAACAGCGACGACTTCGCGACGATGCTCGAGTGGTTCGACAGCACTGGCTACTCGGCGAACATCGCCGACCTCGAGAAGAAGTTCGGCAAGCTGACCAAGCTCTCTGCCTGGGCGCAGAAGAAGCTCGGGGGCTGATCCGGGCGCGTCGCCGCGCCGGCATCACGGCGCGCAGGCGCCTTTGCCGTCGCAGACCTTCCCACCGGCCCCGCACGGCGTGCCGGTGGGTGCGTTCGTGTACGTCGGCTTGCCGCTCGTACAGAAGTCGAAGGTGCAGGGGTTCCCGTCGTCCGGCAGGTCGGTGTCGTCGGCCACCGCCAGGGACTCGCCTGCCCAGCCGCACACGTGGAGCAGGCAGTCGCCGGACTTGTTCGCCGACGTCAGGTGGCCCTTCGGGAGAGCGGCGTAGCCGCAAGCCTGTCCCACGCATTTCGGCACCTTGCAGTCGTCACCGGGAGGGCAAACCGATGCATCTTCGCACCCCGTGCAAGTGCTGGGGCAGCTCGGGCAGGCCTTCGCGCACGTCAGACCGTTCGGGCACTTTGTGCCGTTCTTCTCGGTGTATTGCAGCGCGCCGTCCATGCACATCGGCGTCCGGCACGTCGTCTTCGCCGGTACCGGGGCGTCCCCCCCACCAGACGACACGACTCCGCCAGCCATGCAAACGGGGCTCGAACAGAATGTCCAGCCGCTCAGGCTCGCAACGGGCTTCGCGCCTTTGGGTAGCGGCTCGGTTCCGCAGGTGCCGCCCGAGCACGTCCGGCCGAGACACGGGTTTTCGGGGATCGCGCAGTCCGCCGGCCCGGTGCACCCGCACGCGCTGGCGCCGCAGTCCGGGTCGAAGCAGTCCGTCTTGCCGTCGCAATCATCGTCGAGGCCGTTCGTGCACTGCTCGACGGACGGGGCCGCGTTGCTGCAGCACGTGTTCGCGGCGCAGTCCGAGTCCGCACAGTCGATCGTCCCATCGCAGTCGTCGTCCGACCCGTTGCTGCACTGCTCGGGCTTGGAGCCAGCGCCGGAGCAGCAATGGTGCGCGCTGCAACCCGGGTCCGCGCAGTCGATGGCCCCATCGCAGTCGTCGTCCCCGCCGTTGGTGCAGTCCTCGTTGACCTTGCAGCCACAGACGTCGAAGCAGTCGGGATCGGCGCAGTCGGTCGCGCCGTTCTTGTCGTTGTCGACCCCGTCGTCGCACGTTTCGGCCTTGCCCGCCGAGCCACCGGTGGCGGATGCGTCGGGCGCCGGGCTCGACTCCGTCTGCCCACAGGCAACAAACAGCGCAATTGCGAATAGCCCCGCTCCACGCCGCATCGACCGCAGCCTGCCACACCGGGCCGCGCGGCGCGAGTCGGCGGCTGCTCAGAGCGCGTCGACGAACACCGCGCCGTCGCCGTTCATCTTGACCAACCCGGCTTGCATCGCCGCCGCGTCCCCCGGCGCTGCGGGCTGAGGCAAGATCCTGCCGACCCAGCCGACGATGGTCGCGCCACGCAAGAGGGCGGGGCGCTCGGCGCTGACCTGCACGGCGAACAGCGCCTTGCTGGTCTGCAGCGCGAGCAGGCCTTCGCCCGAGAGCTGGACCATGGGCACGTGCTCCATCGCGCCGATCGAGAGCCGACCGCTCTCGTGGCGCAGCGAGAGGTCGAAGCCGATCACCCGATCTTCGCGGGCGTAGAACAGCTCGCGCGACAGGCGCGTGATCAGCAGGCTGGGCTCGGCCGAGAGCACCAGCGCGCCGACCCCGTCGAGGACCACCAGCGGGGTGCGCATGCCGCCCAGGGGCTCGTCGAGCTCGCGCCCGCGGGCGCGCCTCGAGATCGTCGTCTGGGTGAAGGGGCCGGCCTCGGGCAAGAGCGCGCGCACGCGGTCCAGGCGTGCGGCGAAGGCGCCGTCGAGGCGGATCAACACCACTTCGTCGCTGCTTCGCGCGACGCGGGCGTCGGCGGGCGCCGCGATCAGCAGGCGCTCGACCAACTGCCTTGGAGAGCTGATGCCCGGCGGCATCGGCCGTTCGGCGATCTCGAGCGCCACGCCGGCGTCACCGGCCGGGGATGCCGGCGGCGGCACCGACGCGCGGGGTTTGAACGAGCGCGACGGCGGCGGCGCGTCGCCGCCGATCTCGTGGGGGTGCCAGTGTCCGGCCAGAGCCGGCTCGCCGGTGGTCTGCTCGGCGCGGGTGAAGGCGTGGGCGTCGGTGTCGAGCTCGGCGGCGGCCTCGGCCGCGACCGCGCGGACGGCCTGCATCTCGGGCCGCGGCCCCGGCTCGAGCAGATCGGCGATGGCCTCGCGCATCCGGCGCGCCAGGTGCGGTTGGCCCGCGCGATCGAACGCCGACGCGGCCTGCTCGAACTCGCCCAGGCGCTGGTGCGAAAGTCCCAGGTACCCCGCCGCGCGCTTGTGACTCGGGCTTCGCTCGAGGAGCTCGGAGAACGCGTCCCGGGCCCGCAAGAGCTGGCCGGTCTTCAGAAAGCACAGGCCCAGGTTCAGGCGCGGCGTCTCGGCGGCGGGTCGAGCGCGCACGATCTCTTCGAAGATCTGGATCGCGCGCGGGTAGAGCCCGAGGCGGAAGTAGACCACGCCCAGGAGGCCCTGGCCCTCGATGTCTTGGGGCTGGAACGCCAGCGCACGCTCGAGCTCTTCTTTGGCTTCGCCGACCCGGTTGTCCTCGAGCAGCTCGCTGCCGCGATACAGATGGAACAGGAAGTCTTCGGCGGCGAAGGTCCCGCTCGACGGCGCCTCGGACTCGCGATCGCCGACGCTCTCACCGGCCAGCCCGGCGGGCTCGCTGCCGCCGGCGCGAGCGCTCTCGGCCTCGAGCGAGGGGAGCGCGCCGGGGTCGGTGCCGAGGCCGGGGCGGGTCATGCCGGCTCAGGGTAGCGAAGATCCCGCGCCGGGACGAGTTCACGCGCCGGCGGGTTCGGAGTGGGCCACGGCCTCGGCCAGGCTGAAGCGCTGCTCGTGGAGCGCCCGGCCGACGATCGCCGCCGCGATGCCACCGGGCGCGCGGGCCAGGGCCGCGAGGTGCGCCAGGGTGCCCACTCCGCCGCTGGCGATCACCGGGATCTCGCTCTGGGCGGCGAGCCGCGCGGTCGCCTCGACGTTCGGCCCGACCTCGGTGCCGTCGCGCTCGATGTCGGTGTAGAGCAGCCCCCCAAGGGGCAGGCCGGACAGCTCGCGCACCAGATCTTCGACCCGACGGTCGCTGGTCTGCTCCCAGCCCTCGGTCGCCACCCAACCGTCTTTGGCGTCCACCGCCACGATCACGCGGTCGGGCCACCGAGAAGCGGCCTGGCGTACCAGCCCGGGGTCCTTGATGGCGGCCGTGCCGAGCACCACCCGCTCGACGCCGAGGTCGATCGTGGCCTCGATGGTCGGCAGATCGCGCAGGCCCCCGCCGACCTGCACCCCTGGCCCAAAGGCCGCGACGATGCGCGCCACGAGCTCGCGCTGGGCGGTGCGTCCGGCCCGCGCGCCTTCGAGATCGACTACGTGCAGGCGCGGCACCAGCCTGCGCCACTCGCTGGCGATCTCGGCGGGGTCGCGCTCGTAGTAGGTGACCTGATCGTAGTCGCCGCGACGCAGGCGGACCGCCTTGCCGTGGAGCAGATCGATGGCGGGGATGACGATCACGTCGCGCTCACTCTGCCAAGAACGCGCCGAGCATCGTGAGGCCCGTGTCCTGGCTCTTCTCGGGGTGGAACTGCACCGCGAACACGTGGTCGCGGCCGATGGCGGCGGTGATCGTGTGAGGCCCGTGGGTCGAGGTGGCGAGCACCAGCGATCGGTCGGCGGGCACCGCGTGATACGAGTGCACGTAGTAGAGCCACGCGCCGGCGGGGAGCCAGGGGTGTCCCGCGCCGGCGAGCTCGAGCTGGTTGTGGCCCATGTGCGGGATCTTCACGCCGTCGGGGGTGAGGCGCTCGACCGTGCCGCGGAACAACCCGAGCCCCGCCACGCCCTCGGCCTCGGCGCTCGACTCGAGCAACACCTGCAGGCCCAGGCAGATGCCGAAGTAGGGCGTCCCGGCGGCGATGCGCTCGAGCAGCGCGGCGCCCAGGCCCGTGCCGAGCGCGCGCATGCAGTCGCGGAACGCGCCTTGGCCGGGGAACACCAGCTTGTCGGCCTGGCGGAGCCGATCAGGGTCGGCGGTGAGCTCGACCACGACCCCCGAGAGGCCGCGGCGATCGGCGGCGGCGAGCAGTGCCTTCTCGACCGAGCGCAGGTTGCCGAGGCCGGTGTCGACCAGGGCCACTTGCATCACAAGACGCCCTTGGTCGACGGCACGCCCGGGGCGCGGGGATCGCGGGTCACCGCGCTGCGCAGCGCGCGCGCGAAGGACTTGAAGCAGATCTCGGCGATGTGGTGCAGGTTCTCGCCCGAGTGCAGCATCAGGTGCAGGTTGGCCTCGGCGCTGCGGGCGAAGGCCTCGAAGAACACCGCGCACAGCTCGCTGTCGAACTCGCCGATCTTGGCTTTGGGCAACGGCACCCGCCAGACGAAGTACGGCCTGCCCGACAGGTCGAGGGCGCAGGTGACCAGCGCCTCGTCCATCGGCAGCGTGGCGGAGCCATAGCGGCTGATCCCAGCGCGATGGCCCAGGGCCTCTCGCACCGCCTGGCCCAGCACCAACCCGACGTCCTCGGTGGTGTGGTGCCCGTCGACCTCGACGTCGCCCTTGGCCTTCACCGTCAGGTCGATCACACCGTGCCGCGCGATCTGCTCGAGCATGTGCGACAGGAAGGGGAGGGGGGTGTCGATGCTGCTCTGACCCGTGCCGTCGAGGCAGACCTCGACCGTCACCGACGTCTCGCGGGTGGTGCGCTCGACGCGCGCGCGACGCTCGCTCACCGGAACTCCTCGACCTTCCACGCGCCGTGCTCGCGCACGAGCTCGACCGTGCCCCCCGCGCCGTACGACATGGTGGCGCGCTCGCCGATGCGCTCGAACTTCGCGGTGGGCAGCGCCGCCGCCAGGGCCTGCGTCAGGCGCGTCAGCTCGTCCTTCTGCTCGCCCTCCCAGGCCTTCTTCAGCTTGGCGGCGTCGAGCCCCTCTTTCTTGCCGTCGGGCACGAAGCGCATCAGCACATCCCAGCGCTTGTTCTCGAAGGCGCGGATGAAGGCCCGAACCGCGGCCTCGGGCGAGGCTTGGCTGTAGAGGTCGATGGCCGAGGCGTCCACCCGCCACTGCCCGGCCTCGTACACCAAGAGCAGCGACTCGCCGCCGGGCGCGGTCACGGTGGCGGTGACCAGCGGCGGCCCCGAGGGTCGGGCCAGCGCCGAAGAGATGTCCCGGACCTCTTCCGGGTTCTCTTTCACCATCCGCGCGAAGGCCTCGTAGGGCAGCTGCTTCTTCGCCTCGTCGCTCAAGAGCGCGTAGGCCGCTTCGACGCGCCCCGCCCGGAGCGCGTTGGCGTAGGCGGCGAGCGCGTCTTTCGGCCCTTGGGCGGGCTTTTGCGACGCGCAACCCAGCGCCAAGACGGTGAGCGCGGCGCCCAGGGTCGGCAGGCACAAGCCGTGGGGTTTCACACCGGCGGGATACCACAAGCGGGCCGAAGCGTCAGCGTGCTGGCCTTTGCGCCCGGGCGTACTACTGTCGGGGTATGGCGCCCGCCCCGCCGAAGCCACTCGGCACCGAGCAGATCGCGGTCGTTCCGTTGCGCAACTCGGTGCTGTTCCCGATGTCGGTGGTCCCGATCAACGTCGGGCGTCCGCGCAGCGTGCACCTGGTCGAAGAGCTGGTCGGCAAAGAGAGCGCGCTGGTCGGGGTCTTGACCCAGAAGAACGCGGACACCGTCGAGCCGACCTTCGACGACCTGTACGAGGTCGGTACGCTGGCACGTCTGGTCAAGGTGATCCGGCTCGGCCCGAACAACTACAGCGTGGTCTTGAACGGCATCGGTCGCTTCCGGGTCGAGCGGGCCTTGGGGCTCGAGCCCTACATGCGCGCCGAGATCGCCCGACTGCCCGACGTCGGGGCGGACCACGAAGCGGTGGGAGATCTGGGCCAGCGCCTGCGCGAAGCCACGCGCAAGATGCTGGGTCTCCTGCCCAACCTCCCGAAAGAGACCGCCGGGATCTTGGACAACGTGCGCGAGCCCGGCGCGCTCGCCGACCTGATCGCCTCGAATCTGCCGGAAGAGCAGGCAGAGATCGCGTTCCGCCAGCGGGTGCTCGAGGCCGTCGACGTGCGCGAGCGCATCCAGATCGTGCTCGGCGTGGTCGAGCGCCAGCTCGACGTGCTGCGCGTCAAGGGCGAGATCACCACCCTGGTCCAGGAAGAGCTCAGCCGCTCGCAGCGCGATCTGGTGCTGCGCCAGCAGATGCGCTCGATCCGCGAAGAGCTGGGCGAGGCCGGGGACGACGACGAGCTCGACGAGCTGCGCGAGCGGGTCGCCCGGGCCGAGCTGCCCGCCGAGGCGGACAAGGCCGCGCGCAAGCAGCTCTCGCGGCTCGCGGGCATGCAGCCCCAGGGCGCCGAGTTTCAGGTCACCAAGACCTACGTCGAGTGGCTGGCAGACTTGCCCTGGAACCGGACCACCAGCGATCGCTTCGACGTGCGCGAGGTGCGCCGTTGCCTGGACGAGGACCACTTCGGTCTCGACCGCGTGAAGCGGCGGGTCGTCGAGTTTTCGGCGATCCGCCAGCTGCGGCGGGACAAGAAGGGCCCGATCTTGCTGTTCGTCGGGCCCCCCGGTGTGGGCAAGACCAGCCTCGGTCGTTCCATCGCCCGGGCCATGGGGCGGCGCTACGGGCGCATCGCCCTCGGCGGCGTGCGCGACGAGGCCGAGATCCGCGGGCACCGTCGCACCTACGTCGGGGCGCTGCCCGGCCGGATCATCCAGGCGCTGAAGAAGGTCGGCACGCGCAACCCGGTGCTGGTCCTCGACGAGGTCGACAAGATGGGCGTGGACATGCGCGGCGACCCCGCCGCCGCGCTGCTCGAGGTGCTCGACCCCGAGCAGAACGACACCTTCGTCGATCACTACATCGACGTGCCCTTCGATCTGTCCGAGATCATGTTCCTGGCCACCGCCAACTACTTCGACAACATCCCGGCCGCGCTGCGCGACCGCATGGAGGTGATCGAGGTGCCGGGCTACACCCGCACCGAGAAGCGCGCCATCGCCGAGCAGTTCTTGGTTCCGAAGCAGCTCAAAGAGCACGCGCTCAAGCCCGAGGTGCTGTCCTTCTCGCGCGAGGGCATCGAGGCGATCATCGATTTTTACACGCGCGAGGCCGGCGTTCGTGGGCTCGAGCGCGAGATCGCCGGCGTGTGCCGCGACGCGGCGGTCCGCCTGGCCGAGGGCCAGACGGTCGAGAACGCGGTCGCCGACGCGCCCTGGGTCGAGCAGGTGCTGGGCATTCACAAGTTCGATCTCGAGGTGGCCGAGCGTCGCTTGCGTCCCGGCGCCGCCACGGGCCTCTCGGTCACGCCGAGCGGGGGCGAGCTCTTGCTGGTCGAGGTCACGCGCATGCCCGGCAAGGGCGAGATCACCGTCACCGGTGGCCTGCGCAACATCATGAAAGAGTCGGCGGCCACCGCGCTGTCGTTCGTGCGGTCCCGGGCCGAGGCGCTGCACATCTCGCCCGAGTTCCTCAAGGGCAGCGACCTGCACGTGCACCTGCCCCGGGGCGGCTCGTCTCGCGACGCCGCCAGCGCTGGCGTGCCGATCTTCGTGGCGGTGGCGTCGCTCTTGCTCGATGCGCCGGTCAAGCCCTACATCGCGGTCGCCGGCGAGCTGACCTTGCGCGGCCGCATCTTGCCGATCACGGGGGTCAAGGCCATGGTCCTCGCGGCGCACCGCGCCGGCCTGCGCGCGCTGGTCTTGCCGGCGCAGAACGAGCGCGAGCTCGAAGAGGTCCCCGACGAGGTCAAGCACGACCTGGAAATCCACCTGGTGCGCCACGTGGACGAGGTGCTACCGCTGGTGCTCGCGACCCCAGAGGAACGCGGTCCGCTGTCCGACCGCTCCTTGCCACCGCAGGGCAGCGGTGAGGCGCGGCCCTGACGACGGAGCAAGGTCCGCTCTTCCCGAGTCGCCCGCTGATCGTCGGACTGGCCGTCGGGGCGGCGGCCTGCTTCGCGACCGGGTTTCTGCCGCTCTTCGGCGGGCCGGGCTACGAGGCCGCGCTGGCCGCCGGCCTGATCTTGCCAAGCACCGCGGCGATCTCGGTGGCCCTCGCGGTGTCGAGCACCCGGGCGACGGCGTTCGACGCCTTCGGTCGTGGCGTGGCGACGGGCTTCGTGCTGGCGGTGCTCGGCCTCGTCGCGGCCCTGCTCCACGGGCTGCGCGTCGGCTTCTGTGACCTCTGGGACGGGGTGGCGATCTTCGCCCTTGGGCCGGGTGTCGGCGCGGCGGTGGGCGGCGCCTGGGGTGCAGCAGCGGGGCTCGTGGCGGCGGGTCGACGCCGCCGGCGGACCGCGGCGGTGCTCCTTTCGCTCGCGGCGCCGGTCGCCACGATCTTGTTCAGCCTGTGGCGCTTCTGGTCGAGCCCGATGGTGTTCGCGTTCGATCCGTTCTTCGGCTTCTTCGCCGGGCCGCTGTACGACACCGTGATCGAGCCGGTCGACCGGCTCGAGAGCTATCGGCTCGGCTCGCTGCTTTCGCTGCTGGCGGCGGGTGTGCTCGCGTTTCACCTCGACCGAGGCGAGGGTGGCTTCTCTCTGGCCTCGCGCCGGCGCCCGGGCGTGGCCTTGGCGGGAGGCCTGGCGGCCGCCGGCTCCCTCTTCCTGACGCTCTCGGGCCCGCGGCTCGGCCACTTCAGCACGAGCGCGAGCATCCGCGACGAGCTCGAACGCAGTCACGCGAGCGAGCGCTGCGAGATCGTCTACGCGCCCAGCATTCCCGAGCACGAGGCGCGCCTGCTCGGTCGCGAGTGCGACGGACACGTGCGAGCCCTCGAGGCGTGGTTCGAGGCCCGCGGTCCCGAGCGCATCACCGTGCTGGTCTTCGAGTCCGAGGCCCAGAAGGGTCGGCTGATGGGCGCCGCCAGCACGTACATCGCCAAGCCGTGGCGGCGGGAGGTGTACGTGCAGTTCGCGCGCTACCCGCACCCGGTGCTCGGGCACGAGCTGGCCCACGTGATCGCGGGCAGCTTCGGGGCAGGCCCGTTCCGCGTGAGCGGACCGCTGGGCGGGTGGATCCCCGATCCGGGTCGGATCGAGGGGGTGGCCACCGCCGCGACCCCGTCCGACGACCCCCAGCTCACCCTGGCAGGTTGGTCCCGCGCGATGCTCGACCTCGGGCTCTTGCCGCCTCTCGGCTCGGTGTTTCGCCTGAGCTTCCTCGGCGAAAACAGCAGCAAGGCGTACACCGTGGCGGGCGCGTTCGTCGAGTGGCTGCGCGCGGCTCACGGCGCGGCCGCGGTGCGCGGCTGGTATGCCGGCACGCCGCTTCCGGCGCTGACCGGCGGCAAAGATCTGGCCGCGCTCGAGGGTGAGTGGCGCGCGTCGCTGGCCAAAGAAGC
This sequence comes from Myxococcales bacterium, assembly GCA_016191785.1. GTDB lineage: Bacteria > Myxococcota_A > Polyangia > Polyangiales > Polyangiaceae > JADJKB01. Next base: position 44,913 of record JACPVJ010000051.1, on the reverse strand, counting down.
GCTGTCGGCTCAGGCCCTCGAAGCGGCCCGAGCACGCTTCGATCGGCCAGCGATCTTCGGGCGCAAGTGCCCCCACGTGGTCGACCGCATCCTGGGTGAAGCCCACGGTCGGCTCGGTCAGGGCGACGTCGCCGGCGCCCGCGAGCGGTTCGATCGGGTGTTGGCGCTCGATCGCGCTCACTTCGGCGCCCGCGCGGGCCTCGGCAGCTGCTCGATCAAGGCCAGCGATGACGCCGATGCTCGGCGGCGCTTCGAAGAGTTGGCGGGCGATCCGAAGCTGCACGCCGTCTTGCGCCTCTCGGCGGAAGAGTCGCTGGCAGATCTCGACCTCGCCACCGGACAGCTCGCCCGCGCGGTCGAGCGCTACCGGCGCATCGCCGCCGGCGTCGCCGACGAAGATCGCTTGCGCACCCTGGACGTGAAGGCCAGCCCCGCGAGTGATCGCGAGCGCGCGGCCATCGCCACGCTCTTGGTCGGGGACGTGCGCCTCGGGCGGGACTTCGGCGAGGCCGCAGCGCTGCTCGGCGAGTGGTCCGCGGCCGCTCCCGACGACGGCCTGCCCGAGTACCTGCTGGGCCGCAATTTCTACAACTCGGGGCGCTACCCGGAGGCGGCCCGCCGCCTCGATCGCGCCCTCGAGAAGAAGCTCCGGCTGCCGCGGGTCGAGCGCGAGGCGCTGCGCCTGCGGGTGATCGTCGGCTGCGCGCTCGACGATCGCCCACGGGGCGGCGAGGCCCTCTCCCGCTTCCGGGCGCTGCCCGGGGTGGAACCTGCGGCCCGCGCCGGCGTGGAACAGATGGCGCAGCGCTGCGGCCTTCAATGAACTGAGGCCCCGCGGCACCCAAGGCGTTTCCATGGCTCTCGGTCGATCGCTGCTCGTCGCGCTGGTGCTCCACGCCAGCGCCGCCGTCGCGAGCCGTTGGGCCGCCGGGCCGGTGCCCGCGCCCGTGGCGCCGCCGGTGAGCTACGAAGTGAGCGTGGTCGAGCTACCGCAGGCTCCCGAGCCGGTGCGCGCCGAGGAATCCGGTGGCAGCGACGGCAGCGCGATCACCGCGGGCCGGGAGGCGCGGGCTGTCTCCCCGGGCCCGCGCCAGCTCACGGCGCCAGCGGGTGAGGTCGCGTTGCCGGCGGGCTCGGCCGAGCCGCCGGTTGACGAAGCGCTCGCGCCGCCCGAGGCCGAGCGCCCCGTCGACCTCGGGCTCGGCAAGATCTGGCTCGCACCCGGGCTTCCGGATCGGCGGAAGCGGGCGGCGTGGTCCACCGGCGCGCAGGCTGCCGGTGGGCTCGGCCAAGCTCTCGAGGCGCGGGACCAAGAGCGCGGGCTCGGGCGAGGCGGTGTGGTCGCCACGCTCGCCCGCGGCGCCGCCATCGGCGCGGGCCCGCGGGAAGGCGAGGCGACGTTCCTGGTGATCGCCGATCGCGACGGGCGGGTGACCAGCGTCTCGCTGACCGAGGACCGCGGCGGCTGGGCCGGGGTCACGCGAGCCCTCGAGCGTTCGCTCGCCGGCAAGCGCCTGCGCGTCCCACCTGGCGCGAACGGGCTGAGCGTCGCGGTCCGCGTCCGGGCCAAGGTGCAGCTCCCGAGCGGCGCCGACCCGAAGCACCCCGTGCGGGGCTCGGGTGCCGGCGCCGAGTTCGACGTGGCGGACATCGGCGCGACGCCGAGCCGCGTGATCTCGGCGCGGGTGACCAGCGAGCGGGTGCTGTAGCTCAGTACTTGCTCAACTTCTCGCTGAGCTCGGCCCACGCGGGCGCCAGCACGTTGTCGCACATCGGATAGAGGATGCCCTCTTCCTTCACGTTGTGCTGCTGGATCAGCATCAAGAGCGTGTCACCCTGATCGAGCGCGCCCGAGACGTCGCCGCGCTCCACCGCCGCGGTCATCTCGTCGAGCATGCGCTTCATCTGAGCGTGCTCCATCCGCATCACGTGGGTCGGACCGCCGCCGTGCATACCCGTCGCGTCCTCGAGGGCAGGGAACAGGACCTCTTCTTCCATCGCGAAGTGCCGGCGCATGGCGCGATCGAAGGCGGCGTAGCGCTCGGCGGCGGCCTTCGAATCGTCCGCGACCTCCTCGATCTGAGCCCACAGCTCGTCACAGTGGCGGTGGTCGGGGGTGAAGAGAGCTCCGGGGCTGTCTGCGCTCATGATTGGTCTCCGCGAGGCTTTATGTTATCGGCCGATAACATGGTGTTGGGGTTCCGGCGAGCGAAAACCGACGTCCGACGGCAGCAGATCGTCGAGACCACGCTCGCCCTCCTGGCCGACTCGCCCCTCGACCAGCTGAGCACCCGCCAGATCGCCAAGGGCCTCGGCATCTCGCAGCCGGCGCTGTTCCGGCACTTCGCCTCCCGCGACGCGCTCTTCTTGGCGGTCATCGAGGACAGCACCGCGCGGCTGGGCCAGCTGGTCGAGGCGGTGGTGCAGAGCCAGGGCGCTCTGCTCGACAAGCTGCAGGCCCTCGGCGCTGCGCTGCTCGGCCATCTCGGAGCGAACCCGGGCCTTCCGCGGCTCCTCTTCGCCAACGTCGCGGGTGGCAGCGGCCCGATCTTCGACGCGCTCCGCCGGCTCTACTCGATGCAGAGCGGGCTGGTGGCGGAGCTGATCCGCGAGGGCCAGCGCGCTGGCGAAGTCGACTCGGCGATCGACGCTCGCGACGCGGCCACGCTGTTCGTCGGTGCCCTGCAGAGCGCCACTCTGGTCCGTCGGCTCGAGGCCCGCGCCGAGCCGCTGGAGAGCCAGGGTCGGAAGCTGATCGCCATCTGGTTGCGAGGCGTGCGCGCGAGTCCCGGAGCACCGAAGGCCGCTGTGGACGAGCTTGCGCGTGCCGACGGGCTGCGCGCGCTCGACGTGCGGCCGCTCCTGGCTCGCGGCGTCGATCCGCTCGACCAGATCTTGGAAGCCGTGGCCGCGGTCGGCCCTTCCGGCGTGGTGAAGATCACCGCCCCGTTCCGGCCGGCGCCGCTGATCGCGCTGCTCGCCGGGCGCGGTCACGCCGTCCAAGAGCACCAGCGCGGGCCTCGGGAGTTCGCCCTCGAGGTGATCGTCGGGGGCAGCCCCGAACCCGAAGACCTGCGTGATCTCGAGCCGCCCGAACCCCTCGAACGCGCGCTCTCGGCCGCGATCGCGCTGCTCGCCGGCGGGGTCTACCTCGCGCGCGTCCCGCGTCATCCGCGCCTGCTCTTGCCACGCCTGGTCGACCGCGGGCTCGCGCCCCAGGTGTTCGACGAGCCGGACGGCACGGCCCTGCTCCGGGTGTACAGACCACGATGAGCGCGGGGATGAGCATGGCCGGGCTTCGGCCCGAGCAAGGGCCGCCGCTGGCGATCCCGGCCAGCTTCTTCCTCACCGCGCCGGTCGCGGTGATCGTCGCCGGTGCGCTGCTCGCGGCGCAGGGCTCGTCGCTGCTGCTCACCCGGTTCGCCGGCACGACGGTGGCGCTCGCGCACCTCGGCACCGTGGGCCTGATGGCCTCGGTGATGATCGGCGCGCTCTATCAGATGATCCCGGTCGTTGCCGGAGCGCCGGTGCCGCTGGTGCGAGCCGCCCACGCGGTGCATGCCGGCCTGGTGCTCGCCGTCGCCGCCCTGGCGTGGGGCTTCGCGAGCGAGACGCGTGTCGCCGTCGTCGGCGGCGCCGGGCTGCTCTCGCTGGTGTTCATGCTCTTCCTCGGACCGGTAGCGCTGGCGCTCTCCCGCGCGCCGGTGCGCGGGCCCACCGTGGCCGGCATGCGCATCGCCGTCCTGGGCCTGGCGTTGGTCGTGGCACTGGGCGTGTGGCTGGGTCACGCGCGGGGCTCCGGGGTGCCGAGCCCGCGCTACGCCAGCCTGCAGCTCGTGCACCTGACCACCGGTCTCGTGATCTGGATCGGCGGACTGATCGCCGGCGTCAGCTTCCAGGTCGTCCCGATGTTCTACCTGGCGCCGACCTTTCCGCGAGCGGTCACCACGACCCTGGTCAGCGGCTTCGGGCTCGGCCTCGCGGCGATGGTGGCCGCGCCGATCGCGCGGGTCAGCCCGGATCAGGTCGCCCTGGGCGCGCTGCCCGCCGCGCTCGCCGCGTGGTTGGTGCATCCGCTCGCGACCCTGTGGATGATCCGCCGCCGGCGCCGCAAGCGCCCGGACGTGAGCCTCGCGTTCTGGAAAGCGGGCCTCGTGAGCGCGCTCGGCCTCGTGCCGGGCTCGGTGCTGGTCGTGCTCAGCGACGACCTGCGTCTGCCCGTGGCGTTCGCGTGGCTCGCGCTCTGGGGTTGGGGCGCGATGATCGTCCACGGCATGCTCGGGAAGATCGTCCCTTTCCTGGTCTGGTTCCACCGCTTCTCGAAGCGTGTCGGCACCGCGCCGGTGCCGTCGATGAAGCAGCTCTTGCCCGACCGGCTGCCGCGCATCGGCTTCTGGCTACACCTGCTCACGCTGCTGCTCGGGCTGGCGGCCATCGCCACCGGAGTTGACGTGATCGCCCGGGTGACCGGGCTCGGCCTGTGCGCCACCGGCGCGGCGATGTTCGTGTCCGTGTTGCGCCCGCTACGGCACCGCGCGTGAGCGGGACAGGCCAGTGCTCTCGGCGCAGCTTGGGCAGATGCCGTGGCTGGTGGGGATGGCCTGGGCGACCAGCTCGTGCAGCGGTCGCCACTGTTCGTCGTCGCCGCGCACGCTGCGGCACCAGGCGCACATCCGCAAGAGCGAGGCGGCGGCGTTCAGATCTTCGCGCGCGCGCCGGAGCTCGATCTGCGCGATCACCGCGCCACGCAAGATCTCGAGGGCCTCGCGCTGCATGGCGGACAGCCGGCGCGGCTGGGTGTCGATCACGCACAGCGTGCCCAGCGCGTGCCCCTCGGCGGTGATCAGCGGCGCGCCGGCGTAAAACCGGATGTTTGGAGCCGAGGTGACCAGCGGGTTGTCCGCGAATCGCTCGTCCGTCAGCGCGTCCTCCACCACCAGGGTCTCGGGCGTGAGGATGGCGTAGGCGCAGAAGGCCACGTCGCGCGGCGTCTGTGCGGCGCCGAGCCCGACCCGGGACTTGAACCACTGCCGGTGGTTGTCGACCAGGCTCACCAGGCTGATGGGGGTCTCGCAGATGGTCGCCGCCAGGCGCGTGAAGTCGTCGAAGACGCGCTCGGCGGCGGTGTCGAGGATGCGCTGCGCGTGGAGTGCTCGCAGACGGGCGGCCTCGTCGGGGGGATGCGGCGCGGGCATGTGCACGATGCCTGGGGCCGGCCGGACCGCCCCGCAAGGCCCGTCACGGCGCCGCGGGCTTGGGCTTGGCCAAGACCTCGACGTAGGCGCTGCCGCCCTTGGCCAGGTAGATGCAGCTGTCGTCCACGGCGATGTCCGAGACGCCGCTTCCCACCACCACGTCTTGAACCTGGAACCACTCGATCTCTTTGCCGCGCCCGCCGCTCTTGGGCAGCTGCGAGAGGATGTGGCGCATCCCGTAGGCCTCTCCGTTGAACACGAAGAACTGGCTCTCGTCCCAGGCGAAGAAGTGGAACGGGGTCGAGCCGAGCTCGCTGATCTTCTTGGCCTCGCCGCCCGCCTTCGGCACGCGGTAGAGGCCTCCGCTTGCCTGGAACACCACGTCGCTCGCCTCGACCGCGATACGACCCGGAAACGGCATCTTGCCGGCCAACTCGCGCACGCTCCGGTCTTTCCGGGAAATGGCCAGCACCTTGCGCGACGTCCAGTCGTCGACGAAGAAGTCGTCAGTCGTCACCACCACGTCCCCGTACTGGCACGCCTTGCCGGGCGTGGTGCGCGGCCAGCTCGCCTGCGCGGCGGGCTCGCCCCCCGTGCGGGGCAAGCTCATGAGTTGGTCCTTTTTCTCGCCCGAGTTGCACTCGACGTACCAGAGCGAACCCTCGGCGAGCGCGATCGGGCGGATCACGTTCTCGCGGAGCGTGCTGGCCTCGCCGCCCGCGATCGGGAGCTTCACCAGCGCTTTGCCGTGGACGAAGTAGGCCGCGTCGGCATCGACGACCAGCCCCGAGATGCGACCCGGGCTCTTCGAGTGGCCGATCACCTTGGCGCCCTCGCCGTCGCGCCCGACGCGCTTCAAGGTCGCTCGGGCGGCGGGCTGATCGAAGGCCAGCAGGTACACATGGTCCCCCCGCACCGCCAGCCCACCGAACTCGCCGGCCTGGGCGGTGAGCGCGGTCAGCTTCTGCTTGGTGACGCCCTTGCACGCAACGGTGGCGGCCGGAGGCGGCGCGGGCACGGGGGCAGGGGCGACGCTGGCAGAGGGCGCGGGCGCCGGCGCCGGCGCGAGCTGGGACGCGCTGGGTGCGGGGGATGCGTTCCCCCCGTGCTTGCAGGCGATCAGGGCAAGAAGGACGATTCCGACGGGGAGCGCACGCGGCATCCCTCGACCATGCCGAGGTCACGCCTTGTTCGCAACCGCGCGCAAGAGGTGCTTCTGGGCCACGGCGAAAACCGCGAGCGCCGGCGCGCTCAAGAGCACGTTGCCGGCCATCACGATGTGCCAGCGCACGCCGGTGCCCTGCTCGCGCAGAAGGGCGATGCCCAGGGGCAGGGTGCGCACCGCGTCGTCTGTGGTCATGACCAGCGGCCAGAAATAGTCGTTCCAGTGATAGACGAAGCTGAACAAGAAGAACGACACCAGGGTGGGCTTGAGCATCGGCCCGAGCAGGCCATAGATGATCCGGAGCTCGCTCGCGCCGTCCATGCGGGCGGCCTCGATCAGCGAGTCGGGTACGCTCATCAGGGCCTGCCGGATCAGGAACGTGCCGAAGGCGCTGACCCCGAAGGGCAAGATCAGCGCGGTCATGGTGTTGACCCAGCCGACCTCCGCCAAGAGCGCAAAGACCGGCACGAAGCGCACCTGCGCAGGGATCAAGAGCGTGGCGACCACCAGCGCGAAGGCTGCGCCGCGCCCGGCGAACTTCAGCTTGGAGAGGGCGTAGCCGGCGGGCAGCGCCACGGCGATCTGCAAGAGCGCGATGCCCAGGGCCATCACCGTGGTGTTCCAGAAATAGCGCGCCAGCGGCATCGACTCGAGCACCGCGCGATAGGCCCCGAGCTCGAGGCCCGAGGGCAGGGGCGCGGTGGGCGCCCGCACGATCTCGGGCAAGGTCTTGAAGCTGGTCGAGAGCATCCACAGGTAGGGCAAGAGCCAGACCGCCGCCACCAGGCAGAGCAGCACGTTCACCACGCCGTCGCTCACCGGGTGACGCAGCGTGCGGGTCTCTCGGCTGCTCATGCCGCCCCCTTCTTGCGCCACGCCCAGAGTTGCAGCGCCGTCAGGCCGAGCAAGAGCACGAAGAACACCACCACCAGCGCGCTGGCGCGACCCACCCGCAGGTTCAAGAACACCTGCTCGTAGATGGCGTAGACGAACACGCTGGTCGATCGCACCGGGCCGCCCTGGGTCATCACCCTCACCACGTCGAACACCTGAAAGCTGATGATCAGGCTGGTGGTGCCCACGAACGCGGCCGTCGGCCGGAGCAGCGGCCAGGTGACGTTGACGAAGCGCTGCCAGGCGCCGGCGCCGTCCAGCGACGCGGCCTCGTAGAGCGAGCGCGGAATGTCTTGCAGCCCCGCCAGGAACAGCACCATCGAGTAACCCGCGATCTTCCAGATGGTGACGCCCGACAGCGCGTAGAGCGCGCTCTTGGGGTTGCCCAGCCAGTTGGTGGTGGGGATGTGCAGCGCGCGACAGAGCGCGGTGAAGGCGCCGGCGTCGGCGTCCAGCACCCAGAGCCAGAGCAGCGCGACGCTCACCCAGGACACCACATATGCGCTGAAGATGGCGCTGCGGACGAAGGCCGCGAAGCGCGTGGGTCGGTTCAGCGCCAGGGCCAGCGCGAGGCCCAGCGTCATCGAGCCCACCACCACCACCGCGCTCATGATCAGCGTGGTGCTCAGCGCGTGGCCGAGCTCGCCCGAGTCGATCAGCGCGCGATAGTTGTCGAGGCCCACGTAGCGTGGCTCCGTGAGCAGATCCCACTCGTAGAGGCTGCTCTTGGCGGCCTGCAAGAGCGGCACGAAGAAGAACACCACCAAGAGCACCAGCGTGGGCCCGAGCATCCACAGCGGGTCGAGGCGACGGCTGGGCCGCATCAGCGCCACCTCGTGGCCAGCGCCCGGGCCTCGTCCAGGCTCGCACGCGTGTCTCTTCCGCCCAGCACCGCGCCCTCGAGCCGGGGCTGCACGATCTCGCGCTGCACGCGGAACAGATCCGGCGACCAGGGCCAGGGGCGCGCCACGCCGAGCTGATCGAGGGCCACGCGATCGTTCGGGTGCTGCTGGTAGTAGCCGTCGGCCTCGAGCTTTGCGATGGCCGCGCGCGTGACCGGCATGTACCCGGTGCGAGTCGCCCAGGTGATGGCGTGCTCGGTCTCGTGCATGAACCGAAGAAAGGCCCAGGCCGTCGGCTTCTGCTCGGCGGGCGCGGCCCGCAGCATGATCCAGTGGGTGCCGCCGGTCGGCACCGCGCGGCGGCGATCGGCGGGCAGGGGCGCCGCGACCACGGGAAAGGGCGCGTTCTCTTCCAGGTATTTCAGGAACGCGGTGCTGGTCCAGATCATCGCCACCCGCGAGCCCAGAAAATCCTGGTTGGTCTGCTCCCAGGCGTTGTAGTCGCGGCCCGGGGGCGGCTTCATGCTCTTGTCCTCGAGGACCAGGGTCTTCCAGAAGTCGAGCGCGCGCTCACCGGCCTGGCCGCCCAAGCTCACGCGACCGTCGGGCTCGACCACGTCGCCGCCGGCTTGCCCCACCAGCGCCGCCCAGAACCACCAGTCGATGGGACACCCGAAGCCGTAGCGCCCGGGCCCGGTGAAGGCCCGCGCCACGGCGCGCAGCTCGTCCCAGGTCTTGGGCGCGGAGAGGTTCTTCTCCGCGAAGAGCTTGCCGTTCAGGTAGGCGATGGGCGTCGAGCGATTGAAGGGCAAGGCCACCAGGCGCCGATCGGCGCCGCCGATCCACGAGCCGGCCTGACCGAGGGCAGGAACGATGTCGAGCTCGCGAGCGCCCGGGTAGCCGTCGAGCGGCTCGAGCACGTTCGCCTCGGCCAGATAGGGCACGACCTCGCCGACCACGTGGGACAGCGCCGGCGCCCGCCGGGCCGCGATGGCAGTGCGCAGCTTGGCCAGGCCCTCGAAGTAGTCGCCCTGGTAGATCGGCGTGATCCAGTGCTCGCTCTGGGACTGGTTGAAGGTCTTGACCAGACCCTCGAGCACCTGCCGGTTCTTGCCGCCGTAGGTGAACCAGAGCGGCGCGGTCTTGCGCCCGGGCGGGGCCACGCAAGGCGCGCAACCGGTCGCCGCCAGCGCCAGGAACGCTCGCCGCGAGAAGCTCACAGCGCCTTCCCCGAGTCCCGATCGAACCAGCGCGCGTGCTCGGTCGAAAACCCGACCCGCAGCGGGGCGTCGATCGCGGGCACCTCGAAGCCGGGGACCTTGGCCCGAACGCTGAACCCGTCGAAGCCCAGCTCGAGGTGCGTGTCGCTGCCGTGGGGCTCGCTGCCGAGCACGCGAGCCTGGGCGCTGACCTGCCCCGTCACTGCGTCGCCTACCTGCAGGTGCTCGGGCCGAATCCCCAGCACCAGCTGCTCGGGGGCCTTCGGCGGGTCGAGCGCGAAGCCGGCGGCGCGGGCCTGATCGGCGTCGATCAGGTTCATCGGCGGCGAGCCGAAGAAGCCTGCCACGAAGGTCGTGGCAGGCGCCTCGTAGATCCGCCGCGGAGTGTCGATCTGCTCGATGCGGCCGGCGCGGATCACCGCGATGCGGCTGGAGAGCGTCATGGCCTCGGCCTGATCGTGGGTGACGTACAGCGCGGTCGCTTCGAGCCGTCGCAAGAGCTTGCCGAGCTCGACCCGCAGCTCGGCGCGCAGCGCGGCGTCCAGGTTCGAGAGCGGCTCGTCGAACAGGAACACCGCCGGCTCGCGCACGATGGCGCGCCCCATGGCCACACGCTGCTGCTCGCCGCCCGAGAGCTCGGCGGGCCGCCGATCGAGCAACCGCGTGATCCCGAGGAGCTCGGCGGTCTTGCTCACCTTGGCCTCGCGCTCGCCCGCGCCGACCCCCCTCATCTTGAGGGGGAAGGCCATGATCTCGCGCACCCGCATGTGCGGGTACAGGGCGAAGCCCTGGAAGACCATGGCCACGTCCCGCGCCTGGGGCGGCACGCGGGTCATGTCCCGATCGCCGATCAGCACCTGGCCGCTGTCGGGGAAGTCCAGCCCCGCCACCATCCGCAGCGTGGTGCTCTTCCCGCAGCCGCTCGGGCCCACCAGGCTCACGACCTCGCCCTGGCCGACCTCGAGGGTCACGTCGTCGACCGCAGGGCGTTCCGCCCCGGAAAACCGTCGCACCAGGCGCTCGAGCTTGACGCTATTCGCGGGCACGCCGGTGATATACGGGAAATCACGGCGCAGCCGGGAATTTCGCGAGATGCGTGGACGACCCTGGACCCTCGGGCTGCTGCTGGCCGCCGCGTGCGCGGACAAGGCCCCGGCGCCAGCCCCGACTGCCAGCACCGCGCCGACCCCCGCGCCCAGCGTGGTCGCGAGCTCGTCGGCGGCGCTGCCCCCGCCCACTCCTCCACCCTCGCCGCCACCAGCAGAGTGCCCGACCGGCATGGCGAAGATCGCGGGCGGCCCGTTCGCCGTGGGCAGCGACACGCCCGGCTCGGCCCCGGAAGAGATGCCGCGCTTCGAGACCCGCGTGGCCGACTTCTGCCTCGATCGGACCGAGGTCACGGTCGACGCCCATTCGGCCTGCGTGGGGGGCGGCAAGTGCGAGAAAGCCCACGACGCGGGGCGCTTCTGCAACACGCGCTTTTCCGATCGCGGCGACCACCCGATGAACTGCGTGAGCTGGCCGCAGGCGAAGGCGTACTGCGAGGCCCAGGGCGCGCGGCTGCCCAGCGAGCTCGAGTGGGAGTACGCGGCCCGCGGCGGCAGCGAGTATCGTGCCTTCTCGTGGGGCTCGGAGTCCCCCGAGGGGCGAACCTGCTGGAAGCACATCGGCGGCTCGTGCAAGGTCAAGTCGTTCCCCGCCGGCGCCTTCGGCCTGTTCGACATGATCGGCAACGTGTGGGAGTGGACCGACGACTGGTTCGGGGACTATCCCTGGCCGCCCACCGGCGGCACCAACAAGATCTACCGCGGCGGCAGCTGGAGCCGGCGCTTCGTGAAATGGATGAGCCCCAAGCTCCGCAACCGCTGGCCCCCGAAGCTCTCGGGCTCGCACCTGGGCTTTCGCTGCGCCGTGACGCCGACCGAGGCCACCTGTCCCTACGGCCGCAGCGCGGACGGCAAGCGCTGCTTGCACGGCGTGGAAGCGATGGCGTGCCCGGCCCGCACCCAGTGGAACGGCGTGCGGTGCGCCCGCGCCGGCGAGCCCGAGTGCCCCGCGGGCCGCGAGCGGCAGCCAGGGCACGGCTGCGTGCTGGCCCTGGACGTGAAAGGGCCCGCTCAGGCCGTGGCCGCCACGCCGGTGTCGCGCGTGCGCACCCCCGAACACGACGCCGACTGCCAGCAGAACAAACCCGGACGCCCCAGCGCGTATCGCTACAGCGGGGGGACGCACCACGCTCGGAACCAAGTGAGCGCCGCCGCCGGCTGCTCCAATCGCGATGTCGGAGTCGGATGGAACTCGACCTGCTGCCCATGATGCTCGGCCTGTGGCTCGTCGCCTGCGCGAGCCCGCCACCCACGCCCACGGCTCAGCCTGTACCGGCGTCCGCGTCCGCGCCCGCGCCGCCCAGCACCGGCGCGCCGACTGTCGCGAGCGCCGAGCCCGCGCCGACCCTCCCGAGCGCCGAACCCGCCCCGGCGTCCGCGCCCACGCCGGCCGCACCCACCGCGCCCGAGCCGCTGCCCGAGGGCACCGTGGTCCTGCACATCGGCGACTCGATGGCCGGCGCCCTCGGGGTCGCGCTCAACGACGAGCTGAAGCAACACAAGGTCAAGGGGATCTTGCGCTTCAAGACCGCGAGCTACATCCCCGGCTGGGCCGGCGGGCAAGAGCTGCCCCTGCACCTGTCGCAGATGAAGCCCGATCTGGTGCTGATCACCCTCGGTACCAACGAGGTGAAGATGCCGGACCCGACCCAGCGCGCACCGCTGGTGAAGAAGATCGTCAAGCTGATCGGCGATCGCCCGTGCGTGTGGATCGCGCCGCCGATCTGGACCGAAGAGCGCGGGCTGTATCACGTGATCCGCGACAACGTCGCGCCCTGCCGCTACATGGACACCGAGATCGTCTACCCGGGGATGCCGCGCCTGGGCGACAAGATCCACCCCACGATCAACGCCCGCAAAGAGTGGGCGAAGCGCGTGGTCGCGTGGCTGGCGAACGAGCGGCGACCGGTGGCGGGCAAGCCATGGGCGCTCAGGGCGGAGTGACTGCGCGCAGGGACGTGCGCACCTGCCCGGCCTCGCGTACGATGCCGCGGTGCTCGGCATCGGCAGCGTCATCGACGGACGGTACGAGGTCGAGGGCCTGATCGGCGAGGGCGGGATGGGCGTCGTGATGCGCGCGCGCCACCGCTTCACGGGCGCCGCGGTCGCGCTGAAGATGTTGCACCCGCACCTGCGCATGCGCTCCGACCTGGCCTCACGATTCCTGGTCGAAGCGCGCGCCCCCGCTGCGATCGGTCACCCGGGGATCGTCGCGGTCCTGGACGGAGGCGTCACCGCCGAGGGCGATCCGTACTTCGCGATGGAGCTCCTGAACGGCGAGCCGCTTCACCAGCTCATGCGCCGTCAGCCGCTGCCCTTCGAGACGGTCCGCCAGATTTGCCTCCAGATCCTCGACGCGCTGGGCGCTGCGCACGCCGCTGGCTTCATTCACCGCGATCTGAAGCCCGAGAACGTCTTCATCCAGAGCCCGTCCGGGGCGATCAAGCTGCTGGACTTCGGGATCACCAAGTCCCTGAGCGAAGCGGGGGAAGCCTCGACGCGAACCGGCGCCACCATGGGCACGCTGCTCTACATGTCACCGGAGCAGCTTCGTAACGCCAAGCGGGTCGACCAGCGCACCGACCTCTGGGCCGTGGGTGTGATGCTTCGGCAGATGCTGGCCGGTGAGCTGCCCTATCGCGCGGAGTCGTTGGGGGACATGCTGATGCTGGTCCTGTCGCAGCCGCCGCGACCGCTCGCGCTCGACCTCACCGACGTACCGCCGGAGCTCGACGCCCTGATGACGCGGGCGCTGGCCCCGGACCCTGGGCAACGCTTCAGCTCGGCTCAGGAAATGGCGCACGCCATCGCGGCGCTGCCGAGCCTCTCGCTTCGACTCGCAACCGGCGCCCCGGGCTGGGTTCCGCCACCGGCGGCGGTCCCGCCCACGGTGACGGCCGCGCCTTCGGCGGTGTTGCCCGCCACGGTGGCGCCGACGCACAGCGCGCCGGGCTCGGGCAGGCCCATCTGGCTGGGGCTGTTCGCGGGCGTGGGGGTGATCGGAGTCATCGTGGCACTCGTCGCGCTCCTCGGCGTCGGGGGCTGGTGGTTCTTTGCTCGCCAGGTGGACTCGGTGGGCCCTGGCTGTGAGCGCGCTTGCGCGGCGCTGCGCGGCTGCGGCTTGCAGACCCCACAGGAAGAGTGCGTCACCGGGTGCCAGAGCGATCCGCGGCAGGCGAAGTGCTTCGCGGCGGCCGGTACGGACTGCAACGCCGTGGGCGCTTGCCACGTCGAAGCCATTTGTCAGGCCAAACCCCGTGGTGCGGCCAGCTGCGCGCAGACGCGGGCGTGCGCGGCCGGCTGCCAAGTGACGGACGTGGCGTGCGAGTGCCGCTGCCTCCAGGATGCAGCCCCGAGCGCCGCAGCCAGCATTGCGATCGCCGGCTCGTGTGTCCTCCGGTACTGCGAGAACGAGTGCGCCGGGGAGAAAGCCTCCCGCGCCGACTGCAATTCGTGTGCAGCCCGGCGCTGCGTGCGAGAGCTCGAGGCCTGCACGGGCAGCGCGCCCCCGAGCGGCGTCGCGACCAGCGAGGCGCCGAGCCTGGAATCGCCGCCGCTCGAGCAGCCGAAGCTCGCCCCCAAGCCTCAGAAGCTCGAGCCAGCTCCGGCGCCGGCGCCCATGGTTCCGAACAACGAGAGCTCGGAGGCCACGCCCTGAGCGGCGCGGCGCGCGGACGTGGTCCATGTTGGCGACCACCGCCATGGTTGCGCGGGCCCTCGGTCGCTGTAGGCTTGCTGTCGCGACCAACATGCCGTGGTGCAATTTTGTAGAGGGGGCCTTCCCCAGGCTGGTGTCACGGACCCGAGTGACTGTGGCCGCTGCAGCGCTCGTCGCGGCGCAGGCACTCTGCTGCTCGACCGAGTCAAGCGGCAGGAGCCCCGCCGGCGGGGATGGCGGCGGCGGCGTGGCGGGGGTCGGGGGCTGGTCGGAGAACGGTGGCAGTCCGGAATGCCACGACTGCTCCCTGATCGGCTGGTGCGAAGGGAAGTCCGCGATCAATCCCGAACAGGACGAGTGCGGGTGCACCGACACGGTCACGCTCTGCAAAGACCTGTGCGTCTTGAATAGTTACCGCGCTCGTTGCACCACGCAGTGTGGCGGAGAGGTCTGCCCCCTCCCCTTCTACGACAACATGTCGCCATGCTGCACCGACGCCGGGACCTGTGGCGCAGGCAGCACTTCGCTATACGAGTCGCTTTGCGTGCCGATTGCCGCCCCGGCACCCGCTGACGGCGATTGCCCCGGTTGGAAGGGGCGGTCTGGGTGTTGCCAACCCGGAACGAACCTCTGCGGAATACTCGACCCCGTTCCTTCATCGGGCTGCGTCGATCCGAAACACCTTGGGGTAGAACTGCAGGTGGACTGCGACGGTGCGGTTCTCGACGCCGGAACGACGGACGCCGGGGGCGCGGACGCGAGCGACGACGTCTGAGGCAAGGGTCGCCGAGCACTTCGCCGCAGTGCTGCGCCTGCACGCACCCGGACCGGATGGAGTGGTTGCGCCACAACTCCCAAGCTGGCGGCTCTGTTCCGCAAACACGAGCTACGAGCCGGTCGCGCAGGCCTCGTCGTACGAACCGGCGACCTGCATCCTGGGCGTGAGCTGGACGCCAGAGAAGACACCCGAGCGCCCCGTGGTGTGCATCGACTGGTGCGACCCGAATGCCTACTGCAAGTGGGCCGGCAAGCGGCTCTGCGGTCAGGTCGGCGGCGGCGGGTTGGAAATCACCGGTGGCCTGGATACGCCTGGGGAGCACGCCAACGACGCCACCAAGAGCCAGTGGTTCAACGCGTGTAGCCAAGGCGGCAAGACCCGGTACGCCTACGGTGACGTGTACGACCCGGGTACCTGCGAGGGCGAGGTGAGCAGCCCCGACTGGAAGAGCACGAAGAAGAACGTCGGCGCGCGCGCCGGCTGTCACGGGGCGACAGAGCCCTGGGCCTCGATCCGGGACCTGAACGGCTCGGTGTCAGAGTACACCGACGAGTGCCGGATTTGGGTCTCCCCGTCCAGCGGGAAAGGCACGAAGATGTGCGCTCTCCGCGGCGGTTCGGTGACCGACGAGAAAGACGCGCTGCGCTGCGCGCTCAGCGGCTTGACGAGCACGGGGACCGCGGCACCGCAGACGGGGTTCCGCTGCTGCAAGGACCTCTGAGCTGCCGGCGGGGTCGGCGCGCGGAGCGCCGACGCGGTCACCCAACGCGCCCACCACGCGCTCGCCGCACGCACTGCTCGAGGGCATCGGCGATCCGCACGAGCTTCTGCACCCACTCCACGTGGGCGCGCGGGTCCTCGGCTCGCACCTCGGGACGCGGCCCGACGGGGGTGACGCCGGCGAAATCGCTGCCGAAGGTCGCGCGCCGCGGCGAGGGACGCTGACGCGCCGCCAAGCCGGGGTGCCTGGTCAGTCGGCCTCTATCTCGCAGCTGAGCGAGGCGTGGTCCATGCGCCCCTGCGAGCTCCCCCCCCCGGGGAGCTGAGCAAAGTCGAAGTCGTGGTCGAGCGCCGGCAAGACCGCGGGGTCGTCCTCCACCACGTTCCTGGTGTGGATGCTGCACGACCCTCGGACCCCGTCGCCGATCACCCGGTCGATGGCGAAGAGCTTCGCCGTCGCGTAGGCCTTGCCGGCTTCGTTTCGAGGCGGGCCGATCTCCGCGAAGCGGGCGGCGGGACCCACGTGCTCGGTCCAGAGCGCCGCCTCGCGGTCCGTAGCGAACCCCTCGGGGTCCATGTTGAAGTCGCCCGCGACCAAGACCGACTTTCCTTCGGCGACGAGCGGCGGCGACCCCTCGAACATCTGCTCGAGTTGCAGGTAGCGGCACGGCTCGCCCATGTAGAAGCCATCTTTGCCGACGCCCGCGGCGTTCGGGTGGACGTGCACGAGCCGCATGGCGCCCATCGAGCTGGTGACGTCGACGGCAGAGGTCGTCGACTCCGCGTCGCAGTGGTCGTCGTCGCAGGCGCCCTCGAAGTACGTGCACGGGTCGAGCGGCAACGCAGGGGTGGTCGCCCCATCGAGCGCGAACGCGCCGGGTTCGACACCATCGACGCTGCCGAATGATGTGCGCACGCCGATGCACTCGACGTGGAGGCGAGCGTCGCACACGATGGTGTAGTCCGGCCCCAGCAGGCGACGTGCCGCAGGGGGGCGCGCGGCCGCGTCGAAGCACGTCCGGCCGGGATCCTTCTCCGTGAAGGCTTCGCAGGTCTCTGGCGGCAGCACCTCCTGAAGGAAGGCGATGTCCGGAGCGAGCGCCTGGATCGCCGCAGCGACGTGGTCCTCGTAGGCCTGGTAGCTGAGGCGAAGAGCATAGTTCGCGTCGGTGGAGTCCGGGTTGCCGACGTTGGCCGTGAGAACGCGCAGCTTGGGTGTGGCGCCTTCGCCATCGGCGGCGTCGCCACATCCGGTCAGCGAGCACGACAGCAGGGCGGCGACGAGGGGCAGTCTGCGATTCATGGGCTCGGCAGTCGAGCACGCCGGGACGGAGGATTTCAACCGGTCCGAGCCGCGCCGGGCAAAGGTCGGTCTGCAACGGCGTGCGCCGGCGCGACGGAGATCGAGCCAACCGGCCCGGAGGGCAGGGGAAGGCGATGGCTCTCTCGCGCTCGGGCGGGCACCCCCCTCGAATGGATCACGCGCTTCAGCTCGCGCCCACTCCACCAGTCCTTGAGCGCGAGCCCCTGGGCGCTCAGCTGCGGGAAGCGCGCGTGGGGGTTCTGCTCGAGCCTGCGCAGCGCGCGGATGTAGTCCAGGTTGGCCACCACCTCTCGCGACCACACCCAGTGGCGCGCGAGCGGCCAGCTCACGGCCAGGGCGGCGAGCACGGGACGAGGCCAGTGTGGCAGCAGGCGACGGAGCTGCTTCCACGGGCTCTGGCCGGCATAGAAGGCGGGGTAGCAGCGCAGCGTGCCCAGATAGAGCTCGAGGGCGCTCATCTGCTTCGGGTGAATCACGACGTGTTGCATGTCGTAGAGCTCCCAGTCCCGGGTGAAGATGCGCTCTTCGCGCTCGAGCTTCTTCCACATCGGCGTGCCGGGGTACGGCGTGAGCGGCATGAAGCCCGCGAGCGTGCAGCCGATGCGATGGGCGAAGCGCACGATCTCGCCGAAGTCCTCTTTCCGGTCATGGTCGGTGCCGGTCAAGAAGAAGCCGTTGACCAAGATCCCGCGCTCGCGCAGGCGGGCCACGTCGTTCTCCACGTCGCGGACGGTCTGGCCCTTCGACAGGGACTTGAGGGACAGATCTCGTACGGACTCGAAGCCGCAGCTGACGAAGGTGCAGTTGGTGGCGCTGAGCAGCGCGAGCAGCTCGGGGTCGCGCGCCACGTCCGAGCGCAGCTGCGAGTGCCAGCCCAGCTTGGGCACCAGGCGGTGGTCGATCAACGCGGTCAAGAGCTGCTTCAGATAGGTGCCGCCGACGGCCAGGCTGTCGTCCATGAAGAACAGGAACTGCCGCTCGGGATCCCACCGCGAGCCCAGCTCGTCGACCACGCTCTGCACCGAGCGGTGACGGAGCGCCTGGCCGAAGACCTTGGTGATCGAGCAATAGTTGCAGGCCTGGTCGCAGCCGCGGGTCGCCTGGGTGAAGTAGATGCTCGGGTTCAGCGGGTAGCGCAGCCGGCTGGAGGCGCCCTCGATCAAGCCCACGTTGGGCCAGGGCAGGGCGTCGAGCTCGGCCCCCGAGAGGGGAGCACGAGCCGGAGCCGCGTGGGTGACGCCGTGCCGGCGGAACGTGAGCCCGGCGATCTCGGCGACGGCGCCGCCCGTCTCGATCGCGCGGCACAGCTCGCGCAGCGTGTGCTCGCCCTCGCCGCGCACCAGGTAGTCGGCGTGCTCGATGGCCTCGTCGGGGTTCAGCGTGGCGTGAGCGCCGCCGAGCACGACCGGGAAGCCCAGCGCGCGCACGCTGTCGGCGATGCGATAGCCCTGGATGGCATTGCAGGTCTGGATCGAGACGCCGACCAGATCCGCGCCTACCACCAGCCCTGGCGTGAACGGCGTGATCTGCTCGTCGTAGGCCACCACCGTGTGACCGTCGCGCTCGAGCACCTGCTTCAAGATCGACAGCCCAGCGTGGGTGCAGATCTGACCCGGCACCCGCTGGGCCGACAGGTAACCGGAGTACCGGCGCATGGCCGGGTAGATCAGGACGACGTGCATGAGGCGCCCCACAGCAAACCTCGGGCCACAGGGAAATTCCCGCGGAACACGCGGGAGTTACCGGCAACTCAGCTGGGCTTGCCTGGGTCCTGGCGCCGG
This sequence comes from Myxococcales bacterium, assembly GCA_016191785.1. Classification (GTDB taxonomy): domain Bacteria; phylum Myxococcota_A; class Polyangia; order Polyangiales; family Polyangiaceae; genus JADJKB01. The sequence goes on along the minus strand of JACPVJ010000051.1, from coordinate 26,230 downwards.
ACCAGCCGGGTGGCGATGGCGCCCAGCGCGAGCCCCACGCCGCCCCCGACGAAGAGCGAGACCATGAGCGCGGCGATGAACGCGTCGAGGGCGTCTTTGCCGACCTTGGCGTGGCTCGGCAAGTACAGCGCCAGCATCGTGACCATGCCCATCCAGGCGGTGAAGGTGTTGCGCATCCCGCGACCTGCGGCGGCGGCCTGAACGCCGGCCGAGAGCAGCAGCGCCAGGACCGAGATGGCCATGAGCGCGCTGGTGGGGAGGACACCGTACAGGCTCACGCTGGGCTCTAGCGCGTGGGCGATCGACAGCTCGGCGGCGGCCGCGCCCACGCCGCCGATCACCAGGGCCGGGGTGAAGACCGTGCTCTGCTTGAGGGGCGCGCTCGCCACGAGCAGCGCGACGACCGGGAAGCCGTAGGTGAGCAGCACGCCGGCGACCGGCCGGGTCGCGTCCATGCGCGAGGCGCCGTAGAGCGCGAGCCCGCCGGCGAGCAGGCCCGGGACCTTGTAGCGGGCCCAGCCGGTCTCGAACTCGAGGTCGCTCATTCGGCCCGGGTTTGTGGCACCTTTGGCTCCGGTTGGCCAGCCTGCTATCAGCCGAGGGATGAAGCCCGAGCAGCGGTTCTCGCGCGACGCGATCCTGGCGGCCGGCGCGCCGCTCGCCGCCCAGCGCCGGGCGGTGCGCTTCCAAGACGTGGACGCGGCGGGCACCATCTTCTTCCCGCGGGTGTTCGAGTACTTCTCGGATGCCTACCTCGACCTCTTGCTCGCGGCGGGGCTCGACGTGCCGGGCGATCTGGCGCGGCGCACGGCGGCGGCGCCGCTGGTCCACTCCGAGGCCGACTATCTGGCTCCGCTCTTCTTCGGTGACCCGGTGGACGTCGAGGTCGTGCTCGCCCACGTGGGCGGTTCGAGCACCGCCTTTGCGCACCGCATCCGCAAGCTCGACGGGACCGTCGCCGTGATCGGGCAGACCGTTCACGTCTGGGTCGACGGCAAGACCTTCGAGCCGGTGCCGGTGCCCGAGGCGCTGCGGGCGTACTTGACTACCCCGAACCGGGCTCGTTGACCCGGCCGAGCGCGAGGATCAGGTTGCGCTTGCGATCGCGCACGACGAAGTAGAAGGGCTTGTCGGCCCGGACCACCACGCCGCGGGGCGCGGGCGGCTTGCCCCCGCCAGTGCCCTCGGCCGTGGCGCCCTCGTCCACCACCAGGCGCACCCGATGCGGCACGCTCGACAGGTGCAGCTGCCGCGTGCCGGTCATCACCGAGAAGTCGGCGCTGCCCTTGGCGAAGGCCGAGTGAACCCCGATCTTCTCGAGCGGCCCGGCGAGCTCGAGCTCGTCGCCCACCGTGAAGCGGGGCAGGGTGAGAGTGGTCTCTTTGGGCGACAAGCCCGCGAGCAACTGGTCGAGCTTCTTCTCGTCGAACGCGGCGTCGAACTTGCCGGCGTCTTTCGGGACGATCAGATCGAAGACGAAGCCTTCGGTCGCGTAGGCGAGCTCGACCACCTGCGCATCCGGGGCGTCGTTCACCGGCAAGTCGCCGATGCGACTCATCAGCATTGCGTCGACGCTCTTGCCGTCGGGGCGCTTGAACTTGCCACGGGTGGTGAGCCCCAGGTCGAACGCCGCCTTCCACGGGGCCTCGAAGTCCAGCGCGCTGACCAGCATCAGCGAGACGCCGGAGTCGACGCTGCCCTTGGGCAAGAAGCCCTCGAGTCGCTTCTCGGTGCGCGTCTCGACCCAGTGGTTGATCTGATCGCGCGCGGTGTCGGGGGACGCGAAATCCTTGGGAGAGACCGGGGCGTCGTAGTGGCGCTGCAACAGCTCGATGAATGCCTGGGTGGGCCGGCGCTCGGTGGGGGCGAAGAAGCCCTGGGCCACGCGCAGCCGGAAGCTCACGGCCATGGCACCGGCAGGGGCGCGCCACACCGCGAGCAGCCCCTGGTTGGCCTGGTGGACCGCGAGCGGATCGCCCGACAGGCCGAGCACGCTCTCGAGCTCACCGGCGGTCTCGCCGCTCGCCCCCGCCCAGGCCATGCACAGGGCCATGCGCACGCCGGCGGGCGAGAAGGCGAGGTTGCCCGGGCGATCGCGCAGCACCGAGTACAAGCGGAACGCGAAGGCGCGGTCGCCGGCCGCGACGTGGGCCACGTCGGCGCGGCCCACGGGCCTTGCGGCCTTCGGCGGCGGGGGCTCGAGGGCGCGACAGCCGACGGCGGCCGCCGCGGCGCAGAGGAGGGTGATGAGGCGCATGCGGGGCGCCCACGTTCGCGAAGCCGCCGCGGGCTGTCAATGGCCGCTCGAGTCAGAACCCCGAGATGCGCTGCTTCTTCTCGTCCGGGCCCGCGCTGGTCGCCTCGCGCAGGCGCTGGGTGAGCATGCGGATCACGCCCTCGGCGATCTCGACCTGCTCGTGCAAGATCTCGTAGAACTCGGGGCTCCCGATCCGGAGGACCTCGCACTCTTCCTGGGCGATGGCGCTGGCGCTGCGGGGCACCTTGTCGAGCACGGCCATCTCGCCGAACGCCTCGCCCGGGCCCAGCGTCGCCACGGCTTCGCCGTCGTGCACGATCGAGACGCGCCCGCGCACGATCACGAACAGGCTGTCGCCGGGCTCGCCCTGCTCGAAGATGGCGGCGCCGGGCGCGTAGGTCTGCTCTTCGGCGACGTGGGCCAAGGGCGCCAGATCTTCGCCCGTCACCTTGGCGAACAACGGGGCGCTCTTGAGGAACAACACCTTCTCGACGGTCGAGTGCATGGGGACCTCCGGCAAGTGGCCCGAAACGCGGGCGAGCTCGATCTGGGCGTGACGCGCGACACCGGGGTCGCGGTCCTCGGCAAGCTGGGCGAGCAGGCCGCGGACGCGCTCCGGGGCGCCGCTGGCCAGGGCGAACACCGCGCCTTCGCGGGCCAGGGCCTCGGGGCGAGTGGCGGCGGCCTCGCCCAGCTCGACGGCCAGCGGGTCCCGATGGCGCGCCAGGGCGTCCAGCACCACCAGCGTGACGTAGGGGTTCGGGTGGGCGGCTTCTTCACGCATGAAGCCCTCGGCGACCGGGGCCGACTTGGGGGCGAGCGACTCGGCCCGCTTCACCAGCTCGTGGGGCGAGAGGTCGTCGAAGAACTGCATCACCATCGGGCGCAGCGTGGGCTCGAGGAGCGTGTCCAGCACCTCGAGGGCGTTGGCGCGCCGGGTCGCGTCCTCGATGCGCTCGCGCACCAGCCGCAGCGGCTCGGGCGAGTAGCGCAGCTCGAGGATCCGCAAGATGCGCCGGATCGCGCGGGTGTGTCGGAAGTCCATCTCTTCGGCGAGCAGCGGGGTGTCGAAGCGGAGGCGCGCCGCGTCCCAGCCGGCCAGATTGCGGTACGCGCGCTCGAGCTCGCTCCGCAAGAGAGCGCGCACCCGTTCGAGCGGTTCGGGCGGCCCCTTCAGCGCCTGTCGCAGCCGAGACAGCGCACCGAGCACCCGCAGCCTGAGGTGGCTCTCGGCGACGTCGACCTGGGTGAGCAGGCGCTGGTAGGTCTCTCGAGTCGGGATCCGGCGCAGCACTCGCGGGACCAAGAGCCGCACGTCGCGCGGGGCCTCGGGGTCGGTCATCAACGCGAGCAGCGGTTCGAGGGCCGGCGCCCCGATGGCGGCCAACGCGTTGGCGGCCCGTACGCGAACCGCCGGATCCGAGAGCAGGCCGATCAGCAAGGACACGAGGCGGGGATCGGCCACCGACTCGCAGGCGCGCAGCGCAGCGCGCCGCACCGCCGGATCCGGATCGGCGAGCAGCTTGAGCAGCGGGCGATACGCGCCGGGCCCCACCGCGCCGAGCACCAGCGCGGCTTCGGTGCGCGCCTCGGGCTGGGTGGACCCGATCAGCTGCTCGAGGCGAGCGCCGCCGACGATCGCCCCTTCGACGCCGGCGTCGCAGAGCAACCCCGCGATGGTAGCGACGCGAACGGGCATCTGGGGGTCGTCCAGACGCGCGACCAGCGCATCCACGCACTCGTCCCCCGCGAGCTTGGCGTAGGCCTCGACCGCGGCGCGGCGCACCAGGGCGTCGGTGTCATCGAGCGCGGCCCGAGCGGGCGCGGGCGACGCACCCGGCAACGTGTGGAGCTTCTCCAGAGCCGCCCGCCGTACCACGGGGTCGTCGCTCGCCGCGAGGCGCTCGACGTGGACGCGGAGCTCGGGTGTCGCGTCCGAACCCAGTTGCTCGAGGGCGGCCAGCACGTGCCGAGGGTTCCCCCGCTCGAGCACACTGAGCAGCGCGCGCCGGCTGGCGGCGTCGAGCACGAAGTCGGCGTCGAGCGCCAGGGTACCCCGAACGCTCAGCGTGGACTCGAGGCTCGCAAGGTAGCGCCGTCGCACCAGCGGCACGCTGGCGAGCCAGAGCACGACCACGGCGCTGGTGACCCAGCCGAGCCTCTCGACCGACAGCCGCTCGGCAAGGAGCAAGAGCAGCACGCCCCCGGCGCCATACGCGCACGGCTTGACCACCACCTCGAGGATGGCCCGCGTGCGCGCCTTCACGGCCGCGGGGAAGGGGACGTACAGCGCCTGCAGCGTGGTCTCGTGGATGGTGTACTGAAAGCCGTTGTCCGCGAACTTCATCGCGCTCGCCAGCGCCAAGCTGGGCACGAAGGGCAAGAGAACGCTGGCGCCGCCGAACACCCCGGGCATCACGGTCATGCCCCAACCGACGCCCAATCGACGCAAGAGGCCCGGGGTGACCACGAGCTGAAACACGAACGAGACGATCCCTGTCCCGGCGTAGAACAGCGCGAAGAACTGGGCCAGCTCGTCCTCACGATAGGTGGCCCGGGCGATGGCCTTGAATTGATAGTCGCCCAGGGTCAGCGCCGTGAACGCGAGCAGCAGGAAGACCGCCAGGGCTTGCACGTAGGGGTCCGAGAGCACCGGGTGGTTGCGCTTCGCGGTCGGGCCCCGAACCTCGGGCTCGGCCCGCGGCTCGCGAGCGAGCGCCAGCGCGACGACGGCCAGGGTGGCCATCATCGCCGCCAGCACGAACAAGAGCTGCGCCGTCCCGACGGCTCGCACGACGATGCCGGCGGTGGTGCCCACCAGCACGACGCCCAGGATGCGTGCCGCGCCGATGGTCCCGAACAAGCGCTTGGCCGAACGCGGGTCGTGCAGATCGTTGGCCAGCGTCCAGAACTGCACGATGAACAGGTTCGCGACCACCTCCGACCAGACGTAGAACACCGGGTAGACGAAGGTGGCGCCGGCGCGAACCGCGACCCACACTGCGAGATAGGTGGCGATGCCGATGGCGACCGAGGCCACGATCGCGACGTGGCGCGGGATCTTGTCGGCGAACCGCGCGTACACCACGGCGGTGATGGCCGAGGCGACTCCGTAGAGCACGAACATCCACGGCAGAGCGCTCAGGGGGTAGCGGCTCAAGAACAGCGTGTCGCGGACGGTGCGCCCCAGGATGAAGACCGCCGACGCGAGCAAGAGGTGCGTGAACAAGAGCGCGGTGCGGCGGCCCTCTCCGCGCCGCACGCCGAGCAACCCGGCGAGTCGTGCCAAGACGGAGATCTCGCTCGCCATGCGGAGGGGCCCACCCGACTATACCGTCGGCGCCACCCGCCAGAATCGCGAAGATTCTGCGGCGCGGCGCGGCCTCAGGGCTCGGCTCGAGCGAGCAGGTCGAGCAGCCACCGCCTTCGGCCCTCGGGCGCGAGCTCGGCGATGCAGAGCGCGATGTGCGCGCGGCTGGCGGTCGGCGGGATGCCGAGCATGGCCCAGGTCCCGGTGGGCTCGGACGAGAGATCGCGCCCCAGCTCGACGGACAGCGCGTGGGTCCTCGGAAACACCGCGACCGTCATCCGCGGGCGCAAGAGCGCCAGCGCACGCATCGCGAAGGCGATCCGATCGAACTCTTCGCTGCTGGCGACGTCGAGGGCCTTCTGCTCCTCGACGACCCAGTGGTGGGCGTCGTCGCTCTGGCTCGAGCCGCGAAAGCTCGGACCGCGTTGGCTCATCCGCCCTCGGGTTTCTCGGCCGAGCCCAGCGTCACGGCCAAGAGCACGGTGTTGACGCGCGACGCGCGGCGGTCGGTCGCGCCTCGGAACCAACGCGCGTCGAAACACGCGCCCAGGCGCCGCGCCCCGCCGCAGAACAGCACCGCCAGCATGTCCACGCCGCCGTGCACGTCGGCCTCGCGCGGCGCGATGCGGGTCAGCTCGATCTCGAGATCCAAGGGGCCTGCCCCGAGCGAGAGGCGTCCGCCCCACTCGAAGGTCGAGCCGAGCGTGCGCCGGTCGTCTCCGGGGTTCATGCGACCGGTCAGCACCGGCCCCACGCGGGGCGCGAGCTCGAGGTGCAGGTCGCGTCGGAGCAACTGATAGCCGAGCTCGAGTGTCGGCAGCTCGACGAGGGACGCGTAGAACACCGAGCTTCCGAGGAGGAACGCCCGGCCGCCGAGACGCGAGAAGGGCCCGTGCCCCGGGCCCAGGGAGTGGAACAGACCGAACCCCAGGTCGACCCCGAGGCCGCCCTCGAGCCCCGCGCGGCCACCCCCGATGAACGCGACGTGGCCCGCGCGCGCGGTGACTCCGCCCCGGGGGTCGGTGACGTAGGCCGCCGAGAGGCTCGCGAGCGCGAGCCCCCCGCGGGCGTCGCTGCCGTCGACGGCCGATTCGCTGCCGCGAAGCCCGAAGATGCCCGTGTTGCGCCGGACCTCCGGGGCCTTTTCACAGCGGGCGCCGGGGCTCAGGCAGCCGACCGCGACCTTCGTCGTGACGGGTCCAGCGGGGCCACCGGTCGCGACCACGAGCGGGTCCGCCGCGGCCGACGCCGAGAGGAAGACCAGAGCACCGAGCAGGCGGTTCACTTGCCGAGCGCGCTGCGGATCGCCGCCTCGACGTCCGAGTCCCTGGCCGCGAGCTCGTCGGGGAGCTTGGCGCACGAGCCATAGTCGGTGACCTTGACCACGCCCTCGGCGGGCTCGCGGAAACCGACCGAGTCGCGAGTGAGCTTCACCACGCCCGGCGACCACGGCACGATGCGCTGGGGCGAGGCGCCCGGCGCGCTGACCAGCGCCATCACCGAGCATCCGGTGCCCGCCTTGGCGAACAAGATCCCGATCGACAGCGCCTTGCAGCCCTGCTTTGGGCACACGCGCTCGGGCTCGGGTCGCACGTCGACCGTCACGTTGCCCAGCACCTTGCGCGCCAGCTCGGCCAGGCGGGACTGCGCGCGCGCCGCCGCTTTCAGCGTGTCGAGATCGGGCTTGCCGGCGCCCTGCGGCTGCACGATGCGCGGCCAAAGCACCACGGCGCCGCCCTCGGTCCCCGCCGAGCGACTGATCTCGGGTGCGTCGCCGCTCGGTGGCGTGCCGGTGGCCTCGACGGCGGGCGGAGGCGTGTACTCGGTCGTGACCACCGGCGGCGGCGCGGCGTGCGCGGGCGGTGGCGCGGGCTCGGGCTCTTCGGCGGGCTTCTGCGCCGACGAGTTGCAGGCCAAGAGCGCGAGCAAGACCAGCAGAGCCTGAGGGAGCGATGCGCGAGCGACCACGGCTCGACGGTCGGTGACCTGTCGGCGCGCGTCAATCGGTCAGTCGCGCTGGCGGCGCCCGCGACCGCCGCCGCCGAAGCCGAGCTTCTTGTCGTCGTCCAGGGCCTTGTACTTCTGCATCTGGCCCGAATCGAGGATCTGCCCCAGCTTGCCTTCGGCCTTTTCCCGCTCGGTCCTCGCGGCCTCTCGCCACTCGGCTCGGGAGCCCGGGCCACCGTCCGAGTCGCGAAGCGCGCGCAGTGACTCGAAGTACTCTTGGACCGCTTCGGCGACCTTCTGCTTCTGCGCGTCGGAGAGCGAAAGCTCGGTCCCGAGCTCGCTCGTCCAGCGCTCCGCCATCTTCTTCCGGCGCTCGGCCCCGCGCGCGCTGCGCTCTTCGCGGCGTTCGTCCTCGACCTGCTCGAGCACGTCACGCACGGCGTTCTCGAACACGGGGTCGTCGATGTGCGGCCTGCCTGCGCCCGCGGGCGCAGGCTCGTCACCTACGCCGCTGGGCGCCGCCTGGGCCGCGGCGCGCTCCACGCGTTGCACGCGGTCGCTGCGCGACGAGCTGCGCTCGAGCTGGGCGACGCGCTTCTCGAGCTCGGCGGTGTCGGGCGCGGCCCCGGGCTCACGCCCCGCCGAAGTAACCGGCGCGGGGGCTCGCATCGTGGCGCGCACGACGCCGCCCCCGACCAGCCCGCCGAGCACGGCGGCGATGACGGCGGTCACGACGGGAGAGAGTTGGGCCATTGGTCTGACGATGCCGCCGCTCGCGCCGGCGTTAACCCCTCACTTGATGGCCTTGCCGACGGCGCAGGCAAAGGCGTCGCCGGTCGTGCAGGCGCGCTGCAGGTCCATCGCGGCGCCGGCCTTCTGGCCCTGAGCCGCGGTCACCACGCCGAGCCGAGTGCAGGCCCGCAGATCGTTCTTGGTGCAGGCCTGCCGCCACTCGGTCAGGTCCGTGGGCTTGGGGATCACCGCGCTGGTGCCGCCGTACAGCACCTTCATGGCGGCGCAGGCAAACGCATTCATGCGCTGGCAGCCCATGGTGAAGCTGCGCTTCGAGCTGTCGGCGCCGCCCGGCTTGCCGGCCTCGAGCCGGCCAAGATCCGCGCACGCCTCGGCGTTGCCCATGAAGCAGCCGCGGCGATAGTGCATCTCGGCGATCATCGGGTTCTTGCCGGTGCCCTTGCCGTACTCGTGCATCTGCGCGAGCTCGCTGCATGCCACCCCGTCCGAGCCGCGACACGCCTTGGTGTAGAGCTGGAGCGCCACGGCCAGGTCCTGCGTCACGCCGTCACCGGTCGCGTACAGTCGCGCCGCGCGGCCGCAGGCCTTGTCGTAGCCACCGTCACAGCCGAGCTTGAGCTTCTCGGCGGCCTTGGCGGTGTCCTTGTTGGCGAGCAGCAGCGTGCCCAAGAAGCCGCAGGCCTCGGCCACGCCGTCGGTGCAGGCCTTGTCGAACAGCTCGCTGGCCTTGGCCTCGTCCTTGGCGACGCCGTTGCCGTCGGCCAGCATGCGTCCGCGGTTCACGCAGCTCGGCGTGTCGCCCCCGGTGCAGGCCTTCTCGAAGAGCGAAGCGGCCTTGCTCGCGTCTTTCGTCGCGCCGTCACCCGTGGCCAGCATCACGCCCAGCGCCCCGCAGCTGCCGGCGTGATTTTTGTCGCACTGCGCCTGGCACTCGCTCGAGTTGCCCGGTTTGCACTGATACGCCGGAGCGTCCGCGGCCTTGGTGCACTTGCCCTCGGCGAGCACCAGGCCGGCGGGGCAGCCGCCCTCGAGCTTGGCCAGCTCCACCCGCGCCTCTTTCGGGGCCTTGTCGTCGGCGGCCTTTTCCTTGGTGATCGGCGAGATCAAGAGCCGAACCGGCGCGCCGCACTGATCGGGGGCGTTCGTGGCGTTCGACGTCGCGGCCTTGCACGAGCCGAGGTCGCCGTCCTTGTTCTGCACCTGGCGCTTGCTGGCCGAGGCGCCGCCCGTCTCGGCGCCGAAGAACTCGACAGCGGCCTTGGCCTCGCCGCTGGTGTTGGTCTCCATCACGAACGCGCCGACGGTGGCGCCGCGGACGAAGTGGGTCGCTCCGTCGCACTTGCCCTTCAAGTCGCCCTTGGTGGGCTCGCTCCAGGTGGTCTTCTGCTTGCCCACCATGACCATCGCCACGTCGAGCGACGAGCCGCGCTTCAGCTCCGCGCTGAGCTTCACCCCGCTGAGCGGCAGGTTGGCGCGGACCTCGTCCGAGTTATTGAGGCGAACGACCTGCTCTTTGCGGGTCATGCCCATGTAGCCGTAGGTGCCCTCGATGTGGCACTCCTTGAGGAGCTTGATCCCCTCGCAGCTGTAGGCGACCACGGCCACGCCTTCCTTCATGGCGATCTCGAGGTCGCCCCGCTGATCGGGCTTCCAGTCGACGACCAGCGGCTCGCCGCCTTCGCCCACGCCCTGGCACTTGCCCTCTTCGAGGGCCTCTCCGGCGCTGGTCTCTTTGGGGCGGACGGCGTTGCCGACGCCGCCGGTGCCGCAGGCGGAGAGCGCGCTGGCGGCGCAGAAGGAAAGGAGCAAGCGGGAAGTTTGCACTCGAGTCCGGTTCGACATGGCGCGCATGATACGCCGAGTTCGGGGCCGGGGAAGGGGCCGGATCACCGCGACTTTGACGGGTTCGCCGCCTCCCGAGTACGCTCCACCTCGAGCATGCGCCCCCGAGCCTGGCTGATCGTCTTCGCCGCGCTGCCGGCGGCTTTCGGCGCGTTTCGCTTCGGGCTGTCGTCCGCAGAGGCGCAGCCGGCGCGGGGTCGCTTGGCGACCGGGTTGCTCGATCCGTCGATCGAGTTGACGCGTCGAGCCAACGCCACCTTCGATGCCGAGCAGGTCGCGGCGGCCGATCGCCAGCGAGAGCGCGACCGCCTCGACGAGCACGTTCGGCCGATGCTCGACCTCACCCAGACCGATCCGGCGCTAGGCGTGTCCGGCGGCGGCGAGGCGTGGTGCGGTCCGGTCGCGGTCTCGAACGCGCTGGCGTGGCTCGGGTCCCAGGGTCGCGAGACGCTCTTGCCCGCCGGCGACACGCTTCGCGATCGGCAGCTCGAGCTGGTGCGGCGGCTGGGCTCGGGTCGGTACATGGGCACCACACCGAACGGCGGCACCGGCGCGAAGAACGTGCTCCAAGGGCTGCACGCCTTCATGCGTGACAGCGGGTGGGGCTACCGGCGGCTTCAATATCAGGGGTGGCGAGGGCACCCGGCGCGCTTCACCACCGGCGTGAAGTCCGTCGAGCTCGAGTTCATCGGCAAGGCGCTGGCCGACGGCGGCGTCGCGGTGATCCACGCCGGGTGGTACACCCCGGCCAAGTACGGCGGCGACTTCCATCGCCGTCACGGCGGGCACTGGCTCACGGTGGTGGGCGTGAACGTCGACGAGCGGGGCAACCCCGCCGCCGACACGCTGGTGGTCCACGATCCGGCGCCCTACGCCGGCGCGGCGGGCCAGCGGCACTTCGTGAAGCTCACGCGGCTCGAGAGCGGGTGGTTGCTCGCCGAAGACGGCGCCTTCCCGGCCAAAGGCTTCCAGAAGCTCGAGGGCGGAATGCAGATCAAGAAGGCCGGCGACATGGCGGTGCTCGACGGCGCCGTCACGCTGGTCCCGTGATCCGCGCATCCTGTCGCCCAGCGCGTCACCAGCTGTGGATCACGCCCCGTGATCCGCGCTCCGTGTCGCCCAGCGCGTCACCAGCTGTGGATCACGCCCCGTGATCCGCGCATCCTGTCGCCCAGCGCGTCACCAGCTGTGGATCACGCCCCGTGATCCGCGCTTCGTGGCGCCCAGCCGCGCCAGGCCCTTGCATGCGCGCTCGGTGCCTCCTAGCTTCCGCCCATGACGTCGCTCGGTCGCTGGCTCTTGGGCGCGCTCCCGGGCGCGCTGCTGGTCTCGTCGTTCCTCGCTTGCGGAGGCCCGAGCGAGCGCAGCTGCGCCGCCGAGGCGCCGTGGAGCGGCACCTGCAAGCTCAAGAGCGTGGTCAAGATCCGCCACGCCGAGCTGCCGGTGCCCCACGGCATCTTCGAGGTCATCTACGAGCCGCAGTCGAACCCGTCGTCGCCCAACTTCACGCCGCCGGCGCTGCGCGAAGAAATCCGCGTGCTCGCCAACCAAGAGCTCGAGCTCGACGACTACTTCAAGAAGCACGAGACCGCGCCCTGCCAGATGGCCGCCCCGCCCCAGGGCACGTGCCAACCCGGCAAGGTGAGCATCGCCCTGCCGCCGTTCCAGCCCACCGGCGCGACCGCTGCCCAAGAGGTGCACGGCTGCGCGCAGATCGAGTCGCAGGCCACGCAGGACAAATTGCCCGAGCTGAGCAAGAACGCGCAGCAGATGCCCGAGGTCATGCTGTTCGAGCAGGCGTCGGCGGTGGCCGGGGCCGAGGTCACCCAGGCGGCTGCGGCCGCGGCCCAGCGCATGAAGACGTCGCCCGGCATCGAGTGCGTGGCGGTGGTCGGGCAGGTGTCACCCGGTGAGCACCCGTCCGTCGCCAACGAGCGCGCCAAGGCCGTGCGCGAGCTGCTCTTGAAGAACGGCATCGATGCCTCGCGGGTGACGATCGTCGCAGTAACCGCCGCGGTCTACGGCGGCGGCACCGAGGCCCCGCCCCCGGATCCCCAGAAGCGCCGCGTCACTCTGCGGATCCTGCTGTCCCGCTGACCCCGCCCGCCTCACGCCTTGGTCTTCGGCGCGGGCGTGGGCTTGGCCTTGGGCGGCTGCTTTTGCATCTCTTGGAAGCGGCGCTCGAGCTCCTTCATCCGCTTCTCGATCCGATCCGGATCCGTCGCCGGGTCCTTCCCGCCCTCCGGCGGCCACTTCCACTGCCACTGCTTGAAGAAGTGCTTGCTGTTGCCCGGGCCCGGGCCTGGGCCCATGCCCTTGAACAGCTCTCCGAAGCCGTCGAACGAGAAGTCGAAGTCCAGATCGCCGTCGCTAGACGGATCGCTGTCGAGCTTGGCCTGCAGCTGCAGGGTGCGTCGCGCCCGCACCACCGTCACCGGCACGGCCTCGCCGGCCTTCTTGTCGGAGAGCGCGCGGGGCACGTCGCTCGGGCTGTCGATGAGCTCGCCCCCCACGCGCGTGATCACGTCGCCCACCTTGAGCCCGGCCTTGGCGGCCGGTGTGCCCGCCTCCACGCGCTGCACGAGCACCCCCGCGTCTTTGGGCGCGCCGAGGTGGTCCCGCAGCTCTTCGGTCATGTCGGTGGCGTTCACTCCCAGCCGGCCCTTGCCGCTCTTGAACGAGAAGCTCCACGAGGACGACGGCGGAGGCTTGGCCGGGGCCGCTGCCGGGGGCTTGGGCTTGGCCTTGGGCTGGGACCACGCGGGCGCCGCGATCAGCGCGGCGGCTAAGATCAGGCGAGCGACGGCCTTCATGGCGAGCACAGCGTAGCACCCAGCGCGGTCACGACCAGAGCGCGGAGGGCGCGATCTTCGGCCAGGGCGCGGTGGCTTCGATCCCGGCGGCCACCTCGAGCAGCAGTTGATCGCGGCCCTGCGCCGCCGCGAGCTGCACGCCGATGGGCGTGCCGAGACTGCTCTGACCGGCGGGCAACGAGACGGCGGGCGCGCCGGCCGCGTTCTGCAGCGGCGTATGGGACCGAGATCGCTCGGCCGAGATCTCGCGTCAATCTCGAGGCCGTGGCACAACTCGGCGGTGCGGTGGTGGCGAGCGATCCCGATCTTGGCGGCGGCGTGTCAGCCGGCGCGAGCCGAAGAGCAAGCGGCCGCTGCCACCGCCAGCGCGACCGCCAGCGCGAGCCCGGCGGTCAGCGTCGCGGTGGCGCCGCCCGCCCCCAGCGCGAGCGCGCCCCCGGCGCCCGCGGGTCCGTGCCCCTACGAGATGGCCCGAGTGGGGAAGGCCTGCGTCGACCGCTGGGAAGCGCACCTGGTCCGCGTCGATTCGCCCGAGCGCGCACACCCCCACAATCAACGACCCGAACCCGGCGTGAGCTACGCGGCGCGAAGCGCGAGCGGGGTCTTTCCGCAGGCCTACGTCAGTCGGATCGAGGCCCGCGCCGCCTGCGAGGCTGCGGGCAAGCGGCTGTGCACGCTGGGTGAGTGGTACCGCGCGTGTCGCGGCGACAAGGGCGCCCCCTGGCCCTATGGCTGGCACGAGCAGCGCGGGGCGTGCAACGTGCGCAGGCCGCACCTCTTGGGCAAGCTGTTCGGGGACGATCCGCGCCGCTGGGACTACGTGAGGCACTTCAACGCGCCGGAGCTGAACACCACGCCCGGCGGGCTCGCGAAGACCGGCGAGCACGGCAGGTGCACCGGCCCTGCGGGCACGTTCGACATGGTGGGCAACGTGCACGAGTGGGTGAGCGACGTCGTCGATCGAACCCTCGAGACCAAGCTGCCGCTGCGCGACGACATCCAAAAGAAGCTGGACGTGAACACCGGTCACGGCATCTTCATGGGCGGCTTCTACTCGACCGGCGACGAGCACGGCGAGGGGTGCGGCTTCGTCACCATCGGTCACGAGCCGAAGTATCACGACTACTCGACCGGCTTCCGCTGCTGCAAAGACCCTACTTGAGCAGCGGCAAAAGCCCGCCGAGCCCGCGGATCCCAGCTTGGATCGCCTGCGCCTGGGTGATCTCGCCCTTGACCGTGAAGGGCAGGTCGAAGCTGACCTTCGCGCTGCCGACCTTGGCGGTGCCGTCGAAGGTGTAGGGCACCGGCTTGCCGCTCGCAGCCAGCGGCGCCAGCGCGCCGACCTGCGTCCACGGCACGTCGAGGGTCGCGGCCACCCGGGTGGTCGCCTTCGCGGGGACGTTGCCCTTGGGCTCGGAGCGCGCGCGCCCGACCACGACCCCCGCGCCCAGCTTCAGCGTGCCGCTGACTTCCTGGACGATCAGCGGAAACGGGTTCCGGTTCTCGACGTCGAGCTCGAGCGACAGGCCGACGCCGAGCGGGGTGACCGAGGTCACGCGGGCCGCGTGGGGCGTGATCTTCGGGGGCTCGGGCCTCGAGCACGCCATCACCGAGAGCGCGGCGAAGAGGGCGAGGCTGGCGGAGCGCATCGGGAACGAATAGCCGAACCCGCGCGAGCCGGCTACGCCGAACCGGCACGCGGACCTCCCACCTGGGAGATGCGCACGGAGTGCTTTCCGGCTAGCGGGCGACGGATGAAGAAACTAGCGCCCATCCTGGCCGTGTGCTCGCTGATCGCTTGCAGCTCCGAGTCGACCAACACGGGCAGCTCCGGGGGAGGCGCGGGGGGCAGCGCCGGCTCGGGCGGGGCCACCGGCGGGAGCGGCGGAGCGACGGGCGGCGCTGCGGGGAGCGGTGGGGCGACGGGCGGCGCCGCAGGCAGCGGCGGCACCGGAGGCGCGACCGGAGGCACCGGAGGCGCGACCGGAGGCACCGGAGGCGCGACCGGAGGCACCGGAGGCGCGAACCCGATCGCTGCCGCGGCCGACGAGATCGGCGTGCTGTTCTACGCGAAGAACAGCAGCAACAGCCTGCGTTGGATCAAGACGGACGGGAAGTCGCAGCGCACAGCGACGTCGTTCTCGATGAGCGGCGATTGGGCCACCGCGGCCAGCGTGGCCCCGCTCGCCGGCGCCGGCGCGGAGGTCGTGTTCCACAACTCCCAGAACAAGCTGGCGGCGCCGCTGCTCATCAACAACGACACCACTACCGGCGGCAAGACCAACGCGACGCTGGGCGCGGGCTATGGCCTGGCGACGAAGCGAGCCGCGGGCAAGGTGATGTGGCTCGACGGCAACACCGGCGCGTGGCTCACCGGCGGCTGGGGTAGCAGCCTCTGGGCCCAGGACGCAGCGGGCACGATCACGCTCCCGACCGCGACGACCTTCGAGCACTTCCATCGCTGCGGAACCTCGTCGTACCTGTTCTACTCGACGGGCGACACGCTGCTCTACCGGCGGGTCTTCGGTAGCGATTTCACCATGGCGACCCAGATGGCCGTGCCGGCGTCGAGCCACGCAGTCTGTGTCGGCGTGAGTGAACAGCTGACCTTCCTCTTCTCCGACGCGAGCGGGACCGGCAAGCTGTACAGCGGCAGCACCGAGCTCAAGTCCTGGTCGACGGCGTGGACCTTCGGGAAGTGGACCCACATCGTGAACCTCCGCAACGGCATGACGCTGTTCTACGACAAGACCACGGGCGGCGGCGCGATCGGGCAATTCACCGACACTCCGGCCGACTTCGTGAGCAAGGTGCTGTTTCCGGCCGGCACGTTCCCGATGAACATGGATCTGGTCGTCGCCCTCTGAGCCGAGGGCGTTCGGCTCACCGGGCGCAACCCAGCCGCGCGTTCATCCCGAGGCGGGTGCTCATCCCCACGGTGTGACCGGTGATCTGGCCGTCTTTCGAGACGAAGTAGTTGGTGGGGAACGCGCCGACTCGGTAGCTACGCACCACCGCCGCATCGGCCAGGAGCACCGGGTAGCGGATCCCAGCCTCGGTCGCGTAGCGCCGGATCGCCTCGGGATCTTCCGAGTCGGCCACGACGCTGAGCAGGACCTCGTCCGGGCCGAGCCCGGCCTGCACGGCGTTCAGCGCGCCGTGCTCTTGCCGGCAGACGCCGCACCACGTGGCCCAGAAGTGAAGCAGCACACGCTTGCCCCGGAGCTCGGCCAGGGACACCGGCTTGCCCTCGAGGTTGCGGAGCGTGAAGGCCGGCGCCGGCTCGCTCGAGCCCAAGAGCTTGCGGCCTTGCCAGGCGCTGACGCCGAAATACACCGCGGCCACCAGGCCGATCTCGAGGGCGATGCGCACCGCGCGCTTGCGCCAGGGGACGCGCTGCTTGGGGTCGTCGGGGGCGGTCAACCGAGCTTGTCGAGTAAGAGCTGGGTCACCAGCTTTGGATTCGCCTGACCCCGGGTTTCTTTGAGCACCATGCCGGTCAGCGCCCCGAGCACGTTCTTGTTGCCCGATCGGTAGCGGGCCACCGTGTCCGGGTTCTTCGCCAAGATCTGCTCCACCACCGGGCCCAGGGCCGCGGGGTCGGCGATCTGTTTCAAGCCCTGTCGCTCTGCGATGGCCTTGGGTGAGCCGCCGCTCGTCAGCATCTCGGCCAGCACCTTCTTGCCCAGCGCGCCGCTCAGCGTGCCGTCGTCGATCAGCGCCACGAGCTCGGCCAGCTCCGGCGCGCCGAAGGGCAGGGGGTTGCCGGCACGGGCCTCGGCTGGCAGCTCGTTGACGACCCACGCCGCGAGGCCCCGGGCGTTGGCGTGCAGGGCGAGTGCCGCCTCGAACAACTTCCGGAGGGGTCCGGGCTCGGAGAGCACACGGGCGTCTTCCGGCGACAGGCCGTGACGGTCGGCCAGCGCCTGGGCCTCGGGCGAGAGCGCCTCGCGCGCCCGGGCAGGGCCCGGGGTCGCGGGCTTGGCGGGGCGCGCTTCGGCCTTCGGCTCGGCCTTCTGCACGGCCTTCGCCCAGCTGTCCTTCAGGCCCACGGTGCGGTTGAAGACCGGCGCGCCCGCGCGGCTCGCCACCGGATCGACGAAGAAGAAGCCCTCGCGCTCGAACTGGAAGCGATCGCCGGCCGCCGCCGCGCCCAGGCTGGGCTCGGCCTTGCAGCCCGCGCGCGTGACCAGCGAGCCCGGGTTGAGATCGGCCAGCGGATCGCTGCCCGCCGCGCCCGGCATCTCGACCTGGAAGAGCCGGTCGTAGAGGCGGACCTCTACGTCCACCGCGTGCTCGGCGCTGACCCAATGGATCGTGCCCTTGACCTTGCGCGCGCCGGCGTCGCCGCCCCGGGTGGCCGGGTCGTACGAGCAGACCAGCTGGGTCACGGTACCGGCCGCGTCCTTCACCACCCGCTCGCAGCGGATCACGTACGCGTGCCTGAGGCGCACCTCACGGCCGGGCGCGAGCCGGAAGAAGTCCTTCGGTGGGTTCTCGGAGAAGTCACTGCGATCGATGTACACGCGCCGACCGAAGGGCAGCTTGCGGCTGCCTTCCTTCGGGACGTCGTGGGGCCAGAAGCTCGCCTCGAGCGTTTCGGTCTGGCCCTCGGGGTAGTTCTCGATCACCACCTCGAGGGGATCGAGCACGCACAACACGCGCGGCGAGCGCTCGTTCAGATCTTCCCGCAGCGTGTGCTCGAAGAGCGCCAGCTCGACGGTGCTGTTGTTCTTGGCCACGCCCACCCGGGTGGCGAAGGCGCGCAGGGCCTCGGGGGTGACACCGCGGCGCCGCAGACCCGCCAGGGTGGGCATGCGGGGGTCGTCCCAGCCGTGGACGCGCTTCTCTTCCACCAGCTGCAAGAGCTTCCGCTTGCTCATCACCGTGTAGGTCAAGTTCAGGCGCGCGAACTCGTATTGATGGGGGCGCGCCGGGAGGGTCAGGTGCTCCACCAGCCAGTCGTAGATGTCGCGGTTGTTCTCGAACTCGAGGGTGCAGATCGAGTGGGTGATGCCCTCGAGGGCGTCCGACAGCGGATGCGCGAAGTCGTACAGGGGGTAGATGCACCAGCGATCGCCGCTGCGATAATGGTGGGCGTGCTTGATGCGGTAGAGCAGCGGGTCGCGCAGCTTCATGTTGGGTGAAGCCATGTCGATCTTGGCGCGCAAGACCCGCGACCCGTCGGGAAACTCGCCGGCGCGCATGCGCCGAAACAGGTCGAGGTTCTCGGCCACCGATCGGTCCCGAAACGGGCTGGGGCGCCCGGGCTCGGTGACGGTGCCGCGATAGTCGCTGATCTGCTCTTCGTTCAGATCGCAGACGTAGGCCAGCCCCTTCTCGATCAGCTCCACGGCCAGCTCGAACAGCCGCTCGTAGTAGTCCGAGGCGTAGAACAGCTTGTCGCCCCAGTCGAAGCCCAGCCAGCGCACGTCGCCCATGATGGCGTCCGCGTACTCGACGTTCTCGGTCGTGGGGTTGGTGTCGTCGAAGCGCAGGTGGCACACCCCGCCGTAGTCCCGCGCGATGCCGAAGTTCAGGCAGATGCTCTTGGCGTGCCCGATGTGCAGGTAGCCGTTGGGCTCGGGCGGGAAGCGCGTCACGACCTTCTGGTGCCGACCGGCGGCCAGATCGGCGTCGATGATGTCGCGGATGAAGTCCTTGGGGCGGTCGGCGGTCACGGCGGGCACCTCGGTGGGAGCAAGGACCGCGGACTTTACGCCGGCCCCGGCCCCCGTGCGAGGGGTCACTCGTGGCCCGCGCGTGCTCAGGGCCCCGCTGGGCCCCGCAACACCGCGCCGTCGAGCTGCGGGAGCACCACGCGCCGGAGCTGGTCGACGAGCTCGTCGGGATCGGCCGACGCCTGCAAGATGGGCCGGTGCGCCGGGCGGATGAAGCCGAGCTCGGCGGCGTGATCCAGGAAGGTGATCAGGTGGTCGTAGTAGCCGCCGGCGTTGAGCAGGCCGACCGGTTTTTCGTGGTAGCCGAGCTGGGTCCAGGTCGTGACCTCGAAGATCTCTTCCAGGGTGCCCCATCCGCCCGGGAGCGCCACGAAGGCGTCCGAGAGCTCCGCCATGCGGTGCTTGCGCTCGTGCATGGTGTCGACCACCACGAGCTCGGTCACGCCCCGGTGCCCCAGCTCGAGGTCCATCAGCTTCTTCGGGATCACACCGATCACCTCGACCCCTTCGGCCAGCGCCGCGTCGGCCAAGGCGCCCATCAGCCCGACGCTACCGCCGCCGAACACCACGCCGATCCCCTGCTGCGCCAGGCAGCGCGCCATCGCGCGCGCGGTCTGCCGCCAGTGCTCGGCCACCTGGTTGCTGGACGCGCAGTACACGCAGACCCGTCGGAACGTCCTCATCGCGCTCAGAACCTACCGCGAACGCCGGCCGAGGCGGGGGCGACCCAGGCTTCGACCCGGGTTTTGTCCGCGGGCTTCGAGCTGAAGAGCGCGTAGCCCCCGACGCCGGCGCCCACCGCCGCCACGATGAACGAGACGGTCGACACCGTTCCCCAGCTGCGCCCCGAGTCGATGTCGTCGTGAGTCGACGGTGGACAACGATCGTCGACGCAGTCGTCCTTGACCGCCGACGCCTTCGAGAGCGCGAGCGCGCCGCTCACGCTGCCGACCAGCACGCCGGCCCCGGCCACCCCGAACCCGACGTACACCCATGGGCTCGTGCCTCCGCCGTTGGCGTCCGCGCGGGGCTTGGCCGGGGCGCGCGGCGCCGCCAGCTTCGAGAGATCCAGGCTGAGCTTCTTGAGCTGCCCCTCGACCAGCTCCACCTGGGCCGTCACCTCGCGCCCGTCCAGCGTCGCCCGCACCACCCAGGTGCCCGGGTTCTGGGCCAGCGGCGAACCCACCGCGGCGGACGAGACGTCGACGCCGTCCACCTGGATGCGCACGCCTTCGGGAGCGTTCTCGAGCTCGAGCGCCAGCTGAGGGATCTTCGGCTCGAGCTCTTTGGCCAGCGCCTTGGCCTCCGCCCGCGCCTTGGAGAAGAGCGGGGACTCGCCGGGGGTCGGGGTCGAGCGCGCGACCCCGAGCAGTGTGTCTCGGGCCTCGACCCACTGCTTGGCCTCGATCTGCGCCTTGCCCAGCTCGAGACCGGTGGTCGGAACACCCATCAGAGCGTGAGCGGCCTTGAAGTCTTCGAGGGCGCCCTTGGTGTCCCCCGCCTGCTTCTTCGCGCGCCCGGCCTTGACCAGCTTGCGGGCGGTCTCTTTCTCTTGCGGGCTGGGCTCGGCCGCAGCGATCCCCGCGGTCAGCGTCGCGGCGAGCAACCAGGCGATGGTCCGCTCAGAACCCCAGATCATCGTCGTCGCCTCCCTTCGGCTTTGCGGGCCCGGAGCGTGGAGCGGCGCGCTTGGGCTCGGCGCGCGCGCTCGTCGCGGGCGGTGCCATGACCGGCAAGGGCGCGAGCGAAACCCGGCGGCCGAGCGCCGCAGACGCCGGCAGCGAGCGACCGAGCGACGGGATCGGACTCGACTGCTGCGCGCCCAGGGCGTAGGCACCGCCGCCCACGAGCCCCGCCGCCACCCCGAGCGCGACGTAGAGCCGGCGCCGCGAGGGCTGCGCGGCGATCGACGGGTGGTCCACCGTCGACCGCAGGGTGCCCTCGGTGATCGGATCGCCGGGCGTGAGCGACACGGTGGTCGCCGCCGCCGGCAGCGGCAAGGGCGCCAGGCTGGCGCTGGGCGACGAGCGCAGGTTCTTGGGCATGCCGATCGCGGCCCACAGCGCCTCCGACAGCTCCCGCGCGGTCGCGAAGCGCGCCGTCGGGTCGCGAGCGCAGGCCCGGGCAAACCAAGCGTCCACGCCCGGCGGAAGGTCGGGCGAGAGCTGCGACGGGACGGGCAGATCGCCGTGCACGACCGCGCCCATCGTCTCGGGGATGGTCGGCCGCTCGAAGGGGTTCTTTCCGGTCAGCGCCTTGAGCGCGACCATCGCCAGCGACCACAGATCGGCCCGACGATCGACCGGCTTCCCCGAGAGCTGCTCGGGGCTCATGAACGCCGGCGTGCCCACCAGGTTACCGGTGGTGGTCAGGTTCTGGTCACCCTCGCGGGCGATGCCGAAGTCGAGCAGCTTGACGAAAGGTACGCCGCTCCCGACCTCGCACAAGAAGATGTTGTTGGGCTTGATGTCACGGTGAACGATGTCCTTCGAGTGGGCGCGATCGAGCGCAAGCGCCACGTGCTCGATCACGTGGGCCACCTCGGCGGGCGAGAGCTGGCGCCGCTTGAGCTCTTGGGACAAGTCGCTGCCCTCGAGCAGCTCCATCACGATGTAGGGGTGGCCGCCGGCCATCACGCCGTGGTCCAGCATCTGCACCACGTGCGGGGACTTGACCTGAGCTGCAGCCGCCGCCTCACGGGCGAACCGCGCCAAGCTGGTGGCGTCTTCGGCCAGGCGATCGGCCAGGAACTTCACCACGACCTCTGTGCGCAGCGCGGCGTGGTCGGCGACCCAGACCGAGCCCATGCCTCCGGCGCCCAAGCGGCGCTTGAGTCGAATCGAGGACGTGACCTCGGTTCCGACGCTGAGCTCGGTCACGAGCCCATCATAGGGGCCGCCCGGGTCACAGGCCTAGATCGACCACGACCGGGGCGCTGAACGGCTCGGTTTTGCCGTTTCCGAGCTGACCGCTGTCGTTGGCCCCGAAGCACGTCACGACGTCGTCCAAGATCCGGCAGCCGTGCTCGGCCTGGCGCATCATGGTGGCCGCGCCGTTCAGGTACGGCGCGTCGCTGGGCATGAGCACGTCGGTGCTGGGTGGGCCGCCGAACTGCCCGAAGTCGTTCGCGCCCCAACACCGCCCCTCGACGCTGCTGTTCGTCATCAAGCAACTGTGCCGAGCGCCCACGTACATCGTGTCCACCGCCACGCCGCCGATCACCGCGGTCGGCGGCTCGCTCGGGCTGCTCTTGTTGACGCCGACCTGTCCGTGCTCGTTGGCGCCCCAACACCAGGGCAGCTTGGTGCCGGCGGTGCGCCCGCAGACGTGCTCGCTGCCGCCGTAGACGCGCTCGAGCTGCGGCACGCCAGGGATCTTCGTGGGAGTCGCGACCACGGCTTGGGAGGTGGACAACCCGCACTGGCCCTTGTCGTTTCTGCCCCAGCACCAGGTCTCGAGCACACCCGCCACGTCCACGATGGCGGGCGTGAAGCCGGTGCCTGGGCTCATGCGCACGATCTTGGCCGTGACGGGCAAGACCAGCTTCACGGGATTCGGGCTGTCGGTGGTGGTGCCGTCGCCGAGCTGGCCGGAGTCGTTCTGCCCCCAGCAGAAGGCCTGCACCGGCTCGACGTCGGGGCTGGTGTACGCGCACGAGTGCGCCGCCCCCGCGATCACCGTGTCGATGGACGGCAGCCCCGGCACCGCCTTCGGCTCGGGGCTCGGGGTGGTGGTGCCGTCGCCCAGCTGGCCGTGCTCGTTCTGGCCCCAGCAAAAGACCGTGCCCGAGCCATCGACCGCGCAGCTGTGTCCGAGCCCGATCGAGAGCCCGTCGATGTCCGCGAGGGTGGCGACCTTGATCGGCGTGGTCTTCACCGTGCCCGGCGCGACCCCGGGGTGCGCACCCCAGCACCGCACGGACTTGTCCGTCATGAGCACGCAGCTCGAGTTGCGACCGACCGAGACGCCTTCCGGCGCGAGCGCGCCCGAGCCGGCGGCGCCCCCGCAATTCTCGACGCAATCGGCCTTCTCCAGGCCGTCGAGGCCGGTCAGCGTGTTGCACCCGAGGGCGGCGCACCCGAAGACGAGGGCCGCCACTCTCACGGCTTGCCCGTCCCGGGCGGGTTGGTGAGCGCGCCCTCGTCGCATGCCTCGATCCTTACCCGGTTGTGGCAGCGGCCACCACCCGAGCCGCAGAGCCGCGTGGAGGAAGCATGGAGAAACCGCGCAGGCGGAAATGCCCGGGCCCCCGTGGACGTCGAAGGAAGTGATGGGACGAACCCTGCTTCTTCGGGGCCTGGCGGTGGCCGCTCTGATCGCCGCCTTCCTGCTCGTGCCCCGGCAGTTGTGCCAGGCCGGCACCGACGCCTTCTGGACCGGCGATCGCGACCGCGTCCAGGCCCTGGGCGCGAACGTGAGCCGCCACGTGACCGAGCTCGACGCCCGGCGCTTCAGCACCGGATCGCGGCGGTTCGACGGCGAGTGGCACTTCGGCACGGCGATGATGGCCGCGATGGGGTTCGGGCAAACCGCCCGCGAGCATCCGGAGCTCCGGGCCGAGGCGCTCGCGCGCATGGACGCCGCCCTCGACGCCGTGCTCTCGCCGCGGGGGCGGGCGTTCGACGCGGAGGCGTGGGACGAGGATCCACTTGCTTCGCTCGACGGCAGCCACGGGCACGGCGCGTACCTCGGTTACGCGAACCTGGCGCTGTCGGTACGCCGCTTCGTCGAGCCGGGGTCGCGCTTCGCAGCGCTGAACGACCGGATCAGCGCCACCCTCGAGCGACGGCTGGCCGCGGCCGAGGCCCACGCCATCGAGACCTATCCGGGCGAGATCTACCCGGTGGACAACGCCGCGGCGGCGGCGTCGATCGCGCTCCGGGCCCGCGCCCTCGGCCAAGCGCCTCCGCCGGTGGTGGGTCAGTTCATCGGGGCGCTCCGCGAGCGCTTCGTCGATCCGAAGACCGGACTCCTGTTCCAAGCGGTCGATCGCGACCGGCGCGCGGCGGATGCCCCGCGGGGCTCGGGCAGCGCCCTCGCGGCGTACTTCCTGTCCTTCGCGGACGAAGGCGCCGCGCTCGAGCTGCACCGCGCGCTGCGCCGCGAGCTCGCGGGGAGCGTCGCCGGCTTCGGGGTCGTGCGAGAGTATCCACCGGGTGCCGGCACCCACTTCGGCGACATCGACTCGGGCCCGCTGGTCTTCGGCTGGAGCATCTCGGCGATGGGCTTCGGGCTCTCGGGCTGTCGAATCCACGGCGAGCGCGGGTGTTTCACCGAGCTCTATCGCGCGTTTCACCTGTTCGGCGCACCCACGCGGATCGACGGCGAGCACACCTTCGCCTCCGGCGGCCCGCTGGGCAACGCCATCGTGTTCGCGATGCTCACGGCGCAGCCGGCGGCGACCTGGAGGCGCCCGTGAGGCGGCTGGCGCAGGTCAGCGTCGCTGTGCTGCTGGCCCACGCCGCGCTCTTGGCGGTCGCGGCCCGCTGGAGCTTCGCCGCCGCCCTGCTCTCGCCGGGGCCACACTCGGGGCTGCCCGCGCTGGCCTTCGGCCTGGCGTTCGTCGGCCTCCGGCTCGTCGTGTTCGTCGCCCTGCCGGCGTGCTGGGCATTTTCCTTGGTTTCCGCCGGGTTCGCCGCCCTCGAGGCGCGCCGCGCCTCGCCAACCGACGGGGCTGGGCCTATGCTCAGTGCGCCCGTATCGGGCAGCGAGGTTGCCGATGGCGAATCACGATGACTCGAGCCTTTCCCGACGTTCCCTGGTGGGCGGCGCTGCGGCGCTGGCCACCGCCGCGCTCGCGCCCCGCGCTCTGGCCGACGCGCCTGCGGCCGCGCCCGCGAGCCTGGCGGCCAAGCCTCCGGCCGGCTTCAAGCCGATGAACAAACCCGGGCGCATCGTCAAGGTCACCCGTGGCAACGACTTCGCCTCGCTGATGCAACCCAATCAGCTCTGGCCCAAGGCCGAGGTCGCCAAGGCCATGGTCGAGCGCGCGCTGATGGACCTCACCGGCGCGCCGAACCTGGTCGAGGCGCTCGGCAAGTTCATCCACAAGGACGACGTGGTGGCGATCAAGCCCAACGGCATCGCGGGCCAGTCGGGCGCCACCATGGCCGCCAACGCCGAGGTCGTGATGCCGCTGATCGAGGCGTTGATCAAGCTCGGTGTGCCGCCCGAGAAGATCACGGTCTACGAACAATTCCCCAGCTACCTCAAGGGGACGCGCATCGGCGGCAAGGGCAACGCGCTGCCCTCGGGAGTGAAGACTGGCATCCACATGAACAGCGTGGTCGACATGCCCAAGATCAAGGTCTACGGCAACGTCGAGACGCAGTACGTGAAGTTCTTGACCGAGGCCACCGCCGTCATCAACTTCACGCAGATCAAGGATCACTCCATCTGCGGCTTCACCGGCTGCCTGAAGAACATGACCCACGGGTCGGTCACCAACCCCGGCAAGCATCACGGCGCGGGAGCCCACGGGCAAATCGTCGCGCTTTACAACCACGAGATCATGAAGAGCCGCGTGCGGCTGCACATCGTGGACGCGTTCAAGATCATGTACGACAAGGGGCCGCTCGACAAAGATCCGAAGCGCCGCATCCCGTTCGGCGCCGTGTACGCGACCACCGATCCGGTGGCGATGGACACCATCGGCTGGAGGGTGGTCGACAAGGCCCGGACCGAGAACGGCATGAAGACCCTGGCTCAAGCCGGGCGCGAGCCGAAGTACATCGCCAAGGCCGCCGACGCGGGCCTGGGCGTACACGCCGAGAGCAAGATCAAGCTGACCGAAGTCGCGCTCTAGGTCGCCCCCCGCGACAGCAGCCGTGGATCACGCCCCGTGATCCACGCTTGCTGTCGCCCCACGCTCCGTGGGGGCGAGGGCAAGCCGGCCTGCCGCGCTCACTTCTTCTGCGAGTAGAGCAACACCACGATCGCCACCGCCACCAGGGCGATGATCCCGAAGAGCGCCATCGGGCTCAGCGCCGAGGCCTTCGCTTTGGTCGGCGCCTTCCCCCGCGCTTTCTTCGGAGAGGGCGTGAGCTTCGGCCCGACGTGGGCGTCTTCGTCCGCGTGCCGGCGTTCGGCGCGTGATTCGCCGCGCTTGGCGGCGCTCTTCGGCTTCGGTCGCCGCTCCGGGGCGGGCGCCTCCGCCTCGCGCTCTGCCTGGGCCGCGCGCTGCGCCTCGCGGGCCACTCGATCTGCCTCGGCCTTGGCGGCCCGCTCCGCCTCGCGCGTCGCGCGGTC
This sequence comes from Myxococcales bacterium, assembly GCA_016191785.1. Taxonomy (GTDB): domain Bacteria; phylum Myxococcota_A; class Polyangia; order Polyangiales; family Polyangiaceae; genus JADJKB01. The sequence continues at coordinate 379 of JACPVJ010000051.1, read as the reverse complement.
GACCTCGATCCGAGCGCGCTCGGCCTCTTGCGCGAGGCGGCGCGCCTCTTGTTCGGCCTTCAGCTGCTCGGCGCGATCGGCCTTCTTGGCGCGGCGGCGATCGGCCTTCTTGCTCGCAGCCGCTGCGCGCTCGCGACGTTGGTGCTCGCGACGCTCGCGCTTCGACGGCCCCGCGGGGCCGGCCGGCTTGCGCCCTGACGGCGTCGCGACGGGCGCGGGCGCAGGCTTGCTCGCGACGGGCGCGGGCGCAGGCTTGCTCGCGACGGGCGCGGGCGCAGGCTTGCTCGCGACGGGCGCGGGCGCCGGTTTGCTCGCGACGGGCGCGGGCGCCGGTTTGCTCGCGACGGGCGCGGGCGCCGGCTTGCTCGCGACGGGCGCG
>JACPVJ010000048.1 GCA_016191785.1 Myxococcales bacterium | reverse complement strand
GCCGCCACCGAAGCCCGCGGCGCCGCCCATGGCTCCCCCGCCGCCGCCCCCGACGTTGCCCCCGCCCCCGACGTTGCCGCCGCCGACGCCGCCGCCCCCGACGCCGCCCGCTGCGCCGCCGCCACCGCCCGAGTCCGAGCTGCTGCACGCCGTGCCGGCCAGCACTCCGAAGATCGCCAGGCCGTGGAAGAAACGCCGAAGGGCCAAGGGGGTGGATGGATTGGACGCGCGCATGATCGTGCTCCTCGTCAGCTCGAGCGGCGGGCAACCGCCGCTCGTCGTTTCAGAAACGTTCGGCCCAGAACGATCCTGGTGATCGTTCCGGGCCGCTCGTCGGATGTCAGCCGCGCCGGGCGCGGCGGTGGATCAGTAGCCGGTGGAAATCGGCGCCGGCTCGTTACTCTTGGTGATGCCCTGGGTCAGGATGAACGCCTCGAAGTCGGCGGAGTTGTCTTCCAGCGTCTTGATCAGCTTGACGACGGACTCGATCGCCGGGTCGGCCGCCGCGCCCTTGAGGCCGTCGAGCTGTTCGTTGGTGCCGTAGAGCTGCGACGTGATCCAGTGGAAGACGTCGCTCTTGGCGTTGAAGTTGAGCTGGCTCTCGGGCACGACGTTCTTGTATGCGGCCTTGACCTCGGCCACCACGGCCGGGTGTTTGGTCGTGAGGTACTTGGTCGCGAGCTGCTTCAGCTTCGCGAGGTCCGGGTACTCTTGCATGTCGTTGCCGTTGTTCAGCACGTCACCGTAGGAGGCCTCACCGGGGCGCAACTGGGTGCCGACGATGACCTGGCCGATGACCGGCTTGCCCTTGCTGTCCTTCTCGGTGGGCCGCGCCAGCGCGCGGGCGACCAGGCCGAAGAACTGCATGTTCGTCATGTTGTAGCCCCAATCGAGGCCGTTGTTGAAGGCGATGCCGCGGTAGTCCTCGATGGCCATGACCGAGTACCAGTCGACCAGCGACGAGCGGCCAGCCGGTGAGAGCTTCCCGACGTTCTTCGTGTCGCTCTTGACCATCAGGTCCATCATGGCGCGGGTGAACGCCAGGGTGTCGGGCTTGGGGCCCGCGCCCAGATCGAGCAGCTGACGGCCAAAGGTGCTGGCCAGCGGCGCGTGGGTCGGAGTGGCCATCACCACCAGCCCGATCTTCGCCTCTCGCGTCACCTTGTCGGTGATGAAGTAGGCCATGGTGTCGTCGGTGAGCTTCATGCGCACTGCGCCGCCGGCCCCGGTCGAGAAGTACATGCCCAGGCTCGACGTCGCGAGGCCGATGGTCTCCGGCTTCGCATAGGTCTGCATGGCGCCGTAGAACTTGTAGTTGCGGGTGACGGCGTGGGGCGAGATGCGCTGCTTGTCGACCGCGTAGATCAGGTTGTTCAGGTTCTTGTAGCGCTCGGACGAGGTCTCGCCCTTCATCCACTTGGCCCACGCGCCCGCCTTGTAGAGCTGGCACGCCTCGAGCCACTTCTTCAGCTTGTAGGCGTCGACCGTCTTGTAGGCCTCGCGGTCGTACGACGCCTTGGGCATGATCTCGTCGCGCAAGAAGTGGCGGTACGGGCGATCGCCCGGGAAGGTGAGCGTGACCGGCTCTTTGTTGCTGGTGTCACGCTTCATCTTGACGTTCTTGCCGGCGATGACGCCCTCGATGGTGTCGTCGCTCACGCCCTTCTTGTTGGCCTTGCCGACCAAGCGGACGTCTTGGCCGTTGATCTCGAAGTTGGCGGCGTTGAAATCGGCCTGATACGTCGTACCGCCCAGGTGGACGCGCACGTCGATGGCCGGCCACGACTCGATCATCGTGACCTCGGATGCCTGCTCGCCGTCGATGGTGGTCGTCCAGAGGCCGTTCAGATTGTCCGAATTGATCGTCGAGCTCCAGCCATCGGCCTTGCCGTCCGCGCCGATGTCGTCCTCTGCGTCGAACAGTGGAGTGTCGTCGCCGCCTTCGCTCGAGCCGTCGTCCGACGACCCGCAGGCGGCGAGCACGAACGCCGAAGCCAGAACCAGTGCCTTGGTGCCCAGAAAGATAGTTCTCATTTTCGCCACGACCGATCCCTTTCCACGCCTCTTACGCGCGGGCAAGGGGAAATCTTGCGCACTTTTTTCTCGGCCATGAGCGCACGTGGACCCGCGCGCAGCCGGTTTGCGAGGTGTTTTTTGAAATTTCTGGCGGGAAGGATCTCGATCGCGCTTGCGTATGGCGCCCACATTGAGACAAATTGAGACCTCGTGGCCCGCTGATGGTTTGCGAGGCCCGAACATCGAGAAGAGGTAGCCGTGGCGCGTCGTGTGGCGATTCGATTGATTGGTGCAGGCTTGGCGGCGACGGCCGCGCTCTCGCTCGGAGCGTGCAGCAGCAGCCCGGACGACGGCGGAGACGACGGCAGCCTGAACGCGTTCGACGATGACGAGAACGACGAGCTCGTCGGCGATGGCATCGGCGGCAAGGCCGACGGCAACGGCCAGTACCGCGTGTGCGAGCCGATCCGCTCCGGCAAGTACGCGCTCAAGGGCAAGATCTACACGCCCACCGGGCTGGTGAATGGGTACCTGGTGATCGACGGCGAGAAGATCGCCGAGGTCCGCAAGACCGCGCCGACCGACACGAGCGTGAAGGTGATCGACACCGCGGGCTACATCTACCCGGGCCTGATCGATGGCCACGGTCACGTCGAGTACAACCACGTCCCGCTGGCGGACCTCGGCAAGCGGTACAGCAACCGCGACCAGTGGCCGAACGCCGCGCTCTATCAGACGCTGGTCAAAGATCCGAAGAACGCCGTGACGGCGGCGGGGCTCAAGTGCGAAGGCCTGAAGCACGGCGAGGTGCGAGCGTTGGTCGGCGGCACCACCGCCATCCAGGGCACCCCCCAGACCTCGTGCGTGCGCCACCTGGTGCGCAACCTGGAACAGCCCAACTTCTGCCAGGACAAAGTGCGGCAGAACGTGATGAGCATCTCGGGCTTCAACCGGAGCATTTCCGGCAAGCCCTCGTTCGCCGACAGCGTCAAGAAGGACATCGCCGACGGCAAGCTCGACGCGGTGGCGGTGCACTGCGCCGAAGGCATCGACGAGCACGCCCGCGAGGAGTGGGACTACCTCGAGACCTACGAGCTCGACGTCCCCGAGTTGGTGATGATCCACGGCGCCGGCCTCAAGCAGGCCGAGCTCGAGGCCGCTGCCGCGGTGGGCGCCAAGATGGTCTGGTCGCCGCTCTCGAACATGCTGCTCTACGGAGCCACCTCGGACGTCCCGACGGCCATGGCCGCGGGCGTGACGGTCGCGCTCGGTGCGGACTGGGCGCCGAGCGGGTCGGCCAACCTGCTCTGGGAGCTGAAGGTCGCGGACAAGGTCAACAAGTACCTCTGGAACAGCAGCCTCACCGACAAGAACCTGGTCGACTTGGTCACCATCAACGCGGCGAAGGTCTGGGCGCTCGAGAAGTTCATCGGCAGCATCGAGGTGGGCAAGTACGCCGACCTGTTGGTGATCGACGCCCCCGCGTCGACCTCGGTCACGCCGGAGCGGGTGCTGATCGACGCCAAGCCGCAGAACGTCAAGCTGGTCGCCATCTCGGGCGACGCGCTGTTCGGTGACGCGAAGTTCATGGACGCGCTGGGCAAGCAGGGCGACTACGAGCTGATCGACGCTTGCGGCGTGCAGCGCGCCATCGACGTGACCGTGACCGCGGCCGACGTCTCGAAGGGCAAGCAGAAGCTGTCGGAGGTCGAGGCCAAGCTGGTCGCCGTCAACCCGAAGCTCACGCCGGTGATCGACTGCGAGAACGACGAGATGGTCGCCGCGTTCAAGGGCACCTCGCTCGAAGGCAAGTGATCGCCCTCGGGCTCAGCGCGGCGTGACGCTCGGGCTCACGCCGCGCCGCTCGGGTCACTTCGGCGCCATCCGCAGCGAGCCATCGAGGCGGATGGTCTCGCCGTTGAGCATCGGGTTGTCGACGATCGACAGCACCAGCCGCGCGTACTCGGCGGGCCGCCCGAGGCGCGGCGGGAACGGCACGGTGGCCTCGAGGCTCTGGCGCGCTTCTTCGGGCAGGCCGGCCATCATCGGCGTGTCGAACAGGCCCGGCGCGATGCACACCACGCGGATGCCGGTCCGCGACAGCTCGCGCGCCACCGGCAGGGTCATGCCCGAGACCCCGGCCTTCGAGGCGCTGTACGCCACCTGACCGATCTGGCCGTCGAAAGCCGCGATGCTGGCGGTGGTGACGATCACCCCCCGCTCCCCCTCGTCGTTCGGGGTGTTGTCTTGCATCGCGTGGGCGGTGAGCCGCATCAGATTGAACATGCCGACCAGGTTCACGTTCACCGTGAGCGCGAACAGGTCGAGCGGCAGGGGCCCGCCCTTGCTCACCAAGCGCCCGATGGTCCCGATGCCCGCGCAGCCGACGGCCAGGTGGAGGCCCCCTAGCTCGGTCTTTGCGGTGGCGATCGCCGCCTTCATCTGTTCTTCGCTGGTCACGTCGCACTCCGCGAAGCGCGCGCCGCCGCCCAGCTCCTTCGCCAGCGCCTCCCCGGCTTCGCGGTTCTTGTCGGCGATCACGGCTCGGGCGCCCGCCGCCACCAGCGCCCGCACCGTGGCGGCTCCCAGTCCCGAGGCCCCTCCGGTCACGATTGCAACTCTGCCTTTGATTTCCACGCGGTTTCTCCCGAGCGCTGGTCTAGCGCGGATGGCGCGGCCGCTTCAAGGGTGCTCGTCTCGAGCGCGCCGTGGGTCGGTCTGAGCGAGCAAGAGGCCGAGCTCCTGCGCGAGATGGGTCGCAGCGCCCACCACTTCGGCGGGTTGGGGTCCGGCCGCCAGAGCCTGGGCCAGGCGCAGGGCCGAGGGAGCTTCCCGCCGGGCGATCAGCGCCTCGACGCACCGAGCAAGCGCATCGAGCGCGAAGTGGGGAAAGCACGGCCCCGACAGGAGGCAGGCGGCCCGCGTCACCGCTGCGGGACTGCGATCGCCGCTCGAGACAGCGCGCTCGAGGTCGAACAGCTCGGCGTAGGCGCGAAGTCGAGAGAACACCCACTCGGGGTCGTGCTCGGCGTCGACCCAGAGCTCTCGCGTGAAGGGGAGCGGCAGGTCAGCCGCCAGGGGGAGGGGCGTCGCGGCCACCACCAGCGTCTCTTGGTCGAACGCATGACAGATGCGGAAGCCGGCGCGCCCGAGCAACGCGGTGAGCGTGTCAATCGAGAAGCTGGTCAGGTGCGCGTTCTGGAAGAAGTTTCCCTCGAGGGAGCCGTAGGGCTGATGCACGTTGGGAACTTCCAGCAACAGCCTTCCCTCGGGGGCGAGCCAGCTGCGAATCCGCAGCAGAGCATCGAGAGGATCGTGCAGATGTTCGAGCACGTGAAAGAGCTGGATCACGTCGACGGGAAGACCCCCGACGTCGAAGTCCTCGAGCACCCCCGCGAAGCACTCGACACCCGCGGCGCTCGCCCGGGCCGCCTCGCCGACGTCGGGCTCGATGCCCAGTGGCTGGATGCCGAAACGTTCGCGCAAGATCGTCAGCGTTCGCCCGTGCCGACAGCCGACCTCGAGCACCCGCACGCCGGGGCGGAGCGGCGCCAGCAAGCCGGCGGTCTGCGCTTGCGCCTGGTGCCACGCCTCCTTCTCCGAGTCGAACGCGTCGTCGGTCGGCGTGACGAATCGCCCGCCACCTTGGTCGTACGCGACGCCCCCCTGATCGAAGTGCGCGCGGTACTCCCGCGCGTAGTACTCCGCCATTGCGGCCCGGCTGGGGCGGGGGTTGACGTAGACCAGCGCGCAGGACTGGCACACGACGTTGGTGACCTCCGCGCCGAATCGGCCGCGCGTGCCGACCACCCTTCCGGGTTCGGAGGTCCCGCACAAGAGGCACGCGCAGTGCTCGTCGGCGATCGGAGCGTCCATTCGGCCGCGCGCTGCAAGGGTAGTGCCATCGTGATCCGAACCAGATTCTCGGGGATCGTCGTCGCCCTCGTGACCCGCGCGCCAACCGATTGACACGTTCAAGGCTTGCGCCAGGCGCCGCCCCAATCGAGCGCGCCGAGATCGCGCAGTGACCCGACGTGGGCACCCGAGACGCGCAGCTGACCGACCACACCGAGGGAGAGCGCTGCGGTGACGTCTCGGGGATTCCCGGACGCGGTGAGGACCGGCTTGCGCGCGAGCCCAGGGCTTTCGGCAGTGAGCACGCCGAGTTGCGCGGCGCCCGGGCCGGCGCCCACGGGTCGCGCCAGGTCGAGCATCAGGGCAAAGCGCCCACGCTCGCGGCGGTAGGCGAGCTCCGCGATTGGACGCGGGGCGACTCGAAGCTCGTGCCCCGGCCGCGAGAAGATGGCGGTCAGCTCCTTGGCGATCTGCTCGAGATGCACCGCCCCATCGACCATCAGCAGCTCCGCGGCTTCGCCGCCCCACGCCGGATCACCCTGCCCGATGCCCCCCGCGCTGGACAGCCCGAGGTGTGACAGCCGCCCGGCCGGCAGCGCGTCGACCAACTTCTGCGCAACCCCCGGCGCGCCCCACGCGCCGGCGTCCTTTCCCGTGCGCAGCACCACCCAACCCAGCGTGCCGGCGTCGAACTTCACGGCGCCCGGTCGCGGCTTGTGCAGGAACTCGCCCAGCCAGCTCACGTCGATCTCGCCCGCCTCGAAGGCACGCAGCGCATCCTTCAGATCCGTGGCGGCGCGGATCTCGATCCGGTCGAGCAGCGCCGCGCCCCGGGCCGCGTGGGTGTTGCGCCGGAGCACCAGCTGATCGCGGCCGACGTCGGCGACGAACGCGCCCGTTCCGTCGGGCTTGCCGCGGGAGAAGCCCCGCGGCACCACCGCAGCGAGCGGGCTCGCCAACCGCTCGGCCACGAAGGTGGGATCGGCGTGGGTGAAGAGCAGGGCCATCGCGTCTTTGGGATCGGGCGCAGGCTTGCCCAGCGGCGCGAGCAGCCCTGCCCCGCCGGCGCGCTCCGAACGCGCGAGCGAGGCCAGCACGTCCCGCGCGTCCATGGCGACGCCACGCGCCGAGAGCAGGTTCGGTCGAACCACCACCCGGGTTCCGCCCTTCACCGGCTCGGGCAGCGCGGCCGCCAGCGCCGGGTACGGCCTCCCGGCGGGGTCGAGGGCAAACAGAGGATCGGCGATGGCCCCACCGAACAGGGCGGCGACGGCGTCGTCGACGGCGTGGGGGTCGATGCCGTCGAGGGGCCACGGCAGCCTGAGCTTCAGCACGCCGCCGTAGGGCTTGCGCCCGAGGCCGAGCACACCGCGGGGCGCTAGCGCCAGCGCTGCGAGCGATCCCGAGAACGCCCGACGGGTCAGGGCGGTCATCGAATCACCCAGAGCTCCCCCGGCGTGGCCAGCAGAACGGACGCGAGACCGGGCCCCTCGGTAGGGCAGGTCGCGAGCGCACGAACACCGGTCGGCACGGCGATGCGGAAGCGCTCGACCAGCTTCGCGTCGTCCTGAAAGGTGTGAACGACCAGCGCGTCGCCCGTCTCGTCGAGCGTGTCACTGCTGCTCAAGATCTCCGGTTGGCCGTCGCCGTCCAAATCACCGATCGCGAGCTGGGCGCCGGCGCCCTCGAGCTTCGCGCTCTTGCCCGCGTCGTCGCGAATCAGGATCGTGCTCTCGTTGAACACCCGCAACGCTCGCACGCGCCGCGGCCTTCCGTCCTTGGCGAGGATCACGGCGCCGGCCAGCGCGTCGCCGGGCTTCTCGAGCTCTGGGGGCTTCGACGCCTCGTCGCCCGGCCCGCAGACCTCGATTTCCGGCCGAAAACTGGTGCCGACGATCTTCGAGCACCCCCCCCCGGGCCAGGGCAGCTTGCGACCGAGCTTCGCCTTGTGGGTGAAGGTCGCGTCCAGGCGCACGGCGTCCAGCCGGTCCGAGAGGCCGATGTCCACGAATCGTCCGGGCTCGATGCTGACGCTGGCGATCGGCTCGCGAAGCGGGGCGCGCGAGAGGGGCGAGAGCTGCGTCCACGCCGCGGTGGCCGATGCGATGAAGCGACCGGAGCGCACACGACCGACTTGCGCGCGCGAGCGCCCCACCAGGACTGCTTCGAGCGCTCCGTCGCCGTCGAGATCACCGCACGCGACCGCGACCGGGCTGGGCTCTCCCGTCGTCGCCTTGTCGGTGTGCTTGGCGACCAGCGGCACCGGAGGAAAGAACGTGCGAAGCTCGGCGTCGATCCGCCGACTCGCGAACGCGTGCGCGCGGGGGTTCGGTAATGGGTCGCGCACGCGATCCCAGAAGCTCTTCGGGACCGGATAGACGTCGACGGTGATGCGCAGCTCGCCCCGCTGGATCTCGGGAAGGACGTGTACCAACGTGCCCGCGCGAGCCGCCAGCGTCCGGGCCCGCGCCAGCGTCGCCGCTTCACTCGAGCTCTGAAGGCCGAGGGCGCCGGCGGTGACGGAGACGATCCGCGCGGCGAGCAGCGCGGCGTCGGTCGGTCGCGCGTCGACGGTCAGGGGCGCCGCCACCACCAGCGCGCCGGTTGGGATCTTGCCCAAGGCCTGACCGAGCTCGCAGCTGAGCTCGCCGAGGGCGCTGGCCCGCCCCTTGGTGCACGCCTTCCCGGGCTCGGACCCGCTCGGCGGGGGCGGGCCGGGCTGGGCGTGGGCGAGCCCGAAGGTCGACACCAAGAGGGCCAACGTGGCCGACTTTGCCGGGGTCCTGGTCGGCATCTCGCGTCCTCGAGCCCTGGCGGGGGCGGCCGGCCCCGAAAACGGGGCGCCCCGGAGCATAATCGAGCCGCGCCGGCGTCATCCTATGATATCGGTGTGTCGGCTTGGCCCCCCGATTTCTGCTCGTCATTGCCGCGCTGGCCTGCCTCGTCGCGTTTCTGACCCCGTCGCGGGCCGCGGCGCAGTGCGTGGACGAGGCGCTCAAAGAGCAGCTGATCGGCAAGCGGGCCTACCGCGGCGTGGTCCCGCGCCTGTTCAAAAAGGCGCTGCGCCACGAGTTCTCGGCCATGGGCGGCTGGTACGCGGCGGACATCGCCGACGGGGCGCCGGTCTACGGCGGCGCCTACACCTTCCACTTCAGCGAAGACCTCGGGCTCGAGGCCTCGTACTTCCGGACCCGGCAGAGCTACGGGCTACTGCAGTCGATCATCGATCGGCAGCAGGGCCTGGTGCAATTCACCGAGTCACCGGAAGAAAACGTGCAGCTCTTCCTGGGGCACCTGATCTGGAGCATGTCGTACGGAAAGGTCCGCTGGTTCGGCGGCCCGATCCACCGCTTCGACTTCTATCTGGCCCTCGGCGGTGGGGCGACCGACACCAGCGCTTCCGGCGGCCTGGGGCTCACGGGCTCGGGCGGCTTCGGGCTCAAGTTCTACCTGGCTCAGTGGCTGGCATTGAGGCTCGACGTTCGCGACCACGTGCGGAACCACCGCGCGCCGTTCGGCGTCGAGAAGATCGTGAACGACGTCTCGGCGATGGGCGGGCTCAGCGTCTTCCTCCCGTTCTCGAGCTGAACGCCGGCGCATCCGCGCCGACCGCGAGGTGACAACGATGAGAACTCTCGTCCTTCTCCGGCATGGTCAGAGCCAGTGGAACAAGGAGAACCGCTTCACCGGCTGGGTCGACGTTCCGCTCAGCACCGAGGGCGTGGCCGAGGCGCAGAACGCTGGCAAGCTGCTGGCCGCCGAGGGCGTCGTGTTCGACCGCGCGTACACCTCGTACCTGAAGCGCGCGATCAAGACGCTGTGGCTCACGCTCGAGGGCCTCGACCAGATGTGGATCCCGGTTCACAAGACCTGGCGGCTGAACGAGCGCATGTACGGCGCGCTGCAGGGACTGAACAAGCTCGAGACCGTGCAGAAGCACGGGGAGGCCCAGGTCAAGATCTGGCGGCGGAGCTACGACACCCCTCCCCCGGCCATGGACAGCAGCGATCCGGGGTGGCCCGGGCGCGACCCCCGCTATCGAGACCTCGCCCCCGGCGACCTCCCGGCGACCGAGTGCCTGGCAGACACCGTGGCCCGGTTCCTTCCCTTCTGGGAGTCGGACATCGCGCCGGCGCTTCGCCGGGGCGAGCGAGTGATCATCGCGGCGCACGGCAACAGCCTGCGTGCGCTGGTCAAGCACCTCGACGGCGTCAGCGAAGAAGACATCGTCGAGCTCAACATCCCGACCGGCATCCCGCTCGTGTACGAGCTGGACGACGACCTCCGTCCAATCCGTAGCCGCTACCTGGGCGATGCCGAGGCAGCCGCCCGCGCCGCCGCGGCCGTCGCCGCGCAGCTCAAGGCATGAGCGTCGAGCACGGCCTCGCGCTCGACGCGCCACCGGAAGCTCGCGCCGCGCGCTACGGCGAGGTGCTGGCGGTGGTCCGCTCGCTCCTGGCGGGCGAAGACGACTGGATCGCTGGGCTTGCCACGGTCGTCGCCGAGCTGCACGGCGCCTTCGACTACTTCGACTGGACCGGATGCTACCGCTTGGTGAAGTCGGACCTCTTGATCATCGGCCCGTATCAGGGCGGTCACGGCTGCTTGCGCATCGAGATCTCTCGCGGCGTGTGCGGCAGCGCGGTGCGTTCGCGCACCACGCAGCTCGTACCGGACGTGTCGCAGTGTTCCGAACACATCGCCTGCTCGGCCCTCACGCGCTCCGAGATCGTCGTGCCGATCGTCACGCCGACCGGTCGCATGCTCGGCGTGCTCGACGTGGACTCCAATTCCCTGGGCGCTTTCGGCCAGGTCGACCGAACCCACCTGGAAGAGGTCTGCCGGGTCTTGGGCGAGCAGTTCGCGACCACCGAACGGCTGTGACGGGCGGTGACCGCTAGCGCCGGCGACGCAAGAGCGCGGCGAGACCGAGCAGACCGAGCGCGAAGGCCGCGGCCGGGGACGACCCGCGACTCGACACGCCACAGGCGCCACCGCCGGCCAGGTCGAGCATGTCGGCGGTGTCGTCGGCGGCTGCCTGCTTGACGCCGTTCGGGAAGCAGATCTCGTGGTTCTCGGTGTTCCATGCCGCGATCTGCCCGGAGATCTTCGAGCTGTTGTCGACCAGGGTGATCCGATCGCCGGCCAGGGAGAACTCCTCGATCGTCTCGGCCCAGGGCATGGTGCTGTCCCAGGTTGGCCAGCTGCCGGTCGACTTGTCGTAGGCGATCTCGGTGCTGCCCAGGTCCATGGTGGATGCGCCGCAGCAGTCGGTGCGCCGGACCGCCATGTTCAGCGGCTGCACGGGGTCGAGCCCCGGGTGGGCGTGGAACATGGGATCTTCGGTCATCTCGGAGGGCGAGAGGGTGGTGAAGAGCCGCGTCAAATAGGGCCACTTGCCCACGAGGTCCGCGGCGTGCTTGGCCGGATCCTGGATGCGCAGCTTGAAGTCCGCCGCGAACTCCGCCGCGTTCCACTTGGTCGGGTCGATCTTGTCCGCGTGGAGCGCCAGACCCCCGTAGAACTCCGCGGGGGAGAGGTCCGCGGGGACCGGGAGGTACTCGCTCAGGAGCGACTTGACCAGCGGGTGGTTGTACTGGCAGTCGCCGTCGGCACCCGAGTAGTAGCGGTAGGGGCTACAGAGCACGAGGTTCATCCCCTCCAGCGTGGCCACGACCGCTTTCGGGTCGACGCCCTCGAAGGCCTTCGAGTCCCAGCTCGGGTGGTAGAACGAGAACTGGCTGATGACGTTGCTCGCGCCGGCGTACTCGGTGACGAACGCCCTGCCGTTCGCGATGGAGCTGTCGACCGCCCGCGACACGACCTGCTTGTAGTTCTGCCCCATCGTCGACCAGTCGATGCGCGCGGGGTTCAGGGTGACGTGCTTGTAGTTCGTCGGCACCACGCGGTCGTCGCCCAGGAAGAACGTCCGCACCGCCATGTCTTCGGTGGCGGCCACCCGCGTGAGCTTGAGCGGGACACAGGGCTCGTTGCCCTCGTAGCGGAAGACCAGCGGGTGGATCTCGTTGCTGTTCGCGCCCGCCGTGAGCTTGATGGCGACGAACACGTAGTTCTGGTTCACGTAGTCCTTGAGGATCTCCGGAGCCGTCGGGATGTTCTGGTAGTTGTTGTCGGTCAGCCACTTGCCGACTTCCGCGGCGGTTCCACCCTGCAGCACCACGACCTCGAAGGCGCCAACGGTCTTCTCGTAGACGACCTGCGGCCCACTGCCGCCAGCGCCCGCAGCGCCGCCCATGCCGAGCGCCCCGCCCGAACCCCCGGCCCCGCTGGCCGAGTCGGAGTTGCCCCGGTCACACACGTCCGTCTGCTGGGTGAACCCGAACTGGGGCACCGTGCCCTGAAGGAGCGCGTTGAACAGCAGGGCCGAACCGACCTGCACGTCGGGCACCTTCGGCATCGGCACGATCCACGCGAAGCGCTCGGCCGCGCCCTGGTACTGGATCTGCACGTGAGCTTCGACGGTCTTGCCGTCCATCACGAACAGCACGTTCTCCCCCGACTGATCCACGGGCATGGCCTGCGGTCCGGAATCGCAAAAGGTGCCGCCGCAAGCACGGGCGTCCTGCGCCTCGGTGGAGACCATCATCGAGAGGGCGAGACCGGCCAGCAGGTAGTGACGCTTTCGCATGAAGGCGACGTTTTGCAAGCTTGGTGCCAGCCGACGCCCCTGGCTTCCACGGGGTTTTCTCCCGCGGCTGGCACACGCTGACACACTAGCCGCCGTCGGGCAGGGCGCACTTGCCCGGGGCGTAGCTCGGCCCGCACTCGCACACACAGCGCGCGAGGTCGGCGCCAGCCGCCTGCTGGCAGCGGGGCACGATCGGCAGCACCACCGATCCCGTCCCGAAGTCGCCGTACAGCTCGGTGACCTCGACCTCCAAGCGGTGGACCACGCCATCGAGGGCACGGCCGTCGTCGCTCGGGCACATCGGCAAGTGGACGACGTGCATCATGTCGCTTGGGTCCGGGTGCTTCAGGGCCGAGTCGGACGGCGTGGGGATCATCGGCGCCGTGCGGCTCGCCGAGGCGATCACCGCGCCCGTCTCGGGATCGACCAGCCGCGCCACCAGTTCGGCCGTGTCCGAGCCGAGCCCACCTACGCGCGCGCCGATCCGCGACCAGTGACCACCCTGGGGCGCGGACCAGAGCTCGAGCTCGGAGCCCGGCTCGAGCAGGTCGTAGCCGTCACCCTCCGCCGTGTAGAGCGCAGCCTGCACGGTGAGCGAGCCCCCGCTCGCGCCGCCGGTGCCGGTCGGTTCGGGCGTCGCGTCGCAGCCGAGCGCGAGCAGCAGGGCGACTAGAAGCAGTTCTTGTCGCTGGCGCCCTTGGGCCAGTAGTACGCGAACGCGTTGCAGTGCTCTTGGTATTCGACCTTCCCCCCGAAGGTGAAACAGCAGTCGTCGTTCGGATCGCCGCACTCGCTGGCCAATGCCGAGAACTCGCACGTCCACGTGATGCCACCTTTGTTCGCGATGGGCACGGACAGGTCCTTCGTGAAGGGCGGCTCGTCCCAGGTCGAGCTCTGGTAGAACTGCTCGCCTTTGCCGGCCGTCGGTTCCCACGTGTTCATGGTGAAGCGGTCGCCCCGGCTGTGGAAGTGCCCGTTCGCCGCGGCCACCGTCACCGGTCCGTCCTGCCCGACCTTGCAGGTCGCCTCGAAGGTCTTCTTCTGGTCGCCCGGGCAGATGCGGATGTTCTGGTTGGTCGCGAACAGCGTGCCCATCTCGTGGTCGATCTCGGACTGCCCCGCCCCGTAGAAGTTCACGACCACCTTGCCCCGGGTCGGCGTCGCCTGCGTGTTGCCGTTCACGTAGTGCGTCTGGAGCATCAGCATCTCGCCCGGCTCGATCCTGAGCCCGACGCGATCCGGCAGGTTCCAGTCCTCGACGGCACCACCGGACTGGCTGTTCGTCACCAGCGGCCAGTCCGCCCAGTTTCCGCTCTTCCAACATTCGCCGCCTTTGACGACCTCGCCGTGCTTGCCCGAGAGGGCCTGTACGGTTTTGACACGGAACACGTTCATGTGATGCGTGCCGTCGTTCTGGGCGAGGGTGATGCGGTTCACGAACGCCGGCTTGCCCGCCGGGACCTCGAAGAAGTAGCAGTCCTGGATCTCTTCCCCCTGGGGCACCTCGAAGGTGCCGGTGGTCCATTGCCAGCCGTTCGCGCCGGGATCGGGCAGGGTCACGTCCGCCGGCGGGTCGTCGGGCCCGTCGTCGCCGCCGCAGCCAGACAGACTCAGTGCCCCGAGAAGGACGATGTATTGAATACGCACAGTTCAGCCTCCCACGACCGCGAAAACGGAGCGTAACACCCAGCAGCCGGACGACAACCGTACGCCAACGGAACACCCAAGCGTCGGGAAGCGCCAGCGGGCGGCGCGAGTGGCCTCGGGCGCCGGTTCGCGCGCGAAACCAACGGGTTTCCCGGAGATTTCCCGCGGCCCACGGCCCCCGTGCACCGTGATACCCTCGGTGCCCAGCCATGCGCCCGAAGCCCCGTCATCTCTGGGTCATCCTGCTCGTCGTTCTGTCCGCGCTGGTCGCCTTCGCGCAGCCCAAGAAGGGCGCAGCCCCGAAGGACGCGGAGAAGAAGGCCGCGGAAAAGGACGACAAGGCCAAGAAGGACGACAAGGCCAAGGACGACAAGAAGGACAGCAAGGACGAAAAGCCCGACGCCGGGAGCTCTCCGCCAGGAGCCGCTGCGGCCGATCTCGGGGATCCGCCACCCAAGCAGACCGATCGCCCGGACGAGAAGTCCAAGCCGTCGCCGCTGACGCCGCGGGCCAGCGAGTTCCCGGACGGCGGCGCCGCGCCCGCGCCCGCCGAGTACGACCGCTTGCTGGGTGACATCTCGGCGCTCCGCGCCCGCGTGGCCGCGCTGACCACGACCATGTTCAAGAGCAAGCTCAAGGTCTTCGTCGAGACCGACGGCGACGACTCGCGCATCAACAAGTTCGTCGTGACGCTCGACGACGGCGTCGTGTACGTCGCTGGCGATCGCTTCAGCGCTGACGACGAGAAGGCCATCTACGAACACGCCGTCGCGCCGGGTCACCACATCTTGGGCGTCGAGATCGAGCGCGTGGACGCACGCGGCCGCGAGTACAAGACCTGGCAGAGCACGAAGATGAGCATCGTGGTTCCGGAGAGCAAGACCGTGGAAGCCCGCGTCGAGCTCGAGGACGACTCGGACATGGCCGTGGACTTCCCGGATGATCAGGACGGGGAGTACGAGCTCAACGTGAAGCTGCGCGCGCAGGTGGCGGACTGATGCGGCGCGTTTCGCGGCTGATTTCGTGCCTGGCCCTGGGTGCCGCGCTGGCTTCGCCGGCCGCCGCTCAGCCCAAGGGCAAGGCCAAGCCCGCGGCCCCCGCCGCGAAGGCCGATGACAAGAAGCCCGCGGACGACAAGAAACCGGACGCCCCCGAAAAGGCCGACGACAAGAAGGCCGCGGACACCGCCGAAAAGGCGGACAACAAGAAGCCGGCGGCCGACAAGAAGGCGGCCGGCGAGGCCGGGGCAGCCGAAGCCCCGATCGAAGCTCCGGTCGACGCGCCGCCGCCGAGCAGCGGCAAACCCGACACCCGCGCCGACGGGATGAAGGCGTACCAGAAGGCCCTCGAGAAGCGGAAGCTCTCCGCCACGGCGCCGCTCAGCGCTCAGCGCCTGCGTGACGAGCTTCCGCCGATCGAAGAGAAGATCGCGAACGGGCGTCGCGACGAGGCCATCGGTGACCTGGTGTACTTCGTCGAGCAGCCGCGCTTCGAGCCCTTCGCCACGGGTGCAGAGGGCCGGACGATGTTGTTCCTGCTCGGCGACGCCCTGGGCCGCGCCGGCGCCTACGAGCCGGCGCGCGGCTATCTCTTGCGGGTGCTCACCGGCGATACCAAGGACACCAACTACCGGCGCGCCGCGCGCACGCTGGTCGAGCTCGCCCTCGAGAGCGAT
Source organism: Myxococcales bacterium (assembly GCA_016191785.1). Lineage (GTDB taxonomy): Bacteria > Myxococcota_A > Polyangia > Polyangiales > Polyangiaceae > JADJKB01. The sequence continues at coordinate 38,968 of JACPVJ010000048.1, read as the reverse complement.
CAGCTCGACGTCTTCCTGGAAGACCTGAAGAAGGTCCCGACCAGCGCTCCGGAAGAGCTGCGGGGAGACATCGCGTACCTCAAGGGCCGGTCGCTCGAGCGCAAGAAGGACCGCGCCGGCGCCCTGGTGGCCTACGCCGCGGTGTCGCCCAAGTCGCGCTTCTGGGCTCAGGCGACCTATCTGTCGGGTCTGATCGAGGTCGAGCGCGGGCAGCTGAAGAAGGGCGAGAACCTCTTCTGCAAGGTCGCTGACCCGAAGCGGACTCCCAAGAAGGCGCCGCTCTTCGGCGGCAGTGACTTCTTCCGGGTGCGGGACCTGGCGCGCTTGGGCCTGGGTCGGGTCGCTCACGAGCAGTACCGCTTCGACGACGCGCGCTACTACTACTATCTGGTCCCGCGCGACTCCGACCGCCTGCCCGAGTCGTTGTACGAGGCCTCCACCACCCGCTACGAGGCCAAGGACTACCAGGGCGCGCGCGAGCTGATGAACGAGCTTCGGGTGATGAAGGTCAACCACCCGTACGAGGACGAAGCCTGGATCCTCGATGCTTACATCGACATGGCGACCTGCAAGTTCTTCCGCGCGGACGCCAAGCTGCGCGAATTCTTGAAGCGCTACGACCCGGTGCGCGACGCCGCTCGCCGCATCTCGAAGGACGACACCGCGGTCAAGCGCCTGGTCGAGACCGTTCGAGAGGGCTCCGACCCCGCCGCGGCCAATCTGGGCATCGACGCCGCCGTGGCGCGGACGCTGGGCGCTCTGATGCGCATCGATGCCGGTTACGGCACCGCATCGCGCCGGCTGGGTCAGCTGGACGTGCAGCTCTCGGGGCTGCGTGGCGCCATGAGCGATCTGGACGAAGCAGCCCGCAAGCTGGCGACGCCCAAAGAGGTCCGCCCGCAAGCGGCGGGCGCCATCGGGGACAGCATTCCGGACAAGATCGAGCGAATCGAAGCGCAAATTGCCGAGGTGCGCCGGTTGATGCGCGACGCGGAGCGAACCAGCAACGCCCAGAAGTCGCAGATCGACGACCTGAAGAAGCAGCTCGAGGCGCTCGAGATCCGCGCCCGCGCGGGCAAGACGGCGGTGACGCCGGCCGCAGCCGCAGCCATGAAAGCCACGACCGACATCGATCTGGTGGCCGTGATCCAGAAGGACCGCGAGCGCGCCGTGGCGATGCACCAAGAGGCCGCCAAGACTCGCGAGAAGGTCGAAGGCCAGCAGATCGCGCTGGCGAAAGACGCACTGGTGCGGCTCGATCGCCGCCTGTCTCGCCTGCTTCGGCGCGCGCGCCTGGGCCGCATCGAGACCGTGCTCGGCGAAAAGCGCTCCCTCGAGGTCGAGATCGAGGCGCTGTCGCAGGGCCTCTTGCCGCAGACCATCGCTGACTCGCTCAAGGCCGAGCGCTGGCTGAAGGCCGACGAGGAATACTGGCCGTTCGACGGCGAAGACTGGGAAGACGAGTACGTCGGCGGCGAAGGGCTGCGCTGAGCCTCAGTCCGAACCGTCGCCGTCGGCCGCATCGGTGGCGTCGGCGTCGGCGGCATCGGGCACCTCGGCGTCTTCCAGCATGCCGCCGGCACCCGAGAGGCACGGATAGGCGCCGCCGCCTCCGGCGCCCGCCAGGCAGGGGTACGACCCTCCCCCGGCGGGCATGCCGAGGCAGGGGTTCGCGCCCCCTCCACCGCCCGATGCGCCGCCCGTTCCGCCCGTGACCGGCTGCTCGTCGCTGGTCGACTGACCGCCGCAGTCGGCGGTCCCGACCACCAGCCCCGCGCTCGCCAGCGCCGCCGCGACGAAGCGCGCGCGCCGCGACAAGATGGCTTCCCTCGAGTCGTCGCCGCTCATCCCTGGCTCTAGCCTATCATCTGGCTTCCGGTCGAGCCAGGTCGGGAGACTCGACTCACCGCTCGGCGACTTGCTTGTCGCTCGGGTACCAGTTGTCGCCACGTTTCTCGAACTCGGCGTGGCCGACGACGCCCTCGACGGGAAAGCGGAACTCGAGACGTGCCTTGGTCGCGCTTGCGGTGAGCTTCTCGAACTCGAAGAACGGTAGCTTCTGCTGCTGGGCGTCGCCCTTCTTCACCCAGATCACCTTCGAGCCGAAGATCGTCAGGTCGGGTTTGTCGGCGGTGGCTTCGTTCTCGATCACCTTCAGCGGATCGCGCCCCGGCTGCTCGCGGTGCCAGAAGGGCGCGAGCAGGTCGAGATCGAGGACCTTCTGCAACATCTTGGCCTTTTCGGCCGCCGGCAGCGCCACCGGCTTTCCGTCGTCGAGCAGCATCTCGCAACTGTCGTCGAGCCGCGTGCCCTTCTTCCCCACCCGGATCTGGATGAACTCACCCATGCCCCAACCAACTCGCAGCCCGCCCGACTCGCACTCCTTGAAGTCACCGCCCGTCCGCGGCGGTGCGTCTTTGCAGCCGCTGAACAGACCGATCAGCTGCAAGCGGTCGATGGTCCGCTCGAGCTTCTTGCCGCCGACGGTTACGCAATCTGGCGCCTTCCGCAGATCGTCGATCCACGCGTCGACGACCTTACCGCCGCAGAGCTTCGCGTGGTACGGCCCGACCTCGTAGAACTCGGTGCTGTCGTAGCTCGACGTCGCCTTGACCGGCAGACCATGTCGGGCGAGCTCCGCCGGCGTCTCCCCGATCCGGATCGGGCCGAGAGCTACCCCCGGGACGATCGCCATCGGGCACTCCCCGCTCTGGGCAGGCCCGGAGGGCGCCGCCTGCGCGGGCGCTGCGGCGACCGGCGGCGCGCTGGGCGTGCTCTCGGAGGGCGAAGGCTTGGTGCAGGCGCCGAGCGCGACCGCGAAGAGGAACGGGAGTCGACGCCGCAGGGGCTCGGCGATCGAGGCATCTGGCCAGTCGTGCGACATGGCTGATTGTACGTCCGAGGCCACCCGAGGGTCTCGGATCGGCTACCTTCGACCCCGTGGTCGACCTCTTGGCATCGAGCCCGTTCCTGCTGCTGATGACGGTGGCTGGCCTCGGTTTCTTGCTGGGCAAGCTGCAGGCCGGCGGGTTCGGGCTGGGGGTGGCGGCGGTCTTGTTCGTCGGCCTCGGCGTCGGCGGCATCGACGAACGCCTCAAGCTGCCCGAGCTCGTGTTCCAGCTCGGCCTGATCCTGTTCGTCTACACCGTCGGCTTGTCCAGCGGCCCCGGGTTCTTCGGCGCGCTCCGGGCCCGGGGCCTGCGCGACAACCTGCTGGTGGTCACGCTGATTGCCAGCGGGGCCGCGCTGGTCACGGCTGCCGGTCGCTTCTTGGGGCTGAGCGGGACCCACGCCGCCGGGCTCTTCACCGGCGCCCTGACCAACACGCCCGCGCTGGCCGCGGTCCTCGACTACGAGCGCGAGCACGCAGCCCCCGAGCTGCGCGAGCGCCTGCTCACCGAGCCGGTGATCGCCTACTCGGTGGCCTACCCCATGGGCGTGCTCGGCGTGCTCTTGGCGATCTTCGTGCTGCAGCGCGTGCTTCGCACGGACTACGCCGCCGAGGCGCGCGCGGCTCGCACCACCGGGCTGGTTCCGGACGAGATCGTGGACGTCACCGTGCGCGTGACCCGCACCGAGCTCGCGGGGCGGACCCTGGGCGACCTGCAGGCCGACCACGGGTGGCCAGTGGTGTTCGGCCGACATCGTCACGGCGACGAAGTGACGCTCGCCGTGCGGGGCACACGGCTCGCCGAAGGAGACCTGCTGACGGTGATCGGCAGCAAAGAGCACACCACCGCCGTGACCGACGTCATCGGCGAGCCGAGCCCCGAACCGCTGTTCCAAGATCGCCGGGTGATCGACTTCCGCCGAGTCTTCGTCTCGAGCCCCGACGTGGCGGGCAAGACGATCCGCGACCTGATGTTGCCCCAGCGGTTCGGCGCCATCCTGACCCGGGTGCGCCGAGGTGACGTCGACTTCCTGGCGCGCGCCGACATGGTCCTCGAGCCGGGCGACCGCGTACGCGTCGTGGCCCCGGCCGATCGCATCAAGGACGTGAGCGCGTTCTTCGGCGACTCGATGAAGGCGCTCTCGGAGATCGACGTCGGCGTGTTCGGGCTGGGCGTGGCGTTGGGGCTCTTGCTCGGCATGGTGCCGCTACCGCTGCCGGGGGGCATGACTTTCAAGCTGGGGCTCGCCGGCGGGCCGCTGATCGCCGGGCTGGTGCTCGGCGCGCTCGGGCGCAGCGGGCCCATCGTCTGGCACATGCCCTACAACGCCAATCACACGCTGCGTCAATTCGGCCTGATCCTCTTTCTTGCCGGCGTCGGCACCCGCTCGGGCGGCGCGTTCACCAAGACCCTGCTCCATGGAAACGGTCTGGTGCTGTTCGGTGTGGGTGTGGCGCTCACCATCGCGCTGGGGCTCTCGGCTCTGCTCATCGCCCACAAGCTCTTGAAGATCCCGATGAGCCTGGCAACCGGCATCGTCGCCGGGCTGTTCACCCAACCGGCCGTCTTGGCCTTCGCCAACGAGCAGAGCAAGAGCGAGCTGTCGAACGTGGGCTACGCGACCGTGTACCCGATGGCGACCGTCGCGAAGATCGTCGCCGCGCAGGTGATCGTCGCCTGGCTCCGGTGAGCCGCGCTCCGTGTCTCCGCTGTGCGGCGCTGTCCCACCCGCGAGAAACGCCAGCGACCCGCCGGAAAATCCCGTACCTTGCTGAGTTGGGGGGCCTCGGAGGTCCATCATGTCTCGCTTCGGAACGTTGGTGGCTGTGGTCAGTGCAGCGCTCCTGGCGCTGGGCGCGGTGAACGCGTGTGGTGGCGACGACGACGCCGGCGTGGGCGGCAAGCAAGACGCGGGCGGTGACACGGCGGCCGGGGGCTCGTCCGGCGGCACCGGCGGGTCCGGGAACAGCGGCGGGTCCGGCGGCTCGGCAGCCAGCGACGCGGGCCAGTGCACCGGGAGCGAGCTCGAGTGCGACGGCGCCTGCGTCGATCCGCAGAACAACAACAGCCACTGCGGCGCGTGCGGGCAGGCCTGCTCCGGCGGCAGCGCGTGTCAGAGCGGGCAGTGCACCTGCCCCTCGGGGCAAGAGCTGTGCAGCGGCCAGTGCGTCGACACCCAAGCCAGCGCCGCCCACTGCGGCGCCTGCGGCAACGCCTGCACCGCAGCCCAGGTCTGCTCGGCCGGCAAGTGCGCGAACAACTGCACCACGGGCCAGACCGCGTGCAGCGGCGCCTGCGTCGACACCCAGACCGACAACGCCAACTGCGGCGCCTGCGGCACGGCGTGCACCGGTGGCAGCGCGTGCGCCGCCGGCAAGTGCCACTGCAGCTCGGGGCAGACGCTGTGCAGCGGCGCGTGCGTCAACACCCAGACCGACAACGCCAACTGCGGCGCCTGCGGCACGGCGTGCAGCGGGGGCAAGGCATGCGCCGCAGGGCAATGCGCGTGCCCCAGCGGGCAGACCACCTGCAGCGGCCAGTGCACCAACACCCAGACCGACCCGGCCCACTGCGGCGCCTGCGGCACCGCCTGCACCACGGGGCAGGTGTGCTCGGCGGGCACCTGCACGGCGAACTGCACCGGCGGTACGACCAAGTGCGGCAACTCGTGCGTCAACCTCCAGACCGACACCGCCAACTGCGGCGCCTGCGCCCAGGCCTGCGCGACTGGCCAGAGCTGCAGCAGCGGCACCTGCGCGTGTCCGAGCGGCGGCTCACTGTGCAGCGGCGCCTGCGTGAACACCCAGACCAGCAACAGTCACTGCGGCGCCTGCGGCAACGCCTGCACCGGTGGCAAGACCTGCGCCGCGGGCACCTGCAGCTGCCCTTCGGGTCAGACCGCCTGCGGCGCCACCTGTGTGAACATGCAGACGGACAACGCCAACTGCGGCGCCTGCGCCAAGGTCTGCCCCTCCGGTTCGACGTGTCAAACCGGTGCCTGCGTGTGCGGCTCGGGTCAGACGCTGTGCGGCAACGCCTGCGTGAGCACCCAGACGGACAACAGCAACTGCGGCACGTGCGGCAAGGTGTGCACCGGCGGCGCGGTCTGCACCGCGGGCAGTTGCGTGAAGACACCGCTCTGCGGCGACGCAGTGATCGACACCGGCGAGCACTGCGACGACGGAAACAAGTCGAACCTGGACGGCTGCGACTCGACCTGCAAATACGAGATGTTCACCCGGCTGTACGACGCGGACATCGTCAAGGGCACCGCCCCGAGCTTCTGCGCCTACACGGCGAATCGCCTGGGCCAGGCCCTGTCGACCACGGCCGTGAACCAGCTGAACACGGCGCTGCAGGACGGCATCGTCGACGGCGGGACCAACATCATGGTCCAGGCGCTGGGGCTCGACGACCTCAAGGGTGACAACGACCCGGCGCTCGAGCTGGGGATCGTGACCGGGACTCTGGATCCAGCGAAGGGGGCTTGGCCGGGCAACGGCGCCGCGTCACTCGACTGGTGGTTCAAGCTGGACGCTTCGCAGCTTGACGCGAACAACCTGCCGACCGGGAAGCTCACGGGCGGCGTGTTGGCGAACACCGTGCTGACCGCAGGCCCTAGCCCCGTGAACCTCACCCTGATGCTCTCGGGGAGTCCGGCGGTGTTGCAGATGCGTGACGCCAAGATCCGCGCGGCGACCTCCGGCACCGACAGCGTGCCCGCACCTCCGCCCGGCGCGCTGGCCTCCGGACTGGTGGTCTTTCCCGAGGTCATCGCCAACGGCTCGGGCCAAGGGCTGTGCGGCGCCATCACCGTCGACTCGCTCTCGAAAATCCCGATCCCCGAGGCGCTTACCACTGGAGCGGGCGCCTGCAAGAGCTGCAGCGGCTCGAAGGTCTACACCTATTGCGGCCAGAACCAGCCGGTGGGCGCGACCTGCAACTCTCTGCTCGACGCGCTGGTCGGCGGCTGCAAGGTCGACTTCATCGTCTCGTGTGCCGTCACCGTGATCACGTCCACTCAACCCGACGTCCCCAAGTCGGGGGGCTCGCTCACGCCGCTGTCCGTGTCGGGCACCTACAACAAGGTGCCGAGCGCCCAGTCCTCGGGCAACATGGACGCTTACTCGTCGTTCCTGGCGTTCCGCGCCCGGCGGGCGCACGCCACGGGCAAACAGTAAGGGGTCGCGAGACACCGCCGGGGCAGGGGCGGCCCCTCGCCGGCGTGCTACTACGCGAGGCGTGCCCGCCTCCCCTCGCTCGCTTCGACCGTTCAAGATCGGAGCGGTGGTCGCGGTGGTCGCGATGGCCGTCGTGGGACAGCGACTGGGGCTGTTCGAGCAGTTCGCGGAGCCCGCACGCGCGAAGCAGACGCTGCTGGGGCTCGGCGGCTGGGGCTACGTCGTCTTCATCGTGGCCTACGCGGCACTGCAGCCGTTCGGAGTGCCAGGTACGGTGTTCATCATGGCGGCGCCCCTGGTCTGGCCTTGGCCCGTGGCGTTCGTGCTGTCCATGATTGGCACCATGTGCGCGACCGTGGTGGGGTTCTCGTTCGCGCGCTTCGTGGCTCGGGACTGGGTCGCGAGCAAGATCCCCCAGCGCTTCAAGCGGTACGACGACGCGCTCGAGCGTCGCGCGCTTCTCACCGTGTTCGTCTTGCGACTGATCTTCTGGATGCCGCCGCTCCTTCACGCATTCTTCGGCGTCTCGAAGGTGAAGTTCTCGACGCACTTCTGGGGCTCGTTCGCCGGTTACCTGCTGCCGCTATTTCTGGTCAGCTTCGCCGGCAAGAAGCTGTTCGAGCTCCTGGAGCGTGCGCCGCCGGGGGCCTGGGTCGCGCTCGGCGTCGCGGTGGCCTCGATCTGGGTGACCGCGTATTTCCTTCGACGGCGCTCGGCGCGCGCTCTGCGAGGCGCGGAACGCTAGTCACCGCTCGGCGCGGCGCGGTAGCTGCCCGCGCTGGCGGCAGCGCTGTGCTTCGTCTGGAGCTGGACCAAGCCGTCGCGCGTCATGCCCTCTCCGCGCGGCCGCTTGCGACCGTTCGGGCGGTGCCGCGCCATGTACGCGCAGTACTCGAGGCCGGTCTTCGCGGCCTCGACCGGCGACAGACCGTGGAAACCGGGCCAGAAGTTGTTGCAGGTGCCGCAGGGGTCGATCTCACGCCGCTTGCCGCTCCGATGAAACTCCCGGTAGCGCTGGGCCATGGGGTGGTTGAAGGCTTCGAGCACGCTCATCTGATTCAAGTCGGCCCAGCCGTACTGCCCATCTTGATCCATGCAACAGAGCGTGACGCGCCCGCTGGCCAAGATGTCGAGCCGGGCCACGTGCTCGCAGCCATAGCTGGGCACGGGCAGCCCACTGTTGATGTCACCCTTGTAGTTGAACAGGCCCACGATGAAGCAGTCGACTCCCCGCGCTTTGCAGTAGCGGATGAAGTCGTCTTGTTCCTGCAGCGTGGTGTCGCCGAGCCGCGTCATGCGGAAGGTGATCTTGTTCGCGACCCGGCCCTTGCGCGAGGGCTCGGTGAGGTACGCCAGATTGTCGAGGGTCCGTGCCAGCGGGATGCCCATCACCTGGCGGTACTTCTCCGGGTCCAGCGTGTTCACGCTCACGTACAGGTGATCGATGCCGAGCCCGAGCATGGCGTCGATCTTCTTCGGCGCCATGCCATAGCCGTTGGTGTAGAGGCGCAGCTTGGTCTTGGGCAAGCGCCGCCGGATCAGCTCGAGCCGCTCGAGAATCTTCGGATCCGAGAAGGGGTCACCCTGCAAGAACGGCTCGATGGCGGGCAGCGGGAAGGCGCGGCACTCTTCGATGATCTTCTCGAAGAGCTCCTGAGTCATCGGCCCCTTGTCGCGTGCGAGGGCGTTGTTCGGGCAGAACACGCACTTGGCGTTGCAGTGGTTGGTGGTCTCGACCGACACCAGCCGCGGGTATTCGAGCGACGCCATAGCGGAGCGAAACCTGACACAGCGTCACCTGCGCGAGCAAGCGCGCACGTGCCCCTCGGGGATTTGTCCTAGTCTCGGCCTGCACGCACTCCCGCGGCGCGGACCGGCGCCGGCTAGTCACACGCAACGGGGGTGGGCTGACCACCCGGCTTCGGGAAGCCGCTGGTGCACCAGCTGTCGTGGTCGACGGGGCAGACGCAGGCGCAGGCCTCGAGCTTGGTCGCGTAGCACAGGCCCTCCGCGATCCACGGGCAGGGCTCGTCGGCGTTCGACCCGTAGGCGAAGCCGGGCTCGCACTCTCCGAGGGGCGTCGACGGGAACGACCCGCCGCCGCCGCCGCTCCCGCCGGTCGCCGCAGCGGTGCCGCCGCTCCCCCCCGTCCCCGGCTCGCGCTCCACGCTCCCACCACACGCGACGAGCAAGGACACGGCCAGGGAAAATAGGGCGCGCATGACGGGTGAGTCGCCGGTGACCCGCTCCGGGATCGGTGTCACCACGTCACCTGGGCCGAGCCGCCGGCTTCCAGCACGATCCACAGGGCGCGCGCCGCTGCGTCGAAGAACCACCCGCTCTTCTTCGCTTCCAGGTCGGCCCGGCTCGAGGCCTGGGCCAGGGGCGCTCCGTCGAGCTCGACCTGGGCCGGAGTGGCCTCGACCCGAATCCGAGCGATGACCGGGCGCGGCCGGCGCGACAGCTCGAGCTTCCCCAAGCTGGCGGTCGCGGTCGTCGTCTGCCCGTCATGATCGTGCAGCGTGAAGCTGCTCGCCTGCCCCGAGGGGAAGAGCAGCCAGGTCAGGTGATCGGCGTGAGCTTTGCTGCCGATGCCGGTCACCTCGGAGGCGACCTCGAGCGGGATGATGGCGCCACGCCGCACATAGAGCGGGATCCGGTCTCGCGCCGGCGACGCGACCGCCTTCAGCGTTTGGCCCCCGGGCTGGTAGTCGCCGCCCAGCTGCCACCAGTCGAGCCAGTCGCTGCCGGCCGGCAGCGCGACGTCGCGCACGCCGGTGGCGTCCAAGAGCGGCGCAACCAGGAAGGCCTCACCCAAGAGGTAGCGATAGTCCCCCGGCCAGGTCTGCTCGGCGCCGACGGGGCGCATCGGCACGTCCGCTCCGAGCAGGGCCTCTTCCGAGAGCGAAAAGAAGAAAGGAACCAGCTCGTGGTGCAGGGTGGACCAGAAGCGGTACATCGCCACGGTCTCGTCCACGTGGTCGGGCACCGTCCAGGGTGTGATGTTGGCCTTCCCGTGCAGCTGCATGAAGGGCATCAACGCGCCCACCGCGGTCCAGCGCGCGAACACCAGGGTGTCGAACGGGATCTTGGCCCCGAGCAGGTCTTCGTCGTCGGTGTCGAGGTAGCCGCCGATGTCCGAGCCGATGGTCGAATAGCCCGCCTTCGCCGAGCGGAACAGGTGGTCGAAGGCGTCGGCGAGCCCGACGAAGTCGCGTCGGTTGTCTCCCACCCAGGCCACCGGCGCGTGCTCTGGCCGGGCGTAGAACCGGCCGGGGAAGCCGTAGGATCGATCGTAGGGCCGAACCATGGTGACGAAGTCGGCGCCGCGGCGGTGACGCCCGTAGGCGAAGTAGTCGCGGTAATACTCCTCGGAGTACTCCTGCTTGGTCTTGTCCCCGGCGGCGGTGACGATCGGCAGTGTCTTGATGTACTCCTCGCCGAAGTCGAGCTTCCAGCCGTCGATGCCCAGCTCGTAGAGCGGATCTTGCTGGGCGTGCCACCACGCCGCCGCGCGCGGATTGAAGAAATCCAGCGCCGCGCCGCTCCCCTTCCACCACTGAAAGCGCTCGGCCTCGTTCACGTAGAACCCGCAGGTTTCGCCCTGCTCGAAGTTCGGGCTCGGCCCATCGTAGTCGTCGCCACCGGGCTCGAAGTCGTAGCTGCCAACGTTGACCATCTGGGTGACCCAGAGCACCACACGCACGTCGTCGTCGTGGAGCTCCGTCACCAGGTCGCCGAAGCCCGGATACCGGTTCGGGTTCGGGACGAACGTGTTGTAGTGGGTCTCCCACGGGCTATCGAGCACCACCGCGCCCACAGGGATGCCGCGTTCGCGAAAGCCTTTCACGAACGCGCGGGTGTCGTCCGCGGTCGAGATGTCTTTGCTGATCCACGGCTCGAAGGCCCAGCGTGGCGTGGAGAGCGGCGGAGTCGGGACGGCCTCGACGGGCGGCTTGCACGGGTCGTCGTCGGCGGGCGCATCGTCGCTGCCGCATGCGCAGGCCAGGAGGGCGACGAGCAAGGTCGAGCGGCGCATCACGGCCGAAGGGTACCCGCCGGGGCGGCTCCGCGCAGCTGTCTTGGTGGACGAGCGCCGCTGGCGTATCGTGGAGACCCTCGCATGCTCTTTCGACAGCTCTTCGACGCGACCTCCTGGACGTACAGCTACCTCCTGGCGGACCCGGCGAGTGGCGACGCGGTCCTGATCGACTCGGTGTTCGAGCAACACTTGCGCGATGCCGCGCTGATTCGCGAGCTGGGGCTCGCGCTCAGGTATACGCTCGAAACGCACGCCCACGCCGATCACGTCACGGGTGCCTGGCTGATGCGCGAGCACGTCGGCTCCGCGATCGTCGTCTCGGCGAGCTCGGGCGCCCAGGGAGCAGACCGCTACGTCGATGACGGAGATCGGATCGAGGTCGGGTCGCTCGCCCTCGAGGTGCGCGCCACCCCCGGCCACACCAGCGGCTGCGTGACCTATGTCACCGCGGATCACGCCATGGCGTTCACCGGCGACGCGCTCTTGGTCCGCGGAGCGGGCCGAACCGACTTCCAAGAGGGCGACGCGCGCCGCTTGTTCCGCTCCATCCGCGAACGGATCTTCACCCTTCCGCCCGCGTGCCTGCTCTACCCCGCGCACGACTACGCGGGCCGCACCGTGACCACGGTGCGCGAAGAGAGGGCGTTCAATCCACGACTGGGCGGCGAAGCGCGCGAGGAGGACTTCGTCGGCTACATGAACCACCTGGGGCTCCCCCACCCGCGTCAGATCGACGTGGCGGTGCCGGCGAACCTGCGCTGCGGCAAGCCGGCGGACGGTCGCGGCACGCCGGCGCGTCCGAGCTTTGGCCCGCTGGTCTACACCCACGGGGGCATCTGGGAGCTCGGGCCGCTCTGGGTCGCCGAGCACCGCGCAGAGCTCCAGCTCGTGGACGTCCGCAACGACGCCGAGCTCGACGGCGAGCTGGGGCAGATCGAGGGCGCCCGATCGATGCCCCTCGACGTGCTCCGCGATCGCCTGGGCGAGCTGGACCGGCGCATGCCGATCGTCACCGTGTGCCAGTCGGGCGTGCGATCGGCGCAGGCCGCGCGCATCCTGGAAGCCAGCGGGTTCGTCGAGGTCGCCAACCTGGCGGGCGGGATGATCCGGTGGCAAGAGCTGGGGCTGCCGGTCGCTCGCCGCCGCTCACCCTGAGCGCAGGCGCGCCCGCGGCGTTCTTGCCCGGGGTTTCGGCGCCGCTCGGATTGTCGGGCGCAGGGGCCTGCTTTCTGCTAGGTTCCGCGCCCTCGCGTCCCCCGGCTCTTCCGAGCGCGCCGCCTCGAGCGCCGCCGGTCCGGGGCGCACGCTCACTGACCGAGCCGGTCCAGCGACCCTCCGCGGCCCCGCGGCAACCCCAGGTGTACGAGCATGATCACTACGCAAGAAGTCTCGATGAGCTTCGGAGGGCGCGTGCTCTTCGATCACGTGAACGTCACCTTCAACGACGGGGAGCGGTACGGCCTCACCGGCCCGAACGGCGCCGGCAAGTCGACCTTCATGAAGATCCTGTCGAGTGAAATCGAGCCGACGAACGGGAGTGTCTCGGTCCGGGGCAGGCTCGGTGTCCTGGAGCAGGACCACTCGACCTATGCCCACCAGCGCATCCTGGACGTGGTCCTCTCGGGGCACCAGACGCTGTGGGCGGCGCTCGAGAAGAAGGCCGCGCTCTTGGCCAAGGGCGACGACCTCGACGACGAGGACGGCATGCTGCTCGGCGAGCTCGAGATGACCATCGCCGAGGAAGACGGCTACACCGCCGAGGGCGAGGCCACCGCTCTCTTGGTGGGTCTGGGCATCCCCGCGCACCTGCACGAAGAGAAGCTCGAGGTGCTGCAGGGCGGCGATCGCGTGCGCGTGCTCTTGGCCAAGGCGCTGTTCGGCAAGCCCGACAGCCTGCTCTTGGACGAGCCGACCAACAGCCTGGACATCTCCAGCATCCGCTGGCTCGAGAGCTTCCTGGCGGAGTACGAAGGCGCGCTCGTGGTGATCAGCCACGATCGCCACTTCTTGAACACGGTCTGCACCAAGATCGCCGACGTCGACTACGAGAGCATCATCATCTACTCGGGCGACTACGACGACATGGTCCGCGCCAAGGCCGAGGCCCGCACCGGGCTCGAGCTGGCCAACTCGGCTCGCCAGGAGAAGATCGAGCAACTTCAGGAGTTCGTGCGGCGCTTCGGCGCCGGAACCCGCGCGTCACAGGTGAAGTCTCGCGAGAAGCAGGCGCAGCGCGAGAAGCAGGCAATGGTCGACCTGAAGCGCTCGAACATCCAGCGGCCGTTCATTCGTTTCGACCAGGCCCGACCCAGCGGCCGCAGCGTGCTCAGCGTGCAGAACCTGTGCAAGCGGTTCGAGACCATCAGCATCTGCAAGGGCTTCAACCTGAGCGTGATGCGGGGCGACAAGATCGCGCTGGTGGGGCCCAACGGCATCGGCAAGACCAGCATGCTGCGCATGTTCAAGGGCGACCTCAGCCCCGACGAGGGCGAGGTCGGCTGGGGCTTCGAGGCGCGCGTCGAGTACATGCCGCAAGAGCACTCGGAGGTACTGCAACGCTCCGATCAGACCGCCCACGCCTGGCTCTGGAGCTTCAACGGCCGCGCGGACGAAGAGAGCCTGCGCGCCCTCTTCGGTCGGCTGCTCTTCAAGAAGGAAGAGCCGCTGAAGCCCACCAAGGTGCTCTCGGGTGGCGAGACGGTGCGCCTGCTCTTGGCCAAGCTGATGCTGGCCGAGCCGAACGTGCTCTTGCTCGACGAGCCCACCAACCACCTGGATCTGGAGTCGATCCGCGCGCTCACCGAGGCGCTCAGCGTGTACGAAGGGACGTGCATCTTCGTGACCCACGACCGGAACATGGTCGAGCGGGTCGCCACGCGAATTCTGGAGATGAGCGTCGAGGGGATCCGTGAGCTCAGCCCGAGCGCCTTCCACGACGGGCAGTTCCTGGTGAAACACGGCACCTACCAGCAGCGCGAAGCCGGAGCGAAACCCGGCAGCATGCGGCTGTGACGCGCAGCCCTGCGCGGCGCTACTTGGGGGTCGGCGGCACGACCACTTTGTTGATCGGCACGATGTTCATCCCGGCGGGGTAGCCGTAGGACACGTTGCTGGTGAAGGTGGTGGTCTCGGGAGTGCCCCAGCCCCAGACCGTGACTCCGAAGGGGCCGTCGCTCGAGATCTCGTGGCGACCCGTGGAACAGGCGCCGACCGGCTGGAAGTTCCCGGTCATCAGGTCGACGCGGGTCCACTCGTAGTCGCCGAGGGGCTGCCAGCCCGAGACCTTGCCCGCGCAGTCCAGGTTCACGTCGGCGAAGGCGCCGTTCACCTTCGCCCGGACCAGAACCAGGTTGGTCTCCGGGTACGTCGGGTCGGCGAAGAAGACGTAGCGCGGCATGTACTGCTGAGGCGGCACCATCAGCACGAAGTCCGCATCGCCGTAGCCGTTCATGGCCGGCAGAAAGGTCGAGCCCGTCATCAGCTGGAAGAGCATGAACGGGTGCTTGTCGTCCTGGCTCTTCACCACGAACGGCGTACCCGTCTGGAGCTCGGCGACCTCGCCTCGATTGAGCGTGGCGGGCCCGGCCACGCCGCCGGTCCAGGTGAGCGTGGTGCCGTCCACGGCGCCCACCAACCGCCACACCGCGGGCTCGGTCTTGCGCGGGCGGTGCATGACACCCACGTATTCGCTGCCCATGGCGCGCACGGGCGGGATCATCTGCTCGGCGTGATCGGCGAACGACACGCCCACGGGAACATTGAGCGCCTTCTGCCCACCCATCAGGCCAATGGGCTTGTTCGAAGAAATCACGCTGCCGGTGAGCTCGGCGTTCTGGGAGAACTGCGCCATCTCGCCGGCGTTCAGGCTGAACGTGAGCGGTACGTTGGCCGGGCCGGCCGGCAACCCGCCGCCCCCGGTGACGGCGGCCACCGGCACCAGGGTCACGTCCGTCCCGTTTTCGAGCGCGATCACGTTCATGGTCGGCGGCGCAATGCCGTACTTGTAGGCGTTGACCGCGATGTAGTTGACGTCCCACGCGCTGGTCGGGATGAGCAGCGACGAGCCGGTGACTGCGGCGTTCCCGCCGCCGTACGGCGCCACCTGGTAGGCGACCACGGGGACGTTGGTCTTCAGATGGAAGGAGTGCCCCTTGCCCGTGCCGTTGACCATGGGCCCGGCAACCATGGCGGCCGGGACCGGGCAGTGGGCCTTCTCGGTGCCTTGGAGCCCTGCCAGGAACAGGATCGCCACGCCGCCCGGCGCGATGCCTTGGGTCACGCTGGTGGGCTGAAGCTTGAGGCTGGGCCCCGAGCCCTGGGGCACGTACGCGTACTTGTCGATGTCGATCGCCGCGCCGCTGAGCTCGACACTGACCTTGGCCGGAGTGTCCCAGGTGTTGGCGACGATCACCGCGAAACAGATCTGGTTGCTCTTCCAGAAGCTGGACTCGCTCATCTCCATGAACGTCGGGTAGTACTCGCAGCCCACGCTCTGCTTGGTCTTGTCCGCGACGCTGCAGGCGCTTTCGCACTGCCCGGTGGTGGGGTCGCAGCCCTTCTCTCCGGTGCAGGTCGCGACGACCGCGCCAGAGCAGCTCAGGACCTTGTGGAAGTCGCTGGAGCACTTCGCTGCGCAGCCGTCGCCGGTGGGCGAATCGATCGAGATGCCGCCGTCGCCCGCGGTGCCCCCGAAGGCTCCGCTGCCCCCGCCGCCGCCGCTGCCACCCAGGCTGGCGTCGTTGCCTCCGGCAGCCCCGCTGCCGCCCACGCCGGCACTGCCGGTCCCACCGTCGGCAGAGCAACTGGCCGCGAGCGCGCAAGGCAGCACGAACGAAAGACAAGCGCCTGCGTACAGGCGGAACCCGACTCGAGCCATGGCGCATGGTAGCGCCCAGGCCGTGCGCCGCAAACCCTCAGGGCATGCGCGCGGGCTTGCCCACGTCGCCGCCGCCGCGCACGTGCGCGACGATGGCGTCCGACAGGGCCGTGTCGAGCTTCACGCACTTGTCGCTCACCGTCCCCATGGTGGCGCCCTTGCACTCTTTTTGGCGGTCCTTGTAGGCCTTGTCGAGCTTCGCGTCGTTTCGCATGGCTTCCCGCATCGGGTCGTCGATCAGGCGCCACTCGACCCGCGCGTTCTTCGCTTTGGGCGGGTTCTTGAGGGTCAGCTCTTCCTTGGCCAGGGTCACACACGACCCGTTCCAGCGCAGCGCGTCGAAGCCGCCGCCAGCCCCGCTCACCTGCATGCCCCCGAGATCGTCCGCACGGTGCCGGAGCACCAGCACCTCTTCGTCGAACTCGAGCTCGTCACTCGACGCCGCGCCCCCCGATGCATTCCAGGCTTTCGTCTTGCGCGTCATGTAGCCGCGAGTCCACGGCGTTTCCTTCTTGAACATCGCGAGCGCGATGCTGGGGAAGTTGCCCTGGCACAGGCGCTTCACGAAGGCCACGGGAGGCAGGCACATGTCCCCCTTCTTGGTGCACTCGGTCGGCAAGTCCTTCGAATCGGCGGCTTCGCTCTCCTCTTTGTCCGACGCCGCGGGCTTGGGCTGCACGGTCGCAGGCTGCGAGGACTTGGCTTCGACCGGCGTGGCGCTCGAGGCCGGATCGCGCTTCTGCCCCCCGCAAGCGACGATCAGGGCGAGCACGAGCGGAGCGGGGTGGAGTCGAATGAGCATGGGACCCCCGAGAAAACCGAACATGGCCGACGGCGTCAAGGTGGTCGCGTTCGGCCGACGATCGCGGTGGCCACGGCGACCACCACGCTGATGATGAACAGCGCGAAGGCCACACCGGCGACGGCGAGCAGGCCCTCTTTCTTGGCGACCTCGGCGAAAGGTCGGTCCGACACGCACACCGGCCGACCCGCCATCAAGCTGACGCTGAGCCCCCCCTGGATCACCTCGCCGCTCACGAAGAGCAGATCCCCGGTGCCGATGGACTTGACCGCAACCTCGACGGGGACCGCCGGCGACAGCCGCTCGCGCTCGATGAACGCGTTCTTGGCCGCCACCAGCTTCTGGCACAGCGCCGGTGACAGACCGGGCGGCGGCGCGGACTCGAGCACGCCCCTCCACGACTCGCGCCGCTCGCTCACGAGCCGAGCCGTTGGCATCGGCAGCTCGACCTCACCCGAGCCATCGCGGAGCACGCACGGCAGGGCCTGCCGCTCGGAGTAACACCGCCGGCCATCCGCCGAGAGCTCGAGCTCGTACGCCAGGCAGGGTCGGCCGTTCACCGGGCCGGTGAGCAGCGCCGCGCGCTCGCTCTGCGCAGCGGAGAGGCCCACGAAGCCCTGCATGCGGCGCGGGCCCGAGGTGAGCTCCCCGATGGGCCTTTCGGGACGAATCGCCAGGCGCAGCATGTCGAGCGACCTCCGCAGCGCAGCGCCGGCGACCTGGCTCACCACGAGCACGCCAGCGAACAGCGCGAGCGCCACCACGCCGAGCAAGACCACGAGCGAGAACCGCACGGGAGCAGTATACTCGCGCCATGCGCTTCGAAGCTCGAGTCGCGCTCTCCGTCTTGCTGGCCGGCAGCGTCGTCTTGCTCGCCTGTGGCAGCAAGCGCAGCGGGGGGTACTCGCCCAACAACCCGGGCAACGGCGGCACCGGCGGCGGCGGCACCGGCGGCCAGAGCGGCACCGGCAGCACGGGGAACGGCGGCAGCGGCAATGGCTCGGGCGCGGGCGGCGGCACCAACTTCGGCGGGGGCGGTCCGGGCTGCAACGGAAAGAAGACGCCGTTCGAGGACGCCTGCGTGATCCACGAGAGCTTCGCGGTCTTCGTTTCGCCCAAGGGCGACGACCTCTACGGCGACGGCTCTCGGTCGAAGCCGTACAAGACCTTCGACCAGGCAATCAGCACGGCCGCGCTGGACGACAAGCGCGTGTACGCCTGCGCGACAGCTGGCGCGTTCGACACGCAGATCACCCTCGACTCGAACTCGGACGGCGTCGAGCTCTACGGCGGCTTCGACTGCGCGACGTGGGACTACGAGAAAGGCACGCGCACGCAGCTGACGGGCCCGTCGAGCGGGGTGATCGAGATCGCAGACCTGGTCACCGGCACGCGCGTCGAAGACTTCGAGATCACGGCGGGCGCGGCCAGCTCACCGGGCACCGCGAGCATCGGCGTGGTGGTGGGCGGCTCGAAGAGCGTGCATTTCGCGCGACTGAAGGTGACTGCGGGCATGGGGGCGAACGGCGTTGCGGGCTACACCACGCCGGGAGTGGCCGACGCGGGGAAGGTGGGCAATCCCGGGAAGAACGCCTGCAGCAAGGACGCGCTCGGCGGAGCCGAGACCGTCACCGGGTGCGGTTTTCCCGAGAGCAAGGGCGGTTTCGGCGGGGTCGCGGGCGTGGGGGTCGGCAGCGCGGGCTCGGGCACCGACGGCGCACCGACGAACCTGCCTGGCGGCCTCGGCGGGGAGGGGCAAGACGACACGCTACCCGGCGGCTGGAGCTGCGCGACGGTCGGCAAGGGCGGGAACGGCACGGCGGGCGCGAACGGTGACGACGGGGAGGGCAGCACCAGCGCGGGCATGCTGTCAGGCGGCGGCTGGAGCTCGAGCTCCGGCGGCTACGGGCAGAACGGCGGAAACGGGCAAGGTGGTGGCGGCGGCGGCTCGCTGAAGGCACCGTCGAGCTGCGGCCCGACCGGACCGAATCCGCCGATCGGTGCGTCCGGAGGCGGGGGCGGCAGCGGCGGCTGCGGTGGCATCGGCGGGGAAGGCGGCAAGGGCGGCGGCGCCAGCATCGCCCTCACCGTGCACGAGTCGAGCGTGACCCTGAGCGACTGCGATCTGATCGCCAAGACCGGCGGCAAGGGCGGCAACGGCGGCAAGGGCCAACCTGGCGGTAATGGGGCGCCCGGCGCAGCGGGCGGCACCGGCGCGTGCGCGGGCGGCGCCGGTGCGAAGGGGGGCAACGGCGGTCAGGGCGGCGGCGGCGCGGGCGGTCCGAGCATCGGCCTCGCGTTCAAGGGCGAGAAGCCCACGATCACCGGCGGCAGCGTTCAGATCGCGACCACGGCAGCCGCGGGCGGAGCCGACGGTGCGGGTCAGACCCTCGGCCCGGGCGCGGGCGGCGTGGGCCTCTTGGCCAAGGAGCACGAGTTCAAGTGAGCTCGCTCACTCGACCGTGACGGTCTTCGCCAGATTGCGCGGCTGATCGACGTCGGTGCCCTTGAGATCGGCGATGTAGTACGCTAGGAGCTGCAGCGGGATCACGGCAGCCACCGGCTGGGTGAGCTCGGGCATCTTCGGGAGCTCGAGCACCCATTGCGCCAGCTTTTTCGCCTCGGCGTCGCCCTCGGTCACGACCGCAATCACCTGGCCGTCGCGCGCGCGGACCTCTTGCAGGTTCGAGAGCGTCTTTTCGTACTGGCGATCGCGGGGCATCACCACCACCACCGGCATGTTCTCGTCAATTAGCGCGATGGGGCCGTGCTTCATCTCTCCGGCGGCGTAGCCCTCGGCGTGGGCGTAGCTGATCTCTTTCAGCTTGAGCGCGCCCTCGAGCGCGATCGGGTACCCGAGCCCACGACCCAAGAACAGCATGTGGGGCGCGTTGTGCCAGTGCCGCGCCACCTGGTGGATCTCCGCCTTGCGGGCCAGCGTCCAGCGCATCTCGTTGGGCAGCTCGAGCATGGCCTGCAAGATCTCGCGCCCCCGCTCGGCGTCCAGGGTGCCGCGCCGACGGCCGAGGTGCACCGCAAGCAAGAGCAGCGCCACCAGCTGCGTGGTGAAGCACTTGGTCGACGCCACGCCGATCTCGGGACCGGCGTGGGTGTAGAGCGAGCCCTGGCTGGCGCGGGGGATGGCGCTGCCGAGCACGTTGGCGATGGCCAGGACGCGGGCGCCGCCCTCGCGAGCAGCCTTGACCGCAGCCAAGGTGTCCGCCGTCTCGCCCGACTGGCTCACGGCCACGACCAGATCTTTCGGCCCGAACACTGGCTCGCGATAGCGCACCTCGCTGGCCAGCTCGGTGTGGGCCGGCACGCGCGCCAGCTGCTCGATCCAATAGCGACCCACCAGTGACGCATGGTGGCTGGTACCGCACGCCACCAGCACCACTCGCTCGATGGTTCGCGCCGCCTGGGCGTCGAGCCCGAGCTCGGCCTCGACCACGTCGCCCTCGTCCAGATTGATTCGCCCACGCAGAGTGTCTTCGACGGCCCGGGGCTGCTCGAAGATCTCTTTGAGCATGAAGTGTTTGTAGCCGCCCTTTTCGGCCTGCACCGCGCTCCAGTCGATGCGCTTCGGCGCGCGCTCGACGGGCTTGCCCTCGACCGTTTCGATCCGGACACCCCCGGCGGTGAGCTCGGCCATCTCGCCGTCTTCCAAGAACAGCATGTTGCGCGTGCTGCCGAGCAACGCCGGGATGTCGCTGCCGCAGAGGGTCTCGCCCTCGCCCACTCCGACCACCAGCGGTGAGGCGTTCTTGGCGATCACCAGCCGGTCGGGCTCACGCCGGCTGATGGCGGCGAGCGCGTA
The DNA here is from genome assembly GCA_016191785.1 of Myxococcales bacterium. Taxonomy (GTDB): domain Bacteria; phylum Myxococcota_A; class Polyangia; order Polyangiales; family Polyangiaceae; genus JADJKB01. Next base: position 18,359 of record JACPVJ010000048.1, on the reverse strand, counting down.
GGCGCCTCGCACTCGGCCGAGCGCCTGGCGCATGGCCACGAACAAGGTCGGCGCGCCCTGCTCGAGGGCGCGGTGGATCAGGTGCGCGACGATCTCGGTGTCGGTGTCGCTGGCGAAGCGCACGCCGCTGGCTTGAAGCTCGTGCTTGAGCTCCAGGTAGTTCTCGATGATCCCGTTGTGCACGACCGCCACGTCGCCCGCCGCGTGGGGGTGCGCGTTCTGCTCGCTCGGTCGCCCGTGGGTGGCCCAGCGGGTGTGGCCGAGCCCGGTGCTTCCGCCAAGGGGCCGCTGCTCCAGCGCGCTCGCCAGGTTCTCGAGCTTGCCGGCAGCGCGCACCACCTCGATCTCGCGACCGTCGTGCACCGCCAGGCCCGCCGAGTCGTAGCCGCGGTACTCGAGGCGCCGCAGGCCGTCGAGCAAGATGGGAGCCGCCTTCTTGGGTCCGACGTAGCCGACGATGCCGCACATGTTGGGTGGTTCCTCTGATTCCGCGGGCCCGCCGGCGGTTCAAGCCGGGGCCACCGGTATTTCCCACTCGGCCGGCGGGTTGGCCAGTTTTTCGCTTCGGGCGCTGGCGGCACGACCGGGGCGCGGCCGCCGCGATCCCTCTGGTACCCTCGGTTGCGCCGCCATGGGACGAATCCACGCCATCCACGCGGGAGCTGCGCTCTCCGCGCTCTCCCTGACCGCTTGCCCGCGACCGCCCGTCGAGCCCGAGCCTCCGTCGGCCGCCTCGGCTCGCGGCTCCGAGTCGGCCCTCGTGATCGAGGGTACGGGCAACCCCCTGGTGGTCGACTGGCAACCCGAGCACCGCGGTGACCTCGAAGTCGCGATGCGCGAGGGAGTGGCGGTGGTCAGCTACGACGCGAAAGGGCTGCGGCTGCTCAAGGACTGCCGCATCAACGGCACCTACGGGTTCATCGGCGTCAGTACCAAAGAGCAGGTCATTGCCCTCGAGAGCGCCGACGAGGTGAAGGCCAACCTGCCCGGGAGCGGGCTGAGCATCCTGGCCCAGGTCGGCGCCGATCTGGGCAAGGGCAGCGAGATCGCCATCGCCATCGCCATGGTCGGGAAGAGGAAGACAACCTGGGCGAAAGCCTCGCGCACCGACCTCACGGGCCAGTGCGAGGGCGCGACCCACTTCGTGCGCGGCGCCACCGTCGGCGCATTCGCCCTGCAGAGCGCCGCCCGCGGCCGTACCCGCGTCGCGGTCGAGATCTTCGGCGCCGGCGTGTCAGCAAGCCACCGCGGACAGAAGCAGCTCCGGAGTTCGGACGGTACGCTCGAGGCGTGCCGCCAGGCGGCGCCCGACGCGAGCGCGCCACCGCCAAAGTGCGGAGCGCTGCTTCGTCTGGAGCTGATCCGGCTCGACCAACCGTCGGCCGCCGGTCCTCTCGGCGCGGAGCCGGACGGCAGCGCGTGCCCTTCGGGGTTCGTGTTCGCGGCCGGCAAGTGCACCACGCCGAAGGCGTCGGCGCCGCACGCCTGCAAGCACGGTGACCCGGACTGCAAGGTCCAGTGCGAGCGCGGAAACGCGGCGAGCTGTGTCACGCTCGGGCAGATGCTGCTGATCGGCAAGGGCGTCGCAGTCAGCGACGCCGACGCGGTGACGGCGTTCGACAAGGCGTGCACGGCCAAGTCGGTGGACGGCTGCTACTGGCTCGGCATGATGTACGCAGAGGGCCGGTCCGTCGCGAAAGACGTCGTGAAGGCCCTCAAGCTCTACCTGCCGGGCTGCGAGTCCGGCGTGGCGGCCGCCTGCAGCGCCGCGGGCCGGGTCTACTATTTGGGCGACACGGTGCCGAAGAACCGACCGCTCGCAGTCAAACTGCTTCGAATCGGCTGCAACGGGGGCGATGAGCTCGCGTGCAACGACGTGGGGTCGCTGACCTTCACGGGGATGGGTGGCGTGCCGAAGGACGACCCGGTGGCCGCAGCGCTGTTCAAGCGCGCGTGCGACGGTGGCGTCGCCGCAGGCTGCACGAACTGGGGCTACATGCACGAAGTCGGCCGAGGGTTCCCGAAGAACGAGACGTTCGCGGATCAGATCTATCGCGGGATCTGCGAGATCCACCCCTCCGCCTGCGCGGACCGAGGCATCGCTCTGATGTACGACCTCGGGAGCCGCAAGCACGACTGGAAGCGCGCGGAGGTCGAGCTCGAGAAGGCCTGCGAGCACCGGATCAAGTCCCGAGCCACGATGGGCAACACGCTCTTTGCGTGCGTCGTGCTGAACGTCTTCTACGGCGCGAGCTACCCCATCGAGCGGAAAGAAGCCCGGGAAAACGCCGAGCAACTCGCCGAGACGTGCGCGGCGGGGGAGGCTCGCGACTGCACCTTCATGGCTGTGCTCGGCCTGAGCGGACGCTCGCCGAACGAGGGCAAGCAGCTGCTGGCGACGAGCTGTAAGATGGGCGATCGCTGGGCTTGCGAGCTCGCCAAGCACCCCCCGGCGAAGTGAGCCGCCGGCCCCCTGGGCCACCGAGGCCGCGGGCGGCGCTCAGCCCTTCAGCGCTTCGGCGCCGCCGATGATCTCCATCAGCTCGGTGGTGATCGCGGCCTGGCGAGCGCGGTTGTAGCTCAGCGTCAGGCGGTCGATCATCTCGGCCGCGTTCTTGGTGGCCGAGTCCATGGCCGTCATGCGGGCGCCGAGCTCGCTGGCCATGCTCTCGAGCAACGCGCGGAGCACGCTGATCTCGACGTACATCGGGACCAGGCGCTCGAGCAGCGCCTCTTTGTTGGGCTCGAAGATGAACTCGCGCTCGTAGCTGGGCTCGGCGGCCTCTTCCACCGCCGCCACCGGCAAAGGGAAGAGCGGCTCGCACACCACGCGCTGGGTCATGGCGCTCTTGAACTCGTTGTACACGAGCAAGATCGCGTCGACCTCGCCGGACAAGAAGGGTTTGAGGACCACGCGCGCCACGTCCCGGGCCTGCTCGAGGTCGAGGCGATCCCAGACGCCCGAAAACACGTGCATCACCGGCGCGTGGCGGCGCTTGAAGAAGTCGCGCCCCTTGCGGCCGATGACCGCGATTTGCACCTTCTGTCCCTGGGCTTCACGCTCGCGCCACTGGCGCTCGGCGAGGCGGAGAATGTTGGTGTTGAACGCACCGCAGAGGCCTCGGTCGCTGGTGATGACCAGCATGAGGACGTTGTTCTCGGGCCGGCGTGCGAGCAGCGGGTGCTCGGCATCCACTCCGCCGCCGCCCTCTTCCAGACGGCGGTTCGCCGCCGCCGTGACCTCGGCCAGCACGTGGCCCGTCTTCACCGCATAGGGGCGAAGCGCCAAGATCCGCTGCTGGGCGCGGTTCAGGCGCGCCCCGGCCACCATCTTCATGGCGCGGGTGATCTTCTGAGTGCTCTTGACCGAGACGATGCGCTTGCGAATGGCTTTGAGGTTGGCCATCAGACCTCACTCGTCTTCGGCGCTGGCGACGAAGCCCTTGACGAACTTCTTCAAGACCTTGTCGAGCTTCTTCTTGATCTCGTCGTTGATCTCGCGTTTGTCGCGGATGTCCGACCACAAGTCGGGGTGCTTCTCGTCGATGTGACGGTAGAGCTCGGTCTCGAACTCCTTGAGGGACTCGACCGGCAGCTTGTCGACGAAGCCGTTGGTGCCGGCGTAGATGATCACGACCTGCTTCTCGATCGGTAGCGGCACGTACTGCCCCTGCTTCAAGAGCTCGGTCAGGCGCTGGCCGCGCTCGAGCTGGGCGCGGGTCGATGCGTCCAGGTCGCTGGCGAACTGGGCGAAGGCCGCCATCTCGCGGAACTGCGCCAGGTCGAGGCGCAGAGTCCCGGCGTACTTCTTCATCGCCTTGATCTGCGCGTTGCCGCCCACGCGGCTGACGCTGATGCCGACGTTGATCGCCGGGCGAACGCCCGAGTAGAACAGGTCACCTTCCAGGAAGATCTGCCCGTCGGTGATGGAAATCACGTTGGTTGGGATGTACGCCGACACGTCACCGGCCTGGGTCTCGATGATCGGCAGCGCCGTCAGCGAGCCCCCCGAGTGGGGATCGTGGGCGATCTCGAGCTCGTCCTTGTTCGGCATCGCGGCAAGTGACTTCTCGGCCTCGTGCTTGGCCTCTTCGCCCAGGTGCGCCTTCTTGTCGGCGCCCAGGAAGTTCCAGTCGCCCGCCGGGACGGTCTGACCCTTCTTCACGACGAACCAGCGGTGCGCCAGCTTGGCCGCGCGCTCGAGCAGACGCGAGTGGATGTAGAACACGTCGCCCGGATACGCCTCGCGGCCCGGGGGGCGGCGCAAGAGCAGGGACATCTGCCGGTACGCGACGGCCTGCTTCGAGAGATCGTCGTAGATGCAGAGCGCGTGCCGGCCGGTGTCGCGGAAGTACTCGCCGATGGTGACCCCGGTGTACGGGGCCAAGAACTGGAGCGGCGCCGTCTCGGTGGCCGAAGCCATGACCACCGCGGTGTAGTCCATGGCGCCATGGGCCTTCAGCTTCTCGACCACCTGGGCCACGGTCGACGCTTTCTGGCCGATGGCGACATACACGCAGAAGACGTCCTTGCCCTTCTGGTTGATGATGGTGTCGATGGCGATGGCGGTCTTGCCGGTCTGCCGGTCGCCGATGATCAGCTCGCGCTGGCCGCGCCCCACGGGGATCATCGCATCGATGGCCTTGAGGCCCGTTTGGAGCGGCTCCCTCACCGGCTGGCGACCGATGATGCCGGGCGCCTTGACCTCGATGCGGCGGCGCTGGCTGCTCTCGATCGGGCCCTTGCCGTCGATCGGCTGCCCCAGGGCGTTCACGACGCGGCCCATCACGGCCTCACCCACCGGAACGTCGGCGATGCGCCCGGTGCGCTTGACGATGTCGCCCTCTTTCACCGACGTGGCGTCGCCGAGGACGGCGATGCCGACGTTGTCCTGCTCTAGGTTGAGGACCAAGCCGAACACCCCACCGGCGAACTCGACGAGCTCGCCGGACATGGCGCCTTCGAGGCCGTAGACGCGGGCGATGCCGTCACCGCTGGTCAGCACGGTGCCGGTCTCGGTGACCACGGCGGCGCGATCGAAGTTCTGGATCTGCTTCTTGATGATTTGGCTGATTTCGTCGGCGCTGAGCTGCATGGTTCTGTCGCAGGGCAAGGACCTGTTCAGGTCGGTAAAATCGGGAAACGCGGGTGGGGGCAGGTCGGGTGAGTGGCAGGGCGAGCGGGCGGCCGATGGCTCAGACTTGGAGCAGGCTCCGCTCCAGTGCCTGCAGCCTTCCCTTGAGGCTCCCGTCGATCGTGTTGTCGCCGAGCTTGGTCACCACACCGGCGAGCAAGCTGGGATCGTGCTCGCGCTCGATCACGACCTTCTGCTTGGTCTTGGCCTCGAGCTTCTGAGCGAGCTTCGCGTAGAAGTCTTCCGAGAGCGGGACGGCGCTCGCCACCCGGGCGCGGATGACGCCAGCCTTCTCGTCGGCGAGGCTCCCCAGACGTTTGGCGACGTCGGGCAGGGCGGTCAGCCGACGGCGCTCTGCGAGCACCCGCACGGAGTTGATGGCCAGCTCGCCAAGGCCGAGGCGCGCGCCGATGTCCTTCAGGATCAGGTCGCGTTGCTCGGCGGGCACGAGGGGATTCTCGGCGACCATGCGCAGCTCTTTGCTGGTGGTGTACGCGGCGGCAAAGCTGCGCACTTGCTCGCTCAGCTGGCTGAGCTGGCCCGCCTCGACCCCGAGCTCGAAGATGGCCCGGGCATAACGATCGACGATGGCCGAGCTGATCATGCTTGGCCTCCTTTGCTGATGACGGCCTGATCGAGCCCCGCCAAATACTCGTCGGCCATGCGGGCGTGATCGGCGGCGCCGATCTCTCTCGCCAAGATCTCGCCAGCGCTCTTGACGGCGCCTTCGACGGCCTCTCGAACCAGCGCCTGACGCGCAGCTTTGAGCTCTTGTTCGATCAGCAGGCGCGAGTCGCGCTCCATGCGCAGGCTGCGCTCTTTGGCCTCGGCCAAGATCCGCGCACGCTCGGCCTCGCCCGCCTCGCGCATCTCGCGCTTCAGGCGCTCGATCTCTTCGTCCACGTGCTCGAGCTTCTCTTCGTACTCGGCCAGGCGATCGGCTGCCTCTTCCTTCATGCGCGCCGCGTCGTCCATGCCCTGCATGATGGCGGCCTTGCGCTTCTTCACCGCCTCGGCGAGAGGGCGCTTGCCGAAGCGGTAGATGACGTAGAACAAGATGCCGGTGTTGAGCAGCATCGCGCCCAGCGGCGGCTGCATCCCCTTGGGGCGAAACAGCAGGTTGGGCTCGTGCGTGTCGGTCTCGGCCAGCATGCCGTAGTACCAGTTGATCGGCCCCGGGCCGTGGTCGGTGCCGTGGCCCCCGCCGTGCGCGTCGGCCTCGCCGGCCGCCGGAGCGTGGGCGCCCGCCCCTGCACCCGGCGGGGCGTGGGGCGCGGACTTCTCGGCCCAGGCCGGGCCGCTCGCGAGGAGCGCCAGGGCAGCCAAGAGCGCGGACAAGAGGTGGGTCCGGCTCATCGGCTCACCTCTCGGCCGAGCACGCGACCCGCGACCTCGCGCGAGATCTGCTCGGTCTGTCGCCCCAGGTCGAAGCGGATCGCGTTGACCTCGGTCTCGACCTTCTTCCGGCCCTCGTCGACGATGCGGTTCGACACGGTGCGCGCCTCGCGCAAAATCTCGGCCTCGAGCTTGGTGGTCTCGGCGCGGAGGTGGTCGCGCTCTTCGCCGGCCACGCGGTGTACGCGCTCGAGCTCCGACTCGTACCGCCTGAGGAGCTGACCCGCTTCTTCCTGCATCGAGCGGGCCTCGGAGCGGGCGCCGTCGGTGCGTCTTTCGCGCTCTTCGAACACCTTCAAGATGGGGTCGAACAGCAGGGGCTTCAGGACGACGATGAGCAACGCAAAGATGCCCATCTGCAAGACGAAAGTCTTGTCGAAGTCGATGCTGATCCCCCCGCTCATCGCGGCACCGAGCATGGGATGGTCGATCACGGCGCGCGCGACGTACCACCTCGCGTCCGGCGTGTCTAGCGCAGTGCGTGATGACCGCCCGGGGTCGGATCAGGCCCAGCGGCTGGGCTGGAAAACCCGAACGACGGCGGGCTCCGAGAGTCGACTCAGGGTCACCGCGTAGGGCTCTCCGCCCTCTGGGGGGCCGGCGTCCGGGACCAGGTCGAGGAGGGGGCGCAACGCGAAGGTCCGTTCGGTCAAGCGCTCGTGAGGAATACGGAGGCCCGGGGTGTCGATCATGACGCCGTCGCCCCAGAGGACGTCCAGGTCGATGGTCCTGGGCCCCCACCGCTCCCGGCGCTCACGGCCGAGGGCGCCCTCGATCTCGAGCAGCGCCGCCAGGAGGGCGCCGGCGTCGAGCGTGACCTGGAGAGTGAGCGCCGCGTTCAGAAAGGGGCCCTGGTCCGGCCCACCCCACGCGGCAGACTCGTACACCGCCGAGCGCTCGAGGACCGGGCCGAGCCGAGCGATTCGTTGGGATGCCTTTCCGAGGTGACCCAGCCGGTCCCCCAGGTTCGAGCCGAGCCCGACCACGTAGCGAACCGGAAGAGGCATTGCGGGGGGCAGGCTAGCGCGATATCGGTGGGTCATGCTGGGGCTCACGCCCGGTGAGGCATTCGTCGTGGGATTCGTGGTGGTGGCGGTGCTCACCGCCGGCTGGTGGCCCCGGCTCGGCGCCGCTGCCGGCGCAGCCCTGTCGGGCAAACGAGGCGAGCGCTGAGATCGGCCAAGAGGTCGCGAAGCCGACCGCATCTGCCGTAGACTGCTCCCATCGTGGGTTCCGAAGGCTCGGGCGGCGAATCGAGCACGCCGCGCGACGAACAGCTCATCTTCATCAGTGACGCCTCGGCGGAGGCCGGGCGGTTGATGAGCGCGCTTCGCAGCCGCGGGTACGCCGTGGTCGAAGTGCCTCTGGCATTGCTCGTGGGCCGAGTGTCGGTCCAGAAACCCGCGTTGATCTTGTGTGACGTCGACGCGGCTCCAGCGCTCGACCAGGTGCGCCGCCTGCGCGAGGTGCCCGGAGGCGGGCAGGTGGACATCGTCTTCTTCGGCCAACCCAGCCGATCGCTCGACGAGCTGCGCGATGACGTGTTCCACGAGTCGAGCGGCTTCTTCGTGCGACCCGTCGACACCTTCGGCCTGCTGCGCAAGGTCGAGGCCCTGATCGGACCGCCGTCGGAGCCCGACCCCTCGCGCCGGGCGGGCACCGGCCCTTCGAGTCGACCGCCGGCGGCGCTGCCGCGCTCGCCCGACTCGGCGCGCCCGCCCCCGCCCCCGCGCCCCGAGGTGATCTCGTCGGTACCGCCGACGCCACCTGCGTCACCTGGCGCGCGCGTGGCGTCGACCACTCCGCCGAGGGCGAAGCGTCCCTCGCCCGTGCCGGACTCGGGACCTAGCTCGTTGCCGCCGGCGCACGCTTCGGCACCGCCCGAGCCCACCAGCTCGATCCCCTCGCCCGAGCCGAGCCTGCCGCGGCCAATCCCACTGGGTTTCGGTGCCGATCCCGACGGCCTGGGGTCCGCCATCGGCCGGCACGTGGTCAAGTCCGAGATCAGCGCCGAGCTCGAGGGCATCCTCGCTCGCGCCGAGCAGCGCATTGGCGGCACCCAGGGCTCGCAGCGCGCCCCGGCGTCGCTGCGCATGACGCCGGAGGACGAGGTGGACGCCGTGCTCCCCGCGGACGTCCTGTCGGCGCTAGATGAGCCGCTGGGGATCGACGAGGACGAAGACGACGACGGCGGAGGGACCGGGACCGGCGATGGATCGGCCTCGGGGGGAAGCGCGCGAACGGGACTGCTCACGGCCTCGGGGACGAGCGGCGGGCGCACTGGCGTCGGAGCGCTTGGCCCCCTGCCCGCGCCGACCGCCGAGCTGCAGGGCGCCGCCGGCCCCACCGCTGCCCCGCCGGCGCGCGAACGATCCCCGGTCGAGGCGCCCTTCGTGTCGCTGGAGGAACCACCGAGAACCCCTCCAGCTCTGCCTTCGAGCTCCCCCGAGCCGCCGAGCCAATCCCCGCAGTCCGTGAGCGCGCTGAGCGCGATGACGAGCATCGAACCGAGATCGCTCGGTACGCGCGACCTCGACGCGCGCACCGCGGTGGCTCGACCGACACCCCTGCCCCCGGCACCCACGCCCAACGGGATCCGCTTGGGTCGGATCACGCAGGTCGAGGCGCCCCTGCCCGAGTCCGCGCGGCCGGAGCCCCCGATCGCCGAGGCCCTGGAGATCCCGCAAGCGCTCGCTCGCGGCGACAGCGCGAAAGGCCTGGCGCGCACGATCCGCTCGCGGTTCACCGGCGCGCTCGCCTTCGAGTCCGACGCCGGGATCCGACGCATCGTGCTGCGCGACGGCGACTTCGTCACGGCGGCCTCGGGCATCGCCGACGAGTCGTTGGTGGCGTTCCTGACCGAGCGAGGGACGCTGGCACCCGACGTGCAGAAGGCGCTCGGGCACAAGCTACCGGCGTTCGGGCGCCACGCCGGCGCCGCGCTGATCGCTCACGGGCATCTTCGGCAAGACGAACTCTGGCCCGTGCTGCGAGCCCACGCCGAGTGGCTGATCGGGCGCGCGCTGGAAATGACCTCCGGATCGGCGGGGCTCGAGCGCGACATCCCCGCGCGCCTGCAGGCTGAACCAGCCGTGTTCGGCGGCGCCACGGGAGCCGAGGTCTACGTCGAGATCGTGCGCCGGGTCGTCGCGCCCGAGGAAGCCGAAGCGCGGCTGGGCGGCGCGCGCGCCCGGTTGATCGACGGACCGGGCGCGGCGCTGCTGACGGAGTGCGCCCTTTCCCCCGAGGAGTCGGTGTGGATCGGGCGCGCGAAGTCCGCGACCCTGGGCGAGTTGGCCGGTGCCGGCGCCCCCCGCGACCTCTCGGCGGTGGTCTACGCGCTGGTAGAGCTCGGGGTGCTCGAGGCGCTGTCACCCGCCCAGACGCCGCCCGGCAAGCCGCCCAGCGCGCCGAGGGCGTACGACGCGCTCGACGAGCAAGCCCTGCGCGCACGCATCCACGCCCGCCGGGCGCTGGTCGAAGAAGGCGACTACTTCGCCCTGCTCGGTGTCGCCAAGGGCGCCACAACCTACGACGTGCAGCGCGCCTACGGGGATTTGCGGCGCGAGTTCGACCCCGGCCGGATCCTCACGGCCAGCACCGCGAGCCTGCGCGAGGACGTGGACTTGATCCTCGAGGTGCTGGACGAAGCCTACGAGCTCCTCTACGACCAGCTTCGGCGCGAGCGGTACCGTCGAGCGCTCGAGGCGACTCCGAGCTGAGCGCCCCGCGCCGCTCAGTGCGAGCACGCCGGAGAGTGCACGTGCGCTCGGGCGATGGCCCGGTGGTTCAGGACGTGGGCGGTCACCAGCACCGTGCCCCCGACGGCGGTGACCACGGACTCGAGCACCAGGGAAAGCCCCGGCGCGAAGGCCGCACCGCTGAGCATCGTCACGCCAATCGCCCCGACGATCGGAACTCGACGCGAGTGATGCACGCGATACCCGGGCACGAAGGCCAAGAGCGCCACCAGGACGACCACGACCGCGAGCACCTCGTGCAGGCGGTCGTTGGCCAGGAACGAGAGACCGAGGGCCGGCAAGAGCCCGAGGGCCAGCGGCACCGCGACGCAGTGGGCCACGCAGGCGATCGAGACGATCATGCCCAGCGCGTCCATCCTGCGAACGCGGGCCTCGATTTCGGCTTCGGAGCTGGTCACGGAAGGGGAGAACCCATAGCCCACGGCGCGCCCTCGTTCAACGCGGGCCCACGAAATCCGTGGTAGCCTCCCCTGCATGCGTGGGCTGGTTCGGGCACTGACCCTCGGATCGGTCGCGACCGCGACCTCTGTCTCACCGGCCTTCGCCGACGGGGGCGCCGACCCCTGGGACGTGCTGGCCGCCTATTGCAGCGAGAGCGACCTCGAGTGCACCACCGCCAAGCTCTCGTACGCCAAGACCATCTCGCTACCGGTCGCCTTCGACTTCGACACCGGCTGGGTACCGCAGGGCAGCGATCTGCAGGTGCGCTTCTTCCTGAAGATCCCGGCCAGCACCACCGTCGAGCTCGACGGCGCTCTCGAGACGACCTGGCCCGAGGCGATGACACTGGCCACGCCAGGCGGCACCCATGGCCTCTTGAAGTTCGATTACGGGCTCGAGCTGGGCGCGAAGGCCAAGCTCGACGTGGCGGTGGTCGGCGTGCCGGTCAAGTGGGAAGGGGACATTCCCTACGTGCCCAAGGTGAGCTTTCACCTCGCCGCAGAGACCACCTTCGCGCCGTGGGCCTTCGCTCCGACCATCGCGTCGGCCACGGGCAAGAGCGACAAGCTCCGCCTGTTCGAGGTCAACCTGCTCGACATGCTGGGGATCCCCAAGCAGCTCAGCAAGGGCGGCGTCGCCCTCGACGTGTCCGGTGATCTGACCGCGAAGTACCAGACCGAGCGCATCCGGATCGAGCCCGCCAAGGTGACCGAGAAGCCGATCACCAGCGCCACCGGCACCACGACCCGCTCGTTCCCCGGCGGCGCTTTCGTCGAGTACGACGTGTTCCCCGAGGGGCGCGTGGACTACGCCGGCACCCTGCACCTGGTCCCGACCTTCTTCGTCGAGGTGCTGGGCAAGGATTTCAACATCCCCGTGGTCGACATCCCCGTGTCGTTCGACATCGGCAAGCAAGATTTCGTGTTCGACCCGGTCCGTGTGCACGTGCCGCTGCCCGACCTGGACGACACCGTGACCGAGCTCGACTTCGGCAGCGTGGACATCGGCGAGTCGAAGACCTTGAGCCTTTCGCTGAAGAACGTGGGCGAGGCCAAGGCGCGCGCCACCGGGTTCTTCGACAGCGCCGCCCCCAAGGCGTTCACGGCGGTGAAGCCCGAGGTGCTGGTCGCGTCGCAGGCGGCCGAGACCTTCTCGGTGAAGTTCTCGCCAACCGCGCGAGGCAAGGTGAGCACGGTGCTGACCCTGGTCACGAACGACCCGGACGAGCGCTTCATCAAAGTCGCCCTCTCGGGGCAGGGTCTCGGGGGCAGCCCCGCCGACGCCGGCGCCCCGGGCGCGGGCGAAGCCGAAGCCGACGGGGGTTGCGGCTGCCGAGCCGCCCCGTCGCCGAGCACCGCCGGCCTCTGGGTGCTGGCCCTGGCCGCGCTCGGCCTTCGCCGCCGCCGGTAGAAAGATCTGCAAGCTCGGCCACCACCGGGGTCAGACCCTCGATGGCGGCGAGCAAGACATGGGCGCCGGTGGCCGCCGTCATCGCGAGCCTGTTGCTCGCTGCGTGCGCACAACCGACGGGCGTCGGAGAGGAGGACGACAGCGCAATCGGGGCGGGTGGCGGGGTGGCCAGCCCGGGCTGCAGACCAGAGAGCGGGTGCTCGTCGTGCACCGGCTGCATCGCTGCGTGCATCTGCGCGACCGGCGACAAAGTCGGCTGTGTCGAGAGCTGCGGCCCGCCCGGTGGTTCTCCCCCGCCCCCGGACCCACCACCGCCTGGCGGCGGTGGTGGGGCACCACCGGCCGGGGGAGGCGGTGGCGGCAACGGCGGTGGGAGCTCCGGCGGCGGAGGAGGGTGGGGCGGCAGCCCCGCCGGGGGAGGCGGCAGCGGCAACGCCGGCGGCGGAGGCGGCAGCGGCGGCGCCATCAACTCCGGGGGTGGTGGCAGCGGCGGAGGGTCCACGTGCCCGTATCCGGCGGGGCCCTACGGGACCGCGGTCGGCAAGGTGCTCGACCCGAACTTGAGCTGGCAGGGGTTCGTCGACGGTGCGACCACGGCTTCTACCATCTCGATCAAGGACTACTTCGACTGCGACGGCAAGCGCGGGATCCACGCGGTGCTCCTGTCGGAGTCCGCCGTCTGGTGCGGCGCATGCCAGACCGAAGCCTCCGAGCTGAACGCGCAGATGTCCGGGGGCTGGGAGAAGAAGGGCATCGAGGTCTTGATGCTGATCATCCAGGACAAGACCGGCGCGCCAGCGCAGCTCAAGCACGCCGAGGCGTGGAAGAACACGTTCAAGGCGCAGAAGTGGAGCTGCGCGGCCGACCCTTCGTTCACCTTCAAGGGGCCGGGGTCGAACGGCCTGCCCCTCGGCATCGTGGTCGACCCGCGAACCATGAAGGTGCTGGCCCGAGACGAGGGCTACGACCCAGACGGCACGGCGCTGATCCAGCTCGCGACCAAGAACGCGAAGTAACCGCGGCCGTGCTAGGGTCGCGGGTGATGGCCGCGTCCGAGGTCGCCGACCTGCAATCCGAGGTGGCCCGCCTGCACCGGCGCGTGGCCGAGCTCGAGCAAAGGTCGAGCCACGACCTGGCGACCTTCTTCGCCTCGCTCTTGCAGGCCCTGCCTGCGGTCGTGGTCTGGTTCGATGCCGAGCTGAAGATTCGGTTCGTCAGCAACTTGGTGGCCGGACTGCGCGAAGAAGACGTCGTCGGCAAGCCGGCCCTGGACTTCGTCAGCGACGACACGCGGAGCCTTGCACTGGCTACGATCCAGCACTCGCTCTCTACCGGCGAGACCGGCTCGTACGAGACCATCGGCCCTGGCCCCCACGACCAGCCGCGGCGCTACAAGGTGTTCGTCACGCCGGCGCCGAGCTCCGACGGCTCGGTCGGCGGGTGCCTGGTGGCGCTGGACATCTCGGTGCTGGTGGAGCGCGAGCGCGCCCTGGCCGAGGCCGAGCAGAAGCTGCGCATCGCCCTGGCGTCGACCAAGCTCGGGCTCTGGTCGTGGGAAATGGCGACGGGCGAAGTGCTCTGGGACGAAGGCATGCGCCAGGTCATGGGTCGGACCGAGCCCCTCGACCTGCCGGCCTACGTCGAGCTTGCCGCGCATCCCGACGACCGAGCGGCGGTCCGAGAGTCCGGCGAGCAGGCCCTCGCCACCGGCCAGTTCGATCCGGTGACCCACCGAATCGTGCGACCCGACGGCGAGGTGCGTTGGGTCCTGTCGATGGGCGAGCTGCAGTCCGACGCGAGCGGCCGGCCGGTGCGCTTCGTGGGCGGAAACCTCGACATCACGGGGCAGCGCGACCTCGAAGAGCGGCTGAGGCTCGCACACAAGATGGAGGCCGTCGGCCGGCTGACGGCAGGCGTCGCGCACAACTTCAACAACATGCTCATGGTCGTGATGCCCAGTCTCGACCTCTTGCGGAAGGTGGTCCCCGTGTCCCACGCCACCCTCCTGGATCACGCCGCGGGCGCCTCCGAACGCGCTGCCGACATGGTGCGCAAGCTGATGACCTTCGCCGGGCAGCGCCGCCGGGTCGCCCCGGGCCTGTGCGACGTGGGCGAGCTCGCTCGGCGCATCACCTCGATGTGCGAGCGCACCTTCGATCGCCACATCGCGCTCCGCTGCGAGATCGCTCCCGACGGGCTGCGCGTCCGGGCCGACGAGGGGGATCTCGAGCAGGTCGTGATGAACCTCTTGCTCAACGCGCGAGACGCGGTGCTCGAGGCCGGCCGCGAGCACCCGGTGATCGAGATCTCGGTCACCTCTCGCGAAGGCGACCCGCGGCTTCCCGGCACCGCCCCCTTGGTCGCCGTCGTCGTCCAGGACAACGGCGCGGGGATGAGCGATCTCGCCATGAGCCACGCGTTCGAGCCGTTCTTCACCAGCAAGGACGTCGGGAGGGGCACCGGCCTCGGCCTCGCGACCAGCTACGCCATCGCCCGCGACCTGGGCGGGCTGATCGAGCTCGATTCGACCCTTGGCGTGGGCACGACCGCTACCGTGCTGCTTCCCGCCAGCACGACCGTGCTTCGACAGCTTCCCACCGAGCCACCCCCGCCGCCGGCCCCCGCGAACGCCAGCGTCCTGGTGATCGACGACGAGCCGCTGATCTTGCGCTTGGTGGCAGAGTCACTGGCCGAGCTCGGGTACCGCGTTCACACCGCCGACAGTGGCGGCGCGGCCCTCGCCGTGCTCGAACGCGAGCCCGTCGCGGTCATCCTGCTCGATCGCTCGATGCCCGGCACACCCGGGTCCGCGTTGCTCGCCTCGCTCCGCGCACGCGCGCCGCGCTCGAAGATCGCCTACTTCACCGGGCAAGAGGTCGCGCCAGCAGAGCAGGCCGAGGTCGACGCCGTGATCCAGAAGCCCGTTCGAGTGACCGAGCTGGCCCGCATTCTGGCCGGCCTGTCGAGCTAACGCCGCGTGCGGACGCGGGCGCCCGCCGGAAGGCCGCGAACCTCGACGTGCGCATCGTCGGCCGCCCCGAGCTCGACGGCGGTCTCGCGGAAGCCGAGGGTCGTGGCGACGTCGACCGTGGCGCGACCGTTACGGATGCGCACGGCGCTGCGCGGAACCCGGGCCGTCACCTTGCGCGGCGGAAGCTCGGCGATGATCTCGACGCGTTGCCCGAGCGGCATGCCTTGGTCGCCTTCCCACCGGGCGTCGATCCAGCCCACGCGCACCCAACCCTCGCCGCGTTCGCGCGCATCGAACGCGCCGATGCTGCGGCGCTGCAGCTGCGCTCCGACCCGCGACACGGTGCCAGAGCCGAGCGTCTCGGGCCTTCCGGGGGGCGTCACTCGCACCGCCAGGCCCGGCACGAGCCGCGACGCGTCGACCTCTTCGACCTCCATCTGGAGCTCGGTGTTCGCGACATCGGCGATCTCGAAGGCGGGCGCGCCCACGCCTGCCGTGCTGCCGGCGATCACGTCGCCGGGGTCGATGCGCCGCGAGAGCACGACTCCGGCGATCGGCGCGACGACCCGGGTCTTGTTCAGCTCTTGCTTGGCCTGCGACACCGCGGCCTTCGCCGCCCGCACGCGAGCGTTGGCCGAGGTGACGTCGCTCTTGCGCCCCCCGGCCCGGGCGAGCTTCACCCGAGCCTCGGCCGCTTCGACCCGCGCCCGCGCCACACCGAGCGCACGCTTGGCTTCGTCTGCCGACGCACTCGGGCTCACGCCTCGATCGGCCAGGCGCTGTTCGCGCAGCGCCCGCGACTCGGCCAGCGCCAGCTCTTCCCGGGTCGCTCGGAGCTCTGCCTCGGCTGCCGAGAGCTCTTCGGGGCGCGCGCCTTGGGCCACGGCCGCCGCGCTGCCGCGCAAGCTGTCGAGCTCGGCCTCGCGCCGCGTGACCTCGTTCTCGACGCTCTCGGGCTCGATCTCTGCGAGCAGGTCGCCGGCCTTCACGCTCTGACCTTCACGCACCAGCACTTTGACCACCCGCCCGTCGGTCCGCGATCGCACCTCGGCGACCCCTTCTTTCGGTACCACGACGGCTCGGGCCACGATGCGCTCGCCGACCTCGCCGGCATCGACCGCGGTGGTCTCGGCGGTGGCGCCGCCCACGACCCAGAGCCCGCCGGTGCCCGCCACGAGCACGCTCGCGGCGACCGCCCACCATCGGCGGCGCTTCCTCATGCCGCCGCCCCCGTTCGAGCACCGCCCGGCGTCACGCGGGAGATCTGGCCATCTTCGATCTCGATCACCCGATCGGCGAACTGCTCCAGGCGCTTGTCGTGTGTGACGAGCAAGATCCCTCGTTCAGCGTTGACCTGGGCGCGCAGAATCGCGAGCACGTGGAGCGCGGTGTGCGTGTCCAGCGCCGCGGTGACCTCGTCGCCCAAGATCAAGGCCGGATCCCCGGCCAGCGCCCGGGCGATGGCGACGCGCTGCTTTTGCCCCCCCGAGAGCTGTCCGGGTCGATGGTGCAGTCGATCACCCAGACCCACGTCGGTCAGCGCCCGCGTCGCACGCGCGCGCGCGTCTCGAGCCGCCAGCCCTTTGAGCTTCAAGACCTCAGCGATGTTGTCGAGGGCGGTCAAGGCCGGGAAGAGATTGTAGCTCTGAAACACGAACCCCAGGTGGCGGCGCCTGACACGCGTCACGTCGGCCTCGTGCAGATCGGAGATCGGAGCGCCGCACAGCTCGACGTGGCCCGCGGTGGGACGAAGCAGGCCAGCCAAGACGGAGATCAGTGTGGTCTTTCCCGAGCCCGAGGGTCCCATCAAGAGCACCAGCTCGCCGGCCGCCACCTCGACCGAAATCCCCTTGAGCACCGGGGTCGCGAGCTCGCCTTCGCCGAAGGTCTTCTCGAGTGCCACGGAGCGCACGAGCACGCGCGTCATCGGAACACCTCGGCCGCCTCTAGCGCGAGGACCGCGCGCACGCTCCACACGCTCGCGACGGCGCACATCAGGAGCACTGCGGCCGAGCCCAATGCCAGCACCGGTCCAGAGAGCACGATGGTGAGCCCGGCGTCCACGGCCAGGTTCCGCACGCCGAACGCCATACCGAGGCCCAGCCCTCCACCCACCAGCGCCAAGAACGCCGCCTGCCAGCCCACGAAGCTGACGATCTCGGCGGGAGACGCGCCGATGGCCTTGAGGGTGGCCAGCTCGCGCAGGTGCTCTTTGGTCACGGCATACAAGGTCTGCCCCACGATCACCACGCCCACGACCAGACCGAGCAACGCGCTGAATCCGAGGGCTGCCCCCGCACCCGAGCCCGCCACCCAGTAGGTCTCCGTCATCTCCCGGAAGTCGTCGGTGCGCCGCGCGACCAGATCGGGGTGGCGGTCGACGCTGGCGACGACCTCCGAGGCGCACTCGGGGCGGGCCAGGTCGAGCACCCAGTAGAAGGCCTGGTCGGAGCCGAGCAGCGTGAGCCGCCGGGCCGTTGCGAGCTCGGCGAACACGTAAGGCGCCAGGGTGAACGCGCGGATCCCGTCGGTGACCGCGGCGACGCGCACCGACTCGGCGCCGATCCCCAGCTCGGCGCCGATTGGATCACCGTCGATGGCGAGCTTCTCTACGTCGAGACGATCGACGGCGACGCGCATCGGCGGGTGGAGGTCCTGCGGCAGTCCGCGCGCCATCGCCCAGGGCAACACCTGCTTCGGACTCGGCTCGAACCCGACGATCTGCACCGCCTCGAGGCTGCCGTTGGGCTTGCGCAGAGCTTGAAACGAGAGCACCAACCCACGGACGCGCTCGACACACGGATGCGCGGCAGCGATCTCGCGACTGCCCGCGCTCAGGCGCTCGCCGTTGTCGACCACGACCGTGCCTCGGGCCATCACCCACACGTCCCCGCCGACGTGCCGGATCACCGCGCTCGAGCTCTGAAGGAAGCCGGCGTAGAGCCCGACCTGGGCGAACACCAGCGTCGCCGCGAACGCGACGCCCGCGATCGAAGCGACCAGCTTGCCACGATCGTGCGCCAGCGACTGAAGGGCGATGCGGAGCACGGCGGGTCGAGCTTAGCCTCCAAATGACACTGCGGCGCCCCGAAGGACGCCGCAGTGAGATTGCCATCACGGCAAGACCTGCTCGCCGCGACCGATTCCGGCCGAGCTCAGTCGGTGCCGGAGTCGCTGGGCGAGCCGCCGGTGCCGCTGCCGCCGGTGCCGCTGCCGCCCGTGCCGCTGCCGCCCGAGCCGGCGGTGC
>JACPVJ010000060.1 GCA_016191785.1 Myxococcales bacterium | reverse complement strand
CTTCGGCGTGGCCCGCATCGAGCGCGCCGACGCCTCCATCGCCACCCAGGCGGGCGCCATCTTCGGCACGGCGCGCTACGTCTCCCCCGAGGGCGCCCAAGGCAAGGTCGCGACGGCCGAGAGCGACGTGTACTCTCTCGCGGTGCTGCTCTTCGAGTGCCTGTCCGGCACGACCCCCTTCGAGGCCGAGAGTCCCGTCGCCATCTTGATCAAGCACACCACCGAGCCGGCCCCCGACGTGCGCAGCGTGCCCCGCGCGAGCTACGTGCCCGACGCGATTGCGCAGGTCATCGCGGACAACTTGCGGAAGGACCCACGCGAGCGCGAACCCAATGCCCGAAGCCTCGGCGTACGACTCTCGGCGATCGCCGTCGAGCTTGGCCTCGCGACGCCGCCCGGCGCAGGTGGGCGCGCGCTGCCGCTGCCCAGCATCGAGCGCACCCGAGCCCTTCCCGTCGGCGCCGACGCGCCCGCCACGCCGGGGGCGGCGCCGCCGCCGTCTCCCGACGCCGTGCTCGACGAGGCCCTGCCGGTGGCCCCCACCCGGCGCTGGCTGCTCGCGGTGGTCGTGCTGGGCGCGATGCTGCTCTTGATGGCCATCGGAGGGCGCTTCCTGTGAGGCACAGTGCGTGGATCGTGGCAGGCACGGTGGCGCTCGTGTCGCGCGGGGCGTTGGCGCACGAAGGTGGGCAGCCGCACCCCTCCGGCGCCGTCGACCACGATCGCCTGACGGGCATGGCCGAGTTCGGCCTGGGTTGGCTGATCTTGCCCGGCGCCGAGGTGTGCGTCGAGCCGAGCATCGCGGGGTGCAGCAAGGGCGACTCGAGCCTCGGGCTCGAGGCCTGGCAGCTGTTCCGCGCGACGCGCTCGTTCGCCGCGGGCGCAGGCCTCTTGCTCGGGCTGACCCCCACCACCGACGCCCCCCGCGAGGACCCGCCGGGGGTCTCGCGCGATCACGCGCGACGCTATTTCACCGTCGAGGGAACGGCGCGCTACTACGCGCTGACGCTTCCCACGTTCGAGGGCTGGGTGGGCGTCTCGGGCGGCCTGGTGGTGGTCAGCGATCGCTTCGAATCCACGGCGGGCCAGTCGGACAAGGCGCTGGTCGGCCCGCGGGGCGTGACGATCCGGACCGAAGGCTACACGGTCGGCGTCGCCGTCGGCGCGGCGTATCTGTTCGCGCCCAGCTGGTCGGTCGGCGGCGCCTTGCGCTACGGCAGCTGGTTTCTGCCGGAAGAGCCCGCGCGCTCGCCCTTCGGGGACGAGGCGTCGCTGCGCGGCCAGGTCAACCTCATCAGCTTCGGGCTCGACATCGCCTATCGCTTGCCGCTCTGAATCGCCAGAGCGAACAGCTCGAGCATGCGCTCGAGCACCAGCGCGGCGACGGCCAAGAGCGCGAGCGAGCGCAGGGGCGCGAGCAGCGGTTGGATGTACGCCGGGCTGGCGGCCCGCGCGACCAGCGAGCTGGCGATCTCGACCACCACCGACGCGACGACCAGCGGCGCGGCGACCGCCAGCGCCAGCTCGACCCCGCCGATCAAGTTCGCGAGCGCACCCAAGAGCGGCTGTGAGAAGCCGAGGTCGGGACGGCCGAGGGCGCTCAGCACGCGCGCCGGCCCGCCGGACTCGAGGAACAGGACCGCCGCCAGGATCGAGAACAGCGCGCCGAGGGGCGTCGCGCCGCTCTCGACGTTGGGCAGCGCACTCGTTTCTCGCGCGCCGCGCAGATCGTCGATCAGCCCGCCCGCCATGGTCGCGGCCCAGAGCGTCGCCGCCGCGCCGATGGCGATCGGCACACCCTTGGCGGCTTCGACCACCAGCGCCACCGGCCAGGCGAGAGAGGTCGCGCCGAGCCCAGGCAGACCCGGCGCCACGACCAGCGCCAGCGCGAGCCCGAGGGTGACCCGGGCGGGCGCCGGGAAGGCTCTGAGCCCGAACGCCGGGACCAGCGCCACGCTGGGCGCGACCCGCGCCCATGCCATCCCCAGCCGAGACAGGTCGACGCCGCCCTTCGCGAGCACTTCCGCCACCTCTCCCACCAGGCCCGGCACGGGCAGAGCTTTCGCCGTACCGCAGGGCCGTGGCAACGCAATTCCGCCGCAACCTGTCGTTGACGCGAGGCGGGCGGGCCGGTAACGCTTCGCGACCCTGAGGCCAAAAGGAGAGGTCTGATGAGTCTCGACACGAACACCGTCGGCTACACGACGCCCGCCTACGAGTTCAAGTACGACTGGAAGACGGTCGCGCTGTACGCGCTCGGCATCGGCGCGAAGCGCGACGAGCTCGAGTACCTGTACGAGGCGAAGGGGCCGAAGGTCTACCCCACCTTCGCGGTCGTGCCGGCCTACGCGGCGCTCGGCGATGCGCTGGTCAAGACGCAGGGCAACCTGGCCATGGTCGTCCACGGCGGACAGACCGTGCAGATGCACCGGCCCATCCCTTCGGAAGGGACGATGAAGACGGTCGCCACCATCACGGGCATCTACGACATGAAGAAGATGGCCAACGTGATCGTGAAGACCACGACCGAGGCCAACGGCGAGCCGTGTTTCGACACCGAGTGGTCGATCCTCTACCGCGGCGCTGGCGGCTTCGGCGGAGCCCCCCCGCCGCGCGAAGACGTGCCGAGCGCTCCCAAAGACGCGCCGCGCACCTGGGTCTTCGAAGAGGCCACGAGCCCCGAGCAGGCGCTGCTCTACCGGCTCTCGGGGGATCTGAACCCGCTCCACGCGGACCCCGAGTTCGCGGCGATGGTCGGCTTCCCGCAGGGCCCCATCCTGCACGGGCTCTGCACCTACGGTCACGCCTGCCGCGCCATCGTCAAGAACGCCTGCGGTGGGGACGCGAACAAGCTCAGGCGCTTCACGGTGCAGTTCCGCAAGCCGGTGTGGCCCGGGGAGGCGATTCGCACCGAAGCCGTCGCCCTCGACGGCAACAAGCTGGCGATCACCGTGTTCGCGGGTGGCCGCGACGACGCGGTCATTTCCAACGCCTGGGCGGAGATCGGCTGAGCATCATGGCGAAGAGCGACAAAGAAAAAGACGACACGAAGAAGCCTGCGCCCGCCGGCTCCGAGCCGCCGTGGGCGAAGAAGGCGCAAGCGCCCGAGCCCGACGACGACGACGACGACGACGACGACGACGAGCCCCCGCCACCGCCCAAGTCCAAGGGCGGCGCCAAGGCCGCTCCCAAGCCGCCGGCTGACGACGACGACGACGACGACGACGACGACGACGACGACGACGACGAGCCCGCGCCCCCGCCGAAGTCCAGGGCCGGCGCCAAGACCGCCAAGCCCGGGACCACGGCGGACCGAGGCCGCGGGCGCGCAGCGCCCCGCGAGCTCAAGAAGCCGACGCCTGCGCCGCCGGATGACGGACTGCCGAGCTGGCTGCCGTGGGCCGTGATGATCGGGCTCATCTCGCTGGGCGTGCTCGGCGCGATGGGCGTGTTCTCGAAGAAGTCGGGGGCCGAGAGCGCCGCCGACACCCCCACCACCGCGCCCGAGGCGTCGGAGCCCACGCAGATCGCAGCGCAGCACCTCTTGGTTCAGTACAAGGGCAGCATGCGCGCCGGTCCGAACGTCGAACGCACCAAAGAGCAGGCCAAGGCGCGGGCCGAAGAGGCCCTGAAGAAGGCCAAGAGCGGCGGCAACTTCGACGCGCTGGTGGCCGAGTACTCCGACGAGCCGGGCGCGGGGGAGCGCAAGGGCCAGCTCGGCAAGTTCTCCCGGCAGATGATGGTCAAGCCGTTCTCCGACGCCGCGTTCAAGCTGAAGGTCGGGGCCCTGTCGGGTCTGGTCGAGACCGACTTCGGCTTCCACGTGATCAAACGCACGGAGTGACGGTGCGGAAGCTCTCGGTCTTCGCCGCAGGGGTCGGGCTGGTGCTCGGCCCCGCGCTCGGCAGCTGCGCGCTCACCACCTACGAAGGCCCGAGCGAGCCGCCCCGCGGCGCCGTGCAGCCGATCTGGCCGCCGCTCGGCGAACCGCCGGCCACGCCCATCCAAGGCGGGGGCGAGGGGGAAGAGGGCGCCAGCACCACCGCGGCGCGCCCCGAGACGATCGGCGCGCGCCACATCTTGGTCATGCACCGCACGGGCATGCGCGCACCCGACACGATCACCCGCAGCAAAGAAGAAGCCAAGAAGCGGGCGGACGAGGCGCTGAAACGCGCCCGGGCCGGCGAGGACTTCGCCAAGCTGGTGAACGAGTACTCGGACGAGCCCGGCGCGAAGGCTCGCGGCGGGAGCCTGGGTAAGTTCCCCCGCGGTGTGATGGTCAAGGAGTTCGAGAACGCTGCGTTCTCCCTCGAGCCCGGTCAGATCTCGGACGTGATCGAGAGCCCCTTCGGCTTCCACGTGATCCAGCGCACCGAGTGAGCGCCCGCGCCGGCGGCGCCCCGCCCGGGTCAGCGCAGCATGTTCTTCGCGATCACCATGCGCTGCACCTCGCTGGTGCCCTCGCCGATCTCGCACAGCTTCACGTCGCGCAGGTGGCGCTCGACGTCGAACTCCCGCGTGTAGCCGTAGCCCCCGTGGATCTGGAGCGCCTCGTTGCACGCGCGGGTGGCGGCCTCGCTGGCGAAGAGCTTTCCCATGGCCGCTTCTGGACCGTACGGCCGACCCAGATCGCAGAGCCACGCCGCGCGGTAGATCAAGAGCTCGGCCGCATCGAGCTCGGTCTGCGCGTCCGCCAGCTTCCACTGGATGGCCTGGAACTCGGCGATCGCCTTGCCGAAAGCGCGGCGGTCTTTGGCGTAGGCGACGGCCGCGGCGAGCGCCCCTCGCCCGAGGCCCAGGGCCATGGCCCCGATGCTGATCCGGCCCCGATCGAGGATCTTCATCGTGTCGTAGAAACCCTGGTCGACGGCGCCGATGCGGTGCGAGTCGGGCACCCGCACCCCGTCGAAGGTCAGCTCGACGGTGTCGCTGGACCGGCAGCCGTATTTCTCGAGGTGCTTGCTCGCCGTAAACCCCGGCGTGCCCCGGTCGACGACGAAGGCCGTGATCCCACGCTGCGGGGGCACCTGCTTGTTGGTGCGCGCGAGCACCACGCAGAACCCACCGACCGAGCCCTGAGTGATGAACATCTTGGTGCCGTCGATCACCCAGCTGTCGCCGTCGCGCACCGCCGTGGTCTGCATGCCCGCGCTGTCCGAGCCCGAACCCGGCTCGGTGAGCGCCCACGCCGCCAGCCACTCGCCCCGCGCCGCCTTGGGCAAGTACTTTCGCTTCTGCTCGTCGTTGCCGAAGCTCAAGATGTGGCTGGTGCCCAGGCCGTTGTGACTGGCCACCGTCAGCGCCAGCGAGCCGTCGACCCGAGCGCACTCTTCCACGCAGATGGCGTACGAGAGGGTGTCCATCGCCGCGCCGCCGTACTCTTCCGGGATGCGGATGCCGAGCAGCCCGAGCTCGGCCAGCTTGGGAACCAGCTCGTGGGGGAAGCGCTCGGCCTCGTCCCACGCCTTGGCGTGCGGGCGCACCTCGCGCTCGCAGAACTCGCGCACGCTGGCGCGCAACAACTGGTGCTGCTCGGATAGCTCGAAGTCCACGCCGGGCTTGCTACCACGAGTTCGGGGGGGGGCTCTACCTCTGCTGCCGGAGACTCGTTGGCGCCTGCCTCCACGACGCCATCTTCCCGCGAATTCGGACGCGAACCGAGCACACCCGGCGACTCATCCGCCTGGCGGTCGGGTCCGCTGGCCTCGCCAGAACTCCCGTGGAAAGTGAGTCTCGCTTCCAGATCGTGATCTGCTCGTGCCAAAGACTTCAGCAGTGGTGCTACTTGCCCTCGCACAGCTTCTTCAGCTGCTCGGTCTTCTCGGCCTCGCTCAGGCTGACTTTCCGGGCATCGGCCGCGGCCATGCTGCCGGTGAGCACGTACTCCTCGTCGCCGACCCCGTACACCTGCCCGCCCTTGCGGCAGACCATCCAGGCGATCTTCGGGCTCGAGTCGTCGTCGCGACGCTCGAACGAGAGGCCGTCGAAGGTCGCGCCCTTCAGGCCCTTGGCCCCGTCGACCTTCTTCAGCGTCGCGAGCACGTCCTTGGCCGCTGCCTCGTCGGCGCGCACGATCGAGAGCGTGCGCCAGCGCTTGGCACCTTCCTTGTAATAGCCGATCGCGCCGGGGCCGACGCCCGCGATCCCGAGCGCGTCGCCGGTGGTGAACGACACGCCCATCGAGAGCAGCCCGCCGGGCGGCAAGGCAAGGGCCGCCTTCGGCGGCTCCTTGTCGCCCGGGATCTTCTCGCCAATCGCCTTGGCGATGGGGGGGATGGCGGACTGTGCGCTCGCCTTGAGTTGATCGGGCGACTCGACCTCGTTGGTGTACGACAGCTCGACCACGTGCTCGCCGCGCCACACGTAGGCGATCCCCGTGCCGGCGGCACCGGCACCGCCTGCCTCGAGCTTCGCCGGCGCGCTCTCGACCGGATCGGCGTCGGCCACCACTCGCTTGGTGAAGAACGCGTAGGCGCCTTCCTTGGTGGCGAAATGCGACAGGTTCACGTTCACCGCGCCGGGCGAGCCCTTGCCGTCGACGTAGCGCAGCGTGACCACGCGTTTCAGACCGAAGCTCTTGTAGACCTCGCACTCACCGTCGAACAGCTCGGTGCAGACCTTGTCGATGTTGGCCGGCGCGTTCTCGCCATAGACACGGGTCTCACCGTTCGGATCCACGCAGTAGCTCCCGGCGGAGCGCGCGAACATCGGCGCCGCGATCTTGTCGCTGACCGTCCCGCCACCGGCGGCGCAGGTGCCGGGCTTGCTGCTCTCGATGGGGGGCGGCGCGGCCCCCTTTTCGGCCTCGGGCGGGGGTTTCTTGTCGCACCCAGCGAGCGGGACCAGCGCGAGGACCAGGGCAAAACGGACGGTCATGGGCCGGACTTAGCACTAGTCCCGACCCGGGCGGGAGATCGCTGCCCGGGCCGGGGCGCCCCGCCGCAGCGCCCGGAGCACAAGCAATTGTTCGGCCGACCGGGGTGCCCCGTGCCCTGAAACGATTGCATAGCGCTGCAATCCTTACTGCCCGGGCCCCGGCACCCGCCTCGAATCGCCTGGAAATCCGAGGGGGTCAGCCCGCCCGACCCGGCACAGGGCTTGCTCAAGGGGACCCCGTGGTGGTGCGCGCACGAAATCGGCTCCGATGGGTCACCCGCTTCCCGGGGGCCTCCTCGCGAGGCTTCACCCTGATCGAGCTGATGGTCGTCGTGATCATCATCGGCGCCCTGGCGGTCCTGGCCATCCCGACCATCAGCGGTCAGATGCGCTCCCGGCGCACCCAGTTCGTGGCCAAAGAGGTGTCCAACCTCTACCGCATGGGGCGGCTGCGAGCCATGGGCCGCGGCTCGGCGGTGATGGTGCGCTACAGCCGCGCGGTCGACACCGAGGGCCGCTTCAACGTGCTCGAGGCCATTCGCATCAATCCGAACAATGCGGCCTGTGATCGCCTGCCGGTGTCGAGCTGCACCGTCACCGATTGGGCCTCCGCCACCCAGACCCAACCCCTCGGGGGGCTGGTGATCAAAGACCGGCCGGAGCTCGAAGGGGTGCGCGCCCGGGGGCGCGATCCGAACAACGCCGACGTCGCGACCATGGACGTCTGCTTCACCCCCATGGGGCGCGCGTTCGTGCGCTACGCGGCCGCCGGGCAGTTCACCCCGCTCACCGCCGTGCCGCGGTTGATGGTGACGCGGGTCGACGGCGGCAACGTTCCCGTCGGCCCCGCGCGCTGGGTGCTGGTGCTGCCCAACGGCAGCGCGCGCCTCGGCACGGCCACGGTGGAGGCCACGCTATGACCCCCCGCGTGTCGCGCCGCCGGGGCTACACCGCGGTCGAGCTGCTGATGGCCATCAGCATCTTCGCCATCGGCGTCTCGGGCATCATCGCCATGCAAAAGGTGACCGTAGGCGCCAACAAGCACGCGCGGGACCTGGCCATCGCGACCCACATCGCCCAGGCCTGGCTCGAGCAGCTCTCGGCCGACGCGGCCGCCTGGAACCACCCTTCGGCCCAGAACACCGCCTCGGATCTGAACCAGACCACCTGGCTCCAGCAGGTCGGCGCCGACTGGGTGCGGCCGGCCTACAGCGCGACGCGGGAGTTCGGCGCCGGCTTCGACGCCCTCGGCAACCCGGTGAGCGACGTGAACGCGGGCGACGCGGTGTTCTGCTCCCACATCCGCATGACGTGGCTCTACACCGAGGCCTCGGGCAACGGGCTGATCCGCACCGAGGTGCGGGTGTTCTGGCTGCGGGACGGCCAGGGCGCCCCGATCGGCAACCAACCGATCTGCGCTCCGGCGACGGCGGTCGCGGCCGTCAGCGGCGTCGGGGTCAAGTACCACTTCGTCCACGCGGCTTCGGCCGCAAAACAGAACACGGCACCGTGATGTCGACCCCGCCTTCCATCCAGACCTCGTTCGCCCGTCGCCGGCAGCGCCGAGGCTTCACCCTGGTCGAGCTCATGGTGGCGGTCACCGGCGGGTTGTTCGTCTCGCTGGCGGTGTTCGCCATCTCGCGGCAGAGCGGGCGGTTCTACACCCGCGAGTCGCGCGTCTCGGACGCCACCCTCGGCGCGCTGGTGGGCTTCGAGCGCCTCAAGGCCGACGTGGCCCGGGCGGGGTTCTTGTCCAGCCCCAACGTCGGCGCCGATCCCAACCTGTGCGGCACACCCACCGCCTACCCCTTCATGTTGCGCCGCCTGGCCTCGGTGCGCATTCGGCCCGGTCAGTCCCCGGCGGCGCTGTCCCAGCACATGATCGACAACGGCCGCACGCCCGACGAGCTGATGGTCATGGGCAGCTACACCGGCGCCGAGGTGTTCCCGATCTGGAACATCGCTACGGTCGGCAACCAGTACATCGTCTACTTGCAGTCGCAGACCGGCCCCCTGGGTCGGATGGGCTACGCGGCCTCGGCCGACCAGCTGGGCATGCTCCAGGGCATCTTCGGCGCCGCCCGCGGCCGCGGCTTGCGCATCCAGGACCAGTCTGGCGAGGTTCAATACGCCACCATCAGCGGGGTCTCCATCGTTGGGAGCCCGCAGATCATCCTCGAGAACCAGCCCAGCTTGATCTTCCGGCAGGGCGCCGGAACGCTCTGCGGCCTGAAGGGCAACGTGACCGGCGCGGTGGTCAACGTCGTCAATTTCGTGCGCTACGACCTGCGCAACATCCAGGCGAACGCCGCCTACGCCACCGCCTACACCTCCGGCGGGCACCCCTACGACGCGACCACGCGCTTCGATCTGGTGCGGGCCGAGGTCGACACTGCTGGCACGCTGATCGCGGGCACCGAAGAGCTGATCAGCGAGTACGCGGTCGATCTCAAGCTCGGGATCACCCACGCCGACAACGCCGTGCCGTCCACCACCGATCAGACCCTGCAGGTCTTCCCCGAGACCAACGCCGCGCTGATCTCGGCCCGCGCGGGCGATCTGGTGGGCGACATCGCCAACCCCGCCAACGGCCCGCAGCGCGTGCGCGCGGTGCGCCTGCGGCTCTCGGTCCGCTCGCAAGATCCCGATCGCGACACCAGCCCCCCCACCCCCTTGCCGGGCCAGCTCTTCCGGGTGGGCCTCGGGCCCAGCGCCGGCGCGCCCTTCGCTCGGGTGCGCACGATTCAAGCCGACGTGGCCCTCAACAACCAGACGGCGGTGTTCTACTGATGGCCCGGCGCAAGCTCCACAGCGGCACCGACGAGCGCGGCGCGGCCGTGTTCGTGGTGGTCCTGGCCATCACCCTGCTCACCGCCATCGGCGTGTTCGCGCTCCGCAACGCGAGCCTGGTCGAGCAGGCCGCCGGCTACGACCGACAGGCTTCGCAGACGCTGTACCTCACCGAGTACGCCGCCCGCTCGGTGGCCGCAGAGGTCGGCTCGGGCGCGGGGCGCACCTACATCGACAAGGTCGCGACGGGCACCGACACCTGCTACGCGAACAAGCAGCTCGACGCGAACGCGCTCGATCCGAACATCAGCTACCTGCCCTGCTACAAGCTGTTCTACGCCGACATCGGCCAGCGGGTCGACAAGCAGTTCTCGAATCAAAAGCTGCTCGATCAGCAGACCAGCGGCGCGCCCGGCAGCTTGGGCCCGCAGCTCGACATTGGCGGCGTCATGAAGCCGATGGAGGGCGTGTTCGTGGTCGAGATGACCGACCCGGCCGAGAGCACTCCCACCGCCGGCTCGGCGCTGGGCGGCAACAACCCGGCCAACACCTTCCGGGACGTGCAGCTCACCTTCACGGCCTTCGCCCAAATTCGCCAGTTCGACCCGGGGGGCGCCTGGTGCTCGAACGAATCCCTTTCGACGTCCGCCAGCGTCACCGCGCTGCGCTCGCACGTCACGCTGAGAAACGTCCCGCGCTGAGGAGAGAACGATGAGGCAGTCTTCGCGCATTTTGCTCGGTTCGGCGCTCACGGCGGCAGCGGTCTTCGCCGCGCCTCGGGTCCTTGCGCAGGTCGACGTCAACCCGCCCCCGCCGAACGTCATGCTCCTGGTCGATACCTCGGGGTCGATGGAGTACAAGTCGTCGAGCGCCAGCTTCCCCAGCTGCGACCCGACCCAGGACAACGTCAGCGAGAAGAGCCGCTGGATCGAGCTGGTCGAGGTGATGACCGGCAGCATCGAGGACTACCGCTGCGAGGCGATCGATCGGAACGGTGCCGGGTTCCACACCGAGTACAACCTCTCGGGAGCAGACTCGCCCGACCGCTACTACTCGAACCCGTACCACCGGCCGATGCACAAGAAGTGCGCGCCGGGGCCGGGCACCCTGCCCGCCACCGCCTTCGACTGGGCGGACATTCGCTTCCGCGAGTACGACGACATCAACAAGAACTGCAACTTCAAGCAGGACACGGACGGGCTGCTCGACGACGGCGCCTTCCGCAAGAGCGTGCGTTTCGGGCTGATGACGTTCGACACGCACGCTGATCCAGCCAGGGGCTACGCCGGGAACGTCCCCAACTATCCGAACGGCCGGGACGGCGCGTGGAGCTACTTCCTGGGCAACTCGAAGAAGGGCAAGCCCAACGGCTGCAACGTCGACTCGGACATGGAAGTCGGCGCGCGCAACAACGGCGCGCCGCCCTGGGAGGGTCGGCTGATGACCTTCGGCCAGCCCTCGGACAACCCCGAGACGCAGAACGACCGCATCCAGCAGGTGTTGCTCGGGACCCGCCCCTACGGCGCGACCCCGATCGCCGGCATGCTGGACGACGCCCGAGAGTTCATCTGGAACGACACCACGCCCGACCCGCTGAATCCCCCCAAAGAGCTGGGCCCGAAGAACGATCCGTTCGTCGGCGGCGGCTGCCGCAAGAACCACATCATTCTGCTCTCCGACGGTGAGCCGAACATGGATCTTCGTCCCTGGTGCGAGGGCGGCGGCAACTGCCCGTATCCCAAGGCCGAAGACACCGCGCTCACGCTCGCGAGCGACGCGACCAACCCCGTGCCGGTGTTCGTGATCGGCTTCGCGGTGGCCAACCTGACCATCTCGGTCGGGCCCGACACCGGCACCGCCGTCGACTGCAAGACGATGACCGCGTTCAACCTGAGCAACGCGGGCGGCTGGTGCGCCAAGAACCCGGGCGACTCCAAGCTGCAAGCCTGCTGCGCGCTGAACCGAATCGCGTACAACGGCGGCACGACGCGCGCGTACTTCGCCAACGACAAGGACGAGCTCCGCGCGGCGCTGTCGTCGATTCTGTCGGGCATCGCCGCCTCGGCCTCGAGCCGCACGCTGCCGGTGTTCGCGTCGGTGCCGAGCGGGGCCTCGGGCTCGGGCCCGGCGGGCTTCCGCTTCTACAGCTCTTTCAAGCCCAGCCAGTTCGGTCTGTGGCACGGCATCCTCGAGCGTCAGCGCATCTTGTGCGTGCCCGACGTCAACACCGGGACGGTCGATCCGAAGCCCCAGCCCCTCGACAAGACCAAGGGCGACGACTTCGTGGCCAACGTCAACTCCGGCAAGGGCCCGCCGCGCAAGTTCTGGACCATCAAGGGCGACCTCGACGCCGGCAAGATCAACTCCGAGCGCTCGATCCGCCCGAACCTGGCCGCCGACGTGGACGGGGTGGGCCTGTACGGCGGGGTCGACGTCTGGGGCGACGCCCAGAACTGGAACGACAACACGCCGCCCGAGGCGATGGAGATCGACAACAAGACCTGCAAGGGCCTGACGGCGCTGCAGTGTCGCGATCGCCACCTGAAGTGGCTCACGGGCCTGGACAACACGTCCGTCTATTCGCGCTGCAAGGTGCCCGGCGCGGCCGACTGCAGCCTGATCGGCGACGTGTTCCACTCGACGCCCCGGGTGATCGGCCGCCCGGACGAGCTCTTGCGGGACGAGTCGTACCAGATCCACGCGCTCAGGCTGGCCAAGCGTCACACCGTGCTCTACGCCTCGACCAACGACGGCTTCTTGCACGCCTTCAAGGTGGCCTCGGGAGACCCGCAGAACGACAACCTGAAGGTCGACACGGACGACAACAACGAGCTCTGGGCGTTCATGCCGCCCGCCGTGCTGCCGGCGGTCAAGAGCGAGTACCCGCCCGCCCACCAGACCCTGCTCGACGGCGTGCCGGTGGTTCAAGACGTGATTGCGGTCGAGGACCCGCCGAACAGCGGCAAGTTCAAGTTCGAGCGCAGCGCCGCCGACGCCCAGGCGGCCAAGGGGCAGTGGCGGAGCGTGCTGGTGCAGAGCTACGGCGGTAACCGCGGCGGCTACTTCGCCCTCGACGTCACCGATCCGGTGCCGAACGCCGACCCCAAGAAGGGGCCGAAGTTCCTCTGGCAGCTCACCCACTACGACGACGGCAAGCCGCTCTTCGGCCGCGGCGGCTCGACACCCCTGGTCACCACCATCTTCTACGCCGACGGGAACAACCCCCCGATGGAGGTCGCGGTGGCGATCCTGCCCGGGGGCGAGGACCCGGACCCGCCGAAGAACGGCCCCAAGAACCGGAAGAAGGCCCTGTGGGGCGACGTGGACTCGCGCTTCACGCCGCGCACGCAGATCCGGGACTACGAGGACAAAGAAGAGAACCACGCGGCCCGGTCGCTGAGCATCGTTCGGCTGGACACCGGCGAAGTGATCCGCACGTTCGCGCCGGACAAGAGCAAGCACCACAAGAAGAAGGACAAGAATCGGGTGATCGAGGTGGACACCGACTCGCCGCTCACCGGTGTGCCGGTGGCGTTCCCGGGCACCACCGGGGCGATCACCGATCGAGTCTTCATCGGCGACCGTGACGGCACCCTGTGGCGCGTGGATCTCGCGGCCACGAACCCCGACAACTGGAAGATGGACCTGTTCTTCGACGCCTACGCCGGACAGGCGTGGGACGCCGGAAATCCCATCGAGACCGCCCCGGTGCTCTCGGTCGACCTCCTGGGCAACGTCAGCGTGGCGTTCTCGACCGGCGAGCAAGACACGCTCTTGGCCCAGGTGGGGGCGAAGAACTTCCTGTTCTCGGTGACCGAACGACCGAACCTGGCCGGGACGGCCTACGAGTCACACGCCAACTGGTTCGTGCAGCTCGACGACGGCGAGCGCGTCACGGGCCCGATGTCGCTCTTCAACGGCGCGCTGTTCTTGACCAGCTACAAACCCGAGCCGGCCAACTCGGGCACCGCCTGCGGCGCGGGCGCGAGCCGGGTGTGGGGCATGGACTACCTGGTGCCCAAGACCGCGGGCAACGCAGTGAGCGACCTGGACGACGGCGGCAAGCCGCGCCTGCCGGACGGCGGCAACCTGGTGCAGTACATCGACAACACCTCGGCCACGTTGGCCAACGCCGGCATCATCTTCGGCGTGGGCGTGACGCAGATGCCGTCGTGCACCGCCGAGCAGGGCGTGACCGACAGCTTCTTCGGCTCGGGCACCCACACTTCGATCACCAGCGTGACCCCCGGCAAGTTCCAGCTGGTGATGCACGCATCCGGGGCCGGCAACGTGAACGACGGGTCCCAGACCAAGCGCATCGAGGTCGACCTGCCCACCCCGCCCTCGACCAGCCGGATTGATTCCTGGGCGGCACTGGTGGAGTAATCGGCTCGGCACAGTGAAGCGATCGACCGCCATCGGGCTCGCCCTGACGCTGCTCTCGGGCTGCGAGGGACGACGAATCGAGTTCGGGCCCACGGCGCCGAGCTCGGCCAAGCCCATGGACCGGCTCGCGCCCGGCGAGCTCTCCCCGGGCACCGCCGAGGTCTGGGGGTTCGTCGCACCCCGGGAAATGCGCTTGGACCAGCAGTTCCCGGCCGAAGCCTTCTTCGTCGGTGCCGTCGCCGCCGAGTCGGTGGCCAACTACGTGCGCGAGCGCGTCGAGGCCGATCGGGTCGAGATCGGCGCCGCCCGCACCGTCTTTCCGACGGTCCGCATCAAGGCCGGCAAGCCCGACCGCACCTACCGGTTCGAGGTCCTGAAAGAAGGCGCGGGGTCGCGCCTGGTGATCAAGGACATCACGCCACCTCCGCTGGAGCCGGGGCTCAGCGACGAAGAACGCTGGAAGAAGGCCGGGCTCACGCCGACCGGCAAGCCGATCGATCCCAAGAAGGTGGAGTGAGTCGGCCCGGCCCCTGGTATCCTGCCGCCAGGAGGACGGGACGATGCTCACACGCAAGGAATTCCTTTGCTCGACGCTGGCGGCCACCGGGGCGCTGCTCGGGCTCGGCGCGACCAACACCGGCTGTGGCGGGGACGACGACGGCGACGGCGGTGGCGGCGGCTCGACGGGCAGCTGCAGCTCGACCATGACCAACAACCACGGGCACAGCTTGAGCGTGTCCGCCGCCGACCTCGAGGCCGGTCAGCAGAAGACCTACAGCATCAAGGGCTCGAGCGCCCACGACCACGAGGTGATGCTGACCGCGAACCACTTCGCGAGCCTGAAGGCCGGCAAGAGCGTGTTCGTCGAGTCCACCGACGCGGGCAGCGGCCACACGCACAACGTCTCGGTCAAGTGCAGCTGAAAAGGCCCGCGGGGCAAATGGTCTAGCCGCCTCCAGGGGTTCGCGGTACGCCGTCGGCCGTGGCCGATTCCCCCAAGCGCACGCCCCTCTACGACGAACATGTGAAGGCCGGAGGGCGCATCGTCCCCTTCGCAGGCTGGGAGATGCCGGTGCAGTACGCCGGAATCAGCGCCGAGCACGAGGCCGTGCGCATGCGCGCCGGTTTGTTCGACGTCTCGCACATGGGCGAGCTGGAGCTCGAAGGCGAGCACGCCGCGGCGGTCGTCGACTACTTGGTGACCAACAGCCTGGCGCGCATCGAGCCGGGCCAGGCGATGTACACCTGCTGCTGCAACGAGCAGGGCACGATCTTGGACGACCTGATCGTCTACAAGCGCGCCGCTGACCGGATCTTGGTGGTGTGCAACGCCTCGAACCGCGCCAAGATCAGCGCGCATTTCGCCCGCGCCGCCAAGGACCACTGCGAGTTTCGCGACGTGAGCGACGCGCTCGGGCTGATCGCGCTGCAAGGGCCGAAGGCGCTGGCGGTGCTGTCGGCGGCGGGTACCGACCTCGGCAACGTGAGCGATACGCTCGGGGGCTTCCGCTTCCGCGACGGCAAGGTCGCCGGCGTCGCCGCCACCGTGGCGCGCACCGGGTACACCGGTGAAGACGGCGTCGAGATCTTCTGCGCCTCGGCCGATGCTCCCGCTCTGTGGCGCGCACTGATGACCGCCGGGCAGAGCTTCGGCATCGCCCCGGCCGGGCTCGGCGCCCGCGACACCCTGCGCCTCGAGGCGCGGCTCTCGCTCTACGGCAACGACATCGACGAGACCACCAACCCCATCGAAGCGGGCCTCGGGTGGACGGTGAAGCTCGACAAGGGCGACTTCGTCGGCCGCGCCGCGATCGCGCAGGTGAAAGAGGCGGGCCCGAGCCGCAAGCTGGTGGGCTTCGAGATGACCGGCCGCGGCATCGCTCGGCACGGCTACCCGCTGCAAGCCGGCGCGGGCCAGGTGGTGGGGGTCTGCACCTCGGGGGGCCCGGCGCCGACCGTGGGCAAGAACATCGGGCTCGGCTATTTGCCCAGCGCCCTCAGCGAGGTCGGAACGGCCTTCCGGGTGGACTGCCGCGGCAAGGCCGTCGACGCCGTGGTGGTGAAGACCCCGTTCTACAAACGACCGAAGACCGCCTAGTTCAACGGAGATGTGATGAGCGACAACGACGTCAAGGACGACCGCAAGTACACCAAGGACCACGAGTGGGCGAAGCGCGAGGGCAACGAGGTGCTGATCGGCATCACGGCCTTCGCCGTCGAGCAGCTCGGTGACATCACCCTGGTCAACCTCGACCTCAAGGCGGGTGACGTGGTGGCCGCCCACAAGGGCTTCGGCACGATCGAGAGCGTCAAGACGCTGAGCGACCTGTTCGCCCCGATCAGCGGGAAGATCACCCGCGTCAACGCCGAGCTCGAGAACAAGCCCGAGCTGGTGAACGAGGACTGCTGGGGCAAGGGCTGGATGATCGCCATCGAGCCGAGCCAGTGGGACGCCGAGGGCGGCGCGCTGCTCGACGCCGCGGCTTATGCCAAGCACGTCGCGGAGTCCGCGCACTGATGCGATATCTGCCCCACACGGCCGCCGAGATCGAGCAGATGCTCGCGGTGATCGGCAAGACTAGCCTCGACGACCTGTTCTCGACCATCCCGGAAGAGGCGCGGCTGAAGACGGCGCTGACCGTGCCCGCCGCCCTCGACGAGCCGGCACTGATGGCTCACCTGTCCGCGCTCGATGCCAAGAACACGGGCGCGCGGATGCTCTCGTTCCTGGGCGCCGGAGCCTACAGCCATCACATTCCTCCAGCGGTCGACCAGCTCTTGCTCCGCAGCGAGTTCTACACCGCGTACACGCCCTATCAGCCCGAGGTCGCGCAGGGCACGCTCCAGGCGATCTGGGAGTTTCAGACCATCGTCAGCGAGATCTACGGGCTGCCGCTCGCCAACGCGAGCCTGTACGACGGCGCCAGCGCCACCGCCGAGGCCGCGCTGATGGCGCGCCGGCTCACGCGCCGCAGCAAGATCCTGGTCTCGGGCTGCGTCCACCCCGACTACCGCGCCAGCACCGCGACCTACCTCTCGGGGGACGAGACGCCGGGGCTGGTCGACGTGCCGGTCGGCAACGACGGGCGCGCGAGTCTGACCGCGCTCACCGCGTCGATCACCGACCAGGTCGCCGCGGTGATCGTCGGCTACCCGAGCTTCCTCGGGCCGCTCACCGATCTCGCTCCCCTCGCCCAGGCGGCCCATGCCCACGGCGCGCTCTTGATCGTCACCTGCCCCGAGCCCTACGCGCTGGCCATCGCCGAGTCTCCGGGCGCCCAGGGCGCCGACATCGTGGTCGGGGAAGGTCAGCCCCTGGCGTGCGCGCCGAACTTCGGCGGTCCCGGGGTCGGGCTCTTCGCGTGTCGGCACGATCGCAGCTACCTGCAACAGCTGCCCGGGCGCGTCGCGGGCGAGACCGTCGATGCGGCGGGTCGCCGCGGGTACGTGCTCACCCTCTCGACGCGCGAGCAGCACATCCGGCGCGATCGCGCGACCAGCAACATCTGCACCAACCAGGGGCTGATCGCGCTGTCCCTCGCGATTCGCACCAGCCTCTTGGGCAAGAGCGGGTTCGTCGCGGTGGCCGAGCAGTGCCTCGCCAAGGCCACCTACCTCCGCGGCCGCATCCTCGAGCTCGACGCCTACGGTCCGGGGTTCGCCGACGCGCCGTTCTTCAACGAGTTCGCCATCGAGGTTCGGCGCGGCACCGCCGCCGAGCTCTGCCAGAAGCTCGAGTCCCAGGGGATCTTGGCAGGCTTCGACCTCGGTCGGGTGAACCCGGCGTGGAAGAACCGCCTCTTGATCGCCGTGACCGAGCTCCACCCGCGGGCCGAGCTCGACCGCTTCGTGGGCGCGCTCGCCGCCGTTTGAGCGTCTGCAAGGCGCGGGGCGGGCCGTGTCGATCTGGGTGAGCCCCGGAGGAACACCATGGAGCGTCGCGTCAGCCCCCGCACCCAGACCAGCATCCCCATCGCCGTTTGCCGCGGGAAGACCCGGTATCTGGCCCGCTGCGTCGAGCTCTCGCAGAGCGGCCTCTTGGCCATCATGCCCAAAGGGATCCGGGACAGCGCCTTCGAGTACGTGTCGGCCAACCTGCTGCTCGACGGCGGTGTGGTGAGCGTGCTGCTCCGGCGCATCCGGCTGAAGAACGAGCTGGTCGCCTACCGCATCGTGGACATCGACGACAAGTCCCAGAACCTGCTCACCGAGTACCTGTTCGACCAGCTGTACTCGACGCTGCCGCCCCGAACGAAGAAGACGCGGGCCGCGGCGTGAGCCTTGGGTTCTGCCCGAAGGGGTGAAGCTCGAGTCAGAGGCTCTGGCCCGCCAGCGTCCAGCGCCCGATCTCGTTCTTGGCCAGGGTGGCCTGGGTGACGTCGAGCCAGCCGGCGGTCGGCGAGGTGCCACAGTGCCCGCCGATCATGTCGATGATGTACACGTCGGTGGAGCCTTCGCTCACGCCTTCGCCATAGTGGTAGTCGACCACGTCTTGCGACAGGTCCCCCACCTTGCCGCGTTTCCAGTTCAGCCCCCAGCGATTGTCGAGCTTGCGCAGTCGCTTGACGACCTCGAACAGGAACTGGTTGTTCCCGCCCTGATCGATGCACGACCCCGCGAGCCAATCGGGGTGCTCGGCGGCGACCTGATTCACCACGGCGGATCCATCCGGCGGAGGCGCGGGCGGCTTGGCCTGGGGCGGACCGCTGGGAGCGCCCGCCACCGCGCCCGAGCCGCCGCTGCCACCGACCCCGCCCCCGGCACCACCGGCACCGCCGGCGCCCCCGGAGCTTCCACCGGTGGCGCCCGAGCCGCCGCTGCCGCCGCCGTCGGGCCAGCCGCCGCCTCCGCCTGCGCCGCTTGCGCAGCCCAGGCACGCGCCGAAGCTCTTGCCGTCGTCGGCGCAGATCTGCGCGCCCTTCGACGCGCCGCCGGGGCACGCGCAGGCGACCTGCTCGCCCGGCAAGCACTGGCCGGCTTCCGCGTCGCCAGCACCCGCGTCGTCGCTACAACCCACCAGTGAGAGACCGAGCGCCAGGAACGCCGCGCGCACCATGGCGTCCAAGGTACCACGCCCAGGGCCGGCGCTCACCCGCCCTACATGAAGGGCGCGAGCACGGCGCGGTCGAAGTACACGTCGTTTCGGGCGAGCCGGTCCCCGCGCAAGAGAGCGAGGTCCATGCCGTCGGCCTCGACCACCTGCGTGCTGCCGGGTCGCCGAAAGGTCGCGCGCCACAAGAACGCCACGCCCTCGGCCCCGGCCAGGTCGAACACCTCGCGCCGCTCCCAGGTCATCTGCCACGCCGCGAAGAGCTTGGTCAGGTAGCGGCGCATGGCGTCTCGCCCCTCGACCGCGCCCCGCGTGTTCGGGTCGCGATAGCAGAGGTCGTCGGTGTAGCAGTCGAGCACCCGATCGACGTCTTGCGCGGTCCACGCCCCAAGGAACTTCTCGATCAAATCGTCGCGTTCGGCTCGGTCCATGTCACTCACTCTCCCTTCCAGGCCATGCTCCAGCGGTCGAGGCGAAGGCGCCCCACCGCCCCACGATGCTCGGGCGCGACTCGCCCGCAAACAGCGAGAAGGTCGTGGCAGCGCCGTCGCGCTGCGCTGCTTCGAGCTCGACCTCCGCGCCGTGCGGCACGGGGCCCTTCAACCACACGTCCAGGCGCGTGGCGCCGGCCGGCGGCTCGGGCAACCGCGCGAGGCACTGCCCGAGCACGCGAGGCGGGTGGTACAGAGCTCGGCGAAAGTGGAAGCGGCGCGCGTACCAGTCCCAGAAGTGGATGCCGTTGTAGTCGCCGGTGAACCGACCGAAGCGGAAGTGTGCGTCGTCGCGCATCACCCATCGCGCCACCCGCTCGCCCGACTCGGCCGGGGCCCGCGCCAGCGGCGACGGTTGGCCCGCCTCGCCGAAGCGACCCCGCGCGAAGAACGTCGTGACCCCGCTGAAGACCCGCTCCGCGCCCGAACGCACCTCGCACTCGAGATCCACCTCGAGCCCTTTGCCGAGCACCCGGCTCGCCGCCACCCGGGTCTCGAGATCGAGGGGCTCGCATAAGTCGAAGGGGCGCCAGCAGATCAGGTGGTTGCGGGTCTGGACGACGCCCCAGATCGGCACCGGGAACGCGGGGTGCGTCAGCACCACCATCGACAGGCGGAACCCGAAGACGTGGGGGTAGAGGATCGACAGCGCCGGCCCCGCCGGGAGTCCTGTCGCGAGGGACAGCGCGGCCAGATCGGCCGGACGCGCGCGGTGCCCGCGCCACCGCGCCACGATCGGCGGGGTGAAGTTTCTGCAGCGGCGCACCGGCAGCGCCCCGCGCAGCATGTAGCGCGCAGCCCAGGGTGACCGGTCGAACTCCAACGTCGTCGCTACGCTCATCGGGCCTTGCCTCCCAGGACGGCGCGCACCGTCGCCGTCACCATCTGGTCGAACCCCGGCGGCAAGGGCTTCCCCTCCTGCACGTAGGGTTTGATCCCGCCGAACGGCGCGTCGAGCAAGGCGAAGCGCACCCGCGCGATCACCTCCCGATCCGCGCGGCCGAACGCGCGCTTCGCGAACCCGCCGAGCGCCGCGCCCATGGCCGGCTCGAGCGCCGCCGCGCGCTCGACCAGGCTCGCCGGCCACTTGCCGCTCACGAAGTCTTTTCGGTGGTGGAGCAGCAAGAGCCGCGCTTCGAGCGGATGCTCTTTCACCCACTCGGCCATGAAACGCGCTGCCGCGGCCGCGCCCCGGACGTCGTCGGCCTCTGCCAGTCGAGCGATGAATCCATGCTGGAAGCTCTCGACCACGTCCATCCAGATCTCGGCCAAGAGCGCCTCGCGGCTCTCGAAGCGGTGGTAGATGCTGCCGGTGGGCGCGCCGACGGCGGCCGAGAGGGCCGCCACCGTCACCGCCCCGGGCCCGCGCTCGGCCGCCAGCTCGAGGGCGGCGCGGGTCAGGTCGTCTCGGTCGAATTTCGCAATGCGACCCATTGTTCTAGAACGTACGTTCTAATATGGGTGGCGTCAAGGTGCGGGGCCTGGGGCGGTGATGGTGCCTGCGGCAGTGACGGTGACGGCGGCGGTGACGGTGACGGCGACGGCGGCGGCGACGGTGACGGTGCGAGCGGCGGGGGGCGGTGCCGGGTGAAGCAGGCTCGTGCCAGCCCGTGTGGGCTGGCACTGCGCCCGCACGGCTGCGCTTGGGGCAGAGCCCTCGCGCTTCGTCCTTTCGCCCGCCCGTCGGCAGGCGGGTCGTGCGACCCGCCGCCGGGCGGACGAAAGGAGCTCACCGATGCGATTTTCCACCCTCGACCTCGCCCTCGAAGCCCAAGCCGCCGTGGCCCCGCTCATCAGGCGGGTTCAGCGCCACGACCGGAAGCTGGCCCAGCAGTTGCGCGACGCGACCAACAGCTTCTTGTTCAACTTGGGCGAAGGCGCCCACTCCGATCCTGGCAATCGGCGCAGCCGCTACCAGACCGCCGCGGGCAGCACCAGCGAGGTGCTGGTGGGGCTGCGCGCTGGTGTCGGCTGGGGCTACTTCGGCCCGGGCGAGCTCGCGCCCGCCGCAGCAAAGCTCGACCGCTTGCTCGCCTGCCTCTGGAAGCTGACTCACTGAAGGCCGATTCCCCGCCCGGCGTCGCACCTCGCGGCGCCGCGCGACTTTCGATCAACGCTGCCCGAGTAACGGGCGGGCTTGCAGGTCAGGGCGTGGCATCGTCGGCAGACGACGCTCGCTGCGCGGCCAACGCAACCCTTGGCCGCACCGGCGTGAGCGAGCTCGTGGGCATCCGTTGCTGTGCC
The DNA here is from genome assembly GCA_016191785.1 of Myxococcales bacterium. Lineage (GTDB taxonomy): Bacteria > Myxococcota_A > Polyangia > Polyangiales > Polyangiaceae > JADJKB01. The sequence continues at coordinate 26,241 of JACPVJ010000060.1, read as the reverse complement.
GACGCAGTCAGCGCCGAGTGACCCGACGGGCCCGACGGGTCACCCTTCGCGCTTCGCGAGCTCGGCTCTCAGCCGCTCGACCTCAGCTTCGGCCGCGAGCCTCGCCTCCCGCTCTTCTCGTCGCGCCCGCTCGAGCTGTTCCGGCCGAAGCAGCGCCTCGCCCGTCACGACGTCGATCATCCGGAGCCGCAGATCCTCCAGCTTCAGGAACAGCCCGAGCACCTTGCTCTCGAACACCCCGTGCTCGTCCGGCTCGAAGCGCCGAAGCTCGCCGCCCTCCAGGCGGAACCCCTGAAGCGGCGGGTCGAGGTAGTCCGCCTCGGTATCGAACAAGAAGTACTCTTGCACCCCGAAGCGGGCGCACAGCGCCTTCTTGTTTCCAGCGTCCTCGACCCACGTCCCGCGGGAGCTGAGCTCGAGCACGAACGCCGGCGCAATGCCCTCTTCCCAGAGCTTGTAGACCCGGCGCGGCCGCTTCGGCACGCCGAAGACGACGAAGACGTCGGGCGCGAAGCGTGCCTTCGAGTTGCCCTCCTCGTAGTAGACCAAGAGGTCCCCCGCGACGTAGACGTCGTCCCGCGAGGCGTAGCGCGCCTTGAGCGACTCGACGGCGGCCACGAGCTCGTCGCGATGCACGTCGGTCTCAGCCATGGGCTGGCCGTCGCGCGACGGGTACTCGAGCTCGTCGCGTCCCAGGCTGGGGATCCCCGTGGTCAGCGTGGCTCCTGCTCCTCGATCCGGAACGCGCTCACTGCTCGCGGCGGCTGTCGGTGTTGAGCACCCAGGTGCACTTCGAGCCGTCGGACCCCGCGCACGACTCGATGTACGTCGCTTGCTGGCCGCACGCGCGGACCCCCCGCGTGCGCCGGTCGATTTCCGTGATCTGGAGCTGGTCTTTCGGACAGTTGAGGTCGAACGCCGCGCGCGAGCGAAGCTGTGCTTCCGTCGCGTGGCACGCCCCACCCAACACCGCCAGCCCCACTGCAAGCCCAACGAAGACTCCCCGCGACTTCATCGAGCGGGACGATATCTCACGCTGTGCGGGTTGACCACTCGCGGCTCCGAGCGGCCAGCCTCGATCGCCCCGTCGCTGGCGCACGCCGACCGCGCTCACTCTTCTTCGGGCCGGTACGCGGGGAAGGTGTTCTTCCACCACGAATCCCCGGTGCGCCGGTAGACCGTCAAGCGGGCCAGGTCGACGCCGAGGGTGACGCTGTAGTGCTGGCCATCGTTGGTGCCCCGACCCGCGCCCCCCGCGAGCGTGATGCCCCACGGGGCCCCGAGCACCAGCTGGCCCATGCCGCCCGCCGACCCGAGCTCCCACCAGCGCTCGTACCCGCCCAGATCGACGGCAGCGCCCCAGCCGCCGTTGACGAAGCCGTGGGTCGCCGTGCGCAAGAGCAGGCCCAGATCGCTGCCGCGGCCGAAGTGCGTCTGCCAGTGGAGCAGGCCGCCGACGATCACCGCGTACTTGGGCGGGCTGCCCATGCCGGTGTCGAGCTGAAGCGCGGGCTGGGACTGTGTGGCCTGGTCGCCCTGCTTGGTCCACGAGTACCCCGGCGCGACGTAGAGCCAGGACGAGACGTCCGCACGCGCGGCGCGCGGCAGGAGCGAGAGGCCGGCGAGCAGGCCGAGCGCGGTCGCGACCGAGGGTTTCACGGGCGCCGAGGTACCACGTTACGCCGAGCCAACCAATCGACAATTGCAGATCAGTCCCAGGTCAGCCGGAACTCGCAAATCGCAGCGCCAGCGCTGCGGCACGCGACCTCTGCGCTCCGGGCTGTCCCACCCGCCCACACAAAATTTCGGCAGGCGAGCAGGCGAGCATTGTGCTGGGCGCCGCGACCCCGCAGACTCGTCCACGGAAGGTAGAGGGCGGACGATGAAGCAGCATCGCAGCATCGCAGCACGCAGCACGCAGCACGCAGCACGCAGCACGCAGCTGGCGCACTGTTGCCTCGCAGCTTGGAATAGCCGCCTCGGTGCTCGGGATCTGCGGCTGGAACGACACCGGTTGCGGCGGAGGCGGCCCGCAGCCGAATGGGGATAACGGTGTCAACGTCGAGCCCGCTCACGTCGACGGCCTGGCCAGCGGCAAGCCCGATGACCCGATCGAGGTCACCCGCGACAACCCGTGGTTTCAGGGTTGGTACTCTGCCCCGGCGGGCAGCTGGGCCACGGCGCTCGGCAAGTACTCGACCACCTACGACGGCTCGTGCGGGGGTCAGGGGCTCGGCACGCTCAACCTCTACGAGTTCGCGCCGCGACCCCATGAAGTCGACGACTGGCACACCCCGCTTCGGCCTGTGACGGGCACGCAGTCTACGGGCGTGTTCGGTCAGACGTGGCTGAACTGGGCGGTGCGCACCGGCAACTTCGTTCCGGGCAACGACTACGCGGTCACCCAGCAGAACTGCGCCGGACATACCAAGACCGCGACGTGGTTCAGACTGGCGAGCGACGTCCTGGTCGTGCCGGTGATCTTGATCTCGTGGGTCCACAACGCTCCGGTGGCTGGCACGCTGAAGCAGCAGGACTTCGGCAGCCGCGGCCGCGCGCTCTTGGACTTCATCCCGTTTCACGGCGACCTCACCGACACTGTGCCGCCCGGGTGGAACCCGAAGAGCTCGATCGATCCCACCGGGGAGTACGAGCCGCCCGACGACCTCTGGTCGCGGTGCGGGATCCAGTTTCAAGTGGTGGCCACGCTGGTGTTCAAGAGGCGATCCGACAACCAAACCCTGAACAATTGCGACCAGGGACACAACCACTTCGCGTTCCAAACGGAGCGCAACGAGCTCATCGCCAAAGCGCTCGGCCCGGCGGCGGCCGGGTTCATCCAGAAGCTACAGCCGGCCATCGCCAGCTTCGGCTACCTGCACTGCCCCTGGACGGGACACGCTGTCGTGGCGGAGGGAGTCGCCGAGATCAATCGTGCGCCGCCCGGGTTGCACGACGTGCGAGCGGTCCCCGCCCACGAGCTCGGCCATGTGCTGGGCCTGTACCACGAGGACGATTCTCCGCAGAACCTGATGTACGGCGCGGGCGACCCCGGCACGGAGCTCTTGGATGATCAATGTGTCACGGCCCGGGGCGTGGCGACCAAGTTCACCGAGCGCTATCGAACCTACAACCAGGCCATCGGCCGGGTGGCGCCGGACCAGACCGGGCTCGCACCATGACTCGGCTCTGGCTGCTCGCTGCGCTCGCGGTTCTCGGCTGCGGCGGCAAGGTCGGCCCCGACTCGGGGAGCGGCGGCTCTGCTTGTACTGGGCCTCACTGGACGCGCATCCCGCCGCCGGCAGGCGCCGGCGATCGAGGCGCGCACAGCGCGGAGGCATGGGGCTCAGACCAGATCGCGATCTGGGGAGGACGAGGCGACTCCGACCCCCACGCTGGTGCGTCGAGTCCCCTGGTGAGCGGCTGGCACGTGCGCTCGAACGCTGAGGTCCTGCCGATCCCGACCGCCGGCGCCCCGTCGCCGCGCAGCGGCGCGGCGTTCGGCGTCCTCGGGGATCGTCTCTTTTCGTGGGGCGGGATGGACCCGGGCGGAACTGGATACCTCACCGACGGGTTCCAGCTCGATCTGAGCACCGGAATCTGGAGCCCAATGTCCACGCAAGGTCAGCTCGCCCCGCGGCACTCGCCCGTGACGGGCCGCGCGGGCAATTCGCTCCTGCTCTGGGGCGGCTATGGCGGCGACGCCCTCAAGACGCCGAGCGGGGTGTTCCCGGACGGAGCGCTGTACGATCCCGAGGCCGGGGTCTGGACGAAGCTCGGCGGCGAGCCGCTGGAGCTCAGGGTGGGGCCGTACCAGAGCGCTGTCGCCCAGGCGGGCGACCACGTGGCGGGGCTGGCCAACTCGGACTCGAGCGTCCAACTTCACTATTTTCTCCCAGGCGAGCAGCGGTGGGTCGCCGCCTCGACGGCCGGCGCGCCGAGCAGCCGGTCGGGAGCGGTCCTGGTCTATCTCGCCGCCACGGGTGAGCTCTTCGTGTGGAGCGGCTCGAGCGACGGCGACGAGCCCGCGTCAAACGATGGCGCGCGCTACTCGCTCTCGGCCGACAGCTGGCAGCCAGTGAGCACCGCGGGCGCGCCGAGCGCTCGCTCCCTGGCGTATGGGGTGGCGCTCACCACGCCGGAGGCTGGCACCAAGGTCGTGGTGTGGGGCGGCGAACCCACGGGCCAGCTCGAGCCCACGAACACCGGTGGCATCTACGACGTCGCGACGGACACGTGGGCCCCGCTGCCCCTCGACGAGTGCAGCCCGCCACCGTTGTACGGTGCCGCTGCCAGCTTCACGGCGTTCGGGAACGGCCGGCAAGCCCTGCTCTGGGGTGGCTCTTCTCCCGATGAGCCGGGGATGCGGGAGCAGGGTTGGGTGTTCACGCTCGGGCCGTGACGGCAGCCTGGAGCCGGCGATCAGTCCCAGGTCAGCCGGAACTCGCAGATCGCAGCGCCAGCGCTGCGGCACGCGACCTCTTTGACCTTGATGTTCTTGCGCGGTCCCATCTCGAGGGACCCCTGCATCCAGCCGCCGATTGCCTTGCAGTGCGCCGGATCGGGCTCGGGAAAGTCGACGATGCTGACCATCACGCAAGTGCCGCCGCCGGGGCGGCTCACCAGCCGACCGCCGTCGTAGTGCTTGCTCCAGAGGCTGCTGGCCAGGCTCACCAGCATCGACGGGGAGACGTGGCGCATGATCAGGCTCTTCCACACGCCGGCGTTGTGTGACGCGGCGAAGCGCCCGCTCTCCCACGCGAGCTCACCGTCGCCCTTGCCGAACGTGCGATCGACCAGCTGGTTCATCTCGACGAACAGCGAGAACGGCACCCACCCGCCGGACGGCGCGGCGGGGGCGAGCAACACCTCGCGCAGTGGGGGCGACGCCAGCTCACGTAGGCGCTGCACCGCGCTCGGGCCGAAGCGCTCGGCGACGAACGCCTCGCGCACCCGCACCGTCGCCGCCTGGACGCGCGAGGGGCGCTTCGGGGCCATCGACGGTCGGAGCATGCATCAGGGTACCTTGCCGCCGGCTCTGTTGCTAGCCTCGCGCCACCCGCCATGCAGTCCCGTTTCGCCGAGTCGGAAGCCGCAGAGTTCGTCGAGAAGTACGCGCCCGCGCACGGCGAAGATCTGGCGCTGCGTGTCTACACCTCGCGGCTCTTGGGCCGAGATCCGAGCTTGGTGCTGCACGGCGGGGGCAACACCAGCGTGAAGAGCCGCGCCGCCGAGCTCACCGGCGAGCGCGTCGAGGTGCTGTACGTCAAGGGCAGCGGCTGGGATCTGGAGCGCATCGAGCCCGCGGGCTTCCCCGCGTGCCGGCTCGACGCCCTGCGTCGGCAGTGTCGCCTGCCCGAGCTGTCGGATCAGGACATGGTCAAGGGGCTGCGGAGCCAGATGCTCGACCCGGCCAGCCCGACGCCCAGCGTCGAGGCGCTGTTGCACGCGTTCTTGCCGCAGAAGTTCGTCGACCACACCCACGCCAGCGCGGTCCTGACGCTGGTCGACCAACCGAACGGCGCCGAGCTGGCGCACGAAGCCTGGGGCAGCGGCGTGTTGGTCGTGCCCTACGTGATGCCCGGCTTCGTCCTGGCCCAGCGCATCGTCGAGCTCGAGGCCGAGCTCGGGAAGTGCGAGCTGATGGTGCTCGACAAGCACGGCATCTTCACCTGGGGCGCCACCGCTCGCGAGAGCTACGAGCGGATGATCGCCGCGGTCGACCGCGCCGAGCAGCTGATCGAACGGCGCCGGGGCCTTCAGGTGAGCGTGCCCGCCGCGCTCGGCGCCCAAGAGCGAAGCGAGCGGCAGCGCGCGCTCTCACCGGTGCTGCGCGGCGCGCTGGCTCGGGCCGAGGGCGGTCAGCGCTTCGTCGTGACCTGGCGCGACGAGCCCGAGATTTTGTCGCTGCTCGCGCGAGAAGATGCCGCGCGGGTCACGCAGATCGGAACGGTGACGCCCGACCACGTGATCCGCACCAAGCCCACGCCACTCTTCCTGCAGGGCGACGTCGAGCCGGCGCTGGCCGACTATGCCGAGCGCTATGCCGCCTACGTCGAGCGCGGCAAGGCCGCGCGCGGGCGGGCCGTCACGCGGCTCGACGGCCTGCCGCGGCTGATCGCCGTCCCGGAGCTCGGCGTGGCCTGCCTGGGCGCCACCCTGGCCGAGGCGCGGATCGCGGGCGACATCTACTTTCACACCGCGGGAGTGATCCAGAACGCCATGGCGCTGGGGGAGTTCCGCCCGGTGGGCGAGCTGGATCTGTTCGACGTCGAGTACTGGAGCCTGGAGCAGGCGAAGCTCTCGCTCGGCATGAGCGCCGGCGGCCCGCTCGGACGGCGCATCGCGCTGGTGACCGGCGCCGCCAGCGGCATCGGCCGCGCCACCGCCGAGCGGTTCGCCGAGCTCGGAGCCCACGTGTGCCTGGCGGACTTCGACGCCGAGCGACTCGCCCAGACCGCGGCCGAGCTCGCGGCGCGGCACGCGGCCAAGATCACCAGCACGCCCTGCGACGTGCGCAGCGACGCCGACGTGCGCCGCGCCGTCGCGGTCGCCGTCGGCACCTTCGGGGGGCTCGATCTGGTCGTCTCCAACGCGGGCACCGCACCGTCGGGCCTGCTTCACCAGGCCGCGGGGGAGCAGGCGCTGATCGCCTCGCTGGAGGTGAACTTGATGGGACACCAGCGCGTCGCACGCGCCGCCACCGACGTTTTTCTGGCGCAGAGCATCGGGGGCTGCCTGCTGTTCAACGCCTCGAAGAGCGCCTTCAACCAGGGTCCCGAGTTCGGCCCCTATGCCGTCGCCAAGGCCGGCGTGGTGGCGCTGATGAAGCAGTACGCGGTCGATCTCGGCAGCGCCCAGATCCGCACCGGCGCCATCAACGCCGACCGCATCCGGACCGAGCTGTTCGGCGGCGGCGTGCTCGAGGCGCGGGCCAAGGCCCGGGGGATCTCGCCCGACTCGTACTTCCGCCAGAACCTCCTGGGGCGCGAGACGCTGGCGCGGGACTGCGCCGACGCCTTCGCCTACCTGGCCACGGCAGAAGCGACGACGGGCTGCGTCGTGACCGTCGACGGCGGAAATCCAGCGGCATTTCCCCGCTGAGATCCCGGGAGCCCCTGGTCAACGCCTGCCGAGCTGGTAAAGATCCCTGCCGCCGGCCGCGCAAGCCAGGGCTCGGGCCGGCATCTAGGTGATCATCATGACAGCGCTGCGTCTCGCCTCTGCGTTCTTGGTCGTGTCGATGGTGGGGGTCACGGGCTGCGGCGGAGACGACGCCAGCGGCGGGGGCGGCAGCTCCGGCGGCGGCTCCGGCGGTGCGGGCGGCACCACCACCGGCGGCACCGGCGGCGGCGGCGCGGGCAGCGGCGGCGGCCCGTCGTGCGCCGACGGTCCGGGCTATCCGTCGAGCGATGCGCCTCACAAGGTCGACGAGGTGAACGCGAAGATCGTCGACGTGTCCGGTGCGCCCGCCGAGGGCGTGCCGGTGTTCATCTGCGGCACGGACATCTGCGCGCCACCGGCCACCACCGACGCCCAGGGCGTGGTCTGTCAGAAGGACCAGACCAGCGGCATGTGCCTGGCCGGAACGCTGCCCGGGGTCGAGCTGAAGCGCCCGGCGTTCAAGTACGGCGACGGCACCGTCTACGTCGAGTTCGCCCAGCTCTTGGCGACCAACACCGCCAAGTACGACATGGGCACGGCCACCACCGCGAAGCTGCCGGACCCCAGCCAGGGCGTCGCCCTCGCGGCGGGCGCGGCCGCGACCAGCAGCAACGTCACGGTGACCCTGGCAGCCGGCGCCAAGATCGAGATCGACGAGGTGCTCTACGACTCGCCCGAGCTCCAGAAGTTCCGCGCCGTCGAGATCGCGATGGCCAAGGCACCTGCGGCGGTGGACAAAGCGGCCGGCTTCGAGATCCTGGTTGGTACGACGCCGATCGACACCCACTTCTGCCCGCACGCGACCCTCAGCGTGCCCAACACCGCGGGCTGGCCGGCGGGCACCGAGGTCGAGTTCTGGTTGCACGGGGTCTCGGTGGGTCAAGAGTGGGCTCCCTACGGCGGGTGGGCCAAGGCCAGCGGCGGCAAGGTCAGCGCCGACGGCAAGAGCGTGGTCACCAGCGACGGCGAGGGCATCGCCGTCCTCGGCGTGTTCGGCATCAAGAAGAAGTGATGGGGATCCGAGCCCGCTCTCGGGGGGTGGTGCTGGCGCTCGCGCTCGGCGGGGTGGCCTGCGGCACCAACCGGCCGGAGATCCCCGACTACCTCTTGAAGGACGACTCGGGGACCAAGGCTGGCTACCCGAGTGGCCCCTACGCCAAGGACATCAAGAGCAACGATCCGGTCGCGGACATCCAGTTCGCGAAGGGCTGGCTGAACCCCAAGGCCGACGGCTACGACCCGGAGAAGCTCGTCCCCATCGCGCTCTCGGACTTCTACGATCCGGACGGCGAAAAGGGCATCGAGCTGGTCCTGCTCAACACCGCGGCGGGCTGGTGCGGCGCGTGCAAGAACGAGCACGCCGGCACTGGCTCGAACCCGTCGCTGGGCGAGCACGCGGCCGAGCTCGCGCCCCGCGGCTTCCGCGTGCTCAGCGCGCTGTTCCAAGACGGCCAGTCGAACCCGGCGCAAGAGAAGCACCTGGTCAGCTGGGCCAAGACCTACGAGACCGACTTCCCCTTCGTGCTCGACCCCGAGAACCAGCTCGGCGGGGCCTTCAACGTCACCAAGCTCGCCCCGCTCAACCTGGTGATCGAGGCCAAGACCATGAAGGTGCTGTTCGGCACCACCGGCGACCAGAGCGAGGTCATCTGGCCCTTCGTCGAGGGCGAGCTCGACAAACGCGGAAAGTAGCCGGATGCGGGTCAGGGTCGGATGGGCCGCGTGGGCGGCAGCGCTGGGGCTCACGCTCGCGACGCCAGCGCGTGCCCTCGAACCGGGCAAGCTCGGTGACGACGCGGTGCACGTGGACGTGACCAACGCCTCGAGCGTGCTCTACAACTTCGACAACCGGGACACTCGCCCGCTCGAGGTGCCGACCCGCGCCAACGACGAGTGGGGCATGTGGTACAACCGGCTGAACCTGCAGGCGTCGTGGGGCAAGCTCACCCTCGGCGTGCGCGTCGACAACGCCTGGTTTTATCGCTCCCCCTACCCCGAGGCCATCGCGCTGGACGTGGTCGAGACCCGCCCCGCCGGCGGCGGCATCTCGGACGCGCAGCTCTTCCGCCAGAAGTTCGACGAGGCCGGCGCCGAGCTCTCGAACCGCTACATCAACTGGGTCTACCCCTCGAAGTACTACGTGGGCTACACCACGCGGGACGTCGAGCTGACCGCCGGGGACTTCTATGCTGCCCTGGGCCGCGGCTTCGTGCTCAGCGTGCGCAAGATGGACGAGCTGGCGAGCGACACCACCGTGCGCGGAGCACGCGTGACCGGGCGCGTGAACGCCGGCCCGGTCAAGCTGCGCCTCACCGCCCTGGGCGGCGAGATGAACCCGCTGCGCATCGACGAGGCCAGCGGGCGCTATCTGGGCGTGGACCAGACGGTCACGCCCAGCTGGCTCGCGGCCACCGAGGCCGGGATGCCCCGCGCCGTCGAGACCGACTTCGTCCCGCGCACGCCCTCGTACGCGCCCGATCGGCTGGGCGCCGCCCAGATCGAGATCGCGCCCAAGGGCTTCAAGCTCGGGACCCAGGCGTCGTTCCTGCGCCGGCAAGATCCCCTCAACGTCGACGTGGTTCGCCAGGCCGACACGATCTTGACCGGCAGCCAATCGATCGAGGTCGCGGACTTCGGCGGTCACGGCGACGGTTACGTCGAGGTGGCGCTGCAGAGCCTGGACGACGCCGATCGCGACAGCTCGAGCGCCGACCGCGAGCTGCTCGACGGTCAGAAGGGCTACGCCGTGTACGGCGCCCTGACCCTGATAGAAGACCCGGTCACCCTCACCTTCGAGGGCAAGCACTATCGCCGGTTCTTCGCCCTGGCCGCCAACGTGAACACCGCCCGCGCGCCCGAGTTCGCCCTGGTGCAGTACAGCGCGCCCCCCACCACCGAGGCGTTCTGGGTCGACACCGAGTTCGAGGGCTTCAACACCTGCGTCACCGGCGGGCGGCTCAAGGGTGACGTCGAGCTCGGCAAGGACGAGAGCGTGTTCGCCTGGGTCGGGCACTATCGAACCTGGGCCGAGCGCTCGCTGAACGAGAGCTGCGAGACCTCGGACGCGAACCTGAACCGCGTCTGGGACGTGGCCACGGGCACGGAGATCACCAGCCAGAAGCGCAAGAGCCGCGCGAACCTCACGGTCGGTGCCCGCATCGATCAATCCGAAGAGCAATTCGCCATCGCGAACGGTGCCGAGACCCACCTCTACTATCAAGAGACCTACGCGCGGTACGACGTGATCCGCCACCTCGGGGGGCCGTTCTCGCTGCAGCTGCAGGGCTGGCACCGCCGCCGCCACCAGGTGGCGGGCGGGCCCGAGGCCCCGTGGTTCGAGGGCCAGCACCTGACGGGCGTCGACTGGGCCCCGCACCTGTCGGCGGCGTTCGGCGCGGAATACAGCACCGACCCCGGCGTGCCCTCGACGTATTTCAACGGCCAGGTCAGCTACAAGATCACGCCTTCGTCCAGCGTCGGCGCCTTCGTCGGCCAGCGCCGCGGTTCGCTGCGCTGCGTGGGCGGCGTGTGTCGCAAGTACCCCGCGTTCGAAGGCGCACGGCTCGACGCGACCGTGAGGTTTTGATCCGCTCGTTTCGTGAAGAGCTGCGCACGACCGCGACGCTCGCCGGCCCGCTGGTGGTCGGCCACCTGTCCACGGGCCTGATTGGCTTCGTCGACAGCGTGATCGCCGGGCACCACGGCACGCGCACCCTGGCCTCGGTCACGATCGGCACGGCGCTGATGTGGCTGCCGCTCACGGTGGTGCTGGGAACCTTGATGAGCGTCCCGCCGGCGGTGTCGCAGCTGGCCGGCGCCGGGCGGCGCAACGAGGTCGGCCCGCTCTTGCGGCAGGCGCTGTGGGTGTCGCTTTCGCTCGGTCCGCTCTTGTTCGCGTACATGACCTTGGTGCCCCGGGCCCTTGGCCCCATCGGCATCGCGCCCGAGATCGCGCCGGGCACCACTGCCTTCTTGCACGGCGTGCGCTGGGGGCTGCCGGCGTTCGCCGTGTTCCTGTGCCTGCGCTACCTGGCCGACGGCCTGCACTTCACCGTGCCCTCGATGCTCCTTTCCTTCGCGGGGCTGTGTCTCTTGGCGCCCCTCGGGTACGCGCTCACCTTCGGCGCCTTCGGGCTGCCCGAGCTGGGCGCGCAAGGCCTGGGCCTGGCCTCGGCGACGGTGATGTGGCTGCAAGCCATCGCCCTCGGTCTGTACCTGGCCCGGGCCCGGCGCTTCCGCGAGCTCGAGCTGTTCGGGCGCTTCGATCCGCCGCGCCTCGGCGAGATCCGCGCCCTGCTCGCGGTCGGCGCGCCCATCGGCTTCACGGTGCTGATGGAAGGCAGCTTGTTCATCTTCGCGTCGCTCTTGATCGGGCGACTGGGCGAGGTCCCGGCGGCCGCACACCAGATCGCGATCAACGTCGCCAGCCTGTGCTTCATGATCCCGCTCGGGCTGGCCGAGGCCACCACGGTGCGCGTGGGTCACGCCGTCGGCGCCGGCGACCACCCGGGGATCCGGCGGGCGGCCCTCGCGGGGTTCGTGCTGATGCTCGGCACCCAGACCGCCACCGGTGCGGCGCTGATCCTCGGCCGCAGCGCCGTGGTCGGCCTGTACTCGAAGGACGCCGCGGTCGGGGCCCTGGCCACGAGCCTGATCGCCTACGCGGCCGCGTTCCAGTTCCCCGACGGCGCCCAGGTGCTGTCGAACGGCGCGCTGCGCGGGCTGAAGGACACTCGGGTGCCGATGCTGCTCGCGCTGGTGGCGTACTGGCTGATCGGCATCCCCCTCGGCGGCGGGCTGGCGCTCGGCGCGGGGCTCGGACCGCGGGGCATGTGGATCGGCCTGATCGTCGGGCTGACGGTGGCGGCGCTGCTGCTCGGGACGCGCTTCGTGCGCGTCTCGGCGCCGCGGCGCTGAACCCTACTTCTTCGCGAGGGCGGCTTCGACGTCGCGATCCACCGCGGCGCCGTCGCCGGTGGTGTAGCCCTCTTTCTTGGCGATGACGCTGCCGTCCCGGCCGATCAGGACGCTGAAGGGCGCGCTGGTCTTGGGGTTGTAGAGGGCGACCACGCTGGTCTCTTGGTCGAGCAAGATCGGGAACGACACGCCGAGCTTCGCGACGGTGCTCTTGACCTGCGCGACCGAGTCGGGACCGTCGATGCTGACGCCCAGCACCACGAAGCCCTTGTCCTTGTGCTTCTTGTAGAGCTCGTCCAGGTGCGGCATCGAGGCCATGCACGGGTCGCAGAACGTCGCCCAGAAGTCGATCAGGACCACGTCCTTCCCGAGGTGATCGGAGAGACGCACCGTCTTGCCGTCGATGGTCGAGAGCTCGAAGTCGGGCGGGCGCGCGCCGCTGCCCTCGGCGCCGGTGGCCCCGGCAGACGACGCGCCGCCACTGCTGCAGCCCCACGAGGCCAGCGCCACGGCGACGCCCAGCACGACGCCGGCGGGCTTCATTTCGGCAGGTTCGCCAGTGCCGCGTCGATCTCTTCGAGCACGCCGCCGGGGCCGGCGACCGCGCCGCCCGAGAGCTTGGCGACAATCTTCATCGTCTTGGCGTCGACCAAGATGGCGCCGGGAACGGTGGCCTGCTCGAAGTACTGTCCCATCTTGAACGCCGGATCGAGCGCCAGCGGGAACGGGACCTTGTACTTGTCACCCCAGTTCTTGAGATCGCTGGGGGCAGCGGGCTGCGCCGAGATGTTTTCCATCAGCGTGCCGATCACCGCGACGCCCTTGGGCTCGAGCACCTGCTTGTAGGTGTCGCTGTCGCGCATCTCGGCATATTCCTTGTTGCACGGGCCACACCACACCGCCGACGAGTTCACCCAGATCAGCTTCCAGGGCTTCTTGCCGTCGGGGTTGTAGAAGTCGGCGATGGTCACCGGCTCGAAGGCCGCGGTGTCGTACAGGGCCTCGGCCGGAGCCGTCCAACCCAGGAGGGTCAGCGGCGCGATCACCGAGTCGATCTGCGAGCCGAAGGGCGCCTCGGGGTAGGCGTATTGCAGGAACGGCGGCTCGGTGACGTTGCCACCCCCGCCCGTCCCCGTGTTCACCACCGTGCCGTGATCGAAGTCTTGCTGCGCCGGCGGATCGCCCGCCTCGGAACCGCATGCCGTCAAGCTCGTGAGGGCGAGGACACCAACGCTCGCCAGGACCGTCTTCATGGGTAGCCTCCCGGGATTGTGCTAGACCCGCCGGGAGCATAGCGGGAGCGGTGATCCCGTCAAGCCGCGCGGCAGGCTTTCCACGCTCGCCGCGCCGCGCTATGGGCGGGGCCCTCGGGCATCCTTGGAATTCCGACCAGAAGGTCGGGCAAATCGGAAGGTCAGCATGATCGGGTCGACACTGGGTGGCAATGGCGGGCTGCGTCGCGGGGCCAAGCGCACGCTCGGAGCAGTGCTGGGGGTGCTCGCGCTCACGGCCGTCGGGCTCACGGCCTGTAGCGGCGACGAAGAGGCCAAGCCCTGCGAGGGCGTGGTGATCGAAGGCGTGTGCGAGAAGAAGTGCGTCGATGCCGAGTGCACCGCCGGCATGAAGTGCGCCGGCAACTCTTGCGGTCAGCCGTGCGCGCACCCCACCAACGACTGCCCGGCAGGCAAGTACTGCTACGGCGGCCCCGCCGACGACGGCACGCCGGGCCAGTTCTGCGCGTGGGCGCCGTTCACGAAGCACGGCAAGGTCACCGGTCAGTACGACACCGAGTGCGCGGCGGACGACCAGTGCGACGCGATGCGCGGGTTCAAGTGCCTGGCCGGCACCTGCAAGCTCACCGGCTGCAAGACGAACGCGGACTGCGCCTCGGTCGAGGCGGCCTGTGTGGCCGACCCCGTCGATGTGGCGAAGAGCTACTGCGACAAGAACGTCAAGGTGGTCGGGCTGGGCGGCGCCTGCCAGAAGTCCACCGAGTGTGACGCCGACCAAAACCTGGGCTGCGTCAGCGGCGCCTGCGCCTACGTCGGCTGCAAGACCAACGGCGACTGCTCCACCGTCGGTGAGTGCAAGCCGGCCAAGACCGCCGAGGGCAAGGACGTGCTCGCCTGCGCCAAGGGCACGGTCTACCCGAAGGGCCAGTTCGGCACCGCCTGCCCGGGCGGTGCGGCCGCCAAAGAGTGCGACGAAGCGGCGGGCTTCGCCTGCGTCGGGGTCGGGCCCGGCGACTACGACGCGTATTGCACCAAGACGACGTGCCTGGCCGACAGCGACTGCGCGGCGGGCTACGAGTGCCAGACGCTGCGCACCAGCAAGAAACCCTGCACCGATGCGTGCGGCCTGACCGGGTCGAACATCACCGGCTGCATCGCGGCGGGCGAGATCGGCGCCGGCAAGGCGTATTCGTGCGGGCCCCTGGGCCTCTTGCGCAACATGTGCATCAAGCGCGAGTTCTGCAGCGAGTGCAAGACCGACGACGACTGCCGCGCCAAGCCGAACCAGCTGTGCGCGAGCGACGGCAAGGGCCACAAGTACTGCACCGTGCTGTGCGAGCCGAACCAGTCCAACGCCTGCGTCTGGGGCAGCGCCGCCGAGTGCGCGGTGCACGACACCGCGCTCGGCAAGCCCACCTGCGCGCACCGCTTCGGCGCGTGCAAGGGCACCAGCAAGAGCTGCGAGCCCTGCGTGGACGACGCGGATTGCCCCACGGGCCTGTGCGGCGGGTCGGACTACAGCGGCGAGCGCTACTGCATCGACCTCGGGCCCAGCTGCGACTGCACCGGCCTGCCGACCACGCAAGACACGTACTGCGTCGGGGGCGGCTGCCCCAAGTCCCCCAGTGGCATCGCGCTCAACTGCTACGGCGGCGCGAAGGTCCTGGCCGCCAAGAGCCCGCTCTACCAAAAGTGCGTGGGCGGCGACAGCTTCGAGGGCAAGAAGGCCCCGTACACCAAGCCCGGCTGCTGGCCCGAGTGACCCGGTCCAAGTTGCCACCGCGGGGATTTCGTCGTACGAGCCCGGCGGTGGCGTGGGTTTGCATGCGCACGACGAGACCTTCGTCCAACGGCGTGGGTCCGGCCCATGCCGCACGGGTTCCATCGGCGTTCGCCCAGGGCCTGAACTACTAGGGAGAGCTTGATCATGAGAAAATCCACTGTTTTTGGCGCCGCCCTTCTGCTCGGCGGAGGCCTGCTCAGCACCATGAGCGCGTGCGACAAGGTCAAAGAGGCGCAAGACAGCGTGTGCTGCACCGAGTTCCAGGTGGGCGCCAGCATCACCGCCGACATCGGCGGCAGCGCCAGCGCCCAGGTCGCGGCCCAGGCCGTGGCGGACTTCGCCGGCATCGCGTCGGCAGCGGTCACCGATCTGACCGGGGCCTGCCGGTCCATCGCGGTGGACCTGGACGTCGACAAGGCCACCCAAGAGGCCGCCGAGAAGAACGACGACAAGCGCGCCAAGATGAAGGCCTGGTGCACTGCCGCCACCACTGCCATCGGCAAGTTCAAGGCCCAGGCGTCGGGCACGCTCACCGTGGTGGTCAAGCCGCCGGTCTGCGAGGCTTCGCTCAGCGCCAAGGCCAACTGCCAGGCCAAGTGCTCGGCGGACGGCAAGTGCGATCTCAAGGCGACCCCGCCCACCTGCGAGGGCGGCAAGCTCGAGCTGTCGTGCAAGGGCGAGTGCACCGCCAAGGCCAGCGCCACGCTCAGCTGCGAGGGCGAGTGCACGGGGGAGTGCACGGGCTCGTGCACCGCCGAGGGCGGCGTCGAGTGCGACGGCAAGTGCGAGGGCACCTGCGAGGCGTCGGCGGGCGGCACCGGGCCGCAGGCCAACGGCGCCTGCAAGGGCACCTGCAAGGGCACCTGCTCGGCCACCGCGCCCAAGGCCACCTGCACCGGCAGCTGCAAGGGCACCTGCAGCGCCAGCTGCAAGGGCTCGGCCACGGCGTCGGTCAAGTGCGACGGCGAGTGCAAGGGCGAGTACGAACCCATCAAGTGCACTGGCGGCGAGCTCAAGGGCGGCTGCCAGGTCGAGGCCAAGTGCGACGCCAACTGCGACGCCAGCGTGCAGGCCAAGGCCGAGTGCCGTCCCCCCGAGGTCTCGGTGGCCTTCCAGGGTGCAGCGGACGTTCAAGCGGCTGGCAAGCTCCAGGCCACGCTGAAAGCCAACCTGGGCGTGGTCTATGCGTTCAAGGCGCGTCTCGAAGGCATGGGCAAGATCGCCGCCCAGCTCTCGGGGAACGTCGACGCGGTGACCGACATCAAGGCCGCGTGCATCCCGGCCATCATCATGGCTGCGGGTGACGCCGCCGAGGACGTCAGCGAGTCGGTGACCGTCACGGCGAGCATCGCCGGCTCGGTCTCGACCAAGTAACCGCGTCCGCGCACGCTCCGGCGCGTGTTCCCCATCGGGAATGCGCGCCGGTCGTGTTTTGTCCGGGCGGCGGTTTGACGAGAACCGGCCGAGGCCTTACGAGACCGCCGATCATGTCCCAAGACCCCGCCCCCACCGCGTCCACCCGCACCATCGTCGACGGCGATCCCGTCCCGGGGGTGAAGAACGTCGTGCTCGTGATGAGCGGCAAGGGCGGCGTGGGCAAGAGCACCGTCGCTGCCAACCTGACGCTGGCGCTCGCGCGCCGTGGGTACCGCGTGGGTCTGCTCGACGCCGACATGTATGGCCCGAGCGTGCCGACCATGTTCGGCATCACCGGCCAGCCCATGACCGACGGCAAGCGCATCCAGCCGCTCCAGCGCTTCGGCGTGAAGCTGATGAGCATCGGCTTTCTGCTCGACGACCCGAAGAGCGCCATCGTGTGGCGCGGCCCCATGCTCCACGGCGCGCTGCTGCAGTTCTTGAAAGACGTCGACTGGGGCGAGCTCGACTACCTCTTGCTCGACCTGCCGCCGGGCACCGGCGACGTGGCCCTGACCCTCTCGCAGCAGCTGCGCACGAACGGCGCGGTGATCGTCACCACCCCCCAAGAGGTCGCGCTGCAGGACGTCTACAAGTCGGTCAGCATGTGCCAGAAGGTGGGCATCCCCATCACCGGCGTGGTCGAGAACGAGAGCTACTTCGTGTGCGATGGCTGCGACAAGCGCCACGAGCTGTTCGGCTCGGGCGGCGGCGCCAAGGTCGCCGAGATGGCCGGCGCGCCGCTCTTGGGCCAGCTCCCCATGCACCCCAGCGTGCGGGAGTGGGGCGACGCCGGCACGCCGCTGGTCCAGGCCTCACCCGGCTCGGCCATGGCCAAGGCCTTCGTCGAGGTGGCCGATCGCCTGATCGAGCGCCTGGACCAAGACAACCGCGCGGCGGCGGGGGGCCTGGTGATCGACCGCAGCGGCGGGGTGAACCGGCATTTGCCCATCACGCGCTGATTCAGCCCGTCATTGGCAGGCGCCGCAAGGCGCGTTATAGGGCCGGTCCCTTCCGGGTACCCGCATGTCCTCCGAGAACGAAACCCCCGCGACCGAGTCGGCGCCGAACGGTGACGAGTCGAACCCCTCCGGATCTGCAACGGCTGCTCCGGCGGAAGTCGCGCAAGGTGCCGGCGACAACGCCAGCGCCGCCACCGAAGCGCCGCCCGAGGCGCCCGCCGCGGCGCCGGCCGAAGCGCCCGCCGACGCGGCATCCGAGGCACCAGCCGACGCGGCACCCGAGGGCGACGAGGGCGCGTCGGAAGACGACGGCGACGCGGCCGAGGGCGAAGAGGGCGAGGCCGCGGACGCGGGAGGCGCCGACGCGACTTCGGGCGAGCCCGGCAAGAAGAAGAAGCGCCGCAAGCGCAAGAAGAAGAAGCCGGGTGCCGGCGCCGACGGCGCCGAGGGCGGCGAGGCCGCCCCCCGCGAGGACCGCGCGCGCCAGCACCATCGCCCCGCCACCGAGCGCGCACCGTTCCAGGTCGGCGAAGAGGTGTTCGGCAAGGTCACCGCGGTGCTCGACACCGCGGTCATGGTCGACCTCTCGGGCAAGGCGCTCGCGATCTTCGACCGCACCGAGATGGAAGCGGACGATCTGGTCCCCAGCGTGGGCGATCGCTTCGTCGCGCGCGTGCACAACGACGGCGTGCGCGGCGGCTTGGTGGTGCTCACCCGCAAGCCCCTGCGCGAGGAAGAGATCAAACCGGCCCTCGAGGCTGCCTCCAAAGACGGCTCGCTGATCACCGGCCTGGTCACCGGGGTGATCAAGGGCGGCGTCGAGGTCGACATCTCGGGCCTCCGGGCGTTCGCGCCGGCGTCGGGCCTGGATCTGCACCCGCAGAACGCCAACTTCACCGGGCTCGTGGGCCAGCGCCTCGAGTTCAAGGTGGTGCAGTACAAGAACGGCGGCCGGGACGTGGTCGTCTCGCGCCGGCCCATGCTCGAGGCCGAGGCCCACGAGCGGCGCAAGCACGCCCTCACCCTGCTGACCGAAGGCCAGGTGCTCAAGGGCGTGGTGCGCACGGTGGTCGAGTGGGGCGCGTTCGTCGCGCTGCCCGAGGCCGAGAACCTCGAGGGCCTGGTGCACGTGTCCGAGGCCAGCCACGACGCCCGCGCGAAGATGGTCGACCTGATGCGCCCGGGCGAAGAGCTCGAGGTCAAGATCCTCAAGATCGACGAGAAGGGCAAGATCTGGCTGAGCCGCAAGGCGCTGCTCGAGGACCCCTGGGCGGCCGCCCGCGAGAAGTACGCGCAGGGCTCCCGCCACTCGGGCAAGGTGCTGCGGACGTTGGACTTCGGCGCCTTCGTCGAGCTCGAGCCCGGCGTCGAGGCGCTGATCCACATCGTCGATCTTTCGATGACCCGCATCGAGCATGCGAACGAGGTGCTGAAAGAGGGTCAAGACGTCGAGGTAGTGGTCGCGAGCTTCGACCCCCGCACCAAGAAGATCGCGCTCCACCCCGCTCCGCCCCCCGAGCGCGCCCACGAAGAGCAGCAGAAGGTGGTCCGCGGCGCGACGGTCAAGGTCGAGGTGATCAAGCACGAGGCCTCGGGGCTGATCGTGCGCATCCTGGGCGCCACCGGTCGCGGCGCCCGCGGCTTCTTGCCCGCGGGCCAGACCGGCACGCCCCGCGGCACCGATCTGCGCAAGCAGTTCAAGATGGGCTCGGTGCTCGAGGTCAAGGTGCTCGAGGTCGATCCGCGCCGCGGCGAGCCCAAGCTCAGCGTGAAGGCCATGCACGAGGACGAAGAGCGCAAGGCGCACCGCGAGTACCGCCAACAGCTGGCGCGCGAGGGCGGCTTCGGCACCCTTGGCGATCTGCTGAAGAAGAAGCTCGAAGGCGGCTGACCCCGGCAAAAGCCGGTAGGCTCGGGTCATGTCTCGTCGCCTCGGGTGGGGCGCTGTCCTGGTCGTCTTGGCCGCGTGCGTCGGGCAGCCGTCCGGACGACGGCCGTCGTCTCCGCCGGCAGCCCCTGCCCCACCGCCCCCCGCAGCCGCGCCGCCGACCGGGCCCACGCCGCCTGCTGCTCCGAACCGCGAGGCGCAGAAGACCCGGTTCGGGCCCTACGCGCGCGTGGACCTCGGGCCGTGGCGCAAGCCCATCGAGCTCTACCGACTGGGCAGCGAGCTCGTCGTGGATACCGGCGGGGGGCTCTTCTTCACTCGCAACGGAGTGCTCGTGAACGACCCCAAGCTGCAGCGAGAGCTGCCGGCCTTCTACGGCGTGACGGGTCTGGCCGGCAGCTTCCCCGACGACGCGTGGGTGAGCGCCATCGTGGGTACGGCCAGCTCGGGAGAGGGCACGATCTTCCGCCTCGCGAGCCACTGGAAGCGGCACGGCAAACCGCTCCCCGAAGGCTGGACGTACGTGGGCCTCGCTGACCTGGGTGAAGGCCGCAGGGTCGCGCTCGCCGTCAACTACCAGCACGGGCCGTACATCCAGGGCCCGTACTTCCATCATATCTCCGGCAAGGCCACCAAGCTCCCGAGCCTCACTGCCGTCAAGCCGCCCGTCGTCGGCTGCACGACACGCATCCAGCCTGCATCGTTCGTCGGGTTCCCTTCGGGACGCCTGGTCGTGTACGGCGCTCTGTGTGAGACCGACGAGCCCGCCGTCGAGGTCTTCGAGCCCGGAGCGACCCCCAGCACGATCACCGTGATCGACTCCTTCAAGGGCGCCCCCTGCGCCAAGTCGGGCACCGATTGCGGCCGCGGCGACCCGCTCGTCGAGGTCACGAGCGAGTCCGACATCTGGCTCGTGCAGACCGACCGCATCGTGCGCTTCGACGGCAAGACGTGGAAGCCCGTGCAGCCGCCGGCGACGAAGCAGCCCATCGTCGCGCTCTCGGCTAGCGGCGACGACGTGTGGCTGGTCGCCGCGAAGGGCGACCAAGAGGTCGGCGAGCTGTGGCACCGCAGCGGGAGCGCGCCCTGGACCCGCGAGGTCTTGCCCCCGCTTCCCCACGCCTCGGACCACAACCATGGCGCCACCGACGTCGTGGCCACCGAGAAGGCCGTCTGGGTCGCCGCAGATCAACACGTCTTGCGCCGCGACTACGCCGGCGAGGTGACCGAGATCGCGGCGCGAATCTCGGAGTGACCCGGCGGGGCTCGTGAACGCGCCCGTGCAGGGAGAAAAACCGCCAAGTGCGGCGCCGGACGAACCCGGGCTCGCCCGGCGCCGCACTTGGCGGTTCGCTCCTTCCCGAGACGCTCAAGGGATTGACGGACGCCGCCTCATTCCCTGCGCAGCGCCACGATCGGATCGAGCCGCGCCGCGCGGCGCGCCGGGAAGAACCCGAAGGCCACGCCCAGGCTGGTGCTGGTGCCGAGCGCCACCAAGAGCGCATCCGTCGAGACGCCCATCTCCCAGCTCAACGCGCCGGCGATGCTGCGCACCGCCAGGACCGCGAGCAGCGTGCCGGCAGCGCCCCCGAGCAGAGACAGCACCACCGCCTCGACCAGGAACTGGAACAGGATGTCGATCTCGCGGGCGCCGATCGCCAAGCGAATGCCGATCTCGCGCGTGCGCTCGGTGACGCTGACCAGCATGATGTTCATCACGCCGATCCCGCCGACCACCAGGCTGACCAACGCGATCGACAGGAGCAGCGTCCGCAGCGTGCCCAAGATGCCTTCTTGCCGACGGCGGAAATCCTCTTGGCTGCGGATGCGGAAGTCGTTTTCGGCGCCCTCGGTCAGGCCGTGCCGCTGGCGCAAGATGGCGGTGGCCTGGCGCTCGACCTCGGCGGCCGAGTCCGGCGTCGCGCCCTGAAGCAGAATCCGGCCGACCTGCCCGGGCAAGGTCGAGAGCAGCTTGGCCCGCAGGGTCGAGACCGGCATCACCACCACGTCGTCCTGATCGTTGCCGAACGGCCCCTGCCCCTTCGGCTCGAGCACGCCCACGATCCGGAACGGGTGACGCCCGATGCGCAGCACCTGGCCCACCGGATCTTCGGCGCCGAACAGGCTCTGCTGCACGGTGACGCCGATCACGCATACCTTCTCGCCCAAGGTCTCGCTGGTCGGGTTCCAGATCGAGCCCGACCCGAGCTTCCAGCGGCGAATGTCGAAGAAAGCGCGCTTGCTGCCGACGATCATCGTGGGCGTGTTGGCGTCGCGCCACGCGACTTGTGCCGAGCTGAACAAGAGCGGCGCCGCCTTCTCGATGGCCGGCGCCTCTTCGGCCAGGGCGTCGGCGTCGCCCTCCGTCAAAATGCCGACCGCCCGCTCGTCCCGCACACCGCTCTTCAGCGTCTCGGCGGGCATCACCATCAACGCGTTCTCGCCCATGCTGTCGATGCGCCCCGAGACCTGCTGCGTGGCGCCCTCGCCCAGCGCCACCACGATGGTCACGGCGGCCACGCCCACCAGGATGCCGAAGGCCGTCAGGCTGGCCCGCAGCGGGCTTCGCCTGAGCGCCCCCAGCGCCAGGATCAGCGCCGTCCAGGCCGCACCGAAGACCCTACTCATGGCGCAGGGCCTCGATGGGGTCGAGGTGCGCCGCGCGCCGCGCGGGCCAGAAGCCGAACGTGAGCCCGATGGCCGCGCTGGTGCCCAGCGCCACTGCCACCGCCTGCCCGCTGAGCTGCATCGGGAAGCCCAGCTCTCTGGCGAAGGCCAGCATCAGGCCGGTGGCCAGCCCGATGCCCGCGAAGCCACCGAACAGCGTGAGCGCGATCGACTCGAGCAGGAACTGGGCCTGGATGTCAGCCGGCTTGGCGCCGATCGCCATGCGGATGCCGATCTCGCGGGTGCGCTCGGTCACCCCCACCAGCATGATGTTCATCACGCCGACGCCGCCCACCAGGAGCGAGATCGCCGCCACCGAGAGCAAGAGCACGGTCAGCACGGTGAAGATGCCCTCCTGCATCTTCTGGAACTCTTGCTGGGTCCCGACGCGAAAGTCCGGCTCTTCGCCCTCGGCGATCTGGTGGCGCTGCATCAAGATCTGCTTCACCTGCCGCTCGGCCTCGCCCGAGTGCTCGGCGCTCTTGGCCGAGGCCATCACCAGCTGAACGCGATCGCCCAGCGTGGGCACCACCCTCGAGCGCCAGGTGCCGATCGGGATCAGGATGCGGTCGTCCTGGTCCTCGAAGGGCGACTGCCCCTTCGAGCGCAGCGTGCCGATGATCCGAAACGGATGCTTGCCCACCCGCACCCAGCGCCCGACCGGATCTTGGTTGCCGAACAGCTTCTGCTGCGCGGTCGGCGCGATCAGCGCGACCTTGGCCTTGGTCTGCGCCTCGCTCTCGTTGAAGCGGCGTCCGGTCGCGACCTCGTAGCCGCGCACCTCGAAGTAGCTCTCGTCCACCCCCATCACGCCGATCTTGCCGTTGCCCAGCTCGCTCATCACCTGGGCGCTGACCTCGGAATAGACCGTGACCGCCGTCACCGCCGTGGCCTCGCGCCGGATCGCCTCGGCGTCCCGCTCGGTCAGGCCCATGCCCATGTTGGCCCGGGACTTGGCGCCGCTCTTGGTGGCCGGCTGCGAGAAGACGAAGATCACGTTGGAGCCCAGGCTCTGGATCTGTTTGTCGATCTCGCCGCGGGCGCCGGTGCCCAGGGCGGCCACCAGCACCACCGCCGCGACGCCGATCGAGATCCCGACCGAGGTCAAGAGCGACCGCAGGCGCTGGCGGACCATCGCCCGGACCGCCATCCGCAGCGAGGTGACGAGCGCGCTCATGGTCGGCTCGGGGCCGGCTCTGCGATCCGGGGCTCGGCGTTGGGCTCGTCGCGAAAGATGCGACCGTCCCGGACTGTGATGATGCGGCGCGTGCACGCGGCGATGTCGGCCTCGTGGGTGACGATCATCACGGTGATACCATGCTGCTCCGAGAGCTCTTGGAGCAGGCCCAGGACCTCGTGGCTGGTGCGCGTGTCCAGGTTTCCGGTGGGCTCGTCGGCGAGCAGCAGGGGCGGACTGGTGACCAGCGCCCGGGCGATGGCCACCCGCTGCTGCTGCCCGCCCGACAGCTGGGCCGGCGTGTGGTGCGCGCGATCGGCCAGGCCCACCTGCGCCAGCGCATGAGCCGCGCGGCGGAAGCGCTCCTTCGCGCTCACGCCGCGGTAGACCAGCGGCAGCTCGACGTTCTCGAGGGCGGTGGTACGCGGGAGCAAGTTGAAGCCCTGGAACACGAAGCCGATCAGCCGGTTTCGGACCAGCGCGCGCTGATCGGTCGAGCGCTCGGTGACGTCGATGCCGGCCAGCTCGTAGCGACCGCGCGTGGGCCGGTCCAGGCACCCCAAGATGTTCATCAGGGTGCTCTTGCCGCTACCGCTCGCACCCACCACCGCCACCAGCTCGCCGGCGCCGACCTCGAGCTCGACGTCCACCAGCGCGTGCACCACCTCGGGACCACTCATGTAGTCCTTGCACACGCCATGGAGACGGATCAGCGCAGACATGGCAAGGGCCCAGGCTAGAACATGCCGAAGCGCTTCTGCTTCTTCTCGTCGCGCTGCTCGACGATCACCGCCTGCCCGGCGGCGAGCCCCGCCGGATCCGTCAGCTCGGTCCAGATGCCGTCGGTGATCCCGACGCCCACCACGCGGGCGTCGACCGTCTCGGCGCCGCGAGCGCCGCCGGTGATCAGGTAGACGCGCCCTTTGCCGGGGTCGAGGGGCGGCGGCGGCTTGATCGGGATCGGCTTGCCCTCTTCGTCCTTCTCCGGAAGCGGGCGGAACCGGAGCGCGGCGTTGCGAATCGCCAGCGTGCCCTTGGCCTCGCGAGTCTTGATGGTGACGGTTGCCGTCATGCCGGGCCGGAGCTTGAGCTCGGGGTTGCCCACCTCGATCACCGCCGAATAGGTCACCACGCCCTGCACGTTGTTCGGGCTGAAGCGCACCTGGGTGACCGTGCCCTGGAACTTCTGCCCCACGAACGCGTCGACCACAACTTCGGCCTTCATCTGCTCGCGGATCTTGCCGACGTCGGCCTCGTCGATCTCGGCCAGGACCTGCATCTTGGACAGGTCTTGGGCGATCACGAAGAGCACCGGCGCCGCGAAGCTGGCCGCCACCGTCTGGCCCGGATCCACCGCGCGGTTCACGACGATGCCGTCGATCGGCGAGAAGATCCGGGCGTAGGCCAGCGTGGTGCGCGCGCCCGAAAGCTGCGCGCGGATCTGGGAGATCTGCGCGGCCGACGCCGCGAGATCGGCCTCGGCCACGTCGTGCTCTCCTTGCGCTTGTTCGACGTCGGCGGGGCTGGCGATGCCCTCGGCCTTCAGGCCCTGCAGTCGTTTGAGGCCTGCCTTCGCGGTGGCCAGGCGTGCCTGAGCTCGCTTCGCGCTGGCCTCGGCGGCTTTGAGCTGCGCGCCGCTCTGGCTCACCTGCGCGCCGTACAGCGTGGGGTCGATCTCGGCGAGCAGATCGCCCTTCTTGACCTTGCTGTTGAAGTCGACGTGAACCTTGACCATGCGCCCCGACACCTGCGCCCCGACTTGCACCTCGGTCAGTGGCTTCACGCTGCCGGTCGACTGAACCTGTTCGACGACCTCGCGCGTCTCGACGGTCTCGGTGGTGAAGCGCGCTGCCGGCGGTGGGCGAGTCGCGCGACGATAGCTGCCGTAGCCGACGACCAAGCCGACCAGCACCAGCAGGGCGATGCCGCGGCGGAGCCAGCGCCGCGCGCCCTCCGCGCGGAGCTTCTTCTCGAGGTCGCGGACGGCGTCGGTCACGACCCCCGGCTGTGTGCCATTTTCGGCGTGTTCGCTCATGGGCGGGGCGCCCACGGTATAGCGCCGGTCGCGTGCGCGCGGAGCCAAAGCTCGCCGCCGCCCCCCCCAGCCCGGCTCTTTTGGCTGTAACTTCGGCGGTTTGAAGGAACTTTCGGGGGGGGCCAAGGCCGGCCGCCGGCGGTTTGTCCAAGGGCTCGGTGTTGAACTATCGTGACCCGTCGAACTCGCCCCCAGCCGACGGCTTGATCGGTCAGGGCCGCGCGCCGGGACCGGCATGTCTCAAAAGAGCGACCGTGAGCTGGTGGATGCGGCCCGAAAGGGCGATGCCGAAGCGTTCGGCGTCCTGGTTCGACGCCACCAGCGGCGAATCTATCGGCTCGCTGCGCATCTGTTGCGCGACGGAGCGGAAGCAGAGGACGTGACTCAGGACACTTTCGTGCGGGCTTATGGCGCGCTCGATCGCTTTGACGGTCGCAGCGAGCCCTTCACTTGGATGTACCGGATCGCCGTGAACCTCTCCCTGAATGCCATTCGGTCCCGCAAGACGGGCCGCAAAGCCACCACCCCCGACGACCCGCGCATCGAGGGCCTGTTGGCCGATCAGAAGAGCGTGGAGGCGGATCCCGCGCGGCTGGCCGCCGATCGACAGGCGGCACGAGCCCTCGCAGAGGGCGTCGATCTGCTCAGCGAGACCCTGCGCACGACGCTGATCCTGGTGAGCGTCGACGGTCTGTCTCGCGCCGAGGCGGCCGAGGTGCTGGGCGGCCCCGAGGGGACGGTGGCGTGGCGCGTGCACGAGGCCCGCAAGAAGCTGCGTGCGCACCTCGAACAGGCTGGTTACCCTGACGAATCGGGCAAGTCATGAGCGAGCAAGACCGCAAGGAACGGCTCCCGGGGCCCTTCGACGCCATGCTCGAGGACTGGCCCGTCGCACCCCGCGACGACGCGTTCTGGGACGACAGCGCCGAGAAAGTGAACGAGCGCCTGTCGGGCGCCCAGGCCGATCTCGCGCTTCTCGTCGCGCCGCTTCCGCCCGAGG
>JACPVJ010000047.1 GCA_016191785.1 Myxococcales bacterium | reverse complement strand
GGTTGGGGCTTTGGCCCCCGCGGGCGCTTCGGGCGCCGCAGGCGGTGCCTCCCCCTGGGCGAGGGTGAGCCCCGAGAACGACGTCATGACTGCGATGATCGAAAGGGTCACCCTGGTCTTCATCGGCCCACGCTCCTCGCCCCAAGCGGGCAAGGGTCAACCTACACGGCGCCGGCGTGTGGTCCAAATTCTTGCGCATCGACGCCATGCGGTTTCCGGGTCTCGACGCTTCAGTCCCGTCGCAGCGCCGCGAGCTCGCTCTTGATGTCTGCGGCCGCGAGCGCCCGGACTTTGTTCGCCAGCGGGAACGTGCGGTTCCCCGCGTGAATCAGGTCGAGGCGCGTGAGGCGGAGCGTCTCGAGCGCAGCATGCATCGACGCGGTCAAGCGGGGCGAATCGGTCCGCTTGATCTCGAATCCGTATCGCCGGCCTCCCGACACCACCAGCAGGTCGAGCTCGGCACCGGAGTGGACCGCCCAAAAGTGGCACTCGCTCGGGCGCGCGCGCAGGCGGCGTACGACCTGCCCGAGCACGAAGCCCTCCCAGCTGGCGCCCAGCTTGGGGTGCCTCTCCAGTGCGGCCGGCGCGCCGATGTCGAGCAATGCGTGCAAGAGTCCCGGGTCACTGATGTAGATCTTGGGGGACTTCACCACGCGCTTGCCGACGTTCTCGAGCCACGGCCGGAGCTCCGTCACGACGAAGGTGCCCACCAGCAGATCGAGATAGCCTCGGACCGTGGTGTGCGCCACGCCGAACGAGCGACCCAGCTCGGAAGCATTGAAGACCTGGCCGTGATAGTGCGCGAGCATCACCCAGAACCGCTCCAAGGTGCGTGGCGCAATGCCGATACCGAGTCGGGGCACGTCGCGTTCCAAGAAGGTTCGGATGAAGCCCTTGCGCCATTCGTCGCTGGCACGATTGCTGCGCGCTAGATACGAGCGCGGGAACCCTCCGCGAAACCAGAGTCGGTTGGCATCCTCGACCTCTTCCAGGTCGAAACCACCCATCTCGTGGAACGCTGTTCTCCCCGCCAGCGTCTCCGCCGTTCGCTGTGCGAGCTCGGGCGATGCGCTGCCCAGCAGCAGGAAGCGGGCCGGGCTCCGGCTGCGATCCGCGAGGACGCGGACGGTCCGCAGTACCTCCGGTACAGCCTGCACCTCGTCGACGACGACCAGACCCCGCTTGGTGGCGAGCGCCAGGTCGGGCTCCTGGAGCAGGGCGTAGTCACCTCGCTGCTCCGCATCGAAGAAGCTCGATTCGGCAAACGTGCTAGCGACCTGCCGCGCCAGCGTCGTCTTCCCGACCTGCCGCGCGCCCAGCAGCACAACCACGGGATTCTCGCGCAAGAGCCGCCTCACGCGCCTCACGTGCCCGCGGCGTTCGACCCAAGTCACTCGCGAATATTGAGCGCGGTGGACTCAGATTTCAAGCCCGGAGCGCGTCGCCAGGGCGCCGGCCTGGCGACCCCCCACTGCGGCATGCGGTTGGGACGACCGTGTCGCCATGGGCGTCGGGCTGAGCCATCGAGACCATGTGCCCGACGCGCTTCTTGCCCCAGGCGAGCAGGCCGCGCTCCCTCGTCAGGAGCCGCTGCGGAACACCCGAAGGGGTGGACCTCGCGGGAGCCGCTTCGGAACACCCGGAGGGGTGGTCGTCGTCCGGGCGGTCGTCCAGGGTCGAGCCGGCGAGCTTGGCCAGGCCCACCATCGCTCACCCGGCCGCTGCCAGAAACGCCTCGAGCTTGCGCGCGGTGAGCGTCCGGCCCCTCGCAGACGGGATGCGCTCGACCCACAGGCGCAGCTCTCGCCGCCGGAAGCCTCGCGGCAGCTCGAGCTCGGGCAAACTCGTGAAGAGGCGCGATCTCCCACCGGAAAGGTAGGCGCAATCGAACAGCGCCTTCTCCGCGGTCGCGAGCTTGATGCCGCCCGGAGTCTCCTCGAAGCCGCCAAACACCTCGGGGGCGAGGTGGTGGATCGAGAACGTTCCCGCGCGCGTCCTGATGCGCTGCGAACGGGCGAGCGAGACCGCATAAATGATCTCGGGGATCTGCTCGATGAGACCGCGCAGGTGCAGCGCCGTGTGCAAGGACAGGTAGCTCGGGAGCGGAGCTGTGAGGTGCTCGGGCAACAGGTACGGTTCGACCTCTCCGCCGATCCACCAGGTCCCGGGACGAATCGGCGTGACGAGGCCCGTCTCGATCAGCCGCCGCAGCGTCATGCTCGCGGCGGCCGTCGACTGCCCGAAAGCAGCCGCAGCGTCGGCTGTGCGGACCACGGGGACACCGAGCCTGCGCAGCCTGGAGAGGGCTTCGCGCGCGTTCAACGCAGAGCCTCTAGGCTGGCGATCAGGCCCTCTTGCATCGCATCCCAGGCCGCCCTGGACGCGAAGAGGTTGGCCTGTTCGGCGTCGAGGAACGCGACGACCTTCGATGCGTACTCGTCGTATGAAATGCTCGCGGCGTTGTCGATGGCGTCCGCGAGCCACTCTTTCTGGGACCCGCTCAGCGCCAGTTGCTCGGCGTCGGATCTCGCGAGCAGGTGGTGAAGGTCGAAGACATCCCGCGCCTGTGGCTCTGCCCGACGGGCGAGCGCGTGGATCTTCTGCGCCATGGCGGCGTGCGGCGCGTAGTGGGTGGCGAGGATCGGCGTGAGGCCGAATGGTCGCAGGACCTCGCGGTCGGTGGCACCGAAGACCGCGCCTTCCAGGGTGCCGCTCCGGCGCGAGAACTCGATCTTGGTTCGGATCGGGACGTCGCTCCCCTGCACGCGCAGCCTGACCTTCCAACGCTGGGTCGTGTCGGTCTGCTTCGGGGCGGAGGTTTCCACGATCTCGATCCCACGCGCCTTTAGCGGAACGAGGACGATCGGCGATTGCAGGAGGGCATCCACCTTCTTCTTCAGCGTGTCCCTCCTGATGACCACGACGTCGAAGTCGATGTCTTCCGAGTAGCGAATGCTGCCGAAGAAGAAGCGGAGGTTGCAGCCGCCCTTGAGCGCGATGCGCGCCTTGTCCTCGCCTTTGGCGACGAGCGCGCGCAGGAACACGAGATGGAACAGCTCCGTGGCCGCGCGGGTCGCGATGGTCACCCGTCAGGAATACCATACTCACACGCATGAGTTGAAGTAATGCATTGATTACTGGCTGCCCGCGACGTCATCCGTGAGCAACACACCGGTGCCTCCCCGAGCAGCCGGGCTCGGAGGGGCTCTGGTTCTCGACGTACCGGAGGTACACGATCCCAACGGAGTTGCTGGACCAGGGCGTGTGGCGCAGGATCTCGGTCGTGCGGAGGGTAGCGATCGTGGCATGCGCGTTTTCGATCGCCTGTTTGGTCGTTGACCCGGCCTGCTCGCCTCGCCCGGAGCCCTACGTCCCGCGTGTCGCGAACACTCCTCCCGTGCGCGCAGACGCGGCTGCTCCGATCGATGCCTCGTCGTCCTCCAAGCCGCCCTGCAACTTGGAGGTCCCCGCCGACGGCAGCCCGTGCCACGCGGGCGAGTCGGACTACCGTGGGGACTTCCTGGGCTGCTGTCCTGCAACATGCGACGCCACGGGTCACTGGAAGGAGGCAGGCCCATGCCTGTCGGCGGCTTGCGGAAGTAGCGCCATTTACTTTGCACGGGGAGATTCTGAGCCTCACGCCGGCAACCTGGCCGGTCAGGCGCAGCGCTTGTCGCAGAGCTCCGGTCGCTACTACGTGCTTGCCCAAGTCGCTCTGGACGAGCGAGATGTTCTGGGGTTGGATCTCGCACGCGCCAATGCGGTCAAAGCTCGCCTGGTCGCCCTGGGGTTCTGTGAGGAGAAGTTCGTGCCACTCGCTGGGGGCGTCGTCGCCGAGTTCCCCGAGGGCTACCGGCTCCAGGAGCGAGTGCGCCCCCTCGGTGAGCTGATCTTGGTTTCCGACTACGCCGATCAGCAACTGCGCGACGCGGGCATCCTCGACTGATCCCCGCACGCTGGCCGCTCCAAAACGGACTCACTCGGCCGGGTGAGAACTGATCCACCACGCGCGCCCGCCGCTACCCGCCCCCCAAGAGCGCCGACCCCTGAAGCGCGCCCGCGATGGTGATCAAGATCTCGCGCGGGTCGCTGCTCTTGAGCGCGGGCAGCGCGGCGAGCGGGGTCTTCTTCGGGACCATGCCGCCGAGGGCGCCGAGGGCGTGCCGGGTCTGCCCTTCGCGGGCGGCGTATTCGTGGCGGTACGCGGCGAGCGCGTCGCCCAGGGCCGGCTCGCTGGCGATCTTGTCT
>JACPVJ010000046.1 GCA_016191785.1 Myxococcales bacterium | reverse complement strand
GCGCTGGCAGCGGCGGCGCCGGCGGCAGCGTGCCGAGCGGCCCGACGCGCTACCCGGTCGGGCAGGTGACCTCGCCGGTGAACCCGCACGTGGTGACCCGCCTCTTGGCCATCGCCGCCCAGAGCCCGAGCCGCAACCCGGCGGTCTTCATCAAGGTCGGCGACTCGCACACCGTCAGCAAGAACCTGATGTACTGCTTCGCGGGCCCCACCCAGCCCGGCTACAAGCTGGACCTCGCGGGCCACGACGCGCTCTTGCCGAGCGTCCAGCACTTCCGCAAGGGCGACGCCGCCGGCACGACCCCGTTCGATCGCGCGTCGGTTGCCGCGGTGGTCGGGAAGACCGCCAGCTGGGCCATCACCGGCAGCCCGTCGCCCGTGAGCCAGGAGATCAGCGCGACGAATCCCCGCTTTGCGCTGGTGAGCTACGGCACCAACGACATGCAGATGGGCGTGACCTTCGAGAGCGCGCTCTGGCCGTTCTACGAGAACCTCTCCAAGCTGCTCGACCAGCTCGAGCAGGGCGGCGTGGTGCCGATCGTCGCGGGCCTCTTGCCGCGCGGGGACTCGGCCAGCGCGGCGCTCTGGGCCGAGGTCTACGATCACGTCACCCGTGCGGTCGCCGAGGGGCGGCAGGTGCCGTACTTCAGCGTCTACCAAGCCACCAAGGGCCTGCCCAAACAGGGCCTCGCCAGCGACAACCTGCACGGCAACGTGTACCTGAGCCCAGGGGCGCAGCCGTGCCTGTTCACCTCCGCTGGGCTCGACTTCAACTACAACGTCCGCAATCTGCGCAGCCTCGAGCAGCTCGACGTGGTCCGGCGCACGGTGCTGGCGGGCGAGAAGGCGCCCGACGCCACGGTGCCCCAACCCGGCGGAGCGGGGACGAAGGCCGAGCCCATCGTGGTGGACGGCCTGCCGTTCACCCACCACTCGAGCACCAAGACGTCGACCAGCACCAGCATCGATGCCTACCCGGGGTGCAACTCGACCGCCAACGAGTCGGGGCCCGAGCGGTTCTACTCTTTCACGGTGAGCGAGCCGACGCCGATCCGGGCCATGCTGTTCGACCGCAGCGGTGTGGACGTCGATCTGCACCTGCTCTCGGGCGGCACCACCGGCGCGAGTTGCAAGGTGCGCGACGACCGCATCATCGAGACCAAGCTGGCACCAGGCACCCACACCTTCGTGGTCGACAGCTTCGTCGCTTCGGGCAAGGCGCTCTCGGGCGAGTACACCTTGGTCGTCATGCGCTGCGCGGCCACCGACAGCGCGTGCAATTGAGCCCCGGGGCCGTTTGCCGTAGAGTCTCTCGGATGATGCGCTGGCTCTTGGCCCTCTGCCTGACGGTTTCGCTCGCCGGGGGCTGCAGCTCCGAAGACACGGGCGGGCCGCCCGGGGCACCTTGCAACGATCAGGTGAAGAGCCCGGCCATCTGCGGGCAGGCGTGCAAGGACCAGTGCGGGTGTGCGGCGTGCCAGCCCGGGTCGCAGACCTACGTCGACGGCACCGCCTATGTCTGCCAGAACGGGTGCTTCGCCCAGGGGGGCGGGGGCGGCGGGTCCGGCGGCGGTGGCACGGGCGGCAAGGGCGGAACCGGCGGAAGCTCGGGCGGAGCCGGCGGCAAGGGCGGCAGCGCGGGCAGCACCGGCGGCGCGGCCGGCGACGGCGGTTAGGCGCCGACGCGGAAGTAGGTCGCGCCCGCGACGGTGAGCGGAGTCGGCGCGTTCTTGAACTTGCGGCCCAGGGCTTCGATGGCCTCGGTGTCCACGTACAGCCCGGCGCCCCAACCCTCTGGGGCGTCGGCGTCGTCGCGGTGTGCCGCGGTCGCTGCCCAGAGCGCGCGGCGGAGCGGCTCGCTCGGGCCCGACGCGACGGCGACGAACACGCCGTTCATCTCGGGAAGCTCGCTGCCGACCTGGTCGTCGAGCCAGCGGCCGCCGTAAGTGAGCACCCCCACGGTCGCGAACCCCTTCTCGAGCAGCCGGGCGCGCACCAGCTTCAGCCACGCGATGGGGTCTTCGGTGTGGTCGCCCTCCGCGACCTCCAGGTAGAGCGCGTGACCCAGGTCCAGCGCCCGGACGTCCTTGCCGAGCGCGAAGATCGAGAGCGCCTCGCGCCAGGCGTCACGGAACTCGCGCCAGCGCGCGGCGAACTCGGCGGCTTCCCGAGTGTACTCCTCTTGCTCGAGGTCGACCCACGACAGCAAGAGCCCGAATGCGTTCTCGTCGTCCATCCGCGTGCCGCGGTTTTCGTTCGAGTCCCGGGTCGAGTCAACCGCCCGCGCTGCGGCGGCCCGGCCCTCGGCCTCCGCGGGGGACGGGGCCTCCCCCCCCTTGACCTCGGCCCTGGCCTCACCTACGAACTTTCAGGAACTTCTGAAAGTTCGAGCTGACATGAGCGACCCCCTCCACGACTCCGCGCTGGTCGCCGCCGACGCCATCGGCGACGTGATCGAGCACTGGGGGTTCCGGAAGGCGCTGGGCCGCGTGTGGACCGTGCTCTACCTCGAGGACGTCCCGCTCTCGGCCGCGGAGATCGCCGAGCGGCTGAGCATGAGCGCCGGCGCCGTGAGCACCACGCTCGGCGAGCTCCAGCGCTGGGGGGTGGCCAAGCGGGTGTGGAAGCCGGGCCAGCGCAAGGAGTTCTACGAGGCCGAGACCGACTTCTGGAAGATGATCTCGCGGGTCGTGAACGAGCGGGAGCGGGCCCTGGCGCAGCGGATTCGCGCACGGCTCGAGGAGGCCACCGAGATGGCCTACGACGCCCCCCGTTCGTCACGGAGAAGTCACGTCACCGAGCGGCTCAAGCGTCTGGTCTCGTTCGCGTTGGTCGCGCAGACGGTGATCGACTCGTTCGTGGTGTCCCAACGTGCGGACTTCCAGAAGTTCGGCAACCTGCTCTCGTTCGCGCGGGAGAAGGTCGCGCGACGGCGCTGAGCAGAGAGAGGCAACCATGATCGTCACCCTCACGGAGCGGGCCGACACGGACGCAGTGCGCCGTGCGCTGACCGGCCTCGGGCTGTGGATCGAGAGCACCGAGCGCTCCGAGCGCGGGCCGGTTCACTTCGTCATCGGACGCGGGTCGACCGCGGTCGAGCCCGAGCGCGTCGCGGGTCTCGACGGCGTCGAGAGCGTCAGCCAGTCGCGCTCCAAGCACCCGCGGGTCGACGCGCAGGGCGTGCTCTTGCGGGTGACCGATCAGATCGTGCTCGGCGAGGCACGCCCGGTGTTGATCGCCGGCCCGTGCGCGGTCGAGAGCGAGGAGCAGATCACGCGCCTGGCCCACCGGCTGGCTGCGCTCGGGGTGCAGGTGCTGCGCGGCGGCGCTTTCAAGCCTCGGACCAGCCCCTACGACTTTCAGGGCCTGGGAGCCCCGGCCCTGGCCTGGCTCAGGCGAGCGGCCGACGCCGCCGGGCTGGCCGTGGTCTCGGAGGTGATGAGCGAGCGCCACGTGGACGAGGTCGCCGCGGTCGCCGATCTGCTCCAGATCGGCTCGCGCAACATGCAGAGCACCTCGCTGCTCGCGGCGGTCGGCCGGGCGCGAAAGCCCGTGCTGCTCAAGCGCAGCATGGCCGCCACGGTGGACGAGTGGCTGCACGCCGCCGAGTACCTGCTCGTGCACGGCGCGGCGGGCGTCGCCTTCTGCGAGCGGGGCATCCGCAGCTTCGACCCGTCGACCCGCAACCTGCTCGATCTCGGGGCCGTGGCGCTGCTCGCGGGCGTGCACCGCTTGCCGGTCGTGGTCGACCCGTCGCACGCTGCCGGGCGGCGTGACTTGATCGTGCCGCTGGCCCGCGCGGCGCTCGCCGCCGGCGCCCACGGCTTGATGATCGAGGTCCACGACGATCCGGCCTGCGCCGAGAGCGACGGAGCGCAGGCGCTCTTGCCCGAAGCGCTGGCCGACCTCGGGCGGGTGTCATGAGCACGGAGGCCCGGCCCGGCAGCGGCGAGATGTTCGACGCCATCGCGGACCGCTACGATCTCTTGAATCGCATCATCTCGCTCGGCGTCGATCAGAGCTGGCGCGATCGCGCAGTGCGAGCCCTCGAGCTCTCGGGCAGCGCCCAGGTGCTGGACGTCGCGACCGGGACCGCCGACCTGGCGATCCGCATCGCGCGCGCGCTGCCCGAGGCCCGGGTGGTCGGGGTCGACCCCTCGACCCGCATGCTGGAGATTGGCCGGGGCAAGCTCCGCGAGCTCGAGCTCGATGCCCGCGTCGAGCTCGCGCCGGGCAGCGTCGAGGCCCTGCCCTACCCCGACGCCAGCTTCGACGGCACCACCATCGCGTTCGGAATACGCAACGCTCACGATCGCGCCCAGGGCCTGTGCGAGATGCGCCGCGTGACCCGCCCCGGCGGGCGCGTGGTCGTGCTCGAGCTCGGCGAGCCCGACAGCGGCCCGCTCGCCACCCTCGCCCGCTGGCACATCCACAGCGTCGTCCCGTGGGTCGGCGGCATGCTCTCGGGCAAAGCGGAGTACGACTACCTCCAGCGCTCGATCGCCGCCTTCCCGAGCCGGAGCGCGTTCCAATCGCTGATGGCCGACGCCGGTCTCGAGGTCGAGCGCGCCGAGCCGCTCACCTTCGGCGTCGCCACGTTGTTCGTGGGCAAGGTGCCATGATCGAGCTCCGGCGCGCGCTGCGCGAGGCCCTGCCGCTTGCGTGCTCGGACGCGGCAGCCGTGGCCGTCGGCGGCTGCGTCGAGATCGACCCAGAGGAAGTGGCAGTGCCGGCGGGCGTCTGCTGGTCGTTCTGGGACACGCGCCAGCGGCCGGACCTCGTGCCTGAAACGTCGCTGGGCGTCGGTCGCGCGTGCGGCGCGCGGGCGCGGGGAGTCGCGCGGTTGGTCGAGGCGCGAGCGCGCCTGACATCGGTGATGGCGGCCATCGAGACCGTGGGTGAGCCGAGGGTTCGCGCTTTCGGCGGCCTCGCGTTCGAGCCGGGGGCCGTCGGACCCTTCGTCGGGCTGGGCGACCTCGACTTCGCGATCCCGCGCTGGACACTGACCCGGTCCGAGGGCCGCACGCGGGTCACGCTGGTCGTCGCGCCCCGCGAGCTGGCAGAGCCGGAGCGCCTGCTGTCCGAGCTTCGGGGCCTCGCCCAGGGGCGCGCGCGCCGGAGCACCGGCAAGGCGCGCTGGGCCGACGACGGAAAGGCTCGCTTCCTGGAGGCGGCGCGGCGCGCGGTGACCGCGGTCGAGGCGGCCGAGCTCGAGAAGGTCGTGGTCGTCCGGCGCGCGCTGCTGGAAGGGCGACTGGACGCGCGCGCCGTGCTCGACGCGCTCGGGCGCGAAGCCAGCGCGACCCGCTTCGCGGCGTCGGACGGCACGACCACCTTCTTGGGAGCCACTCCCGAGCTGTTGGTGTCGTGGGACGGCGCGGTGGTGAGGAGCGAGGC
Organism: Myxococcales bacterium; assembly: GCA_016191785.1. Lineage (GTDB taxonomy): Bacteria > Myxococcota_A > Polyangia > Polyangiales > Polyangiaceae > JADJKB01. The sequence goes on along the minus strand of JACPVJ010000046.1, from coordinate 24,208 downwards.
GGTGGCCGGCACCTCGAGGCGCGATCGCGATCCGGATGAGCTGCGACGAAGCGCGAAGGACCGGCTCGAGCACGAGTACGTGGTCCGTGCCATCTCGGACGCGCTCGGCCGCTCGCAGATCGAGCTCGACGCGGTTCGTGAGCCCGTGATCAGGAGCCTTCGCCACGTTCACCACCTGGTGACGCCGCTCTCGGGGAAGCCCCGCGAGCCCCGACACGTGCTCGACCTGGTGAGCGCGCTGCACCCCACCCCGGCCGTGCTCGGTGTCCCGGCTGCGGCCGCCCGCGCGTTCATCGCGCGGGCGGAGCACTTCGATCGCGGCTGGTTCGCCGCACCGTTCGGCTGGGTCGACGCGAAGGGGCACGGGTGTTTCGTGGTCGGGCTGCGCTCCGCGCTGATCGAAGAGGCGCGCGCCTGGCTGTTCGCGGGGGCGGGCATCGTGCGCGGCTCGACCCCGGAAGCCGAGCTCGGCGAGACCGACGCCAAGCTCAGGACCTTGCTCGCGACGCTGCAGGTCGACGCGGCCGATGACGCCCACGCGGGGAGCGCGCCGTGAGCGGTGACCTGGCCTTCGAGTGGGCGCGCAGGCTGATGCACGCGCTGGTCGAGGCCGGGGTGCGCTTCGCGGTCGCCAGCCCGGGCTCGCGCTCGACCCCGCTGGTGCTTGCCGCCGCCGCCGAGCCGCGGCTGTGCCTGGACGTGATCGTGGACGAGCGCAGCGCCGCTGTCTTCGCCCGGGGCGCGGCGCGGGTCAGCGGGCGCCCGAGCGCGCTTCTGTGCACGTCGGGGAGCGCCGGGGCTCACTACCTGCCCGCGCTCCTCGAGGCCGAGCGCGCGCTGTTGCCGCTGATCGCGATCACCGCGGATCGTCCCTGGGAGCTCGAGCACCTCCACGCCAACCAGACCCTCGAGCAGCGCCACCTCTTCGGCAACCACGTGCGCCAGAGCCTGGAGCTGGGCGAGCCCGATCCCGCGCGGCTCGAGTACGTCTCGCGCATCGCGGCGCTGGCCGTGCAGCGCGCGACCTCGCCGGTTCCGGGCCCGGTTCACCTGAACGCGCGCTTCCGCAAGCCCCTGGAGCCCAGCGGGGGCGGCGTGGAACGAACCCCGGGAGCCATTCCGAGACTCGAGCGCGCGACCAGCACAGGGCTCAGCGTGCCGGCGTCGGTGAACGATGTGGTGGCCCGCGCGCGTCGCGGGCTGGTGGTGTGCGGGCCGCGCCGCGGGGCTGCTCTCGGAGACGCTCGCCTGCGGCAGGCCCTGGGGCGGTTCGCGGGCACGCGTGGCTTTGCCGTGGTCGCAGAGGTGACCAGCGGAGTCGCGCACGGGCCCGAGTGCCCCACCTTGCCGGCCTTCGACGCCTGGCTGCCGCGCGCCGTCGCGGAGGGTGACGGGCCGGATCTCGTGATCGAGATCGGCAGCCCGCCGACCTCGAGCGGGTGGGAGAAGCTGGCGTCGGGCCTCGGCGGTACGCCGCGCATCGTCGTGAGCGAGGACGGCCTCCCTGATCCGTGGGCCGCGGCGACCCTGATCGTCGAGGCGAACCCGGCCCAGCTGTTCGAAGCGCTCCCGTCCGCCGGCGCCTCCGACTCGCGCTGGCTCGGGCGGCTCGCCGCGCGGGCCGAGCAGGCCGCGGCGTTGCTCTCCGAGGCGGTGGCGGGCGCGACGCTGAGCGAGCCCGCGGTGGCGAAGCGGGTCTTCGACGCGGTGCCCGACGGCGGCGCCGTCTTCGTCGGGAACAGCCTGCCGGTGCGCGACGCGGACTGGTTCGCGTCGCGCTCGTCTCGCGCGCTCACCGTCCTGCACCAGCGCGGGCTCGCGGGCATCGACGGGCTGATCGCCGGCGTCGCCGGCGCCCGCCGGGCGCTGCCGCCCGAGACCGCGCTCTTCGCGCTGATCGGCGACGTGAGCGCCCTTCACGACGTCGGCTCGCTGGCGGTGCTGGCGCGCGTCGCGGGCCCCGTCACGCTGGTCGTGATCGACAACGGCGGCGGGCGCATTTTCTCCGAGCTGCCGGTGGCGAGCGCCGTGTCCGCAAGCACCCTCGAGCGCCTGTTCTCGACACCGCCCCCGGACTTCCTGGCGCACGCCGCGCGCGCCTTCGGCGTGGGCTACGAGCGCATCGAGACCCGCGCCCAGCTCGACCGAGCCCTCGACGCGGCAGACCCGGCGGCGCGAGTGCTGCAGGTGGTGGTCCCGCCGGGGGACGGCCGCGCGCGCCGCCGCTCGCTTCGCGACGCGCTGACCCGCGCTCCGGCGGTGAGCGCATGACGGCGCTGGTCCTGCTCCACGGCTTTCTCGGCGCCCCGGCGTCGTGGGCGAGCGTCGTCGAGTCGCTCGCCCACCGGTACGTGGTGCGGGCGCCCTGGCTCTTCGGTCACGGTCGGCCACCGCGGGCCGTCCCTGAGGGCTTCTGGCAGGCCATCGACGAGCTGGCCGCCGAGCTGACCGAGCCGGTGTACCTGGCCGGGTACTCGCTCGGCGGGCGCCTCGCCCTGGGCCTCGCGTGCCGCCACCCCCGCCGCGTGCGGGGCGTGATCGCCGTCGGCGCGCACCTCGGCCTCGACTCGATCGCCGAGCGGAACGAACGCACCACGTGGGAGGCCGAGCAAGTCGCGAAGCTCGAGGGCTCGGGCCTTCCGAGCTTCGTCGATGCCTGGGAGAAGCTGCCGCTGTTTGCCTCGCAGGCGGCCGTGCCCGCGCCCAGGCTCGCAGCGCAACGCGCGGTTCGGTTGTCCCACGACCCCGCCGAGCTCGCCCGTGTGCTGGTCGCGCTCGGTACCGGGCGCATGCCGCGCCTCGAGCCCGAGCACGCCGGTGTCCCCGTCTTGCTGGTGACCGGCGAGCACGACCAGAAGCTCGCGGCGGTGGCCCGAGCTCGCCCTCGGCTGCGACACGCGTCGATCCCGGGAGCGGGTCACAACCCGCTGCTCGAAGCCCCCCGCGCCCTCGGGCGCCTGATCGACGAGCAACTCAGAGACTGGTCCGCGACACGTACCCAGGAGAACCACCCATGACCCTCCCCAATTGGCAGAAGAGCAGCGGCTACGAAGACGTCGTCTACGAGCGCGCCGACGGCATGGCCAAGATCAGCATCAACCGTCCGGAGGTCCACAACGCCTTCCGCCCACAGACGGTCAAAGAGCTGATCCGCGCCTTCGAGGCCGCGCGCGAAGACCCGGAGGTCGGCGTGGTGATCTTGACGGGTGTAGGCGACCGAGCGTTCTGCTCGGGCGGCGACCAGCGCGTCCGCGGCGAGGCGGGCTACGTCGGCGCCGACGGCGTGCCCCGCCTGAACGTGCTCGATCTGCAGCGTCAGATCCGCACCCTGCCCAAGCCCGTGGTAGCCATGGTCGCGGGCTATGCCGTCGGCGGCGGACACGTGCTGCACCTGGTCTGCGACTTGACCATTGCCGCCGACAACGCGCGCTTCGGGCAGACGGGGCCGAAGGTCGGGAGCTTCGACGGCGGATTCGGCGCGTCGTACCTGGCGCGGGTGGTGGGCCAGAAGAAGGCCCGGGAGATCTGGTTCCTTTGCCGGCAGTACGACGCCCAGGCAGCCCTGCAGATGGGCCTGGTCAACACCGTGGTGCCCCTCGCAGAGCTGGAGCGCGAGACCGTGAAGTGGTGCAAAGAGATGCTCGAGCTCTCGCCGCTGGCGCTGCGCTGCTTGAAGGCGTCGCTGAACGCCGACTGCGACGGGCAAGCCGGGCTGCAAGAGCTGGCCGGCAACGCGACCCTGCTCTTTTACATGACGGCCGAAGGGCAAGAGGGCAAGAACGCCTTCCTCGAGCATCGCCCGCCCGACTTCGGCAAGTTCAAGCGGTTGCCCTGAGATGACCACGACGCTCGCGTTACCCGGAAGCGGCAGCCTGGGCGCGTGGCTCTTGGCTGCGCGCCCCCAGACCCTGCCCGTGGCCGTGGCCCCGGTGGCCGTCGGGACCGCCGTGGCCAGCACCCTGGGCCCGGTGCGCTGGGGCGCCGTGGCGGCAGCGCTCACCGGCGCGCTGTTGATCCAGATCGGGACCAACTTCGCCAACGACGTGTTCGACCACGAGAAGGGCGCCGACACCGCCGAGCGCCTGGGCCCCACGCGGGCGGTACAGAGCGGGCTCTTGTCGGCACACGCGGTGAAAGCGGGGATGGTCGTCGCCTTCTTCGGAGCCCTTGTCGCGGGCGTCTACCTCACCACGGTGGCCGGCGCGACCGTGGTCGCGATCGGCATCGCGTCCATTCTGAGCGGTGTGGCGTACACCGGGGGGCCCTACCCCCTTGGGTACCACGGCCTCGGCGACCTGTTCGTGCTCGTGTTCTTCGGCTTCGTCGCGGTGGCGGGTACCAGCTGGGTGGCCGCCGGCACCGTGCCACCGGTGGCGTGGCTCGCTGCGATCCCGGTCGGGGCACTCGCCACGGCGGTGCTGGTGGTCAACAACGCTCGCGACCACCAGACCGACGTCGGCGCCGGCAAGCGCACGCTGGTGGTGCGCTTCGGTCGGCGCTTCGCCAACCTCGAGTACGGCGCCTTGGTCGCCGCGGCGTACCTGTCGCCGGTGGTCATGGCGGTGAGCGGTCTGTCTCGGCCGTGGGTGCTCGTGACCTGGCTCACGCTGCCGTGGGCAGCGCGGCTCCTGGGGCGCGTGAGCCGCGCCGAAGGCCGCGCGCTGAACCCGCTCTTGCCCGCCACCGCGCGGTTGCTGCTCGCGGTCAGCGCGCTCTTGGCGTTCGGAATTGCCCTCCGATGACCTGGTTCGTCGCACCCTGGGGCGGCGAGGTGCGCGGGGTCCGGAGCGCGCGCCAGTCTTGGTCGCGGCGTGACGGCCTGCTGGTGGCGCTGCGGGACTCGGGACACGTGAGCTTCGGCGAAGCCACCCCACTGCCGGGATTCGGGCTCGACACGCTCGAGCCGATCGATGCCGACTCGCTCCCTGCCCCGGTCGACGATCTGGAAGCAGTGCAGCGCTTGGCCTGCGCCATTCCCTCGCCCAGCACGCGCTTCGCGATCGAGACGGCGCTGCTCGATCGGATCGCGCGCCGGCGTCGGCAATCACTGGCCCAGCTCTTGGGTGCGTCGGCGAGCACGGCACCGCGCAGCGTGCTGGTCGGTGATCTGCTCGACGACCAGAGCCTCGACGCCGCTCGAACCCACGCGGCGCGGGGGGCACTCACCCTGAAGCTCAAGGCCCGCGGACGAGACCTCTGCGAAGAGTCTCGCCGGCTACGCGAGCTCGGGCAGTTGCTCGGGCCGCGCGTGGCGGTGCGCCTGGACCTGAACGGAAGCCTCGACGCGGGCGCGGCGAGGGAAGCCCTCGAGCTGTACGCGACGCATGGTGTCGAGCTCTGCGAGGAGCCGGCCGGCGAGGGCGAGCTGCTGAAGCTCGGTGCAGCGGCCACGCCGTGGTTCGCCGACGAGTCGGCGACGCGGCCGGACCTGTTCGAGGCGTTCCTCGCACACCCGGGCTGCGGCGGCTTCGTGCTGAAGCCGACCCTGGTCGGTGGCCTGCTGCCCTCGCTCGAGCGCGCACGCAGGGCGCGGGCTGCGGGCAAGCGCGCAGTGACGAGCCACGCCTTCGAGGGACCGGTGGCGCTGGCGGCGGCTTCCGAGCTGGCCGTGGCGATCGGCGCGGGCCCGGCACACGGCCTGGACCGGCACGCCGCGCTCGCGGCGTTTCCGCAGCTGTGTATCCCTCAGCTCCCCGAGCTCGCCCCGCTGGTGGTCGTTGCATCGGGCGGCGCGGGGCTCGGGATCCACGTCGAGGGGCCATGGGACCGTCCCTGACGATCTCGGGGCGCACCCTCGCGGGGCCCGAGCTTTGGGCCAAGGTGCGGCGGATCCAGGGCGCCCTGGCCGACACCCGTGTCGCGCCGGGGGACGTGCTCGCGTTCGTCGCGAACATCGACGAGGCCACGCTCTCGCTCACGCTCGCGCTCTTCGACGCACGCATTCCGTTCATGCCCTTGCACCCACGGTCGAGCGCGCTGGAGCAGCGCGCGCTCTGTGCGCGCGTCGGCGCGCGGCTGGTGGACCCTGCGGAAGCGGGGGATCCGCCGGCGGGGTGGCTCGCGTCGTTCGATCACACCCCGGAGGCCACGGCGGCCCTGGTCGCCACCTCGGGCTCTTCGGGCGAACCCAAAGTGTGCCTGCTGTCGCGGGGCGCCCTCGAAGCCAGCGCGCGTGCCAGCGCCGAGAACCTCGGCTTCCTCCCCGACGACCGCTGGCTCTTGTGCTTGCCGTTCGCCCACGTGGGTGGGCTGTCGATCCTGACGCGCTGTCTGCTCGCGGGCCGGGGCGTGGTCGCCCACCCGGGCTTCGAGCCCGAAGCCGTGCTCGAGACCATCGAGCGCCATGGCGTCAGCCTGCTGTCCGCTGTGCCGAGCATGCTGGGCCCACTGTTCGAGGCCGACCGGCGCGGCGCGCTCCGGCGCCTGCGCGCGCTCTTGGTCGGGGGCGCGCTCTGCCCGGTCGAGCTCCGGCGCGAGGCACGTCGCAGGCAGATCTCGCTCGTCGCGAGCTACGGCCTCACCGAAGCCTGCTCGCAAGTAGCAACCCAGCGCCCCGGCGCAGTCCAAGATTCGGAGTCCCTCGACTCGGGGCCGCCCCTCCCTGGGGTCGAGGTCCGGATCGTCGGGGGCGTGATCGAGGTGCGCGGCCCGACGCTGGCCAGCGGCTACCTGGGCGAGCCCGCGTGGCCGCGGGGCGGTTTCTTCCGTACCGCCGACCTCGGGGAGCTCGACGCCGAGGGCCGACTGGTCGTCCGCGGGCGGGCCGACGACATGGTGATCTCCGGCGGCGAGAACGTGCACCCCGAGAGCGTCGAGCGCGTGCTTCGTGCGCAGCTCGGGGTGCGCGACGCGCTGGTGTTCGGCGTGCCCGACGCGCGCCTGGGCCAGGTGGTCGCCGCCCTCTTGGTCCTCGAGCCCGACGTGAGCGTGAGCGCGGTGCTGGCCGCGGCCAGCCCGGCCCTCGCGAGCTTCGCGCGGCCGCGACGCTTCGCGTGCGTCGCGGAGCTGCCGACGACCGCCGTCGGCAAGCCGGACCGACGACGAGCCGCGCGCGAACCGCTCACGCCGTGCTGAGCCCAGCGTCACTCGAAGAGCAGAGGCTCGGCCTTGGCACGCCGACGGATCGCGTTGAGCGCGCTCCCGACAGCGGGTCGCGCAACCAGTCGGCGCTCGAGCGCGCGCTTGCCGGGGAAGTCGAGCAGCACGAGCGCCACCAGGATGGTGAGCACGCCCTGCCCCGGCAGGACCAGCATCGCGAGGCCGGCCACCAAGAGCGCGGCGCCGGCCGCGTTCTTGAGGAAGAGGAGCACGCGCCGCCGACCCGGGTCGCGAATCGGGCTCGACGCCGGATCGTGCCCGGGTCGGACGAAGTAGTCCCGCGGAAGTCGGGCGACGAACCAGGGCAACATCGCCACGCTGCCGACCAGGAGCGCGAGCGAGAGCACGGTGACCGCCGCGATTACCGGCGGAGTCAGGAGCGGCCGAAGCGCGTCGAGCACCGGGCGACCTATCCCCTCTCGCGGGCGCGCCGGGCCGCGTTCACTGCCGCCAGTCCCGCCCGGGCCTTGTTCCGCGTCTCTTTCGCTTCGAGCTCCGGCACGCTGTCGGCCACGATGCCCGCGCCCGCGCTCACCTCGAAGCGCCCGTCCCGGAGCACCACGGTTCGAATCGCGATCGCGAAGTCCAGGTCGCGATCGGCGGTCACGTACCCGACGGCGCCGCCGTACACGCCGCGCGGTCGGAGCTCCAGCTCGCGAATCAGCTGCATGGCTCTGACCTTCGGGGCTCCCGTCAGGGTGCCGGCAGGGAACGTCGCGCAGAGCACGTCCCAAGGCCCAGCCGAGTCGACGAGCTCGCCGGCGACCTCGCTCACGATGTGCATCACGTGACTGAAACGCTCGACCACCATCCGCTTCTCGAGTCGCACGGTACCCGCGCGGCTCACCCGACCCACGTCGTTGCGCGCGAGATCGATCAGCATCACGTGCTCGGCCAGCTCCTTCGGATCCGACAGCATCTCTTCCGCCAGAACCTGGTCCTCGGCCAGAGTCTTCCCGCGGCGACGGGTGCCGGCGATGGGCCGCACCGTGACCGTCGAGCCCTCGACGCGGACCAGGGTCTCGGGGCTGGCCCCCGCCAGCTGGACCGCCGGCGCGCCGTCGTGGGCGGGAAGCTCGAAGCAGTACATGTAGGGTGCGGGGGACAGCACGCGCAACGCGCGATACACGTCGAAGGCGTCGGCGCCGCGCGCCGGAACGGAGAACGTCCGGGCCACGACCACCTGGAAGGCGTCACCGGCCAAGATGTGCTCTTTCACCCGCTCCACGTTGGCCTGGTAGTCCTGGTCGCTGGTGTCGACCTCGACGTCGTCGGGGAGCTCGGCGGAATTGGGCGGGGGCCGCGGGGCCAGGGCCGGGGCGCGGGAGAGCACCGCCACGGCGCGTTCGACCTCGGCGGCGCGCGTCCCCGCGACGGTCGCGGTGTGCGTCAGGTTGTCGAAGACGACCACCGTGGGCTCGGCGATCATCCGCACGATGGGCGCCCGAGCGTCGGGCCACGGGTCCACTTTGAACGCCGAGTGGACCGCGTCGTAGGACACCACGCCGAAGTGCGAAGTCGCCAGTCGTGCGGCCACGCCATGCTCGTCGCCACCGCCCGCTCGCGTGAGCTCTGCAAGGCGTTCGAACGGGTCGCCGGCGGTCTCGGGGTGAAGCACGACCTGCCGCGCGGGCCTCACGCCCAAGATCGAGTAGCGCCCCCAGCGCTCGCCGGGGACGACGCTTTCGAGCAAGAAGCTACCGCCGTCGGCATCGCCGCGCAGCGCGGCGTAGGCCCCGACGGGCGTGATCCCGTCCACGACCAAGGTGCGTTCGACCACTGGCATCACCCCGAGTTCTACCAGGTTCGTGTATGCTCGACAGCGATGCGCATCGGCCCCGGTCTGACCCTGGTGGTTTTCGCGCTCGCCACCACGGGCTGCAAGCGGGTCAGCGAACGCACGTTGCGCGACACCGAGTCGCGCGCTTTCAAGGCGGTCTGCGATCGCGACGGCGACTGCAAGCTGACCCTGACCTCGGGCGATCACGCGCCCGACAAGAAGGGCCTGGCCATTCACACTACCGGGAACCTGATCGCCATGTGCGACGTGGGCGAGAGCAAGAAGCCCGACGCCACCACCGATTGCCGCGCGCTGGTCTGCTCCGCCGACGGCGACTGCCCGCCGATGCATGGGCTGAAAGACGGCACCTGCATCAACGGGCTGTGCCGCGAGCCGTCGGCGAGCATCAGCGTCGACGACGCCGTGCTGCTCTGCCTGGCAGGGACGGGCCTCGGGACCACGCAGCCGGACCGGCTGGCCATGGCCCTGAACTGCGGAAGCCCGTGCCGAGTCCCTACGATCTGCCGCCAGCCGTGAGCCGGCGGTTCCATCGGGCCGGGTTTCGGCCTAGCTTCCCGGCCCCATGCTCGAGCGACACACCGTCCGTGCCAGCGTAGCTCTGGCGGCCTACGCGGAGCCCGTGCTCGAAGGGCGCCGCGTGGTGGTGTTCGGCGACTCGTCGTCGGGGCTCGCCGAGCAGCTCCTCGAGCGCGGCGCACGCCTGATCCACGTCTACGATCCCGATGCGGCCCGGGTCGCCGAGAGCACCGTCAAGAACCGATCTCCGAACATCGCCATCGCGGCACTTTCGGACATGGGCCTGGCGCTCCGCGACGGCGCGTTCGACGTGGGTCTGGTCGAAGACCTCACCTTGACCGGCCCGGCGCATTCGGTGCTCAAGCGCTTGCGCCGCGCGCTGTCGCCTCGCGGCGTCGCGCTGATCGCCGCGCCGAACCCCGAGGTCACCCGGCGTCTCTTGCCCGGCGGCCCTTCCTTCGACTCGGCCCTCGACTACTACCAGCTCTACGACGCCGTCTCGTCCGAGTTCTCTCACGTCCGCATGCTCGGGCAGACGCCCTTCGTGGGCTTCGTGGTGGTGGACTTCGCGGCGCAGGGCACGCCCGATCCTTCCCTGGACACCGCGTTCGTTCCGGGCGGGGCCGAAGAGCCCGAGTGGTTCATCGCGTTCGCCAGCGCCGTTCCCTTGCGGCTCGACGAGTTCCAGATCGTGCAGCTGCCGCTCGACCTCCTCGACCCCCGGGCGGTGAGCGCCCACGGTGACGCCGAGCGGGCCTCCGCCCGCGAGGCCGAGCACCGCCTGCGCGAGCGCCTGGCCGATCTCGAGGCCGAGGTGAACGACCTGCAGGGCCAGCTGCGCACGGCGCGCACCCGCGACCCGAACACCGAAGAGATGTTGAGCCTCCGCACCGAGCTCGCGAGCAAAGAGCGCTGGGTGGCCGAGGTCGAGGCGCGGGCAGCGGTCGCCGACGCCCGAGCGGACGAGGCCGAGGCCGAGCTCGACCGGGTGCGCGACACCATCGCGAGCGAGCGGGCGGCCGCCGGCGAGCCACTCCGGGCGGCCGAGGCGACGATCGCTCAGCTCCGCGAGGAGCTGGCTCGCCAGAGCGCCGAGAACCACACCCTGCTCGAGCGGGCAGCCCAGCAAGACCAACGCATCGCAGCGCTGTCCGCCGTGACTTCCGAGAAAGAGGGCGACGAGCTCGAGTCCCTCGAGGCGCAGCTCAGGTCCCGCGGCGCCGAGATCCGGCGGCTCGAGGCCGACCTCCGGCGGACCGAGCGCCTGGGTCGCCAGCTGGTCGACGACGTGACCCGCCTCTCGCACCGGAACGCGGTGGCCGAAGCCGATCTCGAGGCGGCGCGCTGGAGCCTGGCGGCAGCCCGGGGCGCACCCAGCTCGGCGGCCGAGCTCGAGCGGGCGCGGGCGGCGTTGCAGGCGCGGTTGGTGCTCGAGGCCCAGGCCCAGAAGAGCGGCCTCTCGTGACGGGCCTCGTGTTGACAGGGGTCTTTCGGGGCTTATTGTCTAGCCTCGCCTTCTTCCCGGCGCGGCCCTCGGTCTCATGAGCGAAAAGCGCGACTACTACGAGGTCCTCGAAGTCTCGAAGGACGCGAACACCGAGGAAATCCGCAAGGCCTACCGGAAGGCCGCGCTCAAGTTCCACCCTGACCGGAACCCCGACGACGCGGCCGCCGAGACGAAATTCAAAGAGGCGACCGAGGCCTACAGCGTCCTGTCCGACGAGCAGAAGCGGGCGCAGTACGACCGCTTCGGTCACGCCGGCATGGGCGGGGGCTTCGACTTCCAGCAGGCCGGGATGGGCGACATCCTGAGCCAGTTCCAGGATCTGTTCTCGGACTTCTTCGGCGGCTTCGGCGGGTTCGGCGGCCAGCGCCGCCGGCGCGGGCCCGAGCGCGGCCAAGACGTGCGGGTCGAAGCCCAGATCACCCTCAAGGACGCCTTCGAGGGCACCAAGCACGAGGTGGGGATCCGCGGCAGCGCCCCCTGCGACACGTGCAACGGAACCGGCGCAGCCGAGGGCACCCGCGCCGAGCGCTGCGCGCAGTGCGGCGGCAACGGGCAGGTCACCACGCAGCGGGGGTTCATCATGTTCAGCACCACGTGTCCGCGCTGTCGCGGCACGGGGGAGCAGATCGCCAAGCCGTGCGCCGATTGCTCGGGCACGCGCTACGTCGAGAAGAAGCGCAAGGTGCTGGTCACCTTCCCTGCCGGCATCGACAGCGGGCAGACCTTGCGCGTTCCGGGCCAGGGCATGCCCGGTCCCGCGAACGGCGTCCCGGGCGATCTGTACGTGGACGTGGTGCTCGAAGAGGACGAGCGCTTCCAGCGTGACGGCCACGACCTGGTCGCGCGCCGCGAGATCTCGTTCCCCGAGGCCGCGCTCGGCACCGAGATCACGGTCGAGCTCCCCGACGGTGCCAGCGTCGCCGCCGAGGTGCCCGCGGGCACCCAGCCCGGAACCGTGATCTCGATCCGCGGCAAGGGCATGCCGCGCCTCGACGGTCGCGGTCGCGGCGACCTGCACGTCGTGACCGAGGTCGCCGTCCCGAAGAAGCTCACCCGTCGCGCCAAGAAGCTGCTCGAAGAGCTCGAAGCAGAGCTGGCCGAGGCCAACGGTAAAGCGCAGACGGCCTGATCAACCGAACTTCTTCGCCAGCTTCTCGAGATCTTCGGCGGCGGTCGCAAAGGCGGTGGGCTCGGCGTTCTGGCACACGAAACGCTCGATTTCGGGCAGCGCGGCCACCGCGCGATCGACCCGGGGGTCGCTGCCCTTGGCGTACGCGCCCAGCGTGATGAGATCACGCTTCTCTTCATAGGTGGCGATCAGCGTGCGCACCTTCCGTGCCGCCGCGACGTGCTCGGGGCTCACCACGGCGTCCATCACGCGCGACAAGCTCTGGGGCACGTCGATCGCCGGGTAGTGTCCGCGCGCGGCGATCCGCCGATCCATCACGATGTGCCCGTCGAGGATGCCGCGGACCTCGTCGGCGATGGGCTCTTCCATGTCGCCGCCCTCGACCAGCACGGTGTAGATGGCCGTGATCGCGCCGCGGTCGCTCTGCCCGCTGCGCTCGAGCAGCCTCGGCAAGAGCGCGAACACGCTGGGCGGGTACCCGCGCCGCGCCGGCGGCTCCCCGGCTGCGAGCCCGACCTCGCGCTGCGCGCGCGCCACCCGGGTCACCGAGTCGACCAGCAGCATCACGCTCTTGCCGGCGTCGCGAAAGCCCTCGGCGACCGCCGTCGCGACCTGAACCGCGCGCAAGCGCTCGAGCGCCGGAGCGTCGCTGGTGGCCACCACCACCACCGAGCGGCGACGCCCGGCCTCACCCAGCGAGTGCGCCAGGAAGTCCCCCACCTCGCGACCACGCTCGCCGACCAGTGCCACGACCACCACGTCGGCGCTGGTGCCCCGCGCGATCGCCCCGAGCAGCGTGCTCTTGCCGACGCCGGAGCCGGCGAAGAGTCCCACGCGCTGCCCCACGCCGAGGGTGAGGAAGCCATCGATCACCCTCACGCCGGTCGAGAGCGGCTCGGTCACCGGACGGCGCCCGAGGGCGGGCGGTGGCGCGCGGTCCACCGGAACGCGGGTCAGACCCTCGGGGAGGGGGAGGCCGTCCGCGGGCCGCCCGAGACCGTCGAGCACGCGCCCGAGGAGCCCGGGGCCGGTGGCCACCTCGAGGGGTGCCCCCGTGGACTCGACCGCGTCGTCCACCCCGACTCCGGTCAGCTCGCCCAGGGGGATGGCGACCGCCTCGCCCTGATCGAAGCCGACGATCTCGGCCTGGAGCGGCGCACCGCGACGCTTCAGCACCACCACGTCGCCGACCCGGGCGCCGGGCAGGGCCAAACGAACCGAGAGGCCGGTCACCGCACGCACACGCCCCTGCGCCACCAGGGCCGGCGACACGGCGAGCTCTGCCCGGAGAGCGTCGAAATCCATCCCCCGGGAGGGTACGGCCCCGGCCGGTCCCAGCCAAGAGCCACGCAAGAGTTGCCCCGGCCCGGAGAGAGGTGCCAGGCTTTTGCCGTGCGGACTCTGCTGATTGCGATGGCGACCCTGGCTTTGGTCGCGACGGGCTGCCGGGTGCAGGCGAGCGCCAACGCGAACCTCAACACCGGCAAGAAGGCCGGCGAAGACTTCGACGACGAGCCGCCGGTTCAAGGCGAGCCCGAGGCCGCGGGAACCGGCGAGTACGCGCTGGTCGGCGCGCGCCACGACCTGACGCTCTCGCCCGACAAGCGCACCGCGGTGTGCAGCTGCCTGGCCGTGTCGCTGGGCGGCCCCGCGGACCCCGCGTTCAAGTGGAGTGGGGCCGCGCCGACCATCGATGCCGAGACCCAGCTCGTGATCGCGGTCAGCTCCGAGGGCATCGCCTGCGCCGGCGCGAAGCCCGAGAGCCTGGGCGCGTCGTACTGGGGGTACAAGCAGTCGGGCGACGACGTGATCGTCACCATCGAGAATGCGCGCAACGGTCGCCCCCTGACCGGCGGAGCGATCATCCCGAAGCCGATCGGCGACGGCCAGGTCTACGTGCAACCGGCCAGCAAGGGCGTGCCCTACGGCCGCTCGCTGATCGCCGGAGAGAAATCCTGCAAGGTCGGTAACCCCGGCCCCGCTCGCAAGCTGGGCGGTCCCGCCGGGGCCCAGCCAGAGGAAGACCAAGACTGGTGATCGCCCAGTGCCGGCGGGCCAGGAACTCAAGCCCACCGCCCGGCAGCCGTAGAAGGGGCATGGTGAAGGTGAGCCGCCCCCCGCAACTCGCCCTTGCGGCCTTGATCCTGGCCTCGCTCCTGGCGTGCAAGAAGTCGCCCCACGAGGCGGTCGAGGCCGAGTGTACCAAGCGTTTCAAGGGGCAGCCTGATCTCGCTCAACGGGTCACGCTCGCCCAGAATTGCCTCCAGACGTACCGGAGGGAGACCTTCGGTCGCGATCGCAACTACAACCCGCTCGTGCGCGGCAAGGACGACTCCGCCGCCAACGAGACCCTGCATTTTTCCACGGTGCTGAACGAGATCGAGTCGGCGTGCGGGGCGCCGCAGGCGAAGTCCGAGGAGACTGCCGGGTGCACGAAGCTTTGCAACGACGTGGCCGACGCCCGGCTGGTCTACCCACACTTCGTCGTGGACGCGGACCAGACGAAGTACGCCGCGACGACCGACCTCCGGGGCCTCTGTGCGCGCGACTTCGGCGTTTCCATCCCGAGACCAGCGGCGGTCTCCCAGAGCGGCGTCCCCGTCGTCGAGTGAGAGAAGCGACGACCCGCCCGAGAGCAACGCTGGCGCACAGCTAGCCCACCGGACGGCCCAGCGCCTTGGCGAGCGCGGCGCGACGCTCCTGAATCACCGTTCCGAGGTTCGACACCACGAAGCCCGCGAACTGGTCCTTCGGCACCGGAGCGCACACCTCGGCGTAGGCGTATTGAATGGCGCGTCGCATGTCGGCAGCGGTCTGGAAGCGATCGGCCGGCTCGCGCGACATCGCGCGGTGCACGATCTCGGCCACCGGGCGCGGGGTGCTGGCCGGGAGCGGCGGCAACGGCTCACCGAACTTGATCTGCCGGACGATGGTCGCGATGTCGCCCTCGTAGGGCAAGCGGGTGGAAATCAGGCGATACAGCACCACGCCGGCGGCCCAGATGTCGGTACGTCGATCGGGGCTCAGCCTCAGCACCTGCTCGGGCGCCATGTAGCTGACCTTGCCCTTGAGCACCCCGGTGCGGGTCTGCTCGGCCAAGCGCTCCGACGCCTTCGCGACACCGAAGTCGATCAGCTTCACGTCCCCCGACGAGCTGAGCATGATGTTCGCTGGGGACACGTCGCGGTGCACCAGGTTGACGAGCTCGCCCTTGGCATCGCGAAGCTCGTGGGCGTTGTGCAGGCCCAGGCACACCTCGCCGACGATGCGCAGAGCGATGGAGAGGGGCACCTCTCTGCCTTTGGCGCTCAGCGCCCGGAGCAACGCGCTGAGCGAGTCGCCCTCCACCCACTCGAGTGCCACGAACGGGATGTCGCCGTGCATGCCCACGTCGCGGATGGCCACCACGTTGGGGTGTCGGATCTCCGAGAGCAGCTTCGCCTCGTCCAGGAACATGTGGACGAACGCCAGGTCGGCCGACAAGTTTGGCAAGAGCGTCTTGAGCGCCACCACCTCGCGCTCGCCACTGCGACGCAGCCGCGAAGCCAGCCACACCACGGCCATGCCGCCCTTGGCGATCTGGGTGACTAGCTGGTAGCGCCCGACGTGCTGACTGGCCTCGAGCGGCGTCGGCATCGCGGGGATCAGCGGCGGCTCGGACGCCTGGCTCACGACCCGCGCCCAGCGCTTGGCGAGCGGGCTGGTCTCGGTGAAGGTGTCCTCCCCCCAGTCGCTCTCGGGCGCCTTGTCCTTCGGATCGTTGGGGTCGCTCATGGACACCTGGGGCGCGCTGCGCGCACCGCCGCACCATCAGGGTAACAGGAAGCGCCACGGGCAGGCAGCCCGGGGCCCCACCGGGACGAACAACGTCCGAGCTCTGGCGGCGGAGACTTCCGCCTAAACACCCGGCCAGTGTATGACCAAGGGCATGACGGATGGCGGTTTCGACGACCATGGCAGGTTTCGCCTGGTCGCCCCCGGCGCGGCCCCCGAGCCACGCTGCGACGCGGCATCGTTCCGCATCGACCCGGCCGACGCCGTCGATTGGCTGGGCACTCTGGCCGACTCCAGCGTTGGCCTGGCCGTCACCGACCCGGCCTACGAGTCGCTGGAGAAGCACCGTGCGGTCGGCACCACCACGCGCCTGAAGCACAGCCGCGCCAGCCACAACGACTGGTTCCGAATCTTCCCCAACGCGCGCTTCCCGGCCCTGCTCGCCGAGCTGTATCGCGTGCTCGAGCGAAACAGCCACCTTTACCTGTTCTGTGATCAAGAGACGCTGTTCGTCGTGAAGCCCCTGGCCGAGGCGGCAGGTTTCAAGTTCTGGAAGGCGCTCATCTGGGACAAGGAGCAGATCGGCATGGGGTACCACTATCGCTCACGCCACGAGCTCATCCTGTTCTTCGAGAAGGGCAAGCGGAAGCTCGCAGACCTGTCGGTGGCCGACGTGATCCGACACCCCCGCGTCCGCGGGGGCTACCCGGCCGAGAAACCCGTGGCGGTGTCCGAGCTCTTGGTGCGCCAGAGCAGCTCGCCCGGCGATCTGGTGATCGACCCGTTCGCAGGCTCGGGCTCGGTGGGCGTCGCCGCCACCCGACTCGGCCGCCACTTCCTGGGCGCCGACATCTTCGACCAAGCCGTGACGGCAGCACGACAGCGCCTGCTCGAAGCAGGTGCCCGCAGCGACGACAGCCGCTACGATGCGGCCCGGCGATGACCGGAAACCAGTACCGAAGGCTGGTCGCGCAGTACCTGCTGTCGGCCTACGGAGGGCGCGGGCTGCACCTCTATGAAGAGGTGAGCCTGGGCACCAGCATCATTGGCAAGCAACGGCGAGTGGACCTGTTGGTGGTGCTGCCGGCGACCGGCGAGTCGCTGGCGCTCGAGTGCAAGTACCAGGACTCGAGCGGCACGACCGACGAGAAGATCCCCTACGCCCTCGCCGACCTGAAGGCCCTGCGCATCCCGTCGGTGATCGCCTACGCCGGCGCGGGCTGGTCCGACGGCGTGTTGCACCTCTTGCAGAGCTCGTCGCTGGCGGCGTTCTGCTTGCCCGGCGCTCCGATGCGGCCCGCGCCGCGCAAGCAGGGGGACTCGATCGACAGCGGCACCTGGCAGCTCGACCACGTGCTGGCACAAACCTTCCGCTGGTGGGACGTGGTGCTGGCGGGGCGCACGCCGCTCGTGCTGTGACGCAGAGCGCGCTCACCCGCACTTCCCGCTCGCGCACGCCTGCCCGACCGGGCACGCGGCGTCGCACTTCCCGCAGTGCTTCGGGTTCGTCTGCAGGTTCACGCAACTGCCACCACAAGCCACGTAGGGGAGCGGGCAGTAGCACGTGCCCGAGAGGCAATAGGCGACGCCGCCCGACAGAACGGGGCAGACCACGCCACAAGCGCCGCAGTGCTTCGCATCCGAAGCGAGGTCGGTGCAGCTGCCGTCGCACACGCCCGAGGGCGCGGCACAGGCGCAGGCGCCGGCAACGCACGACTCGTTCGCGCCGCAGGCCTTGCCGCAGGCGCCGCAGTTCTTGGCGTCCGACTGCAAGTCTTTGCAGGCCGAGCCGCAATCCGTCTGGTTGGTCGGGCACGCGCACTTGCCGCCGGTGCAGCTGGCCCCCAAGGGACACTTGTTGCTGCAAGCACCGCAGTGGCTCGCGTTGGTCTCGATGAACACGCACTCGTTGCCGCACTGCACCTTGCCGGTGGGGCAGCCGCACTTGCCGGCGCTGCAGACGAAGGTGCTTCCGTAGTAGTAGCTGGGGCAGACCTTGCCGCACTCGCCGCAGTGCTGGGGGTTCGTCAGCAGGTTCACGCAGCTCTCGCCACACTGGGTGTGCCCGACCGGGCACTCGCACTTGCCGCCGACGCAGGCCGCGTTGGTCGCGCAGGCGGCGCCGCAAGTCCCGCAGTGGTCGGGGTCGGTCATGAAGTCGGGGCAGACCTTGGTGCCGCACTTGGCCACGCCGGCCTTGCAGGTGCAGACGCCATAGGCACAGATCTGGGTGCTGGCGCACGCCTTGCCGCAGCCGCCGCAGTGTTGCGGATCGCTCTGGGTGTCGACGCAGCTCGTGCCGCACACGCTGTTACACTGGCAGCTGCCGGCGGCGCACTTCTCGGTGGCGGCGCAGGCGTTGCCGCAGGCACCGCAATGCTTGGGGTTGGTGCGCGGGTCGATGCAGCCCCCGCCGCACTCGAGCAGATCGGACGGGCACGACGGCACGCAGCTGCCCTTGGCGCACAGCTCTTTGGTCTGGCAGGCCTGGTCGCAGGCGCCGCAGTTCTCCTTGTCGGAGTCGAGCTCGACGCACTTCGAGCCGCACTTGCTCGCGGTCCCGGTGCACACCAGCACGCACTTTCCCCCGTTGCAGGTCTCGCCCTTGGCGCAGGCCGAAAGGCACGCCCCGCAATTCTCGGGGTCCGAGTCCAGATCGACGCAGCGGCCGTCGCACGCGGCCCACGGCTCGGGGCACTTCTTCACGCACTTGCCCTGGGCGCACATCTCGCCTTCGCCGCAGGCCCGGCCGCACCCGCCGCAATGGGAGTTGTCCCACTCGACCTCGATGCAGCCCCCGCCGCACTCCGTGGTCGACGCGGGACACGAGGGCTGGCAGGCGCCGAACGCACAGACCAGGCCCGCGGCGCACACCTCGCCGCAAGCGCCGCAACTCTTCCCGTCGGTTCCCAGGTCGACGCACTTCCCGCTGCACGCCGTGGTGCCGGCGTGACACTGAACGGCGACCTTGCCCGTCGGCGCCTCGACCTCCACGCAGCCGGCGAAGGCGACCACACTGAGGCCCGCGGACACCGCAAGCGCCCTCTTCACGCCACGGAACCACTTCGTCATGCCCGCCTCCCTCCACGCGAGGTTCGCACGGACGCGCGTGGCCCGGCAACGCCGCCGTCGGCGGCTGCGCGAAGCCAGTGGCGAAACCCTCGCGATTGCGCGAGACTCCACCCCGTACGCACGAGTGGCGGAATTGGCAGACGCGCCGGATTTAGGTTCCGGTTCCCGAGAGGGAGTGAAGGTTCAAGTCCTTTCTCGTGCACCTAGTGGAGAACACGATCCTTTTCGGAGTCCTCGCACCGGATTGAATCGTCGGTTCCAGAGGTCACCGGCTTTTCAACCGGCGATTCGCCGTTCTGACTGGAATCGGAGGCCATCGCTGCAAGCTCCGGGATGGCCTCGTGCAAGGGCGTGAACCACCCGAGGTTCAGCTCCATGATCGACTCCGCGTCCCTGCGGTACCGATTCAGCATGGCCGACGTGGTGTGCCCCGTGCGCTGCATCACCCACGCCTCCGGGCGACCGTTCGCCAGGGCCAGCGTGACGAAGGTTGCACGGAGGTCGTGCGCTCGGAGACGGATGCGGTGCTTGGTGGTTTCGAAGAGCTTCTGCCGCTTGACCCCGCATTCCTGAAGCCATGCTCGAAGCTCGGACCCGAGCTGCTGCACGTACATGGGCCGGTCCGTGCGAGAGATCCGTCGTGCAGCGGGAACTGCGACAGCCGGGAACACCCACCGCTCGGACGGACAGAGGAGCCGCCAGCGACGCAAAGCCTCGGCTGTCCCGGGATCGAGTTGCCATTTTCCGTCCCGACCGCTCTTCGTGCGATCGAGCAGGATGTAGCCAGCACCGTCCTCGAAGTCGAGCACAAGGTCCGGCCACTCCAGCACGATTAGGTTCCCCCGACGTGGCCCCTCTCGGTTCGAGATCCCGATGTAGATCCGCTTCACCAGCGGGATCGGTGCGTGCCCCATCAACACCGAGTCCTCGATAGGGAAGAGGTAGCTCCTCGCCCGCTCGGGGTTTGCCTCTGGCAACCAAGCAGGCGGAAACGGAGAGCGCTCCAGCAACCTGGCGGGGTACACGGCCAGCTTGAAGATCCGGTGCATGACTTGGCCGACATGCCTCAGCGAGCCGTCCGGGATCGTAGGCTGGGCCAGGACGTGATCAGCGTGGTCAAGCGTAAAGTCAGCGAGCAAGGTGTCCCCGATCCTCTTGCCGTCGAAGAAGACCGGGTAGACGTGCTTCTCCAAGCGCCCGATGTTGTCGGCGTGGTCGATCTCCTTGACCCGCCGTCTGTACCGCCGGGCAAGCTGATTTGAAGTCCACAGTTCTCCGAACTCGCGCACGGTGAGCTGAGCCCCGGTTCGAAGGCCACCGGGCTCCGCAGGGCGGGCTGGGGCTCGTTTCTCCGTGCCGGCAAGCAGCCCCTCGGCGAGCTGAATCACGGCTGGGAGGCGCGACTCGTCAGCCTGCGCGACTTGGCGGCACACGGTCTCGATGATCTCGGTGTGCCCGGCGGCTCGAAGCCGAAGTGCCAGAGTAGCAATCCGTTCACGACGTGCGTCGGCCTGTGCCGAAGTTGAGCAACTTGGCAGGGGGAAGTGGTGCTTCTTCTTCTGAATCGTGATCGCGGCGAACCACTTCCCAGCGCTCTGGTAGATCGAACCTGTCGCCGGGCGCGGCATCAGCGGCCTCCGCGAGGAACCAGGCCCATGTCACGGCGGATCTGATCGAGGTCGTCGGTGGCTTGCGGCTCGATACGGCTGCGCGGCTTTCGACGGCGAGCAACCAAGGCCGCTTCGACATCGGACCACTTGGCCAGGATCTTTTTGCCAACCTTGCTGGATGGAAAGGCGTTCTCCCGTGCCAGACGGAGGTAGATCCGCTTCGGAATCCGAGAGTCGTTCTGATCGACGTACCCATCCGGGGGACCAGAACCCGGGGGATCTGCGGACGACGGAGGAGTCTGCGAACCTGTGTCTGGCTGATCTCGCCACCAGCCGAGGACGGACGACATGACCGGCGCGATCATCTCGGTGGGAATCACCACCGAGCCGTCCTTCCGGATGCGGGCTTCGAATCGAGCCCTGGGTTCCGGCCGATCCCCCGGCGGGGGTGCGGGTGCGACGGGGTCTCCGATGCTGGTCAGGTCGGGGTTGTCCACGTTTTGCTCGGAGTACGCCGCAGGAGACTCCGGATTAACCTCAGGGGGTCGATCCCATGGCGTCCTGATGCGTGGCATTCAACTCTCCTCACGCAGGAGATCGGTCATGCCCTCGAACGGGTTCTCGTCGTCAGTGGCCACAGGAAGCTCCCCAACCTCGTCGTCGGGCTCGACGTCGGCAGGTCGAACGGGAGCCACGTACCCACGTGACCCAGGGCCGGTCGTTGCCGGGGGCTGATGGGGCGGCTTGGGGTTCCTGGGTCGGTTGGGCTCGGTCGGCTCCTTGAGGGGGTCGGGTTGCCTCACCTTGCCTTGCGGACTGGTCCCCGGCGCATCCAGGTAGGCGGCCAAAGCGGTTGCGACCACATCACGGAGCAGTCGCTCCTGTTCGGCAGCTCGAACTCGGAGCTGCCTATGCAAGGATGCAGGAATCTCAACGTACAGCGTGCGCATGTCGGCCATGGCCGTTTGACCCTTCGAGGTGAGTTACCGGAGCCGCCTCGGTGAACTCACCGACCCAACTCAGGCAGACCCATCCTGACCAGCCACGACTCGCACGACAACCCCGACTCCCGGACACCTTTGTCCGCGACACGGCGCCGGGCAACCGACTCAGGCTGGTGGGTCGAGTGAGGTGAGCTAGCTCACTTGGCTGAGCTGCCTGAGCCGCCAGAGCTACCCTTGTGGCCCACCCAGACTTCATCTCCAGGTCGAGCTTCCACAAGGAACCAGCGGCGTTGAGTCCACCGATACCGCCGGCACCACGGCTCGACGAGTCCGGCCTCTCTCAGGGTCCGTATGTGGTAGCTCGCCGTGCTCTGGGCGACACCAACCTCCGCTGCCACCTCGCCCACGCGGCGGCCCTCAGACCCCAGGCGACCGTATATGGCGGCTCTCACCGGACAGGCCATCGCTCGGATCACGTGTAGTGTCATGGCAATCGCACCTTGTCGATTGTCTAGCACCAGCCGCCTGAGATCACAGGAAGATCGCATCGCGGTCCAGCATTCCTAGAGATTTTCGCGGACCACCACTCCTCACGCATCTGGGTCGATGAACCGGCCACGCTCGCGGCCCAGGGCCACGACATGAACGGAGACAGACCGTCGTACTCTAGTCGGCTCCCGTGTTGACTCTCAGATGCTCAGGCGCACAATTGGGTGATGCCCACGCCGACTGAGGATATCGTCACCGCCATCGAAGCCATCGAGCGCCTGATCCCTGGGCAAGCGGCGGCACCACGGACGTTCTTGGGGCTTGCGGCGATGATGGTGCGAAGGGCAGCTCGATACGTTGTCGTGCAGGATGTCGTGGCCAGCCCAGCCGCCCGAGAACGGCTCCGGAGGGTCGGAGTAGAAGTCGAAGTCGAGGACCAGCGAGCCGATCCCGCCATGCCGATCCAAAACGCCCATCACACGCGGGAAGACCGTGACCTGGAGGATGCGGCGGCGGCGCTGTTGTCGCTCAAACGCGAGCCAATCGAAAGGGGTTCGCATCGTGCGGTCGCGGAGATACTGAGACGCCGGAGTGCGGAAGTCCTCGAAGCAGGCGAGAACTCAGAGAGCGTACTCAACTCCATCTCGATGGAGATCGCCCCATACTGCTCAATCGAGAACAGCCCCGCAGCCGTTAAGGCCGCCGTGATGGCGCTCGGAAATCGCAGAGGGAAGTTCTATGAGCATGTTGCGGCCTTGATGGCAGGAGCAAGCGGGGAGCACGTGCGCAAGAGCCTTGCAGTCAAGAAGTAGTCCCGGACAAAGTTGTCCGGCTCCATAGCTGGCCACGAGGGTGCTGGTCGGATAGCACATGCGGCATGGACACGACGTCAGCCGCTCTCAGTCTCCGCGAGTACATCACAGTTGCGGAGGCAGCCTCCCTCTATGGAGTGAACCCTCAGACGATTAGACGATGGATAGGTCAGGGAGCACCCTGTGTCCGTCGAGGGCGCGTCGTCAGGGTCCCAGTGGATGACCTGAGAACGTGGCTCAGTACCACCACAGAGCCTAACCCCAGCCAGCACTCGGCCCGGCCCAACACGGAGAGCGGCCGATGAAGAAGACACTGAGAGAGCTTCACGGCCTGATGACGGCAACCCGGAAGGCCGGAGCAACGCCGCACCGCGACATCTCCTGGAAGCAGGCCGCGAAGGCCATCGGGTGGGACACGCTGCTCGACTGCGAGTGCGTATTCGTGGAGCACTACAACGTGGGGCAAGTTGATTATCTGGAGCGCTGGCTCTGCCGCTCTCCTGGTGGAGAGGGATTCATGTTGGACCTGGCGCCAACCACTCCTACCCCCTGAAAAGCACTCGGCCCCGTCCGCTGCTCAATGTCCACAGGCTGCGGGCGGGGCCGGCGGAGAACGTGATGATCTCGAAAACTAGGTATACACCGACTGGAAAGAAGCGCTCGCGACAACACTCAATCGCACCCTGCGAAGACATCGTCCAAATCCAGGACGACGCCTACGACCAGTGGTGCGAGCGCCAGGCAAACGATCCTCTCGGGCGCATGGGCGACGATGACGTCATCGTCGATACGCCAGAATGCGAACATTGCGACGACAACGGCTGCGACATGTGCCCAGGGAAGTACGATGTGTCGTCATGAGCAGCCGCGGTCGTCATGAGCAGCCGCCGTTCATTTCCCTGGAGCGCATGGCGGCGTTTCGGCGTGGGTACCGCATTCCACTCGCGACACTCCTTGAGGCCATGAGGCTGCTCGGCCCGTCCATTCCTCCGGAAGACGTTGGCCTCGACGAGTGTCGTCCCTTCGTCGAAGTCCGGGACATGTGGCGCACGTTCAGGCTTCAGATTGAAGATGATCCGAAGCGGTATCCACCAACATGGCTGAGGGCATTCTATCGGACGCCTGAGTGGAGGACGTACGACCGTCTCCGCGCCTGGATCTCCCAGAACGCCAAGGTCGCCAAGGAGCGAAAGAGCCTCTACGACAAGCAGAGGTACAAGGCCCTCACCGTCGAGCAGAAGGCCGCTCGGGTGGCCAAGCGGCGTGCCGCTCGGGCCGCCGCACTCGGCCTGGCTCCAAGAGCGGGTGGCAGGTGAGTATCCGGAGCACGGACCCCGTTCTTGAGGGGCAGTTCGGCTGAAACGATACTCGCGGCGTGACGGGACGCGCGACTTCAGTGCGGCAGCGACTGCTCGGCCGCGTCGGGCGCAGGGGGCGGCACGGTGACGTGGCCGAG
>JACPVJ010000038.1 GCA_016191785.1 Myxococcales bacterium | reverse complement strand
GCGGACGCGCGGCCGGCGCGGCGCTGGCCTGCGGACGTTGAACCGGCGCCGACTGCGGGCGTGCCGCGGGCGCGACGCCCGGCTGGGGCTTCGCGGCGGGCGCGGCCCGAGCGGCCGGCGCTGCGCCGGCCACCGCGACCTGTAACGCAGCCGACCCCAGGTTGATGGTGGCGGGGGCGCTCACCGGCTTCCAGTCGGTGCCGACCGTTGTCGCGCCAAGCTGCACGATCGAGCCGGCGGCGCACGCGACGAACAGCGTGGTCCCGTCGAAGAACAGATAGGCGTGGACGGCGTTCACGCCGGGCGCGCTGACCTTCCAACCGCCCTCGCTGCCGACGCTGAAGGCGTCCACCGGCGTGCCGGCCGCGAGGTCGACCTCGGCCCGGTCGCTGGAGCCTCCGCTCAGCTTGATTCTGAGATTAGCCGTGGCCACGATGGTTTGGGTCGATTCCGCGTCGCCGCGCAGCATCGTATATCACGGGTGGCAATTCCACACCGTGTTCGCGCAGCTGCTCCTCGCAGTGGGGGATGTTACCGGTGGGGCCGAACTCGCTGACGATCTCGCCGTTCGGGCCGAGGCCGTGATACTGCCGCGCGAAGATGTCGTGCATCTGGTACTTGCCGGTGTCCGCGTCGTAGCCCAGGACCTCGGTGATGTGCGTGGTCTTGCGCGAGCCGTCTTGCAGGCGCGCCACCTGGACGATCATGTTGATGCCCGACCCCAGCTGGGCGCGCATCGCGGGCAGCGGCATGTCGATGTCACTCATCATGCACATGGTCTCGAGGCGGGTCATGGTGTCGCGCGGGTAGGTCGCGTGACAAGTTCCCATGCAACCGCCGTGGCCGCTGGTCATGGCCTGCACGATGTCGAGGGCTTCGCCGCCGCGGATTTCGCCGATCACCACCCGGTCGGGACGCATGCGCAACGTGGCCTTGAACAGGTCGCGGATGGTCACGGCGCCGCGCCCCTTCGGGTCCGGCGCGCGGGCCTCGAGCTGGACCACGTGCGTCTTCTGGAGCTGCACTTCCTTCGAATCTTCGATCACTACGATGCGCTCGCCATCCGGAATGAACGACGAGAGCGCGTTGAGCATGCTGGTCTTCCCGCTGCCCGTGCCGCCGGCGATGATCACGTTGAGCTTGGCTTCGACCAGCACCTTCAGGGTGTCGGCGGCGTCTTGACCCATCGACCCGAAGCGGATCAGGAGCTCGACGGTCAGCGTCTCTTTGAAGAAGCGGCGGATCGCGATGAACGGGCCGCCCGGGCCCGCCGGGGGGATGATGGCCTGCAGACGCGAGCCGTCGGGCATGCGCCCCTCGAGGATGGGCCGGGTCTCGTCCACGAACTTCCCGGCGAACTGCGCCGCGGTGCGCAGCGCGGCGATCAGCGCCTCGGTGTTCTCGAAGCGTGCGTTCGTGAGCTCGAGCTTGCCGCCCTTCTCGATGAACACCTGGTTCGGCCCGTTGATCATCACCTCGCTGACCTTGGGGTCGTCGAGGAACGGCCGCACCGGCGCGAAGAACTCGAGCAGCGCTTCTTCGAAGATTTCTTGGGGGATCACGGGACTTCTTTGAGCAGCGAGCCGCGTGCCTCTTCGGCATGCGCGCCCGTGGGTTCGAGCTTCAGGTATTCACGAAAGTGTTGGTCCGCGCCAACCGGGTCGTTCTCGCCGTCGCGCAAGAGGACGCCCATCGCATAGTGAGCGCCCGCGTGCTTGGGCCTCGCGACCAGTACCCGCTCCAGGTGCTCGCGAGCCATGTCCGAGCGCCCGACCGCGGCGTACAGCGTGCCGACCAGGAACCGCAGGGCGTGCTTCTCGGGGTACTTGGTCAGCTCTTCCTCACCGAGTTGAATGGCGGTGCGATAGCGACCGCTCACCACGTACACACGCATCAAGACCGGCAACACGTCGTCGGGCTTCGCGCCCGCGTCCAGGGCTGCGGTCAGATACTGCGATGCCCGGGTGTAGTCCCCTACCCGGGCGAACAACTTGCCACGCTCGAGCAGCTTCTCCTTGGTCTGCTCCGCGCGGACGGTTCGCTCGGCCTCGCGCATCTTGTCGCCACGCGTGGGCGCGCAAGCACCCAGTGCGAGCGCGAGACCCAACAGGCAGATGCACGATGCGCAGTTCATCCCTATTTCTTGCTCTGATCGCCGTACTTGATGCGCAGCTTGCGCTCCAAGAGCGACAAGAACTCCACGTATTCACCCTCTTTGCCCTGCAAGAAGGCGAGCAGCACCCGCACCTCTCGCTGGGCCGTCTCGAAGCGTCGCGTCGAGAGCGAGTGCTCGAGCCGGACACGGTGCGTGCGGAAGTCCTCCGCCACGTCGGCCCGAAGCTTGGTGGCCAGGGTGCCGGCCAGCTTCGACCGCTGTGCGTCACCCGCCACCTGAAAACACACTGCTGCCTCTTCGTAGAGCGGGACGGCCTGGACGCCGTCCGGCACGTAGAACGGCCGCCGCTCTTGCTTCGAGGCTGCCTTGGTGAAGAGCTCGACCGCCTTCGCTTGAGCGCCCTCGCGCCCCGCCTGGGGGCATTGGGTGACGGGCGGACCCCAGAGCTCGGGGATCTCTTGGGGCGCTCGCCCCACCCCGTCGTTCGGGTCGTCCTGGAAGATGATGTAGAGCGCCAGCGGCATCACGATCAGCGCGAGCAGCAGGGTGAGCGGGCTGGTCTTCTCTTCCGGCTTCTGCT
This sequence comes from Myxococcales bacterium, assembly GCA_016191785.1. Lineage (GTDB taxonomy): Bacteria > Myxococcota_A > Polyangia > Polyangiales > Polyangiaceae > JADJKB01. The sequence continues at coordinate 11,725 of JACPVJ010000038.1, read as the reverse complement.
GGGCCCCGTCGGCCCCCGCCACCTCGATCACGGTGGCGACGATCTGGGTGTAGCCCACCCCCAGCACCGAGCCCGGAACGATCTGCGTGCGGGTGAAGGGACTTCCGTTGATGGTGGGCGGGGGCTGGAACGAGCGGGCGTCGGCGAAGATGCCCGCCGGGGTGAGCTGAATCGCGACGTGCTCGACGCCCGCTTGGTCCATGCCCAGGCGGATCTCGCAGTGGGCGCCGCTGCCGATCATCGCGCGATCGGAGTCGATGCGCAGCTCTTCGGTGCGGCCGTCGGGATGGCGAATATCGAACTTGAGCGCTTGCATCAGGTTTCACCGCCGGAAGCAGCGAGCTTGAGGAACATTGGGCCGAGGATCAACGCGATGATGCAGAGCAAGAGCAGCGCCAGCGGGCCGATCATCTGCACGCCGGCCTTGGCCGCGGCCTGCTCGGCTCGCACCGAGCGTCGCATGCGCGACATCCCCGCCTGGATCTGCAGGACGTCGGCCAGGGGGTTGCCCTTCTCTTCCGCTTGGACCACGGAGTTGACGAACTCTTGGACGGTCTCGATCGGGGCGCGCTCGGCGAAGCCCAAGAGCGCCTGCTTGCGGGTGCGCCCGATGCCCAGCTCTTGCAGCATGCGGCTGAACTCCTCGATCAGCGCGTCGTCCGGGTCGCTCGACTTCTCGACCACCTGGCGGACCGCACCGGGGAAGTCCTTGCCCGCGCTCATCGCCAGGGCGAGCAGGTCGACGGCGTAGGGCAGGTTGCGATTGACCTGCTTCATGCGCAGCGTCGCGGCGCTCGACACCTGCAGGTACGGGAGCGCGCCACCCAGCGGGGCGACGATGATCAGCATCACGACGCCCATCCCGGTGAGCCACCCGGCGACGAGACCGAAGAACACGCCGCCGATGAACGACAGGATGCTCAGCCCGACGTACTCTTCCGCGGTGATACCGAGGTAGTCGCCGGCGAGCGAGAGCTGCTTGTCGAGCGCCTTGCGCTGGTCGTCGGTCAAGAGCCCGCTGACACGCACACCCAACCAGCGGACCAGGGGCTCGATCTGTCGCCACTGCTCGTTCTTCTCGAGCGCCCGCTGACGCTTGAGGCCGCGCATGCCGAGGCGGCTGGCGACCCGCGACGGGGCGCTGGCCACGGCGTACACCGCGATCGCCGCGGCCGCCGAGAGCAGCAGGATCACCAGGTAGCGGATCTCGAGGTAGCTGATTCTCATATGTCCACCGACAAGACCTTGCGCGCGAGCAGAATGGACACCAGCCAGGAAAGCCCGGCGACGGCGGCGATGGCCCAGCCCGCCACCGGCTTCTTGAGCGGGTCGTAGAAGCCCGGCTCCATGGTCGAGAGCACCACCGCGAAGATGAACGGGAACGCGCCCAGCACCCAGAGCTGGGCCTTGCCCTCGGCGGTCTTGGTCTTCACCACGCCCTCGAGCCGGATCATCTCGCGCATGGTCTGCGCGGTGGTGTCCAAGATGCGCGGCAGGTCACCGCCCAGCTGCCGCCCGATCAAGACCGCCGACAGGGCGGTGTCGAGCTGGCGGCTGTTGATGCGACCCCCCATGTTGAGCAACGCCTGGTCCAGCGTGCTGCCGACCTTCATCTCTTTCACGCACAGCTCGATCTCTTCGCGAATCGGCGAGGGCAAGAGCGGCTGCACGCTGATGAACGAGTTGCCGACGCTGGGCGTGGCCTTGAGCGAGTTGGCGAGCGCGGTGAGGAACCCGTCGATCTGGTCCTCGATGCGCTCGACGCGTTGCTTGCGGAGTTGCTCGATGTACCGAGACGGCGCGATGGTGATGATCAGGATGATCACCCACCAATACGGGTCGAGGCCGATCCCGACGTGCAGCGCCAGCACCACCACGCTGGCGACGACCTGGCCGAGGGCGATGTGCTGGCCCGGGGTCCAGATGAACATCAGGCGCAACTTGCGCTCCAGCGACGCGCAGTAGCGCTGCCAGTAGCGCATGACGGGGCCGTCGGTGTCCGCCAGGGCGGCCCACGCGCCGATCAAGAGACCGACGAAGATCGCGAGCAGGCCGGCCCACTTGAGCAGGCTGTTCACGAGCTCGGGACTGATGATCACAGGTAGGGCCCTCCTGCCGGGATCAGGCCCTTGACGATGAACTCGTTCAAGAAGCTGGGCAGATACCCGGTCGCCTTGAAGTCGCCCAGCACCTCGCCCTTGGGGCCGGTGCCAGTGCGCACGAACGCGTAGATCGGGATGATCTCGAAATTGAGCTCTTCGTCCAGCCCCACCACCTCCGAGACGGCGCTGACCTTGCGGGTGCCGTCCGAGAAGCGCGACTGCTGCACGACCAGGTGGATGCTGGCGGCGATCTGCTCGCGCACGGCGCGAGAGGGCAGGTCGATGCCGGCCATCAGGCACAAGGTCTCGATGCGCTTGAGGGCCTCGGCGGGAGAGTTGGCGTGGGTGGTGGTGAGCGAGCCGTCGTGGCCGGTGTTCATGGCCTGCAGCATGTCCAGCGCCTCGCCACCACGACACTCGCCGACGACCACGCGGTCGGGGCGCATGCGCATCGCGTTCTTCAGCAGGTCACGGATCGAGTACTCACCCTTGCCTTCCATGTTGGCCGGGCGGGTCTCGAGCGAGACGACGTGCGGCTGCGCCAGCTGCAGCTCGGCCGCGTCCTCGATGGTGACGATGCGCTCGTCGTCGGGGATCGCCGCCGACAAGATGTTGAGCAACGTGGTCTTCCCGCTGCCCGTGCCGCCAGAGATGATGATGTTCTTCTTGCTCACCACGGCGCGGGTGAGAAACCGGCCCATTTGCGGGCTGATGGCCTTGTAGCCGTAGAGCTTGTCCAGCGTCAGCGGCACCTTGGCGAACTTGCGGATGGTGATGGCCGAGCCGCGCAGCGCGATCGGCTTGATCACGGCGTTCACGCGGGAGCCGTCCTTCAGGCGCGCGTCGACCAGCGGGGAAGACTCGTCGATGCGGCGCCCCAGCGGCGTGACGATGCGCTCGATCACCGCCCGCACGCGCTCGTCGTCGGTGAAGCGCTGCTCGGACAGCACGATCTTTCCGTTGCGCTCGATGTAGATGGTGTCCGGGTCGACCACCATGATTTCCGAAACGCTGGGATCGGACAGCAAGTGCTCGAGGGGGCCGAGCCCCAGAGCCTCGTCGGCGAGCTCGCCGACCAGGCGATCGCGCTCCACCGTCTGCGGGATGCGAGCGCCCATCAGCTCGATGATCCGACGCAGCGCCGAGATCACCTTCGGACGCATCGACGGGTCGTCCAGCTGGTTGGCCTTGATCGCCGCCAGGTCGAGGTGCTCGAGCAGCTGGCGATGGATCTCGCGCCGCAGCTCGTTGACCGCCTCTTGCTCGGGCGTGCGCTTGCGCCGCCCGCCGACGGTGGTGGCGCCGCCCAGGCCGGTGGTGGCGCCGCCCAGGCCAGTGGTGGCCCCGCCGACTGTGGCCCCGCCGGGCCGGTGCGTGGTGTCGAAGGTCGGCGCAGGCGGCGGGTGGGACGGCCGCCCCCGCGGGTCTTGCCCGGGCTGGGGGGGCGGGGGATGGTGGGGCGCGCTCTGGTGCGGCTGCGACGGAAAGGGCGGCCGAGCCGGCGGAGGCGGCGGCATCGGGGGCGGCCCGGGGAGATGCGGCTGGCCGGCAGCGGGCCGGTTCATGGGCGGCGGCATCTGCGAGCCGGCGCGCACCGTGCCGTCCGCGAGGTCGTCGCGCACCGGCGGCCCGGCGCTCTGGAAGGTGAGCGTGTGGTCCCCCACCACGATCGGCGTGCCGAACGGCACCCACACGCTGGTCTTGCGGAGCAGCTGATCGCCGGCCAGCGTGCCGTTGGTCGAGCGGTCTTCGACGCGCACCGCCTGCCCGCTGAACTCGACCACCGCATGCTGGCGCGAGATCAGGTCGCTCTTGATGCGCAGGCCACACTCGGGGTCGCGACCGATGGACAACAGGCCGTTCGCGCGGAGCTGGATCGTGCGCTTGCCCCCCGACTGCGACTCGATGACGACCAAGACGTTCATGACCCGACGCTCAGCCAGACGGCTCCGGGGTCTGCCCCGGGGAAGTCCGGGGTTACTTGTTCACCTTGCGCCACTGCTGGGGGCGCTTGTTGTAGGCATTCACTGCCTCGATGTCCCCCGAGTACTCCTCGAACTGACTGAGCGCGCCGTTGACGATCTCGATGGCGGGCTTCGGCACCGACTCGACCGCCGTGGGTATGATGAAGAGGGCGCCCTCGACGTCCTCGGCCGAGTCGCGATGCGAGCCGAAGAGCACGCCCAGCACCGGGATCTCGCTCAAGATGGGCAGGCCGCGGATGTCGTGGCGCCGGTTGGTCGAGCGGATGCCCGAGAGCACGAGCGACTGCCCGAGCTTGAGCCGAACCAGGGTCTTGAGCTTCGAGACGTTGCGGCCGGGCAGGTTGGTCGACTCGACCGGCGGGGTCAGATCCGAGACGTCGGCGTCGACCTGGATCTCGAGCTCTCCGGTCTGCTCGTCGAGTCGCGGCAGGACCTCGACCTTCGTCCCGAAGGTGATCTCTTTGATGTTGGCGCTGAGCCCGGAAGAGATCGGGAAGTTCTGCTCGCCCCCTGCCTCCCACATGGCCTTGGTGCCGTTGACGGTGATCACCGTGGACTGCTTGAGGACCTTGGCCCAGCCGCGGCGGGACGCGATGTCCAGCGCCGGCAGCGGCTGGCTGACGACCGAAGCCTCGGCCGTGGTGGTGGTGCCCGCCAAGAAATCGTAGGTGAACTGGCTCTCGACCACGCCGGGGCCGCCGATCCGCGAGGGCCAATCGACGCCCACGGCATAACCCGAGGTCTTGTCGTAGCGGATGAAGAAGAAGTCGAGGCGGATGTTGACCTTGCGGTCGGCGACGCCGCCGCCGCCGGCCACCACCAGCGACTCGACCTGCCCGGGATAGAGCGCGGCGATCTTCTCGATGCGCTTGGCGTCGCCCTCGCTGGCCACGCCGCCCTCGATGAAGAACCGCGCGCCCACGCGGCGGACCCGAACGCCGGGCATCTCGCCGAGCAGCTGGGTCAGCTCGCGCCGCACCGCGTCCGGCGAGCGCGCGAACACGTTGATCACCCAGGTGGTGGTCGAGTCGTCCTTGTTGATCAGCAAGAGCGTGGTGGTGCCAGGCTTCTTGCCCGCGACCACGAACTTGGCGTTGTCCGTGGTGAGCTTGACCTCGACCACGCCCTTGACGCCCTCGGAGTAGTTCTTCACGCCGGTAGCCGCGATGGTCTTGTTCTCGCCGACCACCAAGGTGAGCTCGTTTTGCCCCTCGGCGTCGGGCGACCCGCTGGTGCCCTCGTCTTGCGCCCAGCTGGGCGCGGCGCACAACATCAGGCTCGCCGCGAGGAAGGTTGCTAGTCGCTTGATCATCACTTCGCCTTCAGCTCGACGGGCCCCAGCTTGCGAGCCCCTTGGATGGTGGTGCGGATGACTTTGTCCTCGAGCGCGGTAGAGGGCATGTCGGGGATCCCGTCTTGGACGGTCTGGTCGTCGGGGTTGCGCAGCGCCACCAGCAGCTTGCCCCGCTCCGAGGCCAGCGAGAGCAGCTGCGCTTCTTGCAGGCTGACGCTGAGGGTGAGCACCATGTCGCGCTTCTCGTCCTTGGTGTCGGTGATCTTCTCGGGTGCGGTCTCGAGCCCCACCGCCAGCGCCAACACCTTCTGGAGCAAGACGACCGCGTTTCGCTTGTCGGCCTCGCCGGGCATGCTGGCGATCACGTCGACGTAGTCGCCCGGCTGGATCATCGCGAAGCTCTTGTCCCCGCTCTCGGCCACGATCGAGACGGCGCGGGCGCCGGGCTGCACCAGCGAGCTCAGGTCCCGGCGCTCGTCGGCGGCGATGGCCAGGTCGGTCCACATCAGGGTCTGGCTGGCTTCGACCTTGGTCCCGAGCCGCAGGCCCACGACCTTCGGCTTCTCGACCGCCTTGACCGCGCGGTCCTCGACGTAAGCGAGCGGAACCTCACGGGTCGTCAGCTGGTCTTCCGCGATCGCCGCGCCGGGCTCCATCGCCTTGACCGCCATCAGAAGCCGGACGCGCTCGCCGCCGGAAGCCTCTTGCTCGAAGCGGGAAAGGTAGAGCAGCAAAAGGAGGACGCCGATCACGCCGACCACGAGCGAAATGAGCAACGCCCTCTTGTTCATGCGCGAACCTCAGTATCGCCTCGTTCTGCTAGAGATGGAATCCTCCAGCCGGCCTTCATGGCGGTCAGATCTAGCACGGCGAGTGCGCGGGGCCGGGCGATAAAACCCGGAGCCGAGGTCGGAGCCGCACGCACGGCCGCCCACTGCACGGAAAGGCAGGCGCTCAGAACCCGCGCGTTTCGAGGGCCGAGACCAGGGTCCGGTCGCCGTTCTGGTCCGCAACGACCACGACATCGACGCCGCCGCGGCTGAAGTAGCGTGCCTCGGGCGCGTCCTCGCCGATGAACACCTGCTCGTAGCCCTTGGCGGTCATGTCCTTCTCGTACCCCGCCAGGATCTCCTTGGCCGACGCCTTGGACTCGTAGACGCGGATGCCGTGGGGGCGCCCCTCGGCCGACGCCGACAGGTACCGCACCGAGCTCGGCGGCCGCGGCACGTTCTGCGAGTCGGCACCCGGCGAGTCGGCGTCGTCACTCGGCGGCACCATCGCGCTGACCTTGAACGAGCCGTCGGTCCACACCGTGAGTACGTGCGTGGACCCGTCGTCCAGCTTGCGTACGTAGGCGTAGCGGAGCAGCCCAATCTCGGCCAGGTCCCACGACTCGGCGAACGCGGCGAACCCGTCCCAGAACCGACGCTCGCCGCGAGCGGGGTTCTTCACCGCGCAGGCGATCACGCCGTCGTCTTTGGTCTCTTGGCGGATCACGCCGTAGTTGAGCCGCTCGGCCTGTTTGGCCAGCGTCGGATCGGTGAGCACGCCCTGCACCTCGCGCAGGTCCCGCGGGACGGCGCCCTCCTCCTTGCAGAGGCCCTCGAACTTGTCGAGCACCTGCTTCATCGAGAGGTTGGTGGTCGCACTCGCGATGTCGAGGGCTTGCCCGTTGAGCGACAGCCGCTCAGACGACTTGGTGAACTCGCCCAGCTTCGACAGCTGACGACCGGTGACCAGCGCCTGCTCCGAGATGCTGCCGTGGGCCGAGCGCGCCGCCAGACCCGCGCTCAGCAGGGAGACCACCGTGAGGTAGGCCCCGACCCGGAGCACGCCACGCACCCGCGGTGTGGCGACGACCGAGAGCACGCGGCGCGGCATCTCCCAGAAGGAGCGGCCGACTCGTCTTTCTTGGTACGAACGCGCCATCTCGTCCTCGTCAGATCAAGCTCGCGATGAGCGCTCCGATCGCGCCGGCGCCCAGCGCGATCAAGAAGTACTTCTTTCCGTTGTCGTTCTTCTTGGGCTCGTTGCACCGCATGTGCATCTTGCCCACCATCGTGTACGAGTTGCCTCCGATCACGTTGGGGAACTTGGCATCGCGGGTCTTGGTGACCGTCGGATACCCCGAGTCCTTGAACACGTCGTTCCCCAGGCCGAAGCTCGAACCGCCCTGCTCTTGCGCGCCGCTGATGTCCGGGGCCGCGCCGGACCCCGAGTCGCCGACGTTCTGACCGATGTCGCCCGAGATGTCGCCGCTGCCCGAGCAGTACTGGATGGCCGTCGCCCAGGCCGCGACCCGCGCCTCGTCCATCACGCCGATCTTCGCCTTCTGGAAGGTGACCGCCGCCCACAGGCAGGCGAACTGGATCACCATGAAGGCCGCGATGATCGCCGACTCGGTCATGGCCGCACCGCGCCGGCGACGCCGGGCCCGGGCGCGCTCGAGAACTTCACGCGAGCTCAATGGATGACCTCCCACGATGGCATCACCCACCCGTCGAGCGCCGAGTCCACGCCCTTGCCCACCCCGCCCACCACGGTGTCCTTCAGCTTGTCGGCGAGCTCTTCGTACAGCCCCTTCCCCAGGCCGCCCAGGATGATGCTGGTCCCGCCGCTGACCTTGCCGTCGATGAACTTGGTGTCGACGTACTTCTTCATCACGTCGAACAGCTTGCCCAGGCCGAGCTGCCCCAGGTTGATGCCGCTGACCGCGAAGCGCCGCAGGCGCGCGCGCCAGTACATCTTCCACATGCAGTCCTTTTTGAGCTCGGACCACGCGCCCTTGTCGTCGAAGTAGAACTCGGCCTGCGCGAAGCGCCAGTTGCCCCAGCCCGCTTCGACCTTGGGCATCTGCCCGGTCTTGGTGGCGACGGCGAGGCCCTTGTCCACGTTGCGCGGCCACTTCTCGTCGCCGCCGGTGAACCCGAAGACCTGGAACCAGATCGAGCCGTGATCCGCGCCCTCCCAGATGTCCTTGGGGGTCTTGTTCTTGGTGTTCGAGATGCCGCCGCCCTTCGGGTCGAAGCCCGAGTCCTTCATCTTGTCCTCGGCGGTCTTCTTCCCGTCCTTCTTGCAGTTGGCGGTGTTGAACTCGCCGAGCCCGCCGCCCAGGTCGGTGCAGTACTTGGACATGCACGGGGTCTTCTTGTCTGTCTCGACGTCACCGGTGCACTGCGGGTAGCTGTTCCCGCTCTTGACCTTGTCGGCGCAGTCCTTCTTCTGGTTCGAGCAGCCCTCGTTGACCTGCTCGTTGATCTTGTTGTCCATCACCTCTTGGATGTTGGTCGCCCCACCGCCGCCACAGAAGTAGCCGCTGAAGGTGCCGGCGATGGCGCCCGCCGCCCACTGCAGGGGCTTGCGGATGAACCCCGGGATCCAGGACATGCCGTGCTCGACCGCCAGCTCTGCGCTCTTCTTGCAGAACTTGTCCCACTCCATCTCTTGCACGGGCAAGCCGAGCTTCTTCTTCGACGGCACGAAGGGCACCAGCGACGGGCTGAGCGCCATGCCGCTGGTGATCAGCGGGGTGTACTGCTTGGAGACTTTGTTGCCCTTGTAGGCCCCGACGAAGGGCGTGGTGATGGCCACCACCTTCTGGAAGCCGCTCAGGGCCGGCAGGACCTTGTCCAGCACCTTCTCGTACTTGTTCGCCCCCTTGATCAGCCCCTGCTCGATCTTGACCATCGGCTGCATCGCTGCGGCGCAGATGCCGGAGAGCGGGCAGAACACGGTCGCCGCGATGCAGATGCCGCAGGCCACGATGGCGATGCCCAGCATCACGATCAGCATGCGCATCATGATCAAGACCGCGAGCAGCGCCGCCATGATCAGGTTGATGAAGACGATGATGTTCATGCCGCGCGCGTGCACGCCGGCGGACGAGTAGGCCACGGCGTCGGCGGCGTCTTGCAACCGCTCGCGATAGACGATCGCGTTGCCCATGCCGATCACGTAGAAGACGCCGGCCGCGAGCAACGCGGCCATGAACACGCCGGCGATCATGATGGCGCCGCTCTGATCGCTCTTCAGGTCGCCGCGGTCGGCGCCACAGCGCCGCACGCGCTGCCCGGGGCGCCCGACCCAGCGGAGGAAGCGGTCAAGGATATTCATAGTCCGCTCCGTGAACGACCATCTTGGCCTCGGCGGCGACCGTGGTCATGCCCGCGAACCCGCAGATGACCTTGTCCGCGACCGGCAGCCGGCAGCGATAGGGGACCTCGACGCGCACGGTCACGATCTCTTCGCGACCGAACGCCTTCTTTTCCTTGCCGTCCGACCCACGCAAGGTCACCTGCGCGAGCGGCCAGAGCAAGCTGCGGTTACCGCCGAGCCCCATCTGCACGGCGCGCTCGATGGCGTCCTTGCGCTTCCCCTTGAACTCGCCGATCCCCGCCTTGTCGTAGTTCTTGGGGTCGTCGGGCAGCACCACGGCGGCGGCGCGCGCCCCGAGGTAGGCGGCGTTCATGGTGACTAGCTTGCCGGCATAGATGCCGACCGACTGCATCAGGCACCAGAACCCGAAGAAGATGGGGAAGAACGCACCGAGGAACTCGACGTAGACGGCGCCCCGCTTGTCGCTTTTCAGGCCGCGTTGCGGCTGACGGCTGGGACGGCTCACGCTGGTTCCTCCTTTCACTCGTTCTTGGACTGCTTTGCGTTCAGACCCTCCAGTGCAGAAGCAGCGCAATGAGGGTCGCTACGAAAATCGAAGGCCCGAACCTGAGCTCCGACATCATCTCGGTCGTGAGCTCTCGCCGCTTGGCCTTGGGGACGAACACGTTGCGGACCAGCAACAGGCTGTTTCCCAGGGTCTTCAGCAGCTTGCCTTCGTAGGCCAACCTCACCGGGGCGTAGAGCGCAGCGACGATGAACGAGTACATCTCCATTTCGATGCCGATCATCGGCCTGAGTATCGCTCCCATGGCCCCGAGTAGCTTGACGTCACCTCCTCCGATGGCTCCGGAGCGATACAAGAAGATCGGTATCACTCCGCATGTGATCACTCCCAGAATCGAAAAAGCGAATCCCTGCCCCGCCGCGCCCCAGCCCTCGCGCGCCACTCCGAAGCCCGCGTGGGCGAACGGTGCGACGGCCAAGGCTCCGAAGTTCAGCCAGTTCGGGATCTCTCCGGTCCGCCAATCGAACCAGGCCGCGAGACCCGCCACGAGAATTGCGGCAAGTAAGAAATATTGCTCGCCGTACATTCTCGAGGTCCGTCGCGGCGCGCCGAGTCACGAGGCCTCGACGCGCCGACCGCGACCCTATCAGAGTCCCTTGATGACCTTGGCCTTCTCGTCGGTCTTGTCGTTCAGGTTGGTCCCGAACGTGCGGAAGGCGGCGATGGCGATGAGCGCGATGACTGCCACCACGATGATGTACTCGACCATGTTGGCGCCGCGCTTGTCTTGAATCAGACGACGAATCTTGTCCATGTTGATTACCTCGTGTCCTGTCCGGTTCGCCGGTTTTGGTTTCAAGGGAAGGGTGAGAGAATGATGGCCTGGGAGCGTTCGTAGTTCGCCACCAGGCTCGGGCCGAGCCCGAGAATGGCCGCCGCGAAGCCGATACAGACCGTCCCGAGCAGCACGACGTACTCTGTCATGATGGCCCCGCGGCCATCGCTGGCCAGGGACCCCAGAGGGCGTCGGCGGTTCGGGGTGGGCTGCATCGGCTTCGTGAAGGGTGTCGTTCCCGGGCTCTCCGACACTCCTGACCTTCGATACGGAAGGTAGCAGGCGGGCCTCCCCCGGCGCAACACAAAATACATCCGAAGCTCGCGATTTTTTTGATGATTTTGCCGCCCTAGCCGAAAAATTCCAGTCGGCTTGCGCGGTCGTTTGACGGGCTCGGAATGTTGAAATGAGGGCGCTCCGCCGGCCGCGAAAGCGCGCGCGCCCGCACCCACCGCCGCGCGCGCCGACGGGCCCCACGGCGCAGGCTCGGGGCGCCCCGCTCGACGAGCCCGCGGCCGCGCGGATCCCCCTCGTTTCAGCGGCTCAGATCGGCGTCGGACCCTTGGGGCGAGGCTTGCCGCCACCCCGGACCTTCTTCTTTTCGACCTTGAACTTCTGGTCGAACACGAAGACGTCGTCAGCCTGCTTCACTTCGAAGGTCGCCGTGGGGTTCTGCGGCCGAAGATCCTTCGCGCCGTCGCCATCCGTCGCGATCGAGAGCTGAAACACCTGATTGGGCGGGACCTCGAGGAAGACGTGGGCCGCGCCGGAAGCGTCGGTGCGCCCCGCTTCCTTGCCCATGTACATCACCGGGAGGTTCGCCCCGGAATCCGCCCGGACTGCAACCACGACCGTGCGGGACGACTTGATGCAGTCGACCTGGTACTC
>JACPVJ010000037.1 GCA_016191785.1 Myxococcales bacterium | reverse complement strand
GGTCGCGTCGCCGCTGAAACCCGCGGGCTCCTCCCCCGGCACGATGCGCTTGCCGTCGAGCAAGAGCTCGGCCCCGTCTTCGACGCCGACCGCGCGCTGCTCGATCCACTTCTCGAGGAATCGCTCGTTGATGAACGGGCCATAGTCGATGGCCTCGCTGGTCGGGTCACCGATCTTGAGCGCCTTGGCGCGGCGGAGCAGCTCGGAGCGCACGTTCTGGGCGACGCGCTTGTCCACGATGATGTTGCCGCAGCTGGTGCAGCGCTGACCGGCGGTGCCGAACGAAGCCCAAAGGGCGCCTTCGACCGCCAGCTCGAGATCGGCGTCGGCCAGGATGACCAGGGGGTTCTTGCCTCCGAGCTCGAGGCTCGGGATCTGCAGATTTCGGCCGCAAGCCTCGCCGATCTTGCGCCCGACGTTGGTCGAGCCGGTGAACGAGACCTTGTCGAGCAGCCCCGCGTCGATGGTCTCGATCAGCCATTCGCCGGCGCTGCCCGCGCCGCGGCCGTGCACCACGTTGATCACGCCATCGGGCAAGCCGGCGCGGCGCCACAGATCGGCGAAGAGGGCCGCGATGCCCGGGGCGTCGTCGCTGGGCTTCCACACCACGGAATTGCCGCACAAGAGCGCCGGCACCATCTTCCACGCCGGCACGGCGATCGGGAAGTTGCCCGCGGTGATCATCCCGACCACACCGATCGGCCGGCGGTACGTGAAGAGCTCCTTGTCGCGAAGCTCGCTCGGGACGGTCTGACCGTAGAGGCGCCTGCCTTCGCTCATGAAGAACTCGGCGGTGTCGATCGCCTCTTGCACGCTGCCTCGCGCCTCGCGAAGCGGCTTGCCGACCTCGCGCGAGATGAAGCGCGAGAGCTGCTCTTTGCTCTCGCTCAAGAGGGCGGCCAACCGCGTGAGCACCTGGGCGCGCTGCGGCGCGGGCACGCGACCCCAGACCTTCTGCGCCTCGCGGGCCGCGAGGCAGGCGTTCTTCACGTCGTCGCGGGTCGAGAGCGGCGCCACCGTCACCAGGTCGTCCCGGTTGGCCGGGCTCCTGCGCTCGAAGGTCTCGGCACCGGGAGGGATCTCCTTCGGTCCGATCCAGTTGCCCACGATCAGGGTGTTCGGGAGGTTCGTCTGAGGCCGCGTCTCCATGGGGCGGGGACATGCGATGGACGGGCGGAGCGTGCAACCCCGGATGCACCTGCGCTCCCCTCTCGCCTTGCGCATGCCGGCGGGGGGTGGGAAGAAAGGCAGGCTTTCGGCGTAGGAACGCCGCCACCCCAGGCACGAATGCCATGTCACGCCGACTCCGTCTGAAGCTGGGCCTGATCTTCGCGGGCACCTTGGCCGTCGCTTGCAGCAGCTCCGGTGGTGGGGGCGGCGGCAGCGTGGCCGAGTGCGAGGCGTTGCGCGGGTGTTGCGAAGCGCTGGAAGAGCCGGCAGCGAACAAGCAGTGCCACGACCAGGCGAATCAGCTCTCGGCGGGCGCGAACGCGGCGCAGTCCTGCGCGTCGGCGCTGCAGGGCTACACTCAGGCCGGCGCCTGCTACGGCGCCGGCGGCACCGGGGGCGGCGGCGGGTCGGGCACGGCCTGCGGAGATCTCGAGGCGTGCTGCGCGAGCGGTGACGCGACCTTCGGGCCACAGTGCGAGACCGCCCTGGCGGCCTACAAGAAGAGCAGTGACCCCGAGACGGGATGCAAGAGCGCGCTCGCGGCCTACGAGCAGAGCGGCCTTTGCGACGGCGGTGGAACCGGCGGCGCCAGTGGCGGCGGCGGAACGGGCGCGGTCGGCGGAACCGGCGGAACCGGCGCGGTCGGCGGAACCGGCGCGGTAGGTGGCACCGGCGGAACCGGCGGAACCGGCGCAGTCGGCGGAACCGGCGCGGTCGGCGGAACCGGCGGAACCGGCGCGGTCGGCGGAACCGGCGCGGTAGGTGGCACCGGCGGCGGCGGAACCGGCGGCGGCGGCGGAACGGGCGGCGCCACCGAGGACTCGAACGCGACCTGCGGCGACAAGAAGGACAACGACGGCGACGGCTTCGTCGATTGCCTCGACTTCTCGTGCAGCAAGAACCCCAGCGTCACGATCTGCAAGGGCCCACCGGGCCCCGAGACCAACGACACGGCCTGCAGCGACAAGCTGGACAACGACGGCGACGGGTACGTGGACTGCTCGGACTACGACTGCCAGAACAGCCCCAGCGTGACCGTCTGCAAGTGAGCTGGAAACCCGGCGCTCGAAGCGCTAGACCCGCTCGCAGATGCGAGCAATGGTTCTGGGTGCGGGTAGGATGGGTCGCGCCGCGGCGTGGGATCTCGCCCGGCAGCCCGGGGTGGCGTCCGTGCGCCTGGTCGACCGGGACGCCGAGGCGCTGAAGACGGCCGAGCACGAGCTCGGCAGGCTCTTGGCGGCCACCGCGCCCGAGTCGAGCGCGAAGATCGATGCGGCTCGCTTCGATCTGGACGAGGGGGCTTCGCTCACCCGGTTGCTCGACGGCTTCGACGTGATGCTCTCGTGCTCCGACTATCGCTACAACGTCGACCTGACGCGCGCGGCCATCGAGGCGCGCTGCCACATGTGCGATCTCGGCGGGAACCTCTTCGTGGTCGAGAAGCAGCTCGCGCTGGACGAGGCCGCGAAGCGAAACGGCGTGACGGTGGTGCCGGACTGCGGCCTGGCGCCGGGCATGGCCTGCCTGTTCGCGGCCCACGGCGTCGAGCGCATGGACGCGGCCGAGAGCGTCAGGATCCGCGTCGGGGGGCTGCCCGCCCATCCGAAGCCGCCGCTCAACTACCGCATGCTGTTCGCGGTCCGCGGCCTCACCAACGAGTACCTCGAGCCGGCCGAGGCGCTGCGCGACGGCAAGATCGTGCGCATCCCCTCGCTGACCGAGGCCGAGCCCATCGAGTTCCCGTATCCCTTCGGCACGCTCGAGGCGTTCAACACCTCGGGCGGGTCGTCCACATTGCCGCGGACGCTGAAGCACAAGGTCCGAAACCTGGACTACAAGACCATCCGGTACCCCGGGCACATGCAGGCCTTCGCCGGGATGCACGCCATCGGGCTCTTGTCCGAGAAGCCGGTGGACGGCGTGGTTCCGCGTCAGTTCACCGAAAAGCTCCTCGAGCGGTCGCTGTCCGATGACGACACCGACGTCGCGTTGGTCCGCGTCGCGGTGGACGGCACGAAGGACGGCAAGGCCCAGCGCTTGGTGTACGAGGTCATCGACCGGCACGACCCGCGTACCGGGCACAGCGCCATGGCTCGCACCACGTCGTACCCCGCCGCGGTCGTGGCCTACATGCTCGGCGCCGGAGCGATCGAGAAGCGCGGCGTGCTGCCGGGCGAGCTCGCGGTGCCGCTCGGGCCCTTCGTCAGCGCCGTGCGCGCGCGCGGCATCGAGGTGACGGAGCGATGGGGATCCGTCGACTGAGCGCGCTCGGGCTGGTGCTCTCGGCCTGCGCCGCGCCCGTCTTGGCGCCGCCGGCAGAGCCGCCGAAGCCGAACGTGAAGCGCGTGGCGAGCGAGCCGCTGCCCATGACCTCGGCGCCGGTGGCAGAGCCCGTGCCCGCGCCCGCGCCCGCTGCCACCGCTCTGCCCGAGGTGGCAGCGCAGAGCTGCCCCGAGGGCATGGCGCTGGTGCAGCGCTACCAGGGCCCCTACTGCATCGACCGGTGGGAGGCGTCGGTGGTGCGAGTGAAGGCCGACGGGTCGACCGTGCCCCACCCGTTCAATCAGAACGTGGACGGCATCGAGGGCGAGGTGCGCGCGATCAGCAAGAAGGGCGTGCGGGCTCAGGGCTACATCAGCGGCAAGCAGGCCGCGCGCGTCTGCGAGAACGCGGGCAAGCGGCTGTGCGAGGTCGACGAGTGGGTGCGGGCCTGCCGCGGCCCCAAGCTCACGCGCTACCCCTACGGCGATCAGCGCAAAGCGAACACGTGCAACGACCGCTTCCAGGTGCTCGACAACCACCCGGTGCCCATTCTCTGGAAGAAGGACCCGCTCGACGCCACCGACGAGAAGCTGATGTGGCACCCGCGCTTCATGAACGACAAGCGCCTGCTCGAGCTGCCGAACACCACCACGCCCACCGGGGCTTTCTCGAAATGCGCCAACGAGTACGGCGTGTACGACATGGTCGGCAACCAGCACGAGTGGGTGAACGACCCCGACGGCACGTTCTTCGGGGGCTTTTTCATGGACACCTTCCAGAACGGCGAGGGCTGCGAGTACCGCACCCTCGGGCACCCGTTCGACTATCACGACTACTCGACGGGCTTTCGCTGCTGCGCCGATCCGAAGTGACCGGGGCCGACAAATGGTACGACGCGGTCATGACGGACGCACCCAAGGGAAAGAGCACGCTGGTCGTGGTGCTCGCGGTGGTCGGTGCAGCGCTCGCGGTGGTGCTGGTGATCGTCGGCATTCTTGCGGCGCTGGGCGTCGCGGGTTTTCGCAACTACCTGTCCCGGGCGAAGGGCGCCGAGGGCAAGAGCGAGGCGTACCGCCTGGGCCGTGGCATCGCTCGGTGCGCCGAGACGGGCGGCGGCACCACCGCCAGCGGCGCGGTCTTGCCACCGAGCGCGCCGCCGGTGCCGGCAAGCTTGTCGGGTGTGTCCGGCAAGAAATACATGTCGAGCCCAGCAGAGTGGTCGCACGCGACCTATGCCTGCGCGGGCTTCTCGATGGGCATGCCGCAGTACTTCCAGTACGAGTGGCAGGTCACGGGCCCGGGCAGCGGCAAGGCCATCGCGGGGGCGGATCTCGATGGCGACGGAAAGGTGGATCGCGAGTACACGTCGGTCGTCACCTGTGCGGAGAGCATCTGCAGCGCGGCGGTGCCGCCCGAGCCGTGAGGGCGCAGCGCCAGGGACTCACCGCGGAGCGCCGAGGCAGGTCAGGACCACCGTCGCACCGCTGATCGGGGTGTCGTTCCCGCTGAAGATCAGCTGCCGTGCCGGATGGCAGTCTTCGACCAGCGCAGGGTTCCCCACGCCCTGTGAAGGGTCGACGTAGCACCACCCGAAGTTGTTCGGCTGGTCACCCGTCTGCTCGCAGGTCTCCCGATCTTTCGCGTAGTCGATGGCACACAGACAATAGTGGTCGGTGGTGCAGCTCGCGCCCATGCACTGCCCGGTCTGATACAGGCGGTCGAGCACGGGCGGGATCACCACCGGGTCGACCTCGGATCGGCCGCGGCTCGAGTCGCACGCGCCGCACGCGCCGTGCTTCGGCAGCACCTCGACCACGGCGCACCGGGGGATGGCCGACACGTCGGGCTCGCCGTCGGGACCGCGCGGAAACGCCACGGGTCGGTTCAGGCAGAGCGTGTCGAGCATGGCCGCCAGGCGCTCGGTGATGGCAGCGACCGCCGGGTTGTACCCGTAGCTCGGGTCGCCTTTGTCGCCGTCGGTGACCTTCGGGCAGATGCTGCCCACGATGCTGTTGGTGCCGAAGTCCTTCAGCACCTGGAGCTCTCGGGTGCCGGGGAAGGCCTTCGCGTATCGCTGGAGCGTGGTGTACTCACCGCTCCCGCTCTGGCAGAGCGGGTTGTTCGCGATGCCGATGCCGGCGTCATCGCAGTCACAGGCGCCCGAGCCGCGGGCTCCGCAGTCCCTGGCCTTGGGCAGCTCGAAGATGCAGGCGTACTGCAGGTTGCCATCGGAAGTGTTCCACTCGTGACCGTTGATGGGGTTGGCCAGGTCCCCGCCGCTCGGATGCGCCAGGGGCACGCCGAGGGCGAGGGCCGTACCGGTGCGCGGCAAGCTCGACTCGATCATCAGCGCGTCGTCAGGCTGATCCAGGCGGTTCCACTGGTCGCAGATGCCTATCGCCCGCGGCAGGTCGTTCTCGGGCCTCCACGGCTGGTCGGACACGGTGCGGGCGCACTCGGGCACCAGCCACTTCCATCGGTCTCTTTCGGCGATTTTGTCGGCGGTCAGGAATTCGAGCCGGGTGGGATCGTTGAGGGTGTCGTCGGTGGCGATGTCTTGCCAGGGCACGCCGACGACGCCGGCGAAGTAGATCAACGCCGGGTCGCGGCTGCCGGTCTCGCACTCGTCGGGCGCGTTCAGATCGCCCACGTAGAGCGGGTTGCACACCCGGTACCCGGGCGCGTCTGGGTCTTGGTACTGGCAGCCTACCGGGCCGTTGGCGTCCCAGGTCGGGCAGATGCGCGGCTGGCTCAGCGCTTCCACGTAGCGCCGGGTCGGGTACAAGAAGTCTGCGCCGAAGCGCTGCTTCTGCTGCCAGCAGCGCAGGTTCGGGTGATCGCCCGCGTCGTCCCAGACGCCCTTGGCGCACTCCGGATCCCCGGTCAGGGGCGGACAGCCCGCCGGGGGTGAGGTTTCGACCGAGTCGCACGGGCGGCAACACGGGCTGTCTGGATCCTGAGCGCAGCTCGACGCGGCGCGCGGCAGGTGGGCCCCGTTCTGGGCGGCGAGCCAGTTGCGGCCACCGTCGACGATCGAGCAGTCGTTCTCGTCGGAGAGCATCACGATGGCGACCAGCGAATTGGGCCGCAAGAAGTCCTTTCGCTGCTGCACGACGACCTCGTCCACGCCCTTCGGCTGCGCGATCCCGTTCACGACCACCACGTCGGCGGGCGGCGCCGGATCGATCAGGAAGCGATACCAGGACTCGAGCTGGGCCTCGTAGCCGCACCCGGACTCACCGGTGGCGCTCACGTGCTCAGCGAAGGTTCTGAGGAGAGAGCTCAGGTCGCCTTCACCGGGGGGCGTGGCCTCGTAGCCCGTCGGGTCCCACCACAAGAAGCCCAAGCCCTGATGGCTCTCGAGCGCCGCGCTCGGGCGGACCGAGCCGATCAGGTGGCCGTGATCGTTTTGAGTCGGGTTCGCGTTGGGCGCGGTCTTGGAGCACGCGTCGCCCCCGTGGCCGCCCAGGCTCGAAGAGACGACGCCGATGTGGATGTCCACGATCGGCTCGAACTCGGGCTTGCCGGTCGAGGGGGCGATGCGGGGCAGAACCAGGCGCCTGAGGAGCTGGGGCACCGCTTCCGCCAGCATGGCCTGCTTGTCTGCCATGGACGCAGAGTTGTCGATCACGAAGAGCAGGTCGATCTTGTCGAGCTCGGTCTGGCGGATGTCCTGCACGAACACGTTGGTGGTGCCCGGCGACGCCGGCGACAGCGGTCGGTCGGCGCAGCTCGCGACAGAGAGCGCGACCACCCCGGCCAGGCCGGCGCCGCGGAGCCGATCGAGGGCGGTCACGACTCGCACCCTCGGTTGCCACGCAATTCCTGGGCCGTGCTCGTGAGGCCGCGCGAGTCGCGGATCGCGTCCGCGAGTGACAACTCAGTGGGCGCGGCGTCAGCCGCCGGGCAACCCGGTTGTCGAACCGCGCTCGGGTCCGGGCTACGCCGCGCCCAAGCGGCGCAGAACGAACAAGCGGGCCGCCGGCGCCTGGTCGGGACCGGGAAAGGTGCTGGCGTGCTCTTCGACGACCTCGAACGCGCTTCCCAAGAGCAGCTCGACGGATTCGCGGGTGTACGGCGTCGTGCCGTGGCGGTCGCGCTCTTCGCTGGCGTGGGTCTTGAGCACCAGCCACCCTCCCGGCGCCAACAGCGCCGCGACGCTCGCTGCATAGCGCGCGGCAGCGTCGGGGGCGAGCAGATGCAAGCACCCGCGGTCCACTGCGACGTCGAACCGGCGGCGGAGGTTGGTGTTCGTGATGTCGTCCTCGAGCCAGACCACCGGCAGGTCGGGGGTGCGCCGCTCGGCCTCGGCGAGCGCGCGCCGCGACACGTCGATCGCAACCACGCGATGCTCGCGCTCGGCCGCAGCCGCGGCCATCGTCCCGAGACCCGTCCCGATGTCGAGCACGAAGGCCTGCTTCGGGGCGAGCCGCTCGAACGACGCGAGGAGGTCGGCGTCCACCTGGTCGGTGTACCAAGGAAGGGTCTCGGCGCGCTCCGACGCGTACACCTGATCCCACTCCTGGCCGCTCCTCGGGGTGTGCTTCTTGCCGGCGCGCCCGAGGGCCAGAGCGGTCTCGAGCATCTGCACCACGACCTCGATGGGTGGTGCCGGGCCGAGCTTGTGCGGGCGATCGAGCGGCGGGTCGGCGACCTCGGTGCCGAACGAAGGATGGATGACGTGCATGCCGTCTTTCGCCAGCTGCTCGAGGTTGCGCTGCACCACGGCGCGCGCGTACATGCCGCCGTTCATCGACGGCGCGATGACGACCGGCGCCGAGGTGGCGAGCACGATGGCGGAGACGAGCGAGTCGAAGTCACCGGTCGCGAGTCGCGACAGCGTGGTCCCCGTGGCAGGCCAGACCAAGACGGCGTCGGCCCAGCTCGCAAGGTCGATGTGCGGAACGGGGGTCTCGCCTTCGTACAGATCGGTCGCCACCGGCTGATGCAAGAGGCGCTCGAGGGCATAGGTGTTGATGAAGCGGAGCGCGTTCTTCGTCGCCGCCACCCGCACCTCGAAGCCACGCTCCAGGAGCCGCGCGACCATCGCCGGCGCGTGCATCGCGGCCACGCCGCCGGCAAGGCACAAGACGACGCGATCGTGGCGCAGTATCGACGGCGACGCCCCGCGCTCGCCGCGGTCGGGCTCGACGGCCTCGACGGCTCCCGCGTCCATCAGGAGGCCGAGCAACTGATCGACCACGCTGTCTTCACCCAGCACCGCCCCGGTGAGGGCCTCCACGTGCTCCACGATCTCTCGCCGCGATCGCGGCTGCAGGAGGAAGCTCAACACGACCCGCGCCAGCTGGGCGGTCTCGGCGTGCAGCTGGTGCGCGCGACCATCGGGGCCGAGCAGGACAGTCGTGTCCAGCGCGTCGTAGATGCGCACCACTCTCGCGCGCCGCAGGCGGGCGGTTTCGGACATCGTCCCGGATTCTCGCGGTCCAGACCGGACCGCCTTCAGGCTATCAACTACTGCCGCCGGTCTTGCAACCACCCGAGCTGGTCTTGTAGCAGTCCTTCGTCGGCCCACACGTGGTCTTGCCCTGGTCGTCCTTGCACGGCTCGCAGTCGCCGGACGACAGCTCGGCGCAGGCAACGACCGCGGCCGAGCTCTTCTCCGTGTCGTCGTCGTCGCCGCCGCAGGCCAGCACGATGGCGAAGGTGGTCACCGAGAGCGCGGTCGGGAGGAGCAACTCCCGCACAATGGGTCGAGCCATGGCTCCAGGGTACACGATTGCTCCCAATGGGGACATTGGTGATTTTCACCGGCCTTGCCCGGGTTTGGGCCGGCGCGTCAAAAAATTCCCACGTATGCTTGGCAAATGGGCGGTCGGCTTGTGCTTCTCGCGATCCTCCTCGGTGTTCCCGCTTGTGACAGTGGGGGAAGTGACGCGGCGAGCTCCGGCGGACCCGGCGGCCTCGAAGCGCTCCCCGAAATCGAGCTCTGGGGGCACCTTCGCCACGATCCGATGGGCCTCGCCACCGCAGCAACGCCCGGCCCCCTCAGCTTCGACGCGATCCGGCAGAGCACCGCCAGACCGCACGCGCTGATCCACGTCTCGGGATTCACGTGAAGCGCGTGCAAGGCAGCGGCCCGGGACATGGCCCTCGACTACCCGACCTACGCGGACAAGGCGATCTTCGTCGATCTCCTCGCCGAAGGCGCGGACCCCACCGAGCCCGCGGCAGAGGCCGAGCTCGATGCGTGGATCGTCGATCGAGAGATCCCGTTCACGACCGCCATCGATGCGCCGGGAGCGGGTCAGCGCATCCTCAAGGACTTCTCACCGATCGACCACACCTTCCTGGTCGAGCTCGGCACGATGAAGATCGTGACGCAGGCCCTGGCACCGTCCACGCTCTATCCGAAGCTCGACGCGCTCTAGCGGCGGGGCTAGTGGGTGCGCTCGCCGCTCAGAACGACGTGAGCGCCAGCTCGAGCGTTACGCCATGGGCGGCAGCGGTCGCCTGCTCGTGCGAGGCCCGCGCCGCGTACACCTCGAGCACCGGGCCGAAGCCCAGGCCGCGATCGGATCGCCACGTGTAACCGATGCCCGCGTGCCCGAGCGCGCCGATCTGCTCGGAGACCTCGCTCCCCGCGGGACCGCTGTGCATCACGCCGCTCGCGGACTCGCCGGAGGGCGACACCGAGGCGAGGCCCAATCCGCCCTGGAAGTGAAGCGGAGCGAGCGGGGCCGGGTAGTAGTCGACCAGCAGCCCCGCGACGATGAAGCGGGCCCCGAGCACGCGTCGATCGTCGAGGGGCGCGAGCATCGCCTCGCCGCCGTGCAGGGCCAGCCGCAGCTCTGCAGCCACGGCGAGCCCGTCCACCACGCCCAGGCCGAACGCCCCTCGGAGCTGGGCGCCGGCCCCCGAGACGGTGCCGGCGTTGTAGCCGTCGCTGAAGCGCACGCGGCCGTAGACCACGCCCAGCGCACCGCTCGCGTACACGCCCCGACGGGCCTCTGGCTCGGCGCGAGCGCTGGCCGCCGCAAGCGGAGCGCAGAGCAAGACGAGCCACACGTGGACCGCGCTCCGATGTCCCATCCCGTTCGAGAACCATGGCCCGACGCAGCTGCGTTGTCGACACCCCGCGGGAGCGAGCGACGCGTCGTCACGCACGACCCCCGATCGAGCGCGCGCGGTTGACAACTTCTGCGTGCTCGGCTAATCGGAAACTCGTTCGAATGTTTTTGCACCTCACGAACCAGACCCAACTCGTGCCGATCGCTTGCGATCGGCGTGGCGTCGAGGGCGAGACCTAGCGGTCGTCGGAGCGCGCACGAGAGTGCTCACGAGGCCGCTTGGTGACCCCCGGCGGCCTCGCTGCATTTGGGGCCTATTTCCCACAGAAAACGGGAAAAATCCTCGAGGCTGGAACAAACCGCAGCTCCCGCGAATCGAATCCGAAACTCACCCGTCAGAAGAGAATCCCAACATGTCTTTCAGGAATCCCAATCCCCCCGAGCTGCATCCGTATCGGATGAGCCCAGGCGCATGCACGCGTGCACTAAGCACGTCGTGGCGCATCGGCGCATTCGACGACTGCAAGCTCGAAGGTCAGGAGGTCACCACCTAGCGGCAGAGCGCGATCACATCGCAGCTCGCGAGAAGCCGCCTCGGTGACCCACCAGGCGGCTTTTTTCATTGGGCGCTCTGCCATCTGCGCGGGGCGCGCGGGGAGTCCTTCGTCCGTTTCGATGGCCCATCTCGGGTCGGCGCACACGTGCGCCTTGCTGTTTGAAAACTCGTGCGACGAGAAGGAAGGGCGCGCGCTGGTTCGGGCGCGCGTCGGCCTTCTCCGGGCAGCCCGCCACGGCTGCCCAAGCTGCCCGCGTACGCATCTGGTGAGGCGACCGGATTGTCGATCCGGCGAGGAGGGTCCGATTCCCTTCGCGGGCGCAGACTGTCATCGACTTCTCCCTGTCCTGCCGGATTTTGCAGGCTTCGGTCTACGAAACCGAGTGCGCTTGGTTCGACTCCAAGCAGGGAGACTGGAGGCGCATGTCACTCACACCCTCGAAACGAATAACCCGAAAGTAGGTCCCACCATGCACACGAGAACTCTCGTGCTCACGCCCTGGTACTTTCCGCACAAGGTGATCCGCTGGGAGGACGCGATCACCCTGTCGTACCTGGGCAAGGTCGACGTCGTCGTGTGCTACGACGACGAGATCCGCTCGCCGTCCACGGCGATGCGCCTGCCGGCGGTCGTGCGGCTCAAGCGCAAGATCGCCCGGACCAAGCGCGGCGTGAAGTTCTCGCGGCTGAACGTCTACGTCCGCGACGACTTCACCTGCGCGTATTGCCGGCTGAAGCTGCCCCGGTCCAAGCTCACCTACGACCACGTGCTTCCGCGTTCGCGCGGTGGCCGCACCGAGTGGGAGAACATCGTGACGGCGTGCGCGCCGTGCAACGCCAAGAAGGCGAACAAGACGCCGGACGAGTCGGGCATGTGGCCGCGTGAGCCGCCGTACCGCCCGACCTCGCTGCCGCTGTTGCCGCCGCTCGTCGACCCGGACACCGCGCCGGTCGAGTGGCGCGACTTCACGGCGGCCGTCCCACGACTCGGCGTCACCTGAGCTCGCGCGGGCCGTTCGAGAGAGCGGCCCGCGCTCGGCTCCCAAGATTTTCCGCGCCCGGCACGGGAGGTCTTCTGCTTGATCGGACGCGGCGGGGCGCTGCTCTTCAGCGACGCCTCGGCGAGCCCGAGCGCCCTGCCCGACTCGCGCCGGCGCTGGGAGGCCATCTGGGAGAATCGGGCCGAGCTCGACGAGCTCGCGCACAGTCACCCGCACGGCCCCCTGGCGTTCTCGAGCGAGGACGAGACCACGATGTCGGCGCTCGAGAGCGCCCTGGGTCACGGCCTCCGCTTCTCGGTGGTCAGCCCCGAAGGGATGATTCGCCGCGAGGCGGGCGCGACCCATCGCATCGACACACAGCACGAACCTTGGTGGGCGGCGCTCTTGCGCCTCGCCTCCGGAATGAACCCGAAACCCGGGGAGGAATGAGATGGCAATCTTGAACATCACCTATAACGGCATGAGCGCGGACTACGGCCGGCCGATCGACGATCGGTCGTCGGACGCGGACGTGCGGCGCTACGCGGTGGAGATCGTGCGGTCGGGAGGGCTGCGCGGTCTGTGCATCGCGAACCTGGCGAACGACGCCTTCGACTACTACGTGGTGGACCGCTTCGACGGCCCGCAGGGCCAGAAGCGCATCTACTTGCGTCCGAAGGTTCCCTTCGGCGCGGACCGCTGAGCCCTGGGCAAGGACATGCGCATCGTCTTTTGCGGAGTCGGCGCCCTCGGCTCTTCGGCCGCGATGTTGTGCCGCAACCTCGACGCGACGCTGGGCTTCGTCGACTTCGATCGCGTAGAGAGCAAGAACCTGGCGTCGCAGGCCTTCGTGAAGCCAAGCGTCGGCAAGAACAAGGCCGAGGCGCTCAAGCTGCAGCTCTCGAACTTTCACGGCATCAAGGCCGAGGCCTTCGGCGTGCGGCTGACCGACGACAACGTCGCGACGCTGCTCGACAAGGCCGATCTGGTGGTCGATTGCTTCGACAACCAGAAGAGCCGCCTGCTGGTCAGCGGCTTTTGCCGGGCGAAGCCCACGCCGCTGGTGCACGCCGCCCTGGCTGCCGACGGCAGCTTCGGCCTGGTGCGCTGGGATGCGCGCTTCGTCGCGGATCCCGAGGACCACGAGGGGCAAGCCACCTGCGAGGGTGGCGAGCACCTGCCGCTGATCGGCCTTCTGACCGCCACCCTGGCGCGCAGCATTCAGGACTTCGTGAAGAGCGCCACCGAGCGCGACTTCATGGTGAGCCTGTCGGGTGTGATCGAGACCTGAAACCCTGGCACGACTTCTGCGCGGGCCCTCCCCCAAGCCCGAGGCCGCGAGAAAGAGCGCGGTACCCGCGCACCGCCGAGTCGTCGCCCGTCTGGCCCGGACGTAAAACGGGCGATCTCTACGCGGTGACCAAACATCTCTGCGACGCGGGTTCAATCCCCGCTCGTCGCCCTGGCCGTGGACCGGCTGATCACCCCAGGCCTTCCGTGGGTCCTCGCGTCGCCTTGACCATGGTCACGACTACGGCTATGAACCAGACATGCAGGTCTCCAAGGGGGTCCTGAAGGCGAAGATGCTCGAGTACTTCCGCCGGATCGAGGAGTCCGGCGAGGAGCTGATCGTCACGGACAACAACCAGCCAGTGCTGAGGATCGTCCCGATTCGGACGCGGCGCCCTGCACGAGAGGTGTTCGCCGATGTGCGCGGGCGCGTCGCGTACCACGGGGACATCCTGGAACCGACGACCAGCGAGTGGCCGGAGACGTGATCCTCCTCGATACCCACGCGCTGCTCTGGTGGGCGCTCGATCCGGGGCAACTCTCGGCTGAGGCGACGAAGGTAGTCGCTGAGATGGAAGAGCGTGGTGGCTTTGCCAGCTCGATTTCGATCTGGGAGCTCGGCGTCAAGATCCAACGCGGAAAGCTGGACCTCGGGATCAGCATCGACGAGTTCGCGCGTCGCGTGGAGCACGGCGGGGTCGTTTCGCTCGTACCAGTCGATACCACCATCTGGCTGGCCAGCCTGGCCTTGCGCTGGGCTCATCGCGACCCGGCGGACCGCGTGATCGTGGCAAGCGCACTCGCCAAAGGCGTTCCCATCCTCAGCAAAGACTCCACGATCAGGGAGTTCGAAGGTGTACCCAGCGTCTGGTGACCCAGCTTCGAAGCCCGCCCTACGCTTCAGGACAGCGCCGCGACGAAAGGCGGGCAACTTCTTGCCCGCGAGAAAACCAGTGACCTTACCGTGTTCGACGCTGGCCGTGGCGATGACGTCGTCGTTCTGGAGGAAGCGGATCTCCCTCTCGCCCACCTCGACGCGTGCTCGGTGCGAGTCGAGGATCCCCGGCCCGCCGGAAACCGTGACCTCGACTTCACTCGGAGGGCAACCGGTTGCCCCGGAGGCGACCGTCACCGAGTAGCTGAAGCACCGGCGGCGCGCCACCACCATCACTTCGCGGGCGCGCCACCTGGGACAACCAGCCGTTCGTGGTAGAGATGCGCCGTGGCTCAGCCAGTCCGAATCTCGAGCCTTCTCCCTGCGGCCCTCGCGCTGGGCGCTTGCGCGGGGCCGCCGGCAGCAGCTCCGCCGGCGAAGGCCTGTCCGGCGAGCGACGTGGCACCGCCCGTCGCGCCGGTGTCGTCCGCTGGCCCGGTAGTCATCCCGTACGACCTGCCCAAGACGGGTGAGTTCGATCCTCCGCCCGCGGCTCTTCCCGGCGCGAGCCAACACGTCGCGATGTCGTCGCTCGTGGCGGTCGACGTCGACAAGTCCGGCGTGCTTCGCTTCAACGGCAAGGTGCTGTCGAGCGTCGAAGAAGTCGTGGACCTCACCCGGGCAGAGCTCGCAAAGGAGCCGAACTTGCGCGCGATCATCCGCGCCGACGCGGGCGTGTCCTGGGGCACGGTGATCGGTGTGCTCGACCGGCTGAAACAGGGCGGCTGTGCCAGGGTCGCGTTCGGCGTGACACCCACCCCGCCGTGAGCGCGCCCGGGTTGGCGAGTGCTCGAACCGCGAGCGCCTCGCCAAGAGCGCCACCGAGCGCGACTTCATGGTGAGCCTGTCGGGTGTGATCGAGACCTGAAACCCTGGCACGACCTCTGCGCAGGCCCTCCCCCAAGCCCGAGGCCGCGAGAAAGAGCGCGGTACCCGCGCGCCGCCGAGTCGTCGCCCGTCTGGCCAGGAAAAACGGGCGATCTCTACGCGGTGACCAAACAGGATCGCGCGCGCCGGAAGCTGACCTGGTGGAAGCGCTGGTCTGAAGCACCAGAGGTGTTGGTTCGATTCCAACCCGGCGCACTCTGGCCGTGCTGTCGCGGTCGAGTTCCCTCGCCCACTGGAAGCTGAACCGTCCACAGGGACGGACCCCGCTCTAAGCGGGTGTGCGCCATTCGTCTGGCGTGAGGTGCGAGCCCTCCGGCTTCCGCTGCTGGCAGGCGCGCACGTCGTAGTGCGTCCGCGCTCGCTGGCCACTCTCTGCGATGCGGGTTCAATCCCCGCTCGTCGCCCCGACCCGGTGGCCCGGTGGCCGGCGCGGTATGCAAGTCCGCGTGGGCGAGCTCGACTCTCGCTCGGGTCTCCGTTTCTCGTCGCACGAGTTTTTCGGTTCGGCGTGGCGCCGTCACCTTCAGCGTTCGGCGCGACTGACAACCTGGCACGCCGCGGGGTCCGAGGGCGCGCACGCTTGCCAAGTTTGCACGCCGGCCCCGGGCCGACGCGCGCCGAGCCGAGGTTTTTGGGCTGGCACGCGCCTCGCATCGAGACGAAGGGCGATGGACCGCGACGCCGTCGTTCGAGCGGGTGCGCTCGGGGCCATTCCCCTGATCGCGGCGGGGCTCTATCTGGCGCGCGAGCGACCTCCGCGGGCCAGCGCGCCGCTGCCCAGCGCGAGCGTGCCCGCCGAGCCGAGGGGCCTGGGGGCGCTGGCCGGCGATCTGGCCGAACGCGGTGAAGCAGCGCTCGCCCCGCCCAAGCCGAGCGCCGCGCCGAGCGCGCCGCCGGCCGACGCGGTGGCCGCCACCAACCTGCCCCTGGCCGAGCACCCGCGGTCGCGGCCCGCTCGCGCGCCGCGGGCCCGCGGCAGCTGCGGCGGCATCGAGGTGCGATTGATCACCGAGTCGGCCGACCCCAGCTGGGCCTTTGCTTCGCTGTCGCCGGCCGCCGGGGAGCGCGCGGTGATCCGCCGAGTCGGCGAGCGGATCGGCGCTTATCGCGTCGAGCGCATCGAGTGGGATCGCGTCTGGCTCTCGGGCGGCGGCGGGCGCTGCGCGGCCAGCCTGCATTTCGGGGCGCGCGACGGCGAGGGCATGCCCGACGCTCGGGACAAACGCGAGCCATGGCGACTGAGCGGAGAGATGGTGAACGGCATCGAGAAGCTCACCGAGACTCACTTCGCGGTCGACCGCGGTCTGGTGCCTGCCATCTATCAGCAAGCGGGGCGGCTCTTGGCCGGGGTGTCCATCGAGCCTCTGCGCACCGACGCCGACGCGGTCGGGTTCGAGCTGGGCGAGGTCCGAACCGACTCGCTCCTCGAGCGGTTGGGCGTCGAGACCGGCGACCGGGTGCTGGCCATCGACGACACCCCGGCCCGGGACCTCGACGCACTGATCCGTGCGCTGGGGGCCGCCCGCGAGCGCGAGCGCTTGGTCGCCAAGCTCGAGCGGCGCGGCGAGGCGTTCGAGCTTCGAGTGACGCTGCGCTGAGCGTCGACTACACTCGGCGGTGATGAGGCGCGCGCTCGCTCTGTGCTCGCTCGTGGTAGCGGGCGCCTGCGCGCGCGAGTGGGAGCGGTTCGAGGTCGGGGCCGACGGCAGCGGAGGGGGCGCCGGCACTCAGCCGATCGAAGGCGGGACCTGCTTTCCCGGAGCCAAGGCGTGCCCGGACACCGCGGGCGCGCTGATCTGTCTGGGTGGGGCAGACCCCCAGACCGGCTGCGCCAGCAGCAGCTGCGACGCGTGCTTCTTGCCCCACGCCTCCGCCAAGTGCGGCGCCTTTGGCGGGTGCGCGATCGACCAGTGTGACCCCGGGTTCTTCGACTGCAACGGCGATCTGACCGACGGTTGCGAGACCAACGTCGACTCGGATCCCAAGAACTGCGGGGCGTGCGCCACCGACTGCTCGGCGGGCGACGGAGGCGCCGACTGGCTGTGCCGGTTCGGAAGCTGCTTTCCGAATCAGTGCGGAACCAGCACGCTGGCGGACTGCGACGGCAAGCCCAGCAACCTGTGCGAGATCAACCTGGCGACGGACCCGGTCAACTGCGGGTTCTGCGGCAAGGTGTGCGCGCTGCCCAACTCGACCACGGCGTGCTCGCAGGGCGTGTGCGTGGTCACCACGTGCACCGCGGGCTGGGCCAACTGCGACGGCAACGACGCGAATGGTTGCGAGGCGAACCTCAAGAGCGACAAGGCCAACTGTGGCAAGTGCAGCAAGACCTGCAGCAGCACCAACGGCGTGAGCGGCTGCCTGAACGGGGGCTGCGCCATCCTCTGCGCCGCGGGCTTTGCCAACTGCGACTTGAACGCCTCCAACGGCTGCGAGGTGGACACCCAGAGCGACCTCGTGCACTGCGGGGGCTGCTGGAAGCCGTGCAAGACCGCGTGCTTCGACGGCCAGTGCGTCTGACGCCACGCTGGCGTTCGCCGCGCTAAACCCCCCATGCGCGCCGCCGGGCGCCCTCAGCGGCGTCGCGCGGGTTGCTTACTGCCGTGCAAGCGATACGGTGAACGCCCCGCATCGATCACGAGGAACACTGGACAGCTCGCCTCGGCCGCCCCGCATCGCCTTCTTGGGCGACTACTTGCCACGGCTGTGCGGCATCGCGACCTTCACGCGGGACCTGTGTGAGGCCGTGGCCGGCGAAGCGAGCGGCACCGACTGCTTCGTAGGAGCGGTGAACGATCGCGTCGAGGGTTACGAATACCCGCCGCGGGTCCGCTTCGAGTTGCTCGAGAAGGATCTGGATTCGTACCGCAGGGCAGCCGACTTCTTGAACTTCAACAACGCCGACGTGCTGTGCGTGCAGCACGAGTTCGGCATCTACGGCGGGCCGGCCGGCAGCCACTTGCTCGGGCTGCTCAAAGAGCTGCGGATGCCGGTGGTGACCACGCTGCACACCGTCTTGCGCGAGCCGAACCCCGCCCAGCGCGAGGTGATGAACGAGCTCGCGTCGCGGAGCGATCGCCTGATCGTGATGGCCGAGAAGGGCGCCGAGATCTTGCGTGAGATCTACCGCGTGCCCGACGCGAAGGTGGACATCGTGCCGCACGGCATTCCCGATCTGCCGTTCGTCGACTCGAGCGCCTACAAAGCCCAGTTCGGCGTCGAGGGGCGCCAGGTGCTGTTCACCTTCGGCCTGATCGGTCCCGGCAAGGGCATCGAGTACGCCATCGAGGCGCTGCCGGAGATCGTGAAGCAGCACCCGAACGTGGTGTACTTGGTGCTCGGCGCCACGCACCCGCACCTGGTGGCCCGCGAGGGTGAGCGCTATCGGCTGAGCCTCGAGCGCCTGGCCGAAGACCGCGGCGTCAAGCAGCACGTGATCTTCTACGACCGCTTCGTGTCGCAAGCCGACCTGGAAGAGTTCATCGGCGCCACGGACATCTATCTGACGCCGTACCTGAGCGAGGCCCAGGTCACCTCGGGGACCCTGTCGTACGTGTTCGGTGCGGGCAAGGCGGTGGTCTCGACGCCCTACTGGCACGCGCGCGAGCTCTTGGCCGACGATCGCGGCGTGCTGGTTCCGTTCCGCGACCCGGGCGCGATCAGCCGGGCGGTGTGCGGCCTCTTGGAAGATTCGGCTCGCATGGCGAGGATCCGCCGCGAGGCCTACGCCGTGGGGCGCCAGATGCTCTGGCCCGCGGTGGCACGACGCTACCTCGAGTCGTTCGCGCGAGCGCGGGCCGACCGGAAGGCCACTCCGCGCGCGGCGTTCGCCGGTTGGACCCTGGGTCAGCGGCCCTATCAGCTGCCGCCGCCAAGGCTCGATCACATCGTGCGCATGAGCGATGGCACGGGCATCTTCCAGCACGCGGTGTTCAACGTGCCGAACTTCCATGAAGGGTACTGCACCGACGACAACGCCCGCGCGTACATCTTGTGCAACCTGCTCGATGAGCTCGGCGAGCAGCCGCCCAGAGAAGGCCTGGACCGCCTGACCACCACTTACCTGGCGTTCCTGGCGGCGGCCCTGGATCGCGAGAGCGGGCGCTTCCGCAATTTCATGAGCCACGACCGACGGTGGCTCGAGAGCGCCGGCAGCGAAGACAGCCATGCACGCGCGCTCTGGGCTGCCGGCACCGGCGCCGGACGCTCGCGCAACGAGGGGCACCGCCGCCTTGCGGCCCAGCTGTTCGCGCGAGCTCTGCCCCAGGTGAGCGAGTTCACCTCCCCCCGCGCCTGGGCGTTCACGCTCCTCGGCCTCCACGAGTACCTGCGCCACTTCCGCTGCGACACACAGCTCGGCGCGACCCGCGCTCTCTTGACCGAGAAGCTGTTGAAGCTCTGGCGCGAGTGCGCCACGCCCGACTGGCCCTGGTTCGAGGCCAGCGTCACCTACGACAACGCCCGGATCTGCCAGGCCTTGATCCTGAGCGGGCAGTGGATGCCGAACCCCGAAGCGCTGACCGCAGGGCTCTCTTCGCTGCGTTGGCTGTCGTCGATTCAGAAGACCCCGTCGGGCTGCTTTCGCCCGATCGGCAGCAATGGCTTTTATCAGCGCGAGGGCGCGCGGGCCGATTTCGATCAGCAGCCGCTGGAAGCCCAGGCGATGGTCGCTGCCTGCCAAGAGGCGTTCCGAGCCACGCGCGACGAGGTGTGGTCGCGCGACGCCCGGCGCGCGTTCGAGTGGTTCTTGGGGCGGAACGACCTGGGGCTTCCCCTGTACGACTTCGAGGGCGGCGGCTGCAGCGACGGGCTGCACCCCGATCGTGTGAACGAGAACCAAGGCGCCGAGTCCACCCTGGCCTTCCACCTCTCGCTGGCCGAGATGGCCTACGCCGAGCACCTGGTCACCTCACCCCCGAATGCGAGCTCATGAGCCCGATCCGCATCTGTCGCCACGAGGTGACGCTGCTGCCCCAGAGCGCGCGCGTCATCATCCGCCCGTTCGTTCCTTCCGACGTCCACCGAATCACCACCATCATTGGTCGGGCGCTGGCGCTGACCGAAGAAGAGGTGGTGACCGAGCTCGCCAAGGTGCGACACGAGTTCGATTCGCGTCACATCGACATCGAGACGCTGATGCTCGCTCACTTCGCCAAGGTGCGACACCACGTCTTCACCCAGCGCTGCCTCTCACCCGAGCGAGAGCTCTTGATCGGCGCCCTGTTCTCGGGCGAGTACGCCCTCGAGTCCGCCGCGATCTTCAACCCGTCGATCGTGCCCCACCCCGACCAATCGGGCGTTTCGCCCGGCGGGCTACGCTTCATCATGAGCCTGCGCGCCACTGGCGAGGGGCACATCTCGTCCATCGAGTTTCGCTCCGGCGTCATCGGGGCGGACGCTCGGATCGTGCTCGACCCGGTGTCGCGCTACGTCACAGTGCCCGAGATCGTGCCGAACCCGAGCTACAAGAAGCGGCGCTTCATCATCAAGCTGCACGAAATGGGCTTCGACGACGCCCACACCGCGGCGGTGATGGCCCCGCTCGGCGAGAGCTTCACCCGCAGCGATCTGAACCAGAGCGTGGGCACCGTGCGCGCCGAGGCGCAGCACCCGTCGCGCGACCTGACGCGGACGCTGGAGTGCATCCAGTGGCTGGCAGACTGCAACTACGAGCTTCGGTTTCCCGAGAGCGTGGCCTTGAGCGAGCGCATCATCTTCCCGGTCTCACCCAACGAGACCAATGGCATCGAGGACGCGCGCTTCGTGCGGTTCGTGGACGACGACGGCGCGACGACCTACTTTGCGACCTACACCGCGTACAACGGCCGCGCGATCTTGCCGCAGCTGATCGAGACCGAAGACTTCAGCCACTTCCGCGTTCTGACGCTGAACGGCACGGCGGTGCAGAACAAGGGCATGGCCCTGTTTCCGCGGCGCGTGGGCGGCCGCTTCGCGATGCTCTCGCGGCAGGACGACGAGAACCTGTTCCTGATGTTCTCGACCAGCCCGCACCACTGGAGCGACCCGCGGGTCATCTTGCGGCCGTCGGAAATGTGGGAGTCGGTGAAGGTCGGCAACTGCGGGTCACCGATCGAGACCGAAGCGGGCTGGCTGGTCATCACCCACGGCGTGGGCCCGATGCGCAAGTACTGCATCGGAGCCGCGCTGCTCGATCTCGACGACCCATCGAAGGTGATCGGTCGCCTGAAGCAGCCGCTGCTCTCTCCCGAGGGCAACGAGCGCGAAGGCTACGTCCCCAACGTGGTCTATAGCTGCGGCTCGCTCTTGCACGGACGCGAGCTGATCTTGCCGTTTGCGATCAGCGACCGCGCGTCGTCCATCGCCAGCGTGGCTCTGGACGACTTGCTGACGGCGTTGCGGGCCGGCGCGAGCTGAGGCCCGCGCCGAGTCAGCGCTGGGCCGCGGCTACTTCTTCTTGTCCTTGCCGAGCGGCGAGCCCTGGGCCGCCTGCTTGCTGGCCTGAGCCGACTGGTGCTGCGCCTTGGCGACGTTCTTCTGGTTCTTGTCTCGTTGTTTGGCCTTGGGGGACTTGTCGCCCATGAGGGCCTCCGTTCGATCGCGGCGAAGGTGCCGCCGGACGATCAAGGCGCCGTCTTCAGCGGGAACGCAAGGGACGGCGCCGCCTAGTGCAAGCGCAACGACCAATGGCACTGGCGAAGGAGCAGCGATTCGAGCTCTCGGCGCTGCTTGTCGTCGACCCCGGACGCGGACGCGGGCCAGTTGAAGGTGCGTCCCAGGGACCGATTCGAGGTGCACGCGCAGGTCCACTCGGCGTGCGGATCGTCGCGGGTGCACGTGACCTCGCGGGCGCGACGATCGGAGCAGTCCGAGAGCGTGAGGGTTCCGGGGACCTGGCCGCTCACCGAGCCGCAGCGCGGATCGGGATCGCGGCAGGCGAGCAGCGCCAGGGCGACCACCAGCCCGGCGACCGCGGCGATGTGGAATCGAGGCTGCACGCGGCGGAGCATCGCACGAATGATCGCGCTACTCGCGGCTCAGGCTGCCGAAGGTCGGCTTTCCGGTCGGGGCGGCGGGCGGCGCGGGGGCGCCGACGGCGGGGCGCTTGGCCGAAGGCCGGGGAGGCGCGGTTGCCGCATCCGGCGCGCTCGCCGCGAGCGCGGGCGACGCGACGTCGGCCACCGGCGCCGAGGGCTGGGCGAGCGGCGCGACGAGGGCGGACGCGGTCGCGCTGGCCGGGACCACGCCGGCCGCGGCAGGCTCGGGGCGAGGCCGCGCCCGGAGCGCCAGGCCGATGGCGAGACCGATCAGCGCCAGTGCGGCCACGCCGATCACGACGCCGCGGCGTGCCCCCGAGCGCGGCGGCGCGAGGGATCGCGTCACGTTGACGTTGGACTTCGATCCGGGCTCGAGGGGCGGAGCCGATGCACGCGGGTCGCTCTTGCGCAGCGGCTCGGTGGGGACGTCGCCGTCGGCAGCCGACGCCATCGCCGCACGCGCCAGCTCGTGGGCGCGGGCCGTGCCGCTCTCGCGCGAGTCATGGCTCGCGTCACTGGTCTCGAGCTCGGCGACCAGCCGCGCGCGCTCTTCGAGCGAATCACTCGCACGCGCGCTGACCCAATCGGCGACGTCGGCGGGCAGCGCAAGGCGCAGCGTTCGCTCGAGGGCCACGGCCATCTCTTGCGCGGTGGCGAAGCGATCGTCGGGGGCCTTGGCCAGGCCCCGCAGCACCAGCGCGTCCACCTCGGGCGGAACCTCGGGTACGACCCGGCTGGGCGGCGGCACCTTGCCGGTCAAGATGCGGGTGATGGTCGCGCCCACGTCGGCGCTGGTGTGCAGGCGCCGCCCCGTGAGCAGCTCCCACAGCACCACGGCCGCGGCGTAGACGTCGGTGCGCGCGTCGACCGCCTTCTCTTCCAGCTGTTCGGGCGCCATGTAGGCCAGCTTGCCCTTGAGCTGACCCTCGTGCGTGGTCTGGATGCGGTTCACTGCCTTGGCGATGCCGAAGTCGGTGACGCGCGCGATGCCGTCGGCGCCCACCAGCACGTTCTGGGGCGAGACGTCACGATGAACCACGCCCAGCGGCTGACCGCGCTCGTCCTTCGCCTGGTGCGCGGCGTGCAGGCCGTACAGCACGTCCGCCGCGATGCGCCCGGCGATGGCGGGGTCGACAGGGGCGCCGTCGCCCAATCGCCAGAGGCGCGCCAGGGACTCGCCGTGCACGTAGTCCATCACCAGAAACAGCTCGCCCTCGCGGGCCTCGACGTCGAGCACCGGCACCACGTTGGGGTGGCGGATGCGCGCGGCGATCCGCGCCTCGTCGAGGAACATCGAGACGAACTCCGGATCTTTTGCGAAGCCCGGGTGGGACCGCTTGATGGCGACCGTGCGCGAGAACCCGACCTGCCCCCGCAAGCGACCGAGGAACACCGTGGCCATGCCCCCCGACGCGAGCTCGGCGTGGAGCAGGTAGCGGCCGATCTCGATCTGTTGCGCCATCAGAACCGACCGCGCAGATGGGGCCCGCCCGGGCCGAGCCTGCCGCTGATCGCCGGGGACTCGCGGTTGCCGATCACGAACAGCGTGACGCCGCCTGCCACGGCGAGCCCGCCGCCGATCAGCAGGGCCTGGCTCCAGACCTCTTTGCTCTTGCCGCGATCGATGCGCGACTGGACCGACGACGGGCAGCGGTCGTCCGGACACCGGTCGCTGACCGCGTCGTAGTCCTTGCCAGCGTCGAACCAGAGATAGGTCCCGACCCCGGCGACGGCCAGCCCGAGCGCACCCACCGCGAGACCGATGGCGCGGGTGGGCGGCGGTGCATCGGGCGCGGGCGGCGGCGCCCGCGGGGTCGGCTGCGCGGCGCGGGGCGGTTCGGGCGTGGAGACCCAGCTGACGCGCACGCGGGCGCGCGCGCCCTCGGACACGCTGATCATGCGTGCGAAGCGCCTTCCGTCGGGAGCGAGCGCGACGATGCGATGGTCCCCGGGGTTGACGGGCAGGGCTGATCCGGCGGCGCCCGCCGGCACCGCGACGTCGTCGAGCGTGAGCTTGGTGCCCCGGGGCACGTCGCCGCCCAGCTCGAGGATCAGCGTGGGGACTCGAACCTTCAACGACGCGAGACGCTCACGGGCGAACTCTGCCCGGCGCGCGTCGCCGGCGGGCTCGGACAGCTCGAGCAAGCGCTGAAAGCGCAGCTGCGCGTCGAGCAGCCGGCCGAGTTGCTCTTCCGCCATGGCCCAGCCCTGGAGCGTGCCGCGCGCCGGATCGAGCTCGTAGCTCGCTTCGAATTTCTGGACCGAAGCGGCGAGCTGCCCCTGGTCTGCGAGCGCCACGGCCTCGCGGAAGAGCGCGTCCGCGGCGGCTTTGCTCGTGGCCGGGTCGCTCCGAGCCGCCGCGCACCAGAGCGATGCGACCATCGCGATCGCCAGCACGCCCGACCGCCGCCGCATCGCTCACTTCCCGAGGTCGGTGGGGATCGGAATGCCGAAGGCCTCGGCGGCTTCGACCTCGGCCGGGAACAGCGACATCGCCTCGAACGTCCCCTTGGTGGGGTCGGCGCCGACGCCGTTGAGCTTCACCACCTCGACGCTCAGGCTACCGGTGGCCTTCCAGCGCTCGTCGGCGTGCTTGCGGAACACGCCCGAGATGCGGGTGTTCTCGGCCTCGACCATGATGCCGCCGCTGCCCACCGAGACTTGAATCAAGAACGGCGCCGTGCCGAAGGCCGTGGTCTGGTTCTCGTCCTTGGCGAACCCGTCGGCGATGAAGAAGTAGCCGTTCGGCGGCTCGGACTCGGGCAAGAAGTCGACGTATTCGTCCAGCGCTTCTTGCTTCTGGCTGGGCTTCACGCAGCGCGCATCGGGGACCAGCGCGCAGATCGGCGTGTCCCCCGAACAGCTCGGGCAGCCGGGGCGCGAGTTGAGCTGCTCGCGACGGTTGGCGTTGGTGAAGCGCGCCCGCCAGACGCCGGTCTCAGGGTCGACCTCGAGGTACGAGAAGACCTGGATCTGGGTGGCCAGGTAGTCCACGTTCAGGATGAAGAAGTAGTAGCCGGTGGGCAGGGTGTTCTTGCCGCCCCCCGACAGCTCGTAGGTGAACGGAATGCGGATCCGCGGCCGGGTGCGGTGGCCCTCCATGTCCTCGAGCCCGGGCTCGATCAGCAAGAGGTAGGGCGCGGTGACGGCAAACGCCTTGGTCGGGTCGATGGTCAGGCTCCGGCCGTCGGTCTCGAAACTGCCACCGAAGGTGCGCGCTTCGTCGTCGGGTGCCGCGCCGTCGTAGGCCAGGACGGTACTCGCCTCGAAGGCCTCCAGATCCGGCGGCGACTGCTCGTCGAGCAGGTTCTCGTCGGCGTCCATTATCGCTTTGACGACCTTGATGCGGAGCGACTTCTGGACGAACGCTTCCGAGAACTGCACCACCAGCGGCTCGCTGGGCCCGGCCTTCATCACGCCGTTCTCCAATTTCTGGACGCTGGGCGCGGGGGGCGGATCGAACTGTGCGCAGCCAACGGCGGCCAGCACCAGGGCGAGGAAGGCGAAGCGTCGGGCGAACATCGTGCGGTTCCTCCTTCAGAAGACGAACGTGGAGCGGCCCTGGATCAGCACGCTGCGGACCGACTGACCGTTCTGGTCGTCGAAGGCGTCACCCGGGAAGAGTACGGCACCTTCGAGATCGAACAAGAAGTGGTCCAGGTACTTCCACTGGAAGCGCCCGTCGAGCTCCGTCCCGTAGAAGTTCCCGGGCCGGCCGCCGTTGAAATTGACCAGGTCGTCCTCGATCTCGCGGCCGTCTCGCCGGTTCAGGCTGGCGGTCGGGTCCACCGTGCCCGAGGGCGACCAGGCCATGAGGACGCCGCCGCGGAGCAGCACGTTCTTGTGGGGCCGAAAGTCGAACTGCGGAAACACCGCGAGCGCGTTGGTGAACGAGCCCTCGGTGTCCACTCGCTCGGCGGGGAAGGTGTCGGCGCCGATGCGTCGGAGCAGCACCACGCCCGCGGCCGACGAGCGCGCGGAGGCGAAGTGCAAGATCCGCTCGAACATCAGCAGGCCCACGTTGTTGTCCTCGGCGAAGATCAGCTGCGTGAGCGCGGTGCCCGGGTTCGGGTCGTGATCGCCCGTGGCGAAGTCGCCCTCGAGGTATGCGGTCCAGGTCGGCTCGTCCCAGCGCACCACCGCGCGGGCGCCGAACTGCTCGACCTTCTGCCGAACGATGGGGTCGTTGTTGATCAGCGATAGCGCCTCGCTGATCTCGCGCGTCCGGCCGAAGATGCCAACCCCCTCGATGCCTGCGGTCAGGTGGTCGATGCGCCCAGCGGCCTTGAGGTTGGCGATGGTGATGTTGGTGTCGTAGACGCTCTCCCACCGGTGCGCGACGATGCCCTGAAGCTCGAGGCTCGTGCCGCGGGTGGGCTGTGGATCGAGCCAGCGCACCACGCCGCCGACACCGTGCAGGTCGTCGCCGAACAGCCGAATCTCGCGGGACGCCGCGCGATCGTAGAACCCCGCCAGGAACAGCCCGCGCTCGCGCGAGGTGTCGCGCTCGCTCTCGTCCTTCAGGCCCTCGAGGGGCTTGGTCGCGAAGAGGATGCGATCGGTGGAGTCGCCGGCGTTCGAGTAGCCGAAGCGATTGGTGCGCCCGTCGCCGTCGGCCACCAAGATGGTCATGCCCTCGGTGGTGGGCTGACGACCGATGCGCAACACGCCCACCGGCGTCACGACCTCGCCGTAGGCGCGGCGCACCTTGAAGGTGTCGTTCGGCACCAGCACGTAGCCGTAGCTGTCGGGGTCGAGCTCGTCCCCGCCGATGTAGCCCACCCCGGGCTTGGCGCTGTTGGGATTGGTGGCGGCCACGCGCGTGCCGCTGTTGGGCGACGGGCTCGCGCCGAAGGTGCCGTTGTCTCCCCAGAGCGTGCCGTCGAGCGCGTCGAAGCTCATCACCAGGCGGACCTTCTCGTCGAAGTCCACGTTGGCATCGAGCCGCAGGCGATGCTCGATCCAGCTGGCCCGTCGGTGCTTCGTGCCGTTCAGATCGATCGGGTTCACGTACAGCCAGTTGCCGCGGTACTCGGCGCCGACTTGCAGACCGTAGTCCCCGAACTCGTGGCGGGTCGGCGCGCCGAGCCCGTCGTCGTCCGCCCAGGGCTCGACCTGAGCGCGGGCGGGTGCGGCGAGACACAGCGGCAGGAGGAGCGCGAGGAGGTGCGGCGGCCCGAATCGTCGCATGAGACGCTCACGGTACCCGACCCTGCCCCGAGCGAGAAGCACCTGGCGGCCCGTCCCACCCTCGTGCAAGGCTTGCCCCGCACATGACCGAGAGCGTGCTGGTCACCGGAGCCGCGGGCTTCATCGCCTCTCACGTGGCCGATCGTCTGCTCTCCAAGGGCTCCACGGTCACCGGCCTCGACAACTTCGACCCCTACTACGACCCCGAGCAAAAGCGCCGGAACGTGGCCCGGGCCCGGCAGAGCTCGCGCTACGAGCTGGTCGAGGGCGACGTCCGGGACCGCGCGCTGGTCGAGGCGACCTTCGAGCGGGTGCGCCCCAACGCGGTGATCCACCTGGCGGCCCGCGCCGGCGTCCGCGCCAGCGTGGAAGATCCGCTCTCGTACGTCGAGGTCAACGAGGTCGGCGGGCTGTTCGTGCTCGAGGCTTGCCGCACGCGGGGCGGCATCCCGATCGTGTTCGCGTCGACCTCGAGCGTCTACGGCGGCGGGGCCGTGCCGCCGTTCCGCGAGGACGACCCGGCGACCACGCCGCTCTCACCCTATGCCGCCAGCAAGCGCGGCGCCGAGCTGATGGTCCACGCGTATCACCACCTGCACCAGCTGCCGGTCGCGGTCGCGCGCTTCTTCACGGTCTACGGCCCCCGCGGTCGACCCGACATGGCGATGTCGTCGTTCACGCATGCGCTGCTCGAGGGTCGCGAGATCACCTTGCACGGCGAAGAGACGGCGCGCGACTTCACGTACGTGGACGACATCGTCGACGGCGTACTGGGAGCGCTGGATTGGGTGACCCGCACGCGACGGCTCGGCACGTTCAACCTGGGCCGCAGCGAGCCGGTCCGCGTGCGCCGCTTGATCGAGCTGCTCTCGGCCGAGCTAGGGGTCGAGGCGCGGGTCAAGCTCGGCGCCCTCGGCGCGAGCGAGGTGGCGATCACCTGCGCCGACGTGTCTCGCGCGGCAGCGGCCTTCGGCTATGCCCCCAAGGTCAGCCTGGAAGAGGGCGTACAGCGCTGGGCCGCGTGGGCTCGCACCAGCGACGAAGCTCCCGCGGAGCTCCGGAAGCGTCCGTGAGCCAGCCCGAGGTCGCTGCTCCCGCGCCGGTAGCGCTGCCGCTCTGGCGCCGCGTGCTGCCCTTCGGCACCGCCCTCGCGCTCCTGGCGTTCGTGCTCTTCCGGCTGGATTTTGCGGCGTTCTGGCGGGCGGTCTCGAGCACGCACTACGTGCTCTTCTTCCTGTTCACGTTCGCGTTCAACGCAGCTTTGCTCGCCGCCGACGTGCTCGCGACACAATACGTCTACCGGCGTCTGGTCTGTCCGCTGCGCTACGGCGAGCTGTTCGTGATCCGAGCCGCCTCGTACCTGCCCAGCCTGCTGAACCATCACGTGGGGCAGGCGTGGCTCACCTATTTCATGTCCAAGGTCTACCGCGCCTCGCTCTGGCGCGTGGCCGGGGCCACGCTCTTGGTCTACGCGACCACCTTCGGATGCGTGTTCCTGATCGGGGCGGCGTCGCTGCCCTTCAATCACGGG
Source organism: Myxococcales bacterium (assembly GCA_016191785.1). GTDB lineage: Bacteria > Myxococcota_A > Polyangia > Polyangiales > Polyangiaceae > JADJKB01. The sequence goes on along the minus strand of JACPVJ010000037.1, from coordinate 32,613 downwards.
CGCGTGACCTGGCTGGCTCCCACCACCCTGCTGATCGGCGTGGCGGGTCTCGGCTACATGCTGGTGATCGCGCTCAAGCCCAAGATCATGCGCGCGCGCCAGGCCACCGCTGCGCTGGTGGACACCGGCGTCCGCGGTCACCTGCTCGCCCTCGCGTATCGCCTGCCCCACGTCGCCGTGCTGTTCGTCGGCACCTGGGTGCCCTTCGCGTTCTTCGGGGTGAGCATCCCGCTGACCGACGCGCTGGCCTACATCCCGGTGGTGATGCTGGTCACGGCGCTTCCGATCACGCCCCAGGGAGTGGGCACCCGCGACCTGATCGCGCTCCAGCTCCTGGCGGGCTACGCCCCGGGCACGCCAGAGCAACAGTCCGCCGCCATCGCCGCCACCACCTTGTCGTGGGCCTGCGCGCTGACGCTGGTGCAGGCCGGGCTGTCGCCGCTGTTCATGAAGCGCGCGCAGCGCATGCTCGCCGCCTGACGGCGGCCGTCACCAGCGACGGAACGGGGTCTCGTAGCCCGGTTGCTTGAAGGCGTGGACGCCAAAGAAGTGAGCGAGAGTTCCGGGGAGCTCGGCGTGCTTGCCCGGCGCGCTCTCGACCAGGTTGTCGAGCTCGGCCGGGTCCTTGACCAGATCGTAGATCTCGAGCGTCTTGCGACGGGTGTCGTGGACGACCTTGACCTGGCCCGGCGTGATCAGCGCCCGCTTGAGCTGCGCTTCGGCCAAGATCGGCCGGGTGAGCGCCGGCGCCTGGCCCGCCAGGAGGGGCAGCAGGCTCTGGCCCATCATGGTCGCGGGCGTCGCGACGCCATACGCGTCGAGCACCGTCGGGCCCAGGTCCACCAGGCTCACCGGCACGTCCACTCTGCGCGCCCCGAGGCCCCGTGCGTGGATCACCAGCGGCACGCGCAAGAGCTCGTCGTACAGGGTGCTCGCATGAAAGGTGAGGCCGTGCTCGCCGAAGGCCTCGCCGTGATCCGAGAACAACACCCAGACCACGCGCTCGGTCAGCGCGTGCTCTCGGACGGTCTTCACCCACTCGCCGATCTCCGCATCGACCTGGCTCAAGCAGACCAGATATGCGTCCCGGGGTGAGGGCTGCTTGGGGCCGCAGGCGTAGGGCAGGTGCGCGTCCAGGAAGTGGATGAACGCGAACATCGGGCCCGCTCCGTGTTTGGCGATGCGCTCGCGCACCTTCTGACCCGCCTCACGGGCCGACGGGTAGCCGCGCACGCGCGCGGTCTGCTCTTCGCTGAAGCCGCGCACGATGCCGAACTCGTTCAAGAGCCAACCGGCCGTGTCCACGGTGAACGTGGAGATCTGCCGCTGGGCCAAGAGCTCGGGGAACCGCAGCGACGGGTCGTCATGGGGAAAGACCTCGGGCCGGCGCTTGCTGTATTCGGTCCAGCGCAACTGCGAGTAGTAGCGGCTGGCGAAGAGCGACGCGATGGCCGGCGCCGTGGACGTGCCCGCCGAACGCGCCTGGGTGAACCACACCGCGCCGTCGCGGAGAGCAAACAGGTTGGGCATCACGCTGCGTCGGCTCTCGTCGGCCAACACGTCGGCCCGCAGCGAATCGACGCCGATCATCAAGACGATGGGGTCCTTGGGCAGCGGGCTGCGCTTCGAGGCGGGCACCGGCTCGAGCCGCGCGCGATCGACGAACCACTCGCGCTGGTCGGGCGGCACCCGGTACGCCGACGGCTGCTCGCTCAGGTACGGCGCGACGAACGGCATGAGCACCGCGACGGGCTGGTGCGACAGCTCGATCAAGGTGCGGTTCGACGGACGGGCCACGAACCCGCCCACCGAGACCGCGAGCGCGCCGACGACGACCGCCACCCGCAGCCAGGTGGGCGGCAGGCGCGGCAGCGGCAGCCCGCGAAGCGCTCCGGCGAGCCCGAGCCCCGCCGAGAGCGCGGCCACCAGGTGCACGCCCGGATAGGCCAGCGGATACAGTCGCGCGTGGACACCGGTGAGCAACGTCGCCAGGACCAGCGCGGCCAGGCGCCACGCGCCACGCGCAGCCAGCCTTCCGGCGGCGTGGGCGCCCACCAGGGCGACCGCGACCAGCACCGCAAGCAGCGCATGCCAGATCAACGGCGGGATCCGCTCGGGCAGGCGCGTGACCACACCCGACAGATCGTCGCGCAGGGCGAACCAGCACGGACCCCAGAGCCCCGCGACGCCCGTCGCCCAGCCCGCGCGAGCTCGCCAGGCCGGCAGCCGGAGCCAGACCCAGACGGCCGCGCCGATCGCCGTTCCGATCACCACGGTGTGCGCGATCACGAAGCCCTGGGCGTAGAGCCAGGTCAGCGGGGGCACGCCCCGCGGCAGTCGCAGCGCGAGCAGCGCGCCGTGCGTGACCGCGAGCCACGCCCACGCCAGAAGGTGAGCACCCGCTGGGCTCATGCAGACACGGGGCTCGGGAGGGTCGGGAGCGTTCGAAGGCAAGTGCAGCCCGCGGAACGTCACTCGCACGCCACCTGACGGTCAAGCTTTGCGCCGTTCGGTCACCGTGGCAGGGAATCCATGGGTCCTGTGGCCGAGCCGCAAGAAAGACGTCGTTTCGGCCCAGTTCGCGGCCTCCTGGTCGGCACCCTGGCGCTGTGCCTGATCAACGCGGTGGCGATCGCCGTCCAGCGCCTGCCCCGCACAGGGGTGAAGCTCCGGGTGCTCCGCCACCTGCTCGACGCTGGGCAGCACCTGGCGCTGGGGCTCGCGCTGATCGCGGTGGTCGCGCTGGCTCACCGCCTGCGGGTCACCGCGCGCGTCGGCCCACGCGGGGCTCCCCTTGCCACCGCGGCGATCACCGGGCTCGGCGCGTTCGGGTTGCTCGAGGACGACGTGAGCAACTTCGCCTGGCGCGTTGCGCCGACGTTTCCGAGGGCGATCGAGGTGGCGGTGGCGGTGGCCGTGGGGATCGGGTTCGGTCTGATCGTGATCGCGGGCCGGGGGGTCCGGCGTCACCCCACGCGCATCGCGCTCGGCGTGGCCGGCACTCTGGCGCTGGCGTCGAACCATCATCTCCTCCCGGGCGGGTACTCCGGCGTGCACCTGTTCGCCGCGCTCGCCGGCGTCGCGCTGATCGCGGCGGCGCTCTGCACCGCGGAGCTTCCCCGGCGCTGGCCCTCGCTCCCCGCGCGATGGCCGCTCCCACTGCGGCTCGCGCCCTGGGCCGCGACGGTCGCCCTGGTCGCACCCACCCTGCTGATCTGGCCTGGCACCCCGCTGGTGCTCGAGCTGCTTCGCAGTGAGGGCTCGGTGGTGATGCCCCAGCTCGCGCGGCTGCACCAAGCGCGCTCACGCGACGTTGCCCCGATCCCGATCGAGAGTCGAGCGTGGTTCCAGTCGCGCTCCCGGGCACCCGACGCTCCCGCGACCGGCGCATTCACCGCGCCCGATCGCCCGGTGGTGCTGCTCCTGTCGATCGACGGTCTCCGCGCCGACGTGCTCCTGTCGAAGCAGCACGACGCGCGCGCGCCGTTCCTGGCCAAGCTGCGCGACAGCGCGGTGTCGTTCGACAACGCGCGCACCCCCGGGGCCCAGACGGCTTACACGCTGAGCAGCTTGTTCTCGTGTCTGCACTTCTCCCAGATCTTCTGGTCGAACGCGAGCGGCGGTATCTGGCCAGACGCGGAAGACCGGGACCGATTCCCGACGCTGCTCAGTCGCGCGGGGGTGTATACCTTCAACGTCGCGCCCGCCCCGTGGATGGTCAACGCGTTCGGGGTCGCCCGGGGCTTCACCGACGAGCTGCACATCCCGCCGCAAGGCACCAAGTACACTCCCGCGCCCGTCGTCGCCGACGCCATCATCGCGCGGTTGGCAGAAGTCGGCGACCGGCCCGCGTTCGGGTTCACGCACTTCCTGGACACCCACGCCGGCATGCGCGGCCGGGCCGCCGGCGCGACCCCGCTGGAGAAACATCTGACACAGCTGGCGCTGGTAGACGGCCAACTCGCCCGCATCGACGCGGCCCTCGAGCAGCACGGGCTCGCGCGGCGCACGATCTTGATCGTCACCTCTGACCACGGGGAAGCCTTCGGAGAGCGTGGCCACTTCGGGCACTCGACCAGCTTGTACGACGAGCTCCTGCGCGTGCCGCTGATGATCCGCGCGCCCGGAGCCCGACCCCGGCGAGTCGAGACCCCGGTCAGCGTGATCGACCTTGGTCCCACCGTCCTGGACTTGTTCGGACGACCCGCCCCCGGGCGCTGCATGGGCGAGAGTCTCGCCCCCTTCGTCGCTGGGGCGAGCCCCAAGCTCGCGCGCCCGATCGCAGCCGAAGGTCGCATGAAGAAGATGCTGCTGCTCCACCGCCGCTACAAGATCATCCTCGACGACCAGGTGAACACCGAGGAGGTCTACGATCTGCAGACGGATCCGAGCGAGGAGCGCAACCTGATTGCCCGGAGCGAGGTCGACGCGGCGTCCTGGGTGTCGCTCGCCCGCCAGTTCTTCGACGCCCACACCTTGCGGCGCCCCGGGTACACGGTGCCGTACCGACGGTGATCGCCCTTCCCCCCCCATCGAGCCGGATTGCTCGCAGCCGCGCGCGTTCGATCGGCGCGATAGGGGTCTCCTCGTCGGCCCGCCAGGGGTCTCCTCGTCGGCCCGCCAGGGGTCTCCTCGTCGGCCCGCCAGGGGTCTCCACATCGACCCGGATTGTTCGCAACCGCGCGCGTTCGAGCGCCGTGTCCGCCTTCACACACGCATCTCGCTCACCCAGCGCGCATTTGGCGCGTCTCTGCCGGCGGCCACGCGCTGACAGGGCCGTTCTGCGCGCTCCGCGAGCACTTCGGCGATCCGATCTCGAGGGGTAGCGTCTCCGGTTGGAGCCACGAGCATCCCCTCTTCCTCGCGCGCCCGATCGCGTACGGTGCCGGTTCGCCACGCGAGCAACTTGGTGGCTTCAGCTTCAACCGCCGCGCACACGGCCAGGAAATGCTCGCGCGCTGAGCGGTTTGCTCGTGTCAGCCGGCACAGAGAGGCAGAATGCTCGCGGGCGCGTGCAATCCAGGGCCGTCAGGCGGCCCCACTCCGACGGGTTGGGGAGAGCGCACGCGGCAACCCGTTCGCGCCCGCCGACGCCGTCGATGGCAAGCCCCACTCCAACGGGTTGGGGAGAGGGCATGCGGCGACCCCACGGGGGCGCACCAGGTCCCGACGACGCGATCCACGCCGCACGCAACTCGCTGCTCCCCGGTGCCGAGGGGCAGACATGGTGATTCGCCTCTTTGCGCGTGCGCGGGACTCCCACTTCCCACTCTCCGATCCCGTCCTGGCCTGGAACACCTGGTTCGCGCTCCGACGCGTGTTCCCGCGGGTGTGGGCGGCTTCCCTCACGCCCAGCGACATCGACATCCTGCTGGAGACCGACAGACCCGACCGCGCCATGCGCGCGCTGTCGCGGCAGCTCGCGTGGGTCGCGCGCCGGAGCCGGAGGCCGGACCAGTGGCACCGGGTGTATCGCCCCTACGAGGTGGCGATACGGTCGCAGATGGTGCGTTACATGCGGGAGGTCCACACGGGCCCGTGCGATACGTCGCTCGTCGCCGACCCGCTCAGCTGGCCGTGGTCGACGTACCGCGGTTTGATGGGGGCAGAGCTCGACCCGTGGGTTGATCCCGCTGACGTGGCGTGGGAGTTTCGCTGGCCGCGCGAAGGTTTCGAGCAGCGCCTGCACGAGTACACGACCACCGACCACCGCCGAACCGGCACGCCCCTCCCGATGGCAGCAAACCCGACGGCGGTGTCCGAGCTCCCGCTCGGGCGGGTCTTGCTGGCGGCCGCGTCGGCGACGCTCTGGAGCCCCGCGGTAGTGCAGCGGCGAGTCGCGGTCGCGCTCGCGCACGCGCAGGGTTGGGGCCGAAGCGCGGCGCTGGGGCACGCGCTGTCGATCCATCCTGCCAGCGTGCGCCGGCTCGCGCGGGGCACCGATTTGCGCTGGTTGCCACCTGCCGAATTGTGCCTGGGCGACGCACGCCTCTGCTTCGAGGGTGAGACCGCGCGCGCGCTGCGCGATTCGCTTGACGCTGCGCGCCGCGGGCCGGAAGGTCGCGAGAAGGCAGCATGTCGAGCACACGCCCCCCTCCCCATTTGCCCCGCGTCGTCATCGAGCGCCTTCGACCTGAGCTCGACGGGGGACGACACCCGATCAAGCGGACCCTGGGTGATTCGGTCCGCGTGACCGCCGACATCTTCAAGGACGGACACGAGCTGATCGGCGCCCAGCTGTTGTGTCGGGGGCCCGGCGAGCGGCTGTGGCGCGAAGCAGCGATGAGTCACGACTTCGACGCCGACGTCTGGCACGGTCGATTCGTGACCGACAAGATCGGCCGCTGGGAGTACACCGTCGAGGCCTGGCCCGATCCGTTCCGGACCTGGCGCGAAGATCTGAAGAAGCGGCTCGACGCGGGGCAAGACGTGACCAGCGAGCTCTTGGAGGGCGAACAGCTGGCGCATCGCCGGCTGGCCTGGCTGGGTGACGAGACCCCGCTCGAGGTGCGGCATGCGGTCAAGGCGCTCGGCGACACCCGGGCCAGCGTCGACGCGCGGCTGGCGGTGGCGTTCAGCAAGAAGCTGGAAGAGGCCATGGCCGGGCCGCTGGATCCCGAGCACGTGACCCGGCACGAGGTGCGCGAGCTGTACGTGGACCGTGAGCGCGCACGGTTCAGCACTTGGTACGAGCTCTTCCCGCGGTCGGCGAGCGACGCCGCGGGCGTGCACGGCACCTTCGCCGACGTCGAGCGGCGCCTGCCGGATCTGGCATCGCTCGGCTTCGACGTGCTCTACCTGCCACCGATCCACCCGATTGGGGTCACGCACCGCAAGGGGCGCAACAACGCCCGCACCTGCCAGCCGAGCGACGTCGGCAGCCCCTGGGCCATCGGCAACGAGCAGGGCGGCCACGATGCCATCCATCCAGAGCTCGGGACGATGGACGACTTCCGGCGCCTGGTGCGGGCGGCGGGCGAGCACGGGATGGAGATCGCCCTCGACTTCGCGCTGCAGTGCTCACCCGATCACCCGTGGATCCATCAGCACCCCGAGTGGTTCTTCGTTCGACCCGACGGGACGCTGCGCCACGCCGAGAACCCGCCGAAGAAGTACGAAGACATTTACCCGCTCGACTTCTGGTGCTCCGATCGGCACGCGCTCTGGACCGCCTGCCGCGATCTGGTGCTGTTTTGGGTCGACCAGGGCGTGCACGCGTTCCGGGTGGACAACCCGCACACCAAGCCGTTCGTGTTCTGGGAGTGGCTGATCAGCGAGGTCCATCGCCGCCACCCTCAGGTGATCTTCCTGGCAGAGGCCTTCACCCGGCCGAAGCGCATGCAGGCGCTGGCCAAGCTGGGGTTTTCTCAGAGCTACACCTACTTCACTTGGAAGAACACGGCGTGGGAGCTGCGCGAGTACCTGAGCGAGCTGTCGCAGGGCGAGATGGCCGAGTACTACCGGCCGAACTTCTTCGCCAACACGCCGGACATCTTGCACGAGTACCTGCAAGACGGCGGCCGGGCGGGGTTCCGCGTTCGCCTGCTCTTGGCCGGCACGCTCAGCCCGACCTACGGCATCTACAGCGGCTTCGAGCTGTGCGAGAACGCGCCGGTGCGACGCGGCAGCGAAGAGTACCTGGACTCGGAGAAATACGAGCTCAAGCTGCGCGACTGGCAAGCGCCGGGGAACATCCGCGCCGACGTGACGCGCGTGAATCGCATCCGGCGCGAGCACCCGGCGCTCCAGCGTCTGGACAACCTGCGTTTCTTGCAGACCGAGGCCGAGCCCGTGCTCGCGTACTGGAAGGGGGCGCCGGGCGACGACCTGATCGTGGTGGTCAATACCGATCCCCATCACACCCACGAGACGTTCGTCCACGTCCCGGTCGACGAGCTCGGGCTGGGGCACCACCAGCCCTATCAGGTGGTCGACCTCTTGACCGGTGAGCGCTACGCCTGGGCCGGCGCGCGCAACTTCGTACGCCTGGATCCGAGCGACAAAGTCGGGCACGTGTTGCGCATCGTGCGAAGCGACGCCGAGGCCTGATAGAGTCGCTCTCCGTGCGTGTTTGGCCTGGTGACCCCCATCCCCTCGGCGCCACCTGGGACGGCGAGGGGGTGAACTTCGCCGTGTTTTCGGCCGATGCAGAGGCGGTCGAGCTGTGCCTGTTCGACGAGCGCGGCGCCGAGACGCGGGTGCTCTTGCGCGAGCGGCAGAACCGCATCTGGCACGCCTACCTGCCCGACGTGCGGCCGGGGCAGCTGTATGGCTATCGCGTGCACGGCGCGTGGGAGCCGGAGCGGGGCCTGACCTTCAACCCGCACAAGCTTCTGGTCGACCCGTACGCCAAGGCGATCTCCGGCAAGCTGGTCTGGCACCGGTCCATTTTCGGCTACGACGACGCGCTGGGCTTGGGCAACGGCAGTTTCTCGCGGGAGGACAGCGCACCCCACGTGCCGCGCAGCGTGGTGCTGGACACCGCGTTCACCTGGGGCGACGACCGCGCCCCGCAGACGCCGTGGAGCCGCACCGTGATCTACGAGTGCCATGTGAAGGGCATGACCGCGCGGCACCCGGACGTGCCCGAGCGCCTGCGCGGCAAGTACCTGGGTCTGGCGTCGGATCCGATCTTGGACCACCTGCTGGAGCTGGGCGTGACGGCGGTGGAGCTCTTGCCCGTGCACCACCGCGTGTCGGAGCGGCACCTGTGCGAGCTCGGGCTCGACAACTACTGGGGGTACAACACCCTGGGGTTTTTCGCGCCCGACTCGCGCTTCGCGTCGTCGGACCGGGGCGCGCAAGTCGCCGAGTTCAAGACCATGGTGAAGGCCTTTCACCGGGTCGGCATCGAGGTGCTGCTCGACGTGGTCTACAACCACACCGCCGAGGGCGACGCGCGGGGGCCGACGGTGTGCTTCCGCGGCGTGGACAACCGCGCCTACTACCACCTGAGCCCCGACGACCCGCTGCGCCACATGGACTTCACGGGCTGCGGCAACACCCTGCGGCTCTCGCATCCGCGGGTGTTGCAGCTCACCCTCGACAGCCTGCGCTACTGGGTTCAAGAGATGCACGTCGACGGGTTTCGCTTCGATCTGGCGCCGGTGCTCGCGCGGGAGCCGACCGAGTTCTCCAGCTTTGCGCGCTTCTTCGCCACGGTGCAGCAAGACCCGGTGCTCTCGCGGGTGAAGCTCGTCGCCGAGCCCTGGGACGTCGGCCCCGGTGGGTATCGCCTGGGCGCGTTCCCGCCCCTCTGGGCCGAGTGGAACGGGCGCTATCGCGACGTGCTTCGCCGCTTCTGGCGCGCCGACGAGGGCCAGGTGCCCGAGGTCGCAGCCCGCCTCTCGGGGTCGAGCGACGTGTTCCAGGGCAGCGACCGCGGCCCCCACGCCAGCATCAACTTCGTGACCTGCCACGACGGCTTCACCCTGGCCGACCTGGTCGCCTACGAGTCGAAGCACAACCAGGCCAACGGCGAAGAGAACCGCGACGGCGCCAGCGAGAACTACAGCAAGAACTGGGGCGTCGAAGGTGAGACGGACTCGCCGGCGATCCTGAAGCTCCGCGCGCGCATGCTCAAGAACTTCGCTGCGACCTTGGCCTTCTCTCAGGGCGTGCCGATGATCTCCCACGGCGACGAGCTGGGGCGCACGCAGCTGGGCAACAACAACTCGTACTGCCAAGACGGCGAGCTGTCTTGGCTGAGCTGGGAGATGACCCCGGAGAAGCGCGAGCTCTTGGGGTTCTTCCGCAAAGTGTTCCGGCTCCGGGCGAAGAACCCCGTCTTCCGCCGACGGCGGTTCTTCGCTGGCGATCCGGTCACCGACGAGGGCATCAAAGACGTGCACTGGCTCCGGCCCGATGGCAGCGAGATGACCACGGCGGACTGGCAACAGACCAAGAACCGCGTGCTCGGGATGTTGATCCACGGGCAGGCCTCGGACGAGGTCGACGAGCGCGGGCGCCCCAACCAGGGGCAGACCCTGCTGCTCTTGCTCAACGCGTCGGCGCGCGCGCGGCAGTTCGCGTTGCCGGCGCTGCCCGAGGTCGGCCGCTGGCAAGAGGTGGTCAACACCGCGCAACCCACCCACCGCGTGCCACGCGGCTCGACCCTGCAGCTTCCGCCGCACTCGCTGGTCCTCTTGAGCCACGGAGAGGACTGACCTCGGTGGCCGCGCTGATCGTCGAGTCGGCGGCCGACGAGGGCCTGCTGGGCCTGGTGACGCGCGCCGAGCACGCCATCATCGATCAGACCACCGACCCGGTCGGGGTGGTGCACATCGAGGCGATCGAACCCACCGAGGCTCACCCGCACGCGGCCCTCGAGGCGGCGTTCGTCGAGCGCGGGGGCAGCGGCGTGGTCGAGCGGCTCGAGGTCCACCTCGAGCTGGCCACGGCGCCGACGCGCGAGTCGCTGGCCCGCCTGATCGGCTCAGCGGGCGGCGTGGACTACACCAGCGTGTGCCTGCGGGACGACGAGCGCGAGCTGCTCGATGTCACGCTGCACTTCGGCTCGGTGATCAAGCTGTTCGGTCGCTGCACCGCGCTGTGTGCCGAGGGCCTGACCCCGGGGCAACTCGGCGCGTGCGAGCACGTGCTGTCAGCGCTGCGCATCGCATCCGCGCGGCGCGAAGGCCAGCTCTCGGTGCCCCCCCGCCGTTTCGGCGCTCGGCCCACGGTCGCCGATCAGGTCGAGGCGCTGTGGCGGGGCCGAGAGCGCGGCCTCTGGGTCGAGCTGTACGCGTCGACCTTGCCGATGGCCCGCAGCGTCCGCGTGGCCTTGAGCGGCTCTCGCATGCTGTGCACCGTGAGCCGCCAGATCCCCGAGAGCGCCACCAGCATCGCCAAGGACGCGGTGGCCCTGCGCGAGATCGCAGCGCGGGACCTCGGGTTCGAGATCGGTGTGCGGCGCTGGCGGGTCGAGAACGCCCACGGCGAACGCGACGAGCACCGTCCGCACGGGCCCATGGGTGGGCAGCGCGTCCAGTGGTCGCTGAACTGGGGCGCGAAGCGCGGCTGAGCCTGTGGTAAGCAGCGCACACCCGATGAACGAGCACCCACAGGACGCCGTCGCCGAGCTCCAGGGCTCTGCCGAGGACATGCGCCTGCTCTTGCACGGCGACCACCACGAGCCGCACCGCATCTTGGGAGCGCACTCGGCCACCGTCGGCGGGCGTGCCGGCGTGGTCGTGCGGGCATTCCATCCGGACGCAAAACGGGCCGAGTGTCTGCTCTCGCGCGAGAGCGCATTGCAGATGGTCGCGCTGGGCCACGGCATGTTCGCGGTGTTCGTGCCGGGCGCCAGCCTTCCGCTGGTGTATCGGCTGCGCTTTCACTTCGCCGACGGCAACCGCTGGGAGCGGGGCGACCCGTACCGGTTCATGCCCGTGCTGGGCCAGCTCGATCTGCACCTGATCGCCGAGGGCAACCACCGGCAGCTGTGGAAGGTGCTGGGCGCAAACCTGTGCACCGTGGACGGCGAGAAGGGTACGGCGTTCGCGGTCTGGGCACCCAACGCGCGCCGGGTGAGCATCATCGCCGACTTCAACGGCTGGGACGGCCGCCTCTTGCCCATGCGCTCGCTGGGCGGGTCGGGCGTGTGGGAGCTGTTCGTGCCGGGCATCGACGAAGGGGCGCTCTACAAGTACGAGATCAAGACGCGCGAAGGCGGCATGCGCTTCAAGGCCGATCCGCTGGCGCAGCGCGCCGAGCTGCCGCCCGCGACCGCCTCGGTGGTCGCACGCTCGCGGCACGTCTGGAACGACGGCCGGTGGATGACCGAGCGCGCCAAGCAAGATCCGACGCGGCGCCCGATGAACGTGTACGAGCTGCACCTTGGCTCGTGGATGCGCGTCCCGGAGGAGGGCAACCGCTCGCTCAGCTATCGCGAAGCGGCGCCGAAGCTGGTCGAGCACTGCAAGCGCTTCGGCTTCACCCACATCGAGCTGATGCCGCTGGCCGAGCACCCGTTCTTCGGGTCCTGGGGCTACCAGGTGACGGGGTATTTCGCGCCCAGCGCGCGCTACGGCTCACCGGACGACCTCAGGTGGTTCGTCGACCACTGCCATCAGAACGGGATCGGCGTGATCGTCGATTGGGTGCCGGCGCACTTCCCCAAGGACGACTTCGCGCTGCGGCGCTTCGACGGCACCGCGCTCTACGAGCACGAAGACCCAAGGCGCGGCGAGCACCCGGACTGGGGCACGCTGATCTTCAACTTCGGGCGACCCGAGGTGAGAAACTTCTTGCTCGCGAGCGCGCTCTATTGGCTCAGCGAGCTGCACGTCGACGGGCTACGCGTGGATGCCGTCGCCTCGATGCTGTACCTGGACTACAGCCGCCCGCACGGCGAGTGGCTGCCGAACCAGCACGGCGGGCGCGAGAACGTGGATGCCATCGAGTTCTTGAAGGCCACCAATCACATCATCTCGGAAGAGGTCCCCGGCGCCTTCACCATCGCGGAAGAGAGCACCTCGTGGGCCGGGGTCACGCGCGACGCGCGGGAGGGCGGCCTGGGGTTCACCTTCAAGTGGAACATGGGCTGGATGCACGACACGCTCAAGTACTTCGAGAAGAACCCGATCCACCGGCAGTACCACCAAGATCAGCTCACCTTCTCGATGATCTACGAGTTCCACGAGCGCTTCATCAACAGCATCAGCCACGACGAGGTGGTGCACGGCAAGGGGTCGCTCTATTCGAAGATGCCAGGCGACCACTGGCAGAAGCTCGCCAACCTGCGCCTGCTGCTCGGCTATCAGTACACGCGGCCCGGCAAACAGCTGGTGTTCATGGGCACCGAGGTCGCGCAGGTGCGCGAGTGGGACCACGACGGCAGCGTGGACTGGCACCTGCTCGAGGACCCCGAGCGCCGCAAGCTGCAGACCTTCCTCGAGGCCCTGGGCCGGCTGTACCTCGAGACGCCCGCGCTGTGGGAGAACGACCCGAACCCGTACTGCTTCGAGTGGATCGACTGCAGCGACCACGCGAACAGCGTGATGTCTTACCTGCGGCGCGGCGGCGGCGGCTCGGTGGTCGTGGTCATGAACCTGACCCCGGTCCCGCGAGAGGGCTACCGCGTGGGCCTGCCCGAGGCAGGCAGCTGGGTCGAGCTCTTGTCGACGGACGACCCGGCCTTCGGCGGCAGCGAGGTCGCGACGATGAAGCGCTTCGAGACCGAGGCCATCCCGGCCCATGGGCGTGCGCAGTCCGCCGTGCTCACTCTGCCCCCGCTCGGCCTGCTCGTGCTGGGCCGACCGAGCTGAGTCGCGCATGCCGCTCACGAGCCTGGATTCGAGCCGCATCGTCGACACCATCGACGTGCTGGTCCGGCGCATCGAGGAGCGCTTCCCGACCGCGAGCCTGGTCCAGGTCGCCCGCGAGGTGGCGCGCGTCGCCCGCGGCACCAGCGATCGCGTGATCGACCTCGGGCGGCCCAACCGTGCGCTGCGCACCGGGGTGTGGGTGCTGGTCGTCGGCTTTCTGGTGGTGCTCTTCGGCATGGTGCCCGCGCTCCGCCTCAGCTGGCAGATCCGCGCCGGCACCGAGCTGATTCAGACCGTCGACGCGCTGCTCGAAGCCGTGTTCTTCATCGGTGGCGGGGTGCTGTTCTTGGTCACCCTCGAAGGTCGGCTCAAGCGCAGCCGCGCGCTCGAGGCGTTGCACGAGCTCCGGGCGCTCGCGCACATCGTGGACATGCACCAGCTGACCAAGGATCCCGAGGTGCTCTTGGTCTCGGGTCCGCGCACAGCGTCGTCGCCCGAACGGGGCATGACGGACTTCGAGCTCCAGCGGTACCTGGACTACTCGACCGAGCTCTTGGCACTGATCGGCAAGGTCGCCGCCCTCTATTCGGCGCGCATGTCGGATCCCGTGGTGCTCTCGGCGGTGGACGAGGTCGAAGAGCTGACCACCGGGCTGTCGCACAAGATCTGGCAGAAGATCGCGCTCGTGCGGGTCGTCGCCGAGCGCAAGGCGCGCGGCCCCGCGCCCGCCGCCAAGCACCTGGGCGCCGGCACCTCGGGAGCCCGGGCCCGCGCGCGGCGCTGATGCGAGGGTCGATGACCGCCGAGATTTCCTGGTGCGACCCAGGGCGTGATCGACCGACGCAGGCATTCGCAGGTCCACCGGTACAGAGGCTGGCCGCTTGCCCGCCCGCGCGCGGCGCTGACTTGACGCCGCAGACGCCCGTGCCTACCCGAAAGGCCGCTCCGAAGGAGAGAGGGAAACACCATGGGTATCCAGCGCTCGCTCGGCAACGTCAGGCAGACCGTCCAGAACATCCCGGCATTCCGCGCGCTGCTCGAGCAGGGGAGCGAGGCGCAGGCCGACGCCCAGGCCGCCGAGCAGTCGGCCGCCGCCGGCCGCGCGATGTGGCTCGGCGCGCTGACCGAGACCGCGTACATCATCGCGGCTGCCGACGGGAAGCTGTCGGACGGCGAGAGCGGCGAGATCGTCGAGGGTCTGGTCTCGCTGACCGACGGTGCCGTCCCCGCGGACGAGGTGGTGGACATGCTCGATCGCGTGAAAGACGCCGTGGCAGAACAGGGCCAGAAGGCGCGCTTCGAAGAGATCGCCGGGATCATCGACGGCGAAGAGCTGCGCGACGCGCTCTACCTGGTGGCCTGTGCCGTGGCCTGGAAGGACGGCGGCATCGGCGAGAAGCAGGGCTTGGCGGTCCGCGCGCTGAAGGACGCCTTCGGCTACTCCGAGGGCAAGCACCAGCAGCTCTTGGCCGCCGCCCGCGGCTGACGCTCACCCCTTCGTCGGCCGGCCCATGCCGCGATAGGCCAGGCCGGCGCCCGTCACGGCTTTGTCTCCACCTCGGTGCAGCGGTGATCTTCGCAGGTCCACCGGTACCCGGCGGTCACGCGGAGCGCCGCACACGGGGGACACTCGACGCCGGGGGCACAATCGCAAGTCGCCGCGCACTGCCCCGCGATGCAGGTCGTACCGGAGACGCATCCCCCCTCGAAGCACGATTGGCCGACGCTCCCGATGCACTCGGACTCGGAGCACGTGATGCACTGCTTCCACCAGATGCGGTAGCCACTTCGGCAGACGACCGCCGCGGCCCCGTCGCAGTACGAGCCCGGCGCGCACTTCGGATCGGGCTCGGCGCCGAGCGTGCAGAAGACGCCACTCGGGTCAGCCTTGCACGTGTCGGCGCTCGAGCAGGCGGTCCGGACCAAGCGCGAGCCGTTCCCGGTCGGCGTGTCGTACTCGCGACACTGCACGGCGACCGCGCCCTCGCACCGCTCGTCGCTGCGCTCGCACCCGCGCTCGGGGGTGATGTCGCAGGCGCCGAGCGAGGGTAGCGCGAGCAGGCCCAAGAGAAGAAGGCCGCGCATCATTGGAGCTTGGGCTGCTCGACCCCGGCAAGCCAGGGCTCGCCCGGGGGCCGGGCGCTGGCGACACACGCGTTGGGCTCGGTGGGGCTGCACGCCACGGAGTAGCATGCCTCGACTTTCGCCCGGGTGGCGGCGTTGTAGCGATAGTGAGACATGAAACAGGCCTCGCGGAACCCGTCCTGCGTAGCCGTGGGGCCCAAGCACGCTAGCCACGTCTTCTTGCACTGCTGCATCACGCTCTGCTCCGGGAGTTGGTCGATGCGGTCAGGGTTCTTGGTCCACCACCACCAGGCGAAGCCACCTTTCGAGTACAGGCAGTCCTGGTCATTCTCGAGCACCGCGAACTGCTCGAAGTACCCAAGCGCGACCTCCGCTTGCAGGTAGCCGGCTCCGGCGACTTCCTTCTCGCACTGCGCTTTGCACGCGATGACGTCGGCTTGCGGATCGCAGGTTGCCGTGCTGGCGCATGCCTTCGCGCAGAGGTCAGAGCCTGATCCACCGGTTCCGCCTGATCCGGCAGCGCCGCCCGCCCCGCCTGCGGGGGGGCCGGGGGGATCCTCGCCCCCGCAAGCGACGACCGCGCCCAGAAGAAGAAGAAGAGCAACCCGGTCGGTCATGGCCATCTCGCCCTCCCTCAGTATTGCAGGCCCGGACCGAGCTCGTCGGGGTCCGTCAGGAAACACATGTTGGTGGGCTCGGTGCCGGTGCACTGAGAAACCGGCTCGTTGTCGTTGAGCAGCCAACTCGTCAGCAAGGCCTGGGTATCGTCGTCATGCAACGTCAGCGCGCCAGTGCCCCAGCCGATGCGCTGGCCGGTGCCGTGATGCAGGAGGTCGTTTCCTGAGGAGCTGTCGACGTCCCAAAGCTCGGCGGCGAAGTAGTGTGAGGCACCCGCCGAGCCGTCGTGGCTGTCGGCGTGCTTCCAGTTCGCCATGCAAGAATTCGGGGGATACGAGACGTGGTCGTCGTTGCTGCACTCCTTCCCGATGCCCGAGCTCGAATCGGTCTTGCCCCCTTGAACCTCAACCCAGGTGTAGGCGGCGCGGAGGTCGACCTCGTCGCACGTCCAGCAGTCCTCGGCTCCCGTCGCGTCCGCGCTCGCGATGCGCTGGAGCACGTCGTGTTTCCACGACTGGTGGAACCGGCCCGGGACCGCGAGCGGGGCGAACTTAAACGAGGCGATCACCGGCTTGTGGTCCGAGTAACGCATCGGTGCGCCGCCAAAGTTGTACGGGAGCCCGGGCCAGGGTGACGACCAAGTCCAACCTGCGGCATCCTTCATGACCATCCAGTCGACCTTCTCGTAGGCGTACGTGTTCGGGGCCGCGGGCGGCCGGAACAAGATGAAGTCGTAGCGTTCGGTCCCATCGAAATCGCCTGCCCACGGTTTGTTTGACAAGATGGTGCCGCCGGTGTCGCCGATCCAAGTGCCCGTCCCGACCGGGTAGTTGGCGTCGGTCACCCACGTGCGCGCGAGGTCGCTGTGGTCGATGTCCCAGTCGTAGTCATCTGGCCACGGGGTCGCTTGGTCATCTATCGACGGCACCGGACTCGGCGGGCCGAGGTGGAGCTCGCTCACCAAGGTCGCGTACTCCCCGGTCGCGCTGAGCGTCTTCCCGTCGAGGTTGAAGTCCCCCACGATGATCGCCGGGCGGTCTTTTGCGGCAACCGACGCGACGTAGGCGTTCAGATCCTGAAGTTGCTTCTTTCGGATCCCCTCGTCTGACGACCCGCAGTTGAGGTCCGACGAGACCAGTACCTTGAGCGCAATCAGTCCGACCGCCGCCGCCGGGCTGACCGACGCCGACATCACCATGGTCTCTATCTCTGTGAGACCCTCGAGGACATCGCAAAGCTGGGGACCGCTAGCCTGGAGATGCGTGTTGAACAGGTCGATGAAGTGATCCCCGCTGCCGAGCGGCTTGCAGGCGCTCTGGATCACGTTGCCGTCAAAGAACTCACCGTGGCAGCCCTGGTTCTCGACGGTCGGCGGGTTCAGGTAGAGCCGCAGCCACTGCACGCCCTTCGCGCGGAAGCAGTCCTCGCCCTTGCACTGCGAATAGACGTGACGGCCAGATTGCGCGAGCGGCAGGGCCGTCAAGACCCAGAGGCCGCCGTGGGTTCCGGTCGTTTCGCACTTGCCCGCCTTGGATGACCCGGGCTGGATGGTGGCCCACGCGCACAACCCGACCGTCCCCACCGACTGTTCGATGGCTTTGGTGAGCGAGGGGTTGAAATCGATCGGGCCGTGGAGGGCAAACGGCGGGAGGCCCAGGGTCGTTCGCTTCTGGTTCGCCGAGCTGTGGATCGCGTCCACCGCGACTCGGTCCCAACCCTCTTGCAAGGCCACCACGTCGTAGGGCGCGAGGAACGCACCGATGTCTCCAGAGTCCACGGCGGCGAAGGGACCCTTGAGCCCGGGAGACCCGAAGCGCCGAACGTTCCACGACATGATCTTCAGCGGGAAACTCTGCGGCCCATGCGGGGGACCGAAGAGCAGCGTGGGCAACCGCGTCCGGTCCGAAAGAGACAGAGAGGGGTACGCGATGTTCAGGCTCGCCAGGTACTCCGGCATGGCGCCTGTGCCTCGCCGGCTCGTCACGCCGAAACCAATCCCCGGACTCAGCTTCTGCAGCCCGACCACCGGTGGCACGAGGTCCGTCGCCGCAATGAAGACGCTCAGCTCGCCGCTGCAGCGGACCACCTTCGCGGTCGTGGGGTCCGGGGCACACCCCTTCACGGCAAATTTCGGACTAGCGTCCGGCGTCGTGGTCCAACCCTTCGCCACGACCTCGCATTTGTTCTGGCTCCCCAACGGTCGAAGCGCCGTAACCGCATGTTGCAGGAAACTGAGGTCGTATCGTCGGTCGCCCGGATCGAAGCACATCGTGGTACCTGTGAAGCGATCAGCGTCCACGTACACGCGCAAGCTCCATTCCGACAGCGGCGTCACGTCGCTTGCATTGAACGGGATGTCTTTGAAGTACACGAAGAGCTGCGCGCCTAAGCGCCCGGGCAGAACCGGGTTCTGTCTGTTCCGGACCGACTGCACGAACACTTTGCCGGTCGCCTTGAGGTTCAGGTCCGTGTACGGGAGCTCGAGCGCGTTGGCGTACTCCTTCTGCTCGAACTCCCCGTCGACCTTGAACCGGTCGAGCGCGCTCGAGTTCGCCAGCGGAGCAGCCACGCACTCACCGGCCTTGAGCCCAGAGTTGCAGTGGTCCGAGGTTGGAACCACGTCGGTTACGATGGGCGCCGCGCTGTCGAGCAGGTCACCCGGTTCGCCGGGAGCACACGCGACGAGCGTCACCAGCGCCCAGGCGAGCGCCAGGAACGCGAGCCGGCATGGTCTTTGCCCCCCCCGCGCATCGGGCGCGAAAGCCGCCGCGCGGCGATGCCAGAGAAGAATCCGCGAACCGCGAAGAGCCGAACCGTTCCGCCCGTGTCCCTGTCGCCCATCCTCAGCCTCCCAACTCGACGCCCGTGAGTATCGCCCCCGCGCGCGTCTCAGTCAAACGCGGACGTGGGCGGCAGAGGCGCGCAGCGGATCCCACAGGCGCACACCGCGATCGACCTCACCCCTTCGTCGGCCGGCCCATGCCGCGATAGGCCAGGCCCGCGTCAGCGACGCTGGCCGGCACCAGGCAGTTGCGGCCGTCGAACACGTGGCGCCCGCGCATCAACTCGCGGATGCGATCGAAGTCGGGTGAGCGAAACTGGTTCCACTCGGTCGCGACCACCAGGGCGTCGGCGCCGCGGCAGGTCTCGTAGCTGTCGGCGAAGATCGCCACCTTCTCTGCGAGCCCCGCCTCTTTCAGCCGCACGACGGCGGTCTCGCGCGCCTGCGGGTCGGTGGCGCGGACCTTGGCGCCCTTGTTGATCAGGTGCTCGATCAGCTTGAGCGCCGGCGCCTCGCGCACGTCGTCGGTGCGCGGCTTGAAGGCCAGGCCCCAGACCGCGACGGTCTTGCCGGCCAGCCCGCCCAGATCCTTTTCCATGTGCGCCAGCAGGTCTTTCACCGGTGCCTCGTTGGCACGCGTGGCGGCCTCGGCCACGCCCATGGGCACGCCCAGCTCGGCCGCGGTGTGGACCAGCGCGCGGAGGTCTTTGGGGAAGCAGCTGCCGCCGAAGCCGAGCCCCGGATAGAGGAACTGCAGCCCGATGCGCTCGTCGCTGCCCACCGCCAGGCGCACGCTCTCGGCGTCGGCGCCCACCACGTCGCACAGCCGCGCGATCTCGTTCATGAACGAGATCTTGGTCGCGAGCAGGGCGTTGGCGGCATACTTCACGATCTCGGCGCTCTCGGGGCTCATCCGATGGATGCGGTTGATCTGCCGGTTGAACGGCGCGTACAGGCGCGTGAGCGTGTCGAAGGCCGCCTCGCTGTCGGCGCCGATCACGATGCGGTCGGGCTTCAAGAAGTCGTTGACGGCGTCGCCCTCTTTCAAAAACTCGGGGTTGCTGACCACGTCGATCTGGTGCTTGGCGTGCTGCTGCACCACCGCGCGCACCTTCTTGTTGGTGCCCACCGGGACCGTGCTCTTCATCACCAGCGCCAGGTCGTTGGTGGCGCACTTGGCGACGTCTTCGGCGACCTTCAGCACGTGCTGCAGGTCTGCCGAGCCGTCCTCGTTGGGGGGCGTGCCCACGGCCACGAACACCGCCTTGCGCCCGGCGATGCTGTCGGCCAGGTCCGAGCTGAAGCGCAGCCGGTCGGGGTGATTGCGCTTGACCAGATCGTCGAGCCGCGGCTCGAAGAACGGGACTTCACCCCGGCGCAACTTTTCCAGCTTCGCCTCGTCCACGTCCACGCAGACCACGTCGGTGCCAACGTCTGCAAAACACGCCCCTGCGACCAGCCCAACGTAGCCCGAACCCACGACCGCAATCCGCATGGCGCCTCAATTAGCGTCCATCAACCGAGCTGTCGAGGCACTGACCTCGATCCGCGCTATGCTGACGGCGGAGGCTCAGATGCGCGCTTTCTTCGCGGTGTTCAGCCTGGCAGCGGTCTCGCTGCTGTCGTGCTCGGGCGACGACCCGGCAGAGGTGGCGGGCGGCGGCAACGGCGGCGTGGCCAGCGGCGGCAGCGGCGGGGGCTCGAGCGGCTTCGGCGGCACCACCGCCACCACCTGCAGCACGAGCTCCGACTGCCTGTCGGGCCAGTTCTGTAGCGTGAACCAGACCTGCGTCCCCACCGGGTCGTGCGGCGCCGACGGCGACTGCACCAGCCCCGAGGTGTGCTGCGCGGGCTCGAAGAAGTGCCTGGCCACCGGCAGCTGCGACCAAGACGGCGACTGCCCGAGCGCCCAGGTCTGCAACGCCCAGAAAAAGTGCGAGATCGGCGGGGGCTGCGGCAAGAGCGAGTTCAAGCTGACCCAGGTCGCACCCAACGTGATGATCTTGCTCGACCGCAGCGGCAGCATGGAAGGCGACGCGGGTGGGGACTCGCGCTGGAACGTGGCCAAGAAGGCCATCGCGCAGGTGACCACCAAGTTCGACGCCAAGCTGCGCTTCGGGCTCGCCACCTATTCGTCGTGCAAGAGCGGGGGGTGCTCGGCCGGGAGCATCGTCGTGCCCATCGCCGACGCCAGCGCTGCGGCCATCAACACCTTCCTGAGCAAGACCATCGATCAAGGCAGCTCGAACGGTCAGGGTACGTCGGGCGGCAAGATCCAGTACCTGTGCGACAGCGGCAACCCCGAGACCAGCACGGGCAAGAGCCTGGCGGCGCTGGTGGGCGAGCCCACGCTGCAAGACACGACGCGCACCAACGCCATCATCCTCTTGACCGACGGCGGCGAGAGCAGCGAGTGCGTGGGTTCGTGCAACGGGCCCTGCGGCTCGGGCAAGCTCCTGGCCCAAACGCCGTCGGTGAAGACCTACGTGATCGGCCTGGGCGTCAACCCTGCGGCCATCGACGCCATCGCCGCGGCGGGTGGCACCACCAAGAGCGTGCCTGCGACCAACCAGACCGAGCTCGACTCGGCCTTTGCCAAGGTGGCCGACGCGGTCGCGACCTGCGAGTACGTGCTGGACAGCGCCCCGGCGGATCCGAACAAGATCTACGTGTACTTCAACGACGACCCGACCGGCATCCCCAAGGACGGGACCAACGGCTGGACCTACGATCCGGTGACCAAGAAGCTGACCTTCAACGGCTCTTCCTGCGCCAAGCTGAAGGGCGGCACGGTCACCGACGTCGACGTGGTCTACGGCTGCGCCGGGCCTATCGTGGAGTGAGCGCGGCCTCGTCCGCGAGCAGCGTGGCGGACTGCGTGAACGCCTGCGCCAGGGCCAGCCGCTTGGCCGCGCCGCCGACCAGGATCAGGATGCGCCGAAGGAGCACAGCAGGGGAGCGGCCAGCGCGTCACCGGCTGTGGATCACGGGAAGCAGTCGTCCGCCATCACGCGGAGCGTCGACTCGGGCGTACCGGGGAAGAGCAAGACACGCTCGCCGGCGGCCGACCCCTCCGGGAACGCGCTGGGCAATCCGGACGCGACCAGGAGCTTGGGCACGGGCGGGGTGTTCGGAAACGCCTGGGTGAGGTCGGCGGAGAGCACGCCCTGGTTGAGGTAGGCGGCCACTCGCCCATCACCCGGCGCGTAGGCCAGATCGGGGAGACCGTTCCGGTCGACGTCCGCCAGTGCCGTTCCCCGACCGGCGAGACGATTGCCAGCCAAGGTGAGCTGCCCGGTGGCGTCGCCGAGGTAGATCCGCGCCGGCACCTGAAATGGCGGGGCCCACTTGGAGTCGACCAGCACCACATCGACGTTGCCGTCATTGTCGAGATCCCGGGCTTGCGCCTCGCCGACCTGCGCGTCCGTTTCCAGCTCTTGCACCTTGGCGGGAACCCCTGCTTTCATTTCGTAGACGGTGCCGCCGACGACAAACCGACTGCCCCCCAGGTGCGCCACGGGGCCCTGCGCACCGTCGAGCTTCGACAGGACGACCAGCTTGCCGTTCACGACGCCAAGGACGGACGCACGGCCGATTCCGGAGCTGACGCTCGACGAAACCACGAGCTCGACGCGCCCGTCCTGATCCAGATCCGCGGCGATCATCGCTCCCGGGTATCCCTCTTCGACGAGCTGCCCGCCGTTTCCGAACGCGCCGCTCCCGACCCCGCCCCACCAGCGCACCACTGACGATGAATCCGCTCTGGAGTGGAGGACGAGATCCGGCACGCCGTCCCCGGTGAGGTCACCCAGCACGGGCGGGACCTTGTCCGACACCGACTCGACGGACAGCTCTTCCACCAGCAGCGGGGGGTCGAAGGTCCCCTGCGTGTTCCCCAGTGCGACCGCCAGCCAGGGTTCGGGGGCGTATGCCAGCACCAGCGCGAGATCTGGGATCGAGTCGGAGCTCACGTCGCCCACCGAGGCCGACCAGAGCGGAAGGGGCCCAGGCAAGGCCGGCAGGGATGAGCAAATTCGCGCGGTTTTGGGCAGACACACCACGTGCGAGCCGAGCTCGCGACACACCGGCTCCTTGCTCGGGCACGCTCGGCTGCGCCACTCGTACGAGCCGCCGTGATCGCCGCTCATCACGTACTCGCACGTTCGGAACCGCGTCTGACTCGTGCACTCGACGCTGTTCGCGTCGCACTCGTCCCCCTGGCAGCCGCCGAGCACCAGGCTGACCAACCCCAGAATTGCAAGACGTGTCATCGCTACGAGCTCGGCACGGCGCACTTCTTGATCGTCCCGGCGACGGTGTCACACACGAACCCCGGGCGGCAGTCCTTTGCTTCATTGCAAGTGGATTGGCAGCCCTCGCCCACGATGCACCAGTGACCACCGCAGCTGAACATCGCGCCCACTTGCTGCATGGTGTGGTCGTCCAAGCACCGCATGCCGCATCCGACGCCGGCGATGCAGAACTTCGGCGTGCCGCACGCGGTTCCGTCCGCCAGCGTCCAGTCGTCGAGGCACCCCGGCCCCGAGTCTTGCGCGCCGGCGCCGCCGAGCCCGCCCGTTCCGGCGCCGCCCGCGCCGCCGGAAGCCGGCCCTGGGCGATCCCCGTCGCCGCAGGCAAGAGCCAGAAGCCCGGCACACAGCATCAGTGCGAAGTGAGGCGTCATCTCATGCTCCTTCACCCGAGAAACGGGCGACCATCCCGAGTCAGATAGATCACGTTCCGGACCTTGCCGGATGGCTCGAACGAGGTGTGCACCACGCTCGTGCCGCTCCCGGGCGTGCGCGACTGGCCGCTCAGCCGCCGCCGCCGGGTCTCGGCGCGGGAGCCCGACAGCATCAGCTCGAAGCGGCACGCGTCACGCCTGCACTCGGCGCTCGACAGATCGATCCCCGCCCGAGCGAGGCGCGCGCGTTGCGCAACGACCGTGGGGACCGAGCGACGCGTCCATTCCGGGTCCGACGGCAAGGCCCGAAACTTCCGCTCGACCGCCGCGAGGTCGACCTTGCCCAGCTTAGGCGCCCGTGGCGCCGGAAGCCGGGGTGCCGGTGGAGGGGGGGGTGGCGCAGGGGCCCACTTCGCAGCCAGCAGGGCGGTGAGCTTGTCGGCCTCTGCGCGCCCTTCGGCCAAGACAGCCGCTGCGCGGGGATCGGCCGGCAGCTCGCCGGCAGCCGCAGGAGCAACCGGCGCCGCGCGGTCCGGGCTGCTGCCCGGGCCTCGTGCAACGTCGCTGGGCTCCGCGGCGCGTGGGCTCGGTGCCGCCGGATGCGAAGCGACCGGCCACACCGCAAGGCAAGCGGCTGCGACCCCGGCCGCCGTGAGCAGGAGGGCGGCCCCGCGCCTGGTCCCCACGCGCATCATGGCGCCTCCGTGGCTCGGAGCGCGAGCTCGATGGAGGCGTACTCGCCGGTCGCCGAGCTGGTGCCGACGCTCTTCACCACGAGGTTCGTCCCGTGGAGGCTCTTGTTGAAGCACGCTGCGGTCAGATCCTCGAAGCAGTAGAACTTCTGCTCGACGTCGTTCTTATCGCGGTGGGACCAGAGCGACAGGTCATGGAAGAACTTGCTGCGCGCGGCGGTGCCCGCCCAGAGCGTGGTGTCGTACTCGTCGTTGCCCCCGACCGAGTCGTCCTCCCACAGCAAGAGCCTGAAGAACAGGGTCTCCGAGAGAGTAGCGGTGGAGCCGATCGACCAGGCGGGGAAGATCACGTCCTGGTCTTCCTCGTAGACGTCGTGCGCCTTCTTGTGGACGACGGTGGCGGGATCCGTCACGTAGTGGTCGGCGAAGAACTCAGCTCCACCGGCGGAGTCCCCGGTGTGGTTCTCGACCCGTTGAACCACGTGCGCCATGTCGTGCTTCATCTTCGGATTGAAGGAGAGCTTCTCT
Organism: Myxococcales bacterium; assembly: GCA_016191785.1. Classification (GTDB taxonomy): domain Bacteria; phylum Myxococcota_A; class Polyangia; order Polyangiales; family Polyangiaceae; genus JADJKB01. The sequence goes on along the minus strand of JACPVJ010000037.1, from coordinate 7,956 downwards.
TCGATCCGAACGATCGGCACGACTCCGACGATCGCCTTGTGGTCCGAGAGGCACTCCGGATCCGAGCCCTGTTGACCCGGGTCAGGGTGACCATCCACGATCACATAGGGCTCGGGGCTATCCGGGATGGCAAACGCGGGCAGCACTCCGGGCGGAGGCTGCGGGGGGATCACCATGATGTGATCGAGGCGTCCCGTGGTTGGGTCTCCCCAGATCTGGTAGAGTGACTGATCGCAGTACTGCTTGTCCGAAATGTCCGTGCCCACCCCGAGTCGAGCCCAAAGTGGCTCGGTGCTCGGCATCGAGGCCGCGTAGGAGAACACCTCGGTTGTCAGGAGGGGACCGCAGGCCGCGGTCACCTGCAGCGGGATGGGAAACGGCGGGACTCCCGCCTTGCAACCAAGACCAATGTCGTACCGCTTGCTGAAGAGCTTGGTCGCCCCGTCGAAGGCCGTCAGGTTCAGCAAGCCCAGCCTGTCGAGGGCCTTGCCGTAGGAGTGGGCGACTCCTTCGTCCGCGTGGTGCGCATTCGCGTTGAGATCTCCGAGCACGAAGGCGGGGCGATCCGGCGGCGTGGCCTTCTCCGAAATGAACTTGCGTAGCTCGTAGAACTGCTGATCCTGGATGTCCCGGATGTCCTCGTCGTCGCACGTGAGGAGGTCCGCTAGATCGTATCCGTACAAGACGATGAACGGCGAGAGCAACACCGCCGGGATGGCCAGAAGATACGGCTTCATCGCGGCCAGCGTGTCGCACGAGGCCTGAGTGTGCGTGCAGAACACGTCCACGTATTCGTCGCCGTCGTAGATCGTCTCGGTCTCTGGCGGGTCCTCGCTAGTCAGGACCACCTTGCTCTTCTGGGTGGCCACCCGCGCCCAGATCGCGCCCTTGTCCTCCAAGCAGTCGGCGCCCTCGCACTGCTCGGTGCTGTATTCCCGGACCTCCGACGCAAAGATGGGCCGCTTCGAGAGCAACAGGAGCCCGGTGTCTTGGATGTCCAGGCCGGAAGCTGCCTGCCCAGGAACCAGATTCCAACCGGGGTTGCAGAAGGGGTCCAGAAGTCCGCCACACTCCTGCGGAGCGCCCGCCTCCTGGATCTCGCTGTCGGCGTCACCTGGGAACTGGACCTGCCAGAGCACGTCGCTCATGAGCGCGAGATCCTTGCGATCGCCGTGCTCCCACACCTCCTGGAAGCACATGATCTCGGGGCCGCCGGCCGTAGCCGCGATCGCCGCAAAGTCCGGCACATCGCCGCTGCCGCCGTCGGCGATCAGCGGCACCAGCCCCAGGTTGTACGACATGAGCGAGAGGAGCTCGGGCTCGGGCCGAGCGAATTCCACCGTCTGCCAAGTGTACGGCACCAGCAGGTTCGGCGCGTTGGGGAGCTGATAGGTTTGGTCGATGCCGGCGTTCCCGGGCCAGTAGTAGAGGGTGTTTACGCTCGCGGGGTCGTCGCTCCGCAGGTGGACCACCGACAGGCCCATCGACTTGCTGCCGAGGACCTCGCTGGGCAGCGAGCTTCCGTGAGGCCTGAGCAGCACCTCCGCCTCGATCTCCAGCCAGCCACCCTTGTGACTGACCTTCACGTCCGCGGGCCAGCGCTCGTTCGAGTTGGCCTCGACCCAGGTGTTCTGCCCGGCCACCCCGCGAAAGAAGCTGAGCGTGAAGGTCGTGAATGATTGGTGCCAGATGACCAGGGCGCGGTCGTCGGGCCCGACGGTGGTGGCAGACGCGAACTCGTTCAGCGTCTTTGTCCGCCGCGCGTCGAAGAGAATGACCGTGGCCCACACCCCGCACCCACCCAATGCGCCGCACGTCTGCACTCCGCCGGGGTAGACACGCAGCGCGAGGTTGAGCTTCTCGGTCTTGGCCTGCTTCACCCACATCTTCCCGGTCGGGTTGCCGCTCGCGAAGTCCTGGAGCGGAGTCGCGGCCGAGTCGACGTACTCGAGATCCGTTATGACTCCATCGACCGCGAGCTTCTCGCAGGTGCTGGGAAAACCTCCCGCGCACTCTTGCGAGGGCGTGACCGCGGTCTTCTTCGGCGGGACGAAGACGGCCCCGGCCGAACGCGTGGCAAAGAGCGCGGCAAGCACGACCACCAGAAGCAGCAGCCGATCAGCTGCAATCAGTCGCGTGCGTGCGTGCGTGCGTGCGTGCGTGCGTGCGTGCGTGCGTGCGTGCGTGCGTGCGTGCGAAACTCATGCCACCCATCCCTGCCTCCCGACTTCGCCCTGGACAGATGTTGGCCGCATCCGGCTCCCAGGTCAAGACCGCGCTCCGTGTCGCCGTGCGCGACACCCGGCGTGGATCACGCCCGCGATCCGCGCTCCCTGTCGCCCCCCGCGCTGGCGTGCGAAGCGCGAGCTCGGCCTCACGAGCGGCTGCGCCGGGCCTATCGTGGAGTGAGCGCGGCCTCGTCCGCGAGCAGCGTGGCGGACTCGGCCTCGAGATAGATCCGCGCCGGCACCGCGTCTTCGTCGCCGGCGGTGAGCGCCTGCGCCAGGGCCGGCTGCTTGGCCGCGCCGGTGACCAAGATCACGATGCGCCGCGCGGCCAAGAGGGTCGAGCGCCCCAGGCTGATGCGCGGCTCGAGCCCTCCGGCCGGCTCGACGGCGACCACCGGAGCCGGCTCGCGGACCGCGCCGGTGCCCGGGAAGAGCGAGGCGGTGTGGCCGTCGTCGCCGATGCCGGCGACGATCAGATCGAAGCGCGGCACTTCGCGCGCGAGCAGCTCGGTGTAGTGACGCGCGCCGGCCTCGGCACCGGCCTCGCCCTGCATCCGAAACACGTGGGCGACGGGCAAGGCGTCGAACAGATCGCGCTTGGCCGCGCGGTAGTTGCTGCGCTCGCTGTCGAGAGGCACGCAGCGCTCGTCGACGAAGAACCAGCGGCAGCGCTCGGCGTCGAGCCCGCTCTGACCGAGCAGGCGGTACGCTGCGCCGGGCGTCGAGCCACCGGACAGCGCGACCCTCGCGACCCCACGGGCGGCAATGGCTTGGTCGATGCATTCGCGCATCAGCTCGCAGGCCCGAACCGCCAGCTCGCGCGAGTCCGCCACCCGGACGATCTCAGGCATGGGCCTTCCAGCGCCCGGCGAAGGCCAGCGTCTCGCGGAGCAGCTGGTCGGCCTGGAAGCTGCGGATCGCGCGCTCGACCAGCTCGGCGTCGTCGCGACGGGGCGTGGCAAAGCGACGCATCTGGGTGGGCGCCGGTGGCGACTCGACCGTCCACGAGAGGTGCTCGCCGTCGGCTTCGCGCTCGACCCGCGCCGAGAGCTCGCCCGCGGGCAGCTGCGCCTCGAGCGCGACCGAGAGCATGCAGCCCGGGATCACTCCGCCGCGTGCCTGGCTCTCGATGCGCACGTCGACGGCTCGGCCGGTCGCGTCGCAGAGGCCGGGCGACCAGCCCAGGCGTGCAGCCAGCCAGGCCACGAGCAGCTCGGCCTCGGCGCTGGCACCTCGGTGGTCTGCCCGCTCCGCGTGCTCGACCCGCACGCGCTGGACCTGGCCGAGCGCGGGGCGCAGGGCCGGGTCGTCGAACACCCGCGCCAGCATCTCGCGCCAGCGCCGCGTGCGGATGAACGCCAGATCGTGGAGCTGCGCGCTCGACCTGTCCGCGAGCTCGGCGGCCCGCGTCACGCCGAGCTCGGCGCTGTCGATCACCAGCGCGCCCGCCGTGCCCGCGAGCGCGTCCAAGATCGAGGCAGAGGCCGCGGGGCCCGCGAAAACCGCCGTCGGCAGCGACGACTCGATCAGCGAGTCCAAGATCGACGCGGCGCGCTTGCCGACCATGCTGCCGAAGCGCAACGTGACGCGCTCGGCACACACGGCCTCGCGCAGCGAGCCCGGCTCGAGGCGACAGACCGCGCTGACCTCCCCCTCGAGGGCCCAAGGCTCGAGGCGACCCTCCACGCTGACCACGAAGGTGCGGGCCCCGAGCCGGGCCGCGACGTCCTCGAGGGTCTCGAGGAACGCGCAGCCGTCTTGGCCGTGGAGCGCCACCAGGTTCAGGGTGGTGGCGTGCGGCTTGGTGTACCCGGACTCGTCGGCTTGCCACAGCGCGCGAAGCTCGCGCTCGATCCGGCCCAGCGCGTCGCTGACCTGGGTGCTCACGGCTTGCTCCAGCGGTGGTCTCCCTGCATCAACGCGTCGCCCTCGGCGGGACCCCAGCCGCCGGCCTCGTAGCGCTCGAGCGGAACCCGGTCGTCGCGCCATGCGCCCAAGATCGGGTCGACGAAGGCCCACTGGGCCTCGACCTCGTCGTGGCGGGTGAAGAGCGTGGCGTCGCCGCGCATGGCGTCGAGCAACAGGCGCTCGTAGGCCTCGGGACTCTCGTGACCGAACGCCGTGCCGTAACGGAAGTCCATCGCCACGTCCCGCATCGCCACGCCTTGACCGGGCACCTTGGTGGCGAAGCGCAGCGCGATGCCCTCGTCCGGCTGAATCCGCAACACCAGCGAGTTCGGCTGCCTGAGGCTGATGGTGCTGGTGTCGAACAGCGGGTGCGGCAGCGGCTTGAAGTGCAGCACGATCTCGGTCACGCGCTTGCCCAGGCGCTTGCCCGCACGCAGATAGAACGGCACGTCGGCCCAGCGCCAGTTGTCGACCCGTGCGGCGATGCCGACATAGGTCTCGACCTGACTCTCCCTCGCCACGTCGGGTTCCTCGCGATAGCCCGGCACCGCGTCGCCCCGTACCACGCCGCCGACGTATTGACCGCGCACCGCCTGCGCGCGCACCTCTTCGACGCTGCGGATCGGGCGCAGCGCGCGCAGCGCCTTGACCTTCTCGTCCCGCACCGCGTCGGCATCCCAGGCCACCGGCGCTTCCATCGCCACCAGGCTCAGCAGCTGCAAGGCGTGGTTCTGCACGATGTCGCGCATCAGGCCGGTCTGCTCGTAGAACTTCCCGCGCCCCTCCATGCCGATGTGCTCGGCCACCGTCAGCTCGACGTGCGACACGTGATTGCGGTTCCAGATCGGCTCGAAGATGGTGTTGCCGAAGCGCAAGACCAGCAGGTTCTGCACCGTCTCTTTGCCCAGATAGTGATCGATGCGAAACACCTGCCGCTCGTCGAGCAGCCCGAGCAGGTCGCGGTTGAGCTGCTTCGCCGACGCCAGATCGACCCCGAACGGCTTCTCGACGATCACCCTGGCATACGGTGCGTCGCCGGAGCCCGGCGGCGGACACAAGCCGGCGCGCACCAGGTTCTCGACGATGGTGCGCACCGCGTCCGGCGGCACCGCCAGATAGAAGGTCCGCCCCCCGCGCGTGCCGCGCTTTCGGTCGAGCTCTTCGAGCGCCACCCGCAGCCGGTCGTAGGCCGCCGCGTCGTCGAACGCGCCTTGCACGTAGCGCATGCCGCGCGCCAGATCGTCCCAGACCAGGTCGTCGACCGGCTTCTGGCGCGCGTACTTGTCGACCGCGCCGCGCATCTTGGAGCGGAGCTCATCGTCGGTCATGGGCCGGCGCGCGAACCCGACCAGGCCGAACGCGCTGGGCAGCATCCGGTTTTTCGCCAGCGCGTAGACCCCGGGCAAGAGCTTGCGCCCGGTCAGATCACCGCTGGCGCCAAAGATGACGAGCGCGCACGGGTCGATGCTCAGGTCTTCGAGCACGCCGGCGCGCAGCGGGTTCTCGGTCGGGGGCAGAGAGGTCATGGGTCCGGCGATGGTCGCCGCGCCGCGCTCGGCCCGCAAGGGTGCTCAGGTGCACTTGCCGGCGCCGTTGCAGTTCCCGCTCTTGCAGTCGCTGCTCTCGTTGCACGACTGACCCCCGTCGAGCTTGGGCTGGCAGCCGCAGCCATCGCAACGGCCGGTGCCGCACTCGCCGTCCGTCCGGCACTCGGCGCACTTGCCGGTGATGGTGCAGTCGTTCGGGTTGCCGCCGTACCCCGGCCCGCACTTCTGGCTCGCGCAGTCGCTGTCTTCGTCGCAGTTTTGGCCGTTGGCCGCGGTGGGCTGGCAAGTGCACCCATCGCACCGACCCGAAGGGCACTCCCCATTGGACCGACACTCGGCGCACTTACCCGAGATCGTGCAGTCGAGCGCGCTCGGAATCAGACCCGGACCGCACTTGGAGCTGGTGCAGTCCGACTCTTCGTCGCAGTTCTGGCCGCTGCCGACCTTCGGCTGACAGCTGCAGCCGTCACACCGACCCGAGGGGCACTCCCCGTTCGACCGACACTCGGCGCACTTGCCCGAGATCGTGCAGTCGAACACGCTCGGAACCAGCCCGGGACCGCACTTCGAGCTGCAGCACGCGAGGTCGCCCCCGCAGTTCTGCCCGTTGCTGGCGCAGGCGCCGCCCGTACCGCCCGTCGCACCCGCGCCACCGGTGCCGCCCGCAGCGCCTGCGCCACCGGCGCCGCCCGTCGCGCCCGTCGCGCCCGTGCCACCGCTGCCGCCCGCGCCGCCGGTCGCGCCGGAACCGCCGGTCGCGCCCGTGCCCGCGGTCCCTCCGCTGCCGGCCGCCGCATCGCCACCGGCAGCGCCGCCGGTCGCGCCGCCGCCGGTACCCGACGTGCCGCCGGTGATCCAGCCAGCGCCACCGCCGAAGGCGGAGCCGCCCTGCCCTGCGGCTCCCCCCGACGACGCCGCTTCGCCGCCTTCGTCGAGCCCGCAGGCGACGAGCGAGGTCATGCCCACGAGCCACACGCCGAGTCGTCGCATCGCGGGCTCATTCTAGCTCAAAGCCAGGCGACAGCCGCTGCGACGGCGACCGCGGCGATCGCAAGGACGAGCAACACGGCAACGAAAGCGCCTGACAGCAGCGGTTTCGCCCCATCGGCGGGCTCGGAGGCGGCGGGGTCGAGGGCCAAGTCGATCGCCGCCAGCATTTCTTCGGCCATCGAGAAGCGCTGCGCCGGATCCTTCTCGGTGGCGCGGGCAATGACCGGACCGAGCGGAGACCGGGTCACCTCGTCGGGAAGCGGGGTCGGCGATGGGGACACTTGCCTGAGGCAGATGTCGATGGGCGAGCCCTGATACACGCGGCGCCCGGAGAGCAGCTCGGACATCACCAGGCCCAGCGCGTAGAGGTCGCTGCTGGGCGTGATGGGTCGGGCTTCGATCAACTCGGGTGTCATGTAGCTCGGCGTGCCGAGAACTTCGCCTTGCCGTGTCAGCGCCTTGGTGTTCGGTCTGAGTGACTTGGCGATCCCGTAGTCGATGACCTTGACCGAGTCGCCGACGAGGAAGAGGTTCGCCGGCTTGATGTCGCGGTGCACGATCCCCACCGCGTGCGCTTCGGCGAGCGCAGAGAGCGTCTGCCGCGCGACGTGCGCAACGGTCGAGGTGGGCAGAGTGCCCTCGCGCTTCAGCTTGTCTTGCAGCGTTTCGCCAGCCAAGAGCTCGAACGCGCTGAACGGCAGGCGGGCATCGTGCACGCCGAAGTCGAGCAAGCGCACGTTGTTGGGGTGCGAGAGGCGCCGGACGAGCTCGGCCTCTCGTGTGAAGCGAGAGAGCGCGCCCGGGTCGCGCTGCTCGTGCATGACCTTCAGCGCCACGCTGCTCTGCCCGGACAAATCGTCGGCGCGCCACACGCTGCCGTGGCCGCCCTCGCCGATCTTCTCGGTCACCCGATAGCGACCTGCGACGACTTCGCCCAGCATGCTCGTGTGAGAAGGCTATCCGAATCGCGTTGACGGGAGCGCGGCCAATGCGCGAGGCTGCGTGCAGAGCGGAGGAGACGACGATGAAGCGCTGGCTCGGGGCACTGGTTTTCGTGGGCGTCACGGCGGTGGGTTGGGGTGCCGCCGCGCAAGGGGCCGAGCCACCGCCGCCGCCGCCGCCTCCACCGCCGGCCGGCGAGCCACCGCCGCCCCCCGCGGCCACCCAACCGGCACCGCCGCCGCCGCCGCCCCCCGGCGCCTACGGCGGGCCGCCGCCGCAAGGCGCGCCGCCGCCGGGTTACTACGGCTACCCACAGCAACAGCCGCCGCCGCCGGCGCCGC
>JACPVJ010000058.1 GCA_016191785.1 Myxococcales bacterium | reverse complement strand
GCGCCGCCGGCGCCGGCCGCGCCGCTGTCGCCGCCGGCACCACCGCCCGAGGCGCCGCCGCTCGGTGAGCCCGCGGTGCCGCCCCCGCCGCCCGCGCCGCCGGTCGCGGGGCTGGTGGCGATGCAGGTCTTCAGCTCGTCGAACGCGGGCTTGCGCTGCCAGTTGTCGGCGTAGCTGCCGTCCGGATCGTGGGTGCGAAGCGCGAGGCCCCAGTGGATCTCTGGCCACAGGCCCCCGGGGTGCTCCTCGCTCAGCTCGTAGATGAAGGTCTTCTGCCACCAGGTTCGTTTGTTCTGCGCCTGCATCACGCGCTCGACGTACTTGCGCTGGGTCTCGAGCTCCGTCGCGACGCCCACCGTGGCCTCGCGCCCCGTCTCGGTGACCCAGACCGGCAGATTGGGAAACCCCTTCGCTACCAGCACTTCGCGCACGCTGAGCGGGCCCTGCCACACCACGGTGCTGCCCACCTTCAGCACGCGGTGCGCGTCCAGCTTGTTGTAGAAGCTGTCCTTGCTGACTCCGGCCTGAGTGTCGTCTTCGGGGAACGACGCGTAGATGTGCCAGCTGACGGCATCCAGGTCGGTGCCCCGCGCCGCGAGCGCTGCCTCCAGATACTCGGCGTACTTGTCCCCGATCGTCGCCAGCTCGGGGCCCACCAGCATGCAGCTCGGGCACCCCTGCTTGATGGCGTCCACCGCCGGAATGAAAGCGTGGTCGAGCCACTGCTGCTTGGTCCCTTCGAAGAAGTCGCCCAGGTTCGGCTCGTTCCACGTTCCCCAAGCGGCGACGCGTCCGTCCGCATAGCGCTGGGTCGCGGCCAGAACGAACGCCTTGTACGCGGCCGCATCGGGCACGTCGTTGTTGAACCCATCGCCCTTGGTGTTGCCGAGGCTCGCCCACTTTGGCGTGTAGCCAATGGTGGCGAACACCTTCAGGTTCCGCGCCTTGGCGGCGTCCACCACCTTGTCGAGCTCGGTCCAGTCGTGCTTGCCCTTCTCGGGCTCGCCGATGTCCCAGTTGAAGTCGATGCGGATCCACTGGCCCCCGAGCTCCTTCGCCAGGTCGAGGGTGTCGCTGGGCGGCAGGTGGACGTTCATGCCGATGGCGGTGGCCATGCAGACAGCGGACAAAGCCATGGGTGCCTCTTGCCCAGAGTTTCGCACCTTTTCCGCCGCGTGACCGGGCCGAAACACTCAAGTGCTTTGCGTCGGGGGCTGAGCGAGGCGATAGTTTGGGTCATGAAAGCCCGTCTGGATTTCATCTTTCCGGCGGCGGTGCTCGCCATCGGGCTGAGCACGGCGGCGGTCTCTTGTGGCTCGGACGACGACGGCGGTGGCAGTGGCGGCGCCTCGAGCGGCGGGTCGTCGGGCAGCGGCGGCGCTTCGACCGGGGGGGCGTCGGGCAGCGGCGGTGCCTCGAGTGGCGGCTCATCCGGCAGTGGCGGTGCCTCGAGCGGCGGCTCATCCGGCAGTGGCGGCGCGAGCTCGGGCGGGGCCGGGGGCACGGGCGGCGCGGGCACGGGCGGCGCGGGCACAGGTGGCGCGGGCACAGGTGGCGCGGGCGCGGGCATTCCGCCGGACAAGCAGAACCTGCGCGTGGCGTTCTTCGGGGACACCAAGAGCGGCACGGACTTCAAGAGCGTGCTCACCCTCGCGGTCAACGAGAAGGCCGACTTCATCCTGGGCGGCGGCGACTACGACTACAGCCTCAACCCGAGTGCCTGGCTCACGGCCATGAACAGCGTGCTCGGCGCCGACTACCCGATCTTCGGCGCGGTGGGCAATCACGACGTGTTCCCGTCGAACTGGGAGCCCTACGCCACCGAGTTCAAGAAGCGGATGCAGAAGGTGGGCGTGGTCCCCGACAGCCCGGACTTCACCGACGAGAAGTTCTCGATCGTCTACCACGGGATCAAGATCGTGTTCGTCGGGCAGAACGGCAAGAACACCGAGTTCGCCGACTACATCAAGCAGCAGTTCGCCACCGACGACCACATCTGGCGCCTGTGCGTGTGGCACAAGAACCAGAACAAGATGCAGGTCGGCGGCAAGGGCGACGAGATGGGTTGGGGGGTGTACGAGAACTGCCGCGCCGCCGGGGCCATCGTGCTGACCGCGCACGAGCACTCGTACCACCGCACCAAGACGCTGACCGACATGACCAATCAGGTGGTGGACACGACCTGCTCGGATCCGAAGAAGGTCTGCGTCGGGCCAGGACGCACCTTTGCCATGGTCTCGGGCCTGGGCGGCAACGACGTGCGCGTCCAAGCGCGTTGCTTGCCCGCGACCTACCCCTACGGCTGCAAGCAAGAGTGGGCCCACATCTACACCAGCAACCAGAGCGCCACCTTCGGCGCCATGCTCCTCGACTTCTACGTGGGTGGGGATCCGAAGAAGGCCAAGGGCACCTTCAAGAACGTGCAGAACAAGGTCGTCGACGAGTTCGACATCACCAAGGACTGAGCTTCGCAGTCCCTGATCTGGGACCGGTTCGAGCGTGCTGGGCTCGCCGCCCGCCTCTTCTGGGTGGCGGCACTCGGCATCGCCGCCCACGCCACCGCCCTCCGCGCCGGGTTCGTCTGGCTCGATCACGCCCACCTCACCACTGGCCTGGCAGTTCGGCCGCCCTCCGAGTGGTTGGCGCTCTTTCGTGAGCCCTTCGCGGGCACCGGATACTACCGGCCGCTCACCGCGCTCTCGCTCTCGGTCGATGCGCTGATTGGCACGCCCTCGCTGTTCCACGGCGTGAACCTCGGGCTCCACGCAGCGGCGGCGATGCTCCTGCTCCTTGCGGCGGAAGCCCTGGGCGTGACTCGTCGCGCGGCCACGCTCGGCGCGTTGCTGTTCGCCGCGCATCCGGTTGGCTCGCAGGTGGCCGGCGCGATCGCCTTTCGATCCGAGTCCCTGATCGCCTGCGGGGTGTACGGTCTCGCACTCGCGCACGTCAAAGGCCGGCCCGGTTGGGCCGTGCTTGCGCTCTCGGTGGCCGGTCTCTCGAAAGAGACCGGCCTCGCGCTGGCGCCGCTCGTGGTGCTGGTGCTCGAGACCGAGCGCCGCGGGGCCAGGCGATGGCCGCTGCTCGGAGCAGAAGCCGGGGCGTTCGCAGTGGCGCTGGGCCTGCGCCTGGCGTGGGCACCCCCCCTGCCCGGGGGAGGCCCCGCCCTCGGGCTCAGCGACGCGCTGGGGACTCGACTCGCTGCCTTCGCGAAGAGCGTCGCGCTGCTGATCCTTCCCGCCGAGCGCAGCATCTGCGATGCGTTTCCGGTCACCGCCGCTCACGCGCCGTTGGCGATCGTCGGCGGGCTACTGGCGATTGGCCTCGTGGCGCTGTCGTGGCGAGAGCGATCCCTCGGGCTGTTGACGGCCCTCGCTCTCTTGCCGTCGCTGCAGCTCGCCCCGACCTTGCGCTGGTGGTCGCCGCACTACCTCTACGTGGCCGCCGGATGGTTCTTCGCCTTGGTCGCACGACGGGTCGAGCGCCGGGGCGCCACGACGTTCGCGTTGACCCTCGCCCTCACCGGCGTGCTGGGGGTGCTCTCGTGGCGCGATGGCCGCCGCTATCGGAACGACGACACCCTCTGGCGGCCCGAGGTGCAGCGTGAGCCCGCGTGCCGCGAGGGCCACTTCTATCTGGCCGACGCCGCCCGGGCGCGGGGCGACCGCGTCGCGGCGCTCTCGCACTACGAAGCGGCCCTGCGGCCCGAGCCGCGAGTGTTGGCCTTCGTCGATCTGGACGCCGCCCTGACCAACTACGGGCGCGTCCTGTTCGAGGCCGGCCGATACGACCACGCAGAGTCCGCCTTCGAGGCTGCCCTCGAGCGCACGCCGGACGGCCTCGCCCGACGCAAGCTCGACCACAACATCGCCGCCGCACGCCTCGCCAGCGGCGACCCGACCGGCGCAGCCGCTCGGCTCGAGGTCGAAGCGAGCCGCCCCGATCCCCTCGCCGAGTCGCTCGACCTGTACGCGCGGGCCCTCGACGCCCTGGGGCGACGCAAGGAAGCGGCCGACGTGCGGCGCCGCGCGGCCGAGCTTCACCAGCCTCGGTGAACCGAGTACTTCCCGGCGCGCGTGTCGATGGCCAGAAACGAGATCTCGCCATGGGCACACGACCCGCTGTTCAAGAAGAGCCGGTCGCCGTGCTCCGCGCGCGTCGCCAGGTGCGTGTGGCCGGTCACCACCACGTCCGCGTGCCTCAGTCGGGCCTCGTTCACTGCCCAGCGTTGGAAGCTGCAGCTCTGCGGGTCGAGGCTCGCCCCGCCGCGCGCGGTGTCCAGGCGACGCATGAGCCGGTACGCCGCGGCGAACCCGAAGCGACGCACCCAGGCGCCGACCCAGACTCCGAGCTCGGACAGCCAGCGCGCGTGGTTCACGACGAAGTCGTTCTGGTGCCCGTGCGTGAACAAGAGCCGAACCCCGTCTGCGGTCACACTCAGCTCTTCGGGTGCCCCGAGTGACCTCGCCGCGAGGTCGTGGTTGCCGTGCAAATAGTGGTAGGCGGACTTATCGAAGCGTCGCGCGAGCTCGGCGTGTGCCCGTCGCGCCGCGGCGAGCTGGTCGAGCGGGCGACCCGGCAGCACGCCGGTCAGCGTCTCCCAGATGTCGCCCAAGAGCACGATGCGCTCGAAGTTGGCCTCGAGAAAGCCCAGGAACCGCAGAAAATCTGCGTCGTCGTGGCCGAACGCATCAGTTGCGCCCCCCGCGCCCAGATGCAGATCGGAAACCACCGCGAGCTTCACGCGCGCGCCGCTCGAGTCAGAACCATCGGAAACATCTGCTCACGATTTCTTAGCTCGCGCGCGCCTCTCGGCAAGGCGCTTCGCAGAGCGCGACAAAGATGTCAGGGCCGAGCGCGGCATGACATCCGTGTCACGGTGCTTCGGCCGTGAAAACCGGTGCAGAAATGCGGCGCACGGAATTTGCGACTGCTATGCTCCGGAGTGCTCGCCACAGTCTTCCCCGTGCTCGGCTAGTCGGGACACGGGGGCTCGAAACGGGCGTTTCGGAGGTCAGTTAGATATGCGTTTTAGGAATCTCGCTTTCGGCTTGGCATGTCTCACCGCCCTAGCCGCCGTCCAGGTGGGTTGTGGCGATGACGACGACAGCAGCGGCGGCAGCGGCACGGGCGGCAGCGGCACGGGCGGCAGCGGCACCGGCGGCAGCGCCACCGGTGGCACCGCCGGCTCGGGCGGCGGCACCGCCGGCTCGGGCGGCGGCACCGCGGGCTCGGGCGGCGGCACCGCCGGCTCGGGCGGCAGCGGCCCGGGCGGCAGCGGCACCGGCGGC
>JACPVJ010000043.1 GCA_016191785.1 Myxococcales bacterium | reverse complement strand
GGGCACGCCGCGTGACCCTCATGGATTGTCCGTCTGGAGGACAACTCGCGTGGGGCACGCCGCGTGACCCTCATGGATTGTCCGTCTGGCGACGTCGGGCGGACAACCCGGGGGCCCCAAGTGATCGTTCACGCTTGCCGTCGTGCTGCCGCGCGGCCCGACGTCCAATCACGAGCGCCGATTTTCGGGCAGATCGAGCACGCGAGCTCGTCTTCGATTAGGCCCGAGCCTGCACCGGGTCGCGCTCGCGCTCGACGGAAGGCGGGGTTCGCCTTGCCTCGAGGGCGCCAGGCCGCGCACGGCGCACCTCGCTCCAGACCTGCTTGCCCAAGATCGCGGCTGCGGCGTTCACGCCCGACGCCATCGCGCCAGCGATGCCGTGGCCGGTGATCAGGCTCGCGCCGCACAAGTAGAGCCCCTCGAGCTCGGTCTTGGGGCCCGGCCGGCGCCAGAGGAACTGCTCGGGGATCAGCGCCAGACCGTACGACGTGCCACCGGTCGAGAGGGTGTAGCGCGTGTGGGTGAGCGGCGTGGCGGTCTCTTCGAACACGACGTGCTGCCGCAGGTTCGGGAAGACCCGCTCGGCGGTGCCGAGCAGCGCGTCGGTGTAGGCGCGCTTCTTCGCCAGGTACACCGGGTTGTCGCGGTACTTGCCCGTGACCACGTCCGCCTCGCTCACGCCCCAGGCCTCGGGCGCGCACGGCGCGAGGCCCATCACCTGCAGGTTCACCATGCCGGGGGGCGCGACCCGCGGGTTCTCCGGGTCCTTGAGCGACGCGATGGAGATGTACGCCATCGGATCGCGCGAGACGCGGCCCGCCCGGGTGTCGGCGTAGGCCCCCTCGAGATCGGTGCTGCCGTAGATCCAGTAGTTGGTGTTGCGCGTGCGCCCGGCCAGAGCCTCACGACGAACGCCCAGGTAGACCATGCCGAGCGCCGGGGCCATCTCCCAGCTCCGGACCTTGCGGATGGTCTTCTGCGAGACCACGTCCGGGCCGAGCAGATCGAGGTAGAGCTTCTTGATGTCGCTGCCGGCCACCACCCGCGGGGCGCGGATCTCGCGCTCGCCGAGGTGCTTGTTGACGACCCGCACGCCGACCGCGCGCCCGGCCTCGACCAAGATGCGAGTAACCCGCGTCGAGAGCAAGATCTTGCCGCCGTGCTGCTCGATGGCGTCGGCCAGGCGATCGCTCATCACCTGTCCACCGCCCTCGGGGTAGAACCCGCCCTCGTCCAGGTAGTGCAACATCAGCCCGGCGTGCAGCGCGAGCGAGGCGCGGCTGGGCGGCTCGGCATAGTCGCCGCTCTCGGCAGCGAGCACCGTACGAAGCTCGGGATCGCGGGTGCAGCTGTCGAGGAAGGCTCCGAGCGTCCCGGTGCCGTAACGCAGCAAGAGCGGCGAGGTCAGGAGCACCCCCGGCAGGCGCGACGGCCGCGAGAGCGCGGGCTCGAGCTTCTTCTGTTGCGCCAAGAACGAGACGTAGCGATCGATGCCGGTGCGCTCGGCCGGGAAGGCTTCGAGCAGCCGCAGGCGATAGCGCTCGATGCCGCGGGGCACCCCGAGCTCGCGGTTCGGCAGAACGACCGTGTCGAACGCGTCCGGATCCATCGGACGGAAGCGCACCGGCTGGGCCCCGGCGTCGGCGAGCACGCGGGGGAAGAGGCCCCCCTCGCACTGGCCGATGTAGTGCAGGCCGACGTCGAACTCGTAGCCCGGGCGCTTGAAGATGGTGGCGTTCCCCCCCGGGACGTAGTGCTGATCGACCAGCAGCACGCCGAGCCCGCGCCGGGCCAAGAGCGCCGCGGTCGTCAGGCCGCTGATGCCGGCCCCCACCACGATCACGTCCCAGTGGTCTCGATCGAGCTTGCGGAAGCGGTCGGGCGCGGCCATGGCGCCGAGGCTACCACCAAGTTGTGGGGCACGCTCCGCGCGAAAATGTTCTAGCCTCGGCCCCGCGTGGAAGAGAGCCCCGACTCGCTGCAGCGACCCTCGAGCGTGAAACGACCTCGCGAGTGGCACCGCGCCAGTGCCCGCGAGATGCGGGCCGAGCTGGACTCCGGCGCGGTCTCGAGTCGAGAGCTCACTCGGGCGCACCTGGACCGCATCGCCGAGATCGATCCCGAGATCCGGGCGTTCACCCTGGTCTTCCGCGAGAGCGCCGAGGCCAGCGCCGAGCGTGCGGACGACGAGCGCGTCGCGGGCAAGCACCGCGGGCCGCTGCACGGCCTGCCGGTGAGCATCGAAGAGTCCTTCGACTTCGCGGGGCGCGCCACCACCTTGGGCCTGGTGGGGCGAAAGGCCGGGGCCGCCCCGGCAGACGCGCTCATGGTGCGCGCGCTCTCGGACGCCGGCGCCGTCGTGCTCGGGCGCACCAACGTGCCTCAACTCTTGCGCTCGGTCGAGAGCGACAACCCGCTCTTCGGTCGCACCACCAACCCGTTCAGCCCGCGTCACGCCGCCGGGGGCGAGGCCGCAGCGATCGGTGCCGGCCTGTCACCCCTCGGCTTTGCCACCGACGGACGGGTGGCCGCGCACTTCTGCGGCGTGGCGGCCCTCACGGCCACGCCCGGGCGCCTGCCGCATCCCCACCCGAGCTCGCTCCTCGCGCGCACCGTCGGTGATCTCGAGCTGGCGCTCGACGCCTTGCCCGCATCGGCGATGTCCGAGCTCGACCCGCGTGTCCCTCCGCTGATGGACCCGCCCGCTCCGCCGTTGCGCGGCGTCACCGTGGGCGTGCTGCACGACTTCGGCTTGCTGGCGCCGTCCAGCGCGCTGATCGGCGCCCTCGAGCGCGCCGGGGACGCGCTCCGAGCCGCGGGCGCTCGCGTCGAGCCCTGCGCGCCCCGCGATCTCGATCAGCTCTTCTTCGCGGCCGTCGAGCTCGAGCTGACAGACGGCGCTCGTTCCTTGATCGATGCCCTGACCGGCGAGCCCGTCGCCGAGTCATTGCGCTCGCTCCACAAGCTGGCCCGCATCCCGCGCGCGGTCCGCGCCGGGCTCGAGAAGATGGCGCGGCTGGCCGGCGATCCCGAGACGGCACGGGTAATCGCGGCCATCGACGAGAAGTCCGCGGGCGAGCACCGCGCCCTGGGCGAGCGCATCGGCGCGCTCGGCCGCGCCCAGCTCGAGAGCTGGCGGTCCGCGGGCCTCACCGCCATCCTCTGCCCGCCCTATGCGACGCCCGCGGTTCCCCACGGTCAGTCCGCCGACTTCGCCATCGCGCTGTCGTACAGCTTGCCCTGGGCCGCCGCCGGGCTCCCCGCCGGCGTGGTCCCGGTCACCCGCGTGCACGGCGCCGAGGCGCGGCGCGATCGCGTCAAGGGCCAGCTCGGTCGCCTGGCGCGGCGCATCGACGAGCAGAGCGCGGGGCTGCCGGTGGGGGTGCAACTGGTCGCCCCGCCCTGGCACGAGCGCACGCTCCTCTCGTTGATGGCCGCCATCGAGCGCAACGTGTCGGGCGACGTGGACTACCCGAGGACACCGGTGTGGTGAGCCGATGAGCTGGTGGTCCTTCGAGCGCCGCTGGCTCGCCGTCATCTGGCAGACCCTCTTGCCCAGCGGCACGCCCGGCGGGCTCGCGCTCGGCGCGCGGGACGTGCCCCTCGATCGCTTCCTGGACGAGCTGATTGCGTTCGCCCCGCGCCGCGTCACGCTCGGCGCGCGGCTCTGCGTCTGGCTCCTGACCTTCTGCCCGTTGTTCGTGATCGGCCGGTTCGCGCTCTTGTCAGCGCTCGACGACGACGAGCGGCTGGCGGTGCTCCAGAAGCTCGCAGCCAGCGACGTCTATCTGGTCCGTGAGCTCCCCACGCTGTTCAAGATGCTCGGCGCCCTGGGCTTCGCCGGTCTGCCGGCGGTGCAAGCCGAGGTGGGCATCGCGGTGCGGGACGAGGCGCCGCCGGACTGGGTCGGCGCGGAGAAGCCATGAGCGGCGCCATCGTCCAACTCGGGGACGTGCGCGACCAAGCCCAGGTCGAGGACGCCGCCGACGTGGTGATCATCGGCACCGGAGCGGCCGGCGCGACCGCCGCCCGCGTGCTGACCGAGGCGGGCCTCGACGTGGTGCTGGTCGAAGAGGGGGCGCACGTCGGGCCCGAGCAGCTGCGCAGTGACATGTGGTCGAGCTTCAAGCACGTCTGGCGCGACCTCGGGTTTCAGGTCGCGAGTGGCCGCGCGATCACCCCCATCTTGCAGGGCCGCTGCGTGGGCGGCACGACGGCCATCAACGGCGCGATCATCCACCGCATGCCCGAGAAGATCTGGGCCCGCTGGCGGGACGAGTTCGGGCTGGGCGCAGCCCTACCCTACGCCGAGCTCGAGCGCATCTGGCAGATCCTGGACCGCGAGCTCTTCGTCGGGCCGGCGCCCGAGAGCGTGCTGGGCAAGAATAACTCGCTGATGCGCACGGCCACCGAGCGGCTGGGCATCGCGGGCAACCTGATCCAGCGCAACGTGAAGGACTGCGAGGGCAGCGCGCACTGTAACCAAGGCTGCCCCACGGGGCGCCGGCAGAGCATGAACGTGTCGTACGTCCCGCGGGCTGTGGCAGCGGGCGCCCGGGTCTACGCCACCTGCCTCGCCAGCTCCCTCGTCACTCGTCACGGTCGGTCCACCGGCGTCGTCGGGCGCTTTCGCGATCCGCTGACCGGGGTGCGCGGTCCCAAGCTCGTGGTCCACGCACGGCGGGCCGTGCTGCTCGCCGCCAGTGCCATCCAGACGCCGCTCTTCCTGGCTAAGAACCGGATCGGCGTCGGCTCGGGGGTCCTGGGCAAGCGCCTGCAGGCCCACCCCGGCACCGCCGTGGTCGGCGTCTTCGACGCACCCGTCGAGATGTACCGCGGCGCGACCCAGGGCTACGAGAGCGTGCACTACTGGGACGAGCGCATGAAGTTCGAGACCGTGGCGATGCCACCGGAGCTCGCCATGGCGCGACTGCCGGGGCTCGGGCCCGAGCTGATGCGCGAGCTCGCGTCGTACGCCCACCTCGCGGTCTGGGGAGTGCAGGTCCGCGCCGAGGCCCAGGGCTCGGTGCGCGCCGGCGTCTTCGGCGGCACGCAGATCGAATACGACATGACCGACGCGGACATCCGGGTGCTGAAGCTGGGAGTCCGGCGTCTGAGCGAGATGATGTTCGCCGCCGGGGCGCGCCAGGTGCTGCCCGGGGTGCACGGGCTGCCGCCTGCCATCTCGAGCGTGGACGAGCTCGCCCCGATGTTCGACGCGCCCGACGACCCGCGACTGTTCCACACCATCGCGGCTCACCTCTTCGGCACGGCCCTGATGGGCGGGTCGGCCTTCAACAGCGTGGTCAAGCCCAGCTTCGAGACCCACGACCTGCCGGGCCTCCACGTGGTGGACTCGAGCGTGTTCCCCACCAACATGGGGGTGAACCCGCAGCACAGCATTTGTGCGCTGGCTTGGCTGGCCGCCGAGCGGCTGGTGTGAGCTCGGCCGGGCGTGCTAGGAAGGGCGGCCGTGACGTCGCCCGTCGAGCTCCTGGTCGTGAAGAGCGTGCGGGCCGTCGATCCTGCCGCAGGCCTCGACGCCGAGGTCGATCTGGTGATCGAGCGCGGTCGCATCACGGCCCTCGGTCCCGGCGCCGGCGCCAAGGCCGCGCACAGCGAGCGCGCGCGGGTCATCGACGGCTCGGGGAAGTGGGTGCTGCCCGCGTTCGTCGACCTGCACGCGCACCTGCGCGAGCCGGGGCAAGAGTACAAGGAGGACATCCGCTCGGGGCTCGCGGCCGCAGCGGCCGGCGGCTTTGCCCACGTGTGCGTGATGCCGAACACCAAACCGGTGAACGACACCCGCGCCGTCACCGAGCTGATGCTGCGTCGCGCCGCCGAGGTCGGCGGGCCAGAGCTTCACCCCATCGGCGCCATCACCGTCGGGCAGAAGGGCAAAGAGCTGACCGAAATGGCCGAGCTGCGCGAGGCCGGCGCGGTGGCCGTCAGTGACGACGGCGTGTGCGTGATGTCGAGCGCCGTCATGCGGCGCGCGCTGGAGTACGCCAAGACCTTCGACCTGCCGGTGATCCAGCACGCCGAGGACCACGAGCTCACCGCCGGCGCCGACATGCACGAGGGCGCGGTCAGCGCGCGGCTCGGGCTCCGGGGCTGGCCGCGCGCGGCGGAAGACGTGATCGTCGCCCGAGACCTGATCCTGGCCGAGTACACCGGGGCGCGGTACCACCTGGCCCACGCCTCGACCCTGGGCTCGGTGCGGCTGCTCCGCGAGGCCAAGAGCCGAGGGCTGGCGGTGACCGCCGAGGTCACCCCCCACCACCTGCTCCTCACCGACGCCTCGGTCATCGGCTACGACACCTTCTGCAAGGTCAACCCGCCGCTCCGCGAAGAGGCCGACATCGCAGCACTCCGCGCCGCGCTGGCCGACGGCACCCTCGACGCCATCGCCACCGACCACGCGCCCCACACCTCCCTCGAGAAGGACTGCGAGTTCTCTTACGCCAAGCCCGGGATGATCGGGCTCGAGCTGTGCTTCGGGCTCTTGCTCGGGCTGGTCGGCAAGAGCGGGCTCACCCTGGCGCGCTTGATCGACGCCCTCTCCACGCGCCCGGCGCGCATCGCCGGCATCGACGCGCCCAGCTTGCGCGAGGGCGCGCTGGCCGAGCTGACGCTGATCGACCCCGAGGCCCGCTGGCACCCCGAGCGCGGGTCGCTGCGCTCGAAGAGCGACAACACGCCGTTCTGGGGCCGCGAGCTCAGCGGTCAGGTGCTGGCCACACTGTCGGGCGGGCGGCTGGTCTTCGACCGAAACGGAGCCGACCGATGACCGCGCCCCGCAGAGCCCACCTGGCACTGGCCGACGGCACGCTCTTCGAGGGTGAGGCGTACGGGGCCGACGGGACCACCACCGGCGAGGTGGTGTTCACCACCGGCATGACCGGCTACCAAGAGGTGCTGACCGATCCGAGCTACACCGGGCAGATCGTCACCATGACGGCGCCGCAGATCGGCAACACCGGCATCAACCTCGAAGACGACGAGTCGGTCACAGGCCGGCCGCAGGTCGCCGGGTTCGTGGTGCGGGACGCGAGCCCCATCGCTTCCAACTGGCGCTCGAAAGAGACCCTCGACGCTTACCTGGGCCGGCACGGCGTGGTCGCCATCGGAGGCGTCGACACCCGCCGGCTGACGCGCCTCCTCCGTGATCGTGGCGCGCAGAACGGGTGCATCGGCACCGAGCCGCCGGACGTGCTGATCGACCGCGCGAAGAGCGCCCCCAGCATGGAGGGGCTCGATCTCGCCGCGCGGGTGACGCCCAAGGCGCCCTACGACTTCACCGAGGGCTCGGGCGAGTGGAACGTGCTGCCTCGGCCCAGCAGCAGCGACCGCCCCCTGGTGGTGGCGATGGACTTCGGCGCGAAGCGCAACATCTTCCGTTGCCTGGTCGAGACCGGGTTCCGAGTCACCGCCGTGCCCGCGACCACCAGCGCCCAGGACATCCTCGCGCGCTCGCCCGACG
This sequence comes from Myxococcales bacterium, assembly GCA_016191785.1. Lineage (GTDB taxonomy): Bacteria > Myxococcota_A > Polyangia > Polyangiales > Polyangiaceae > JADJKB01. Next base: position 71,339 of record JACPVJ010000043.1, on the reverse strand, counting down.
GCATCTTCTTGTCGAGCGGGCCGGGCGACCCGGCGGCGGTCACCTATGCCGTCGCGACCCTCCGGGAGCTCCTGGGCAAGAAGCCGATCTTCGGCATCTGCCTGGGCCACCAGCTCTTGTCGCTGGCCCTCGGGGGCCGGACCTACAAGCTCAAGTTCGGTCACCGCGGGCTGAACCAGCCAGTGAAAGACCTGACCACCGGCCGAGTCGAGATCACAACCCAGAACCACGGCTTCGTGGTCGACGTCGACTCGCTCGCCGGGCGCGCGCGCTCGACCCACGTGCACCTGAACGACGGCACCAGCGAAGGGCTGGAAGCCCCCGACGCGAAGGCGTTCAGCGTGCAGTACCACCCCGAGGCGGCCGCCGGCCCCCACGACGCGCTCTACTTGTTCGCGCGCTTCCGGCAGATGATCGGCAGCTGAGGTCGTGCGCCTGCTGGTCTGCTCCGCGCTCCTCGGCGCCGCCGGCTGCATGACGGTGTTCCCGGTCTCGGCCACGGGCAAAGGCTGCGAGGGCGAGTCCGCCGACTACTACCCGGCCCGCGACGTGGTGCGTCGGCGGGCAGCCCGCGAGCTCGACTGCAGCGGGCCCATCACGCTGACCGCTCTCTCCGACACGCGGCTCACCGCCAGCGGTTGCGGCCAGAGCCTGACCTACGAGTGCGAGGCAGACGCGGTCTCGGGCTGCAGTCTGGACGATGCGTCAGAGCGCGAGGGCTGTCAGGCGCTCGAGCTCTAGCCTCGCGCCCGCCCCTCACTTCTTCTTGGCCAGATCCCAGAGCGACGGGTACTTGCAACCGGGCAGGATGCGCACGATCCGATAGGGTTGGTACAGCTTGCCGCCGGCGGACAGGCCGGCGGTCTGGTCCTCGTAGCCGAGCCACAGCTCGTCGCCGTAGCGCGCCGAGCCCAGGTGGCGATAGTCGAGGATCTCCTGCCCGGTCTCGACCTTCTCGTAGCTCGAGATGTTCTCGACCGTCACGCCCGCGGCATCGCGGCGCACACTCTCGAGGAAGTAGGGGCCACCTGCACCGACCCACCACCCGCCGGGCTGTTCCTGAATCGTGAGCCAGTCCTTCTCTTCTTCGAACCCATCATGCTTCGTGGGCTTGACGAGCACCGCATCGCCCACCCCATTCAGCGAGGAGTCGATGCGCTGCATGATCATCATCGCATCGGGGTTGCCCACGAGGCCCCATGCTACCAGCGCTCCGCCTGGGATCCCGCGCACCGTGCTGAACGCCACGCTGTTCGCCTGCCCCAGCTCGGCGTTCACGGGCAAGATCTTCCCGCCCAGCGACTCCGTGCCCGGCACCGGCTTGCCGTCACGCGTGTGCGCTGCGATCCAAGGTTTCTCGACGAACTCCCCGCTCACCGCGAAGGACACCCCGCTCACCGGGTCCGTCGACAGCCGCAGCTCGGGTAGGTTCCCAACGACCACCCCGAACACCGCCGGCTGCATCAAGAGCTGCCCCGCCTCGCTGACCCGCGCCACCTCGAGCCCGGTGCTGCTCTGATAGAAGTGCAGCGCGAATGCTTCGCCGTCCCAGCCAGCGTGGAGGGTCTCCGCGCTGCCGGCGTAGATCGGTACGAACGTCTCCACCTTCGGGTCGTTCTGGTCGATCAAGAGCGCCCCGGTGGTGATCGTAGTACCGTCGCCGATCAGCCCCACCAGACACACGACGCCGTTGGGGGACCGCGCCACGCCGTTGAACCCAAACTTGGGGAACACTCGGTGCCCGACGGCCTCGCCGCTCGCCGGATCGAACGTGCTGATGACGAGGCGCGAGCCGATCGAGGCGCCGCCCACCGTGTCCGAAATCTCGACATTCCACGCGAAGTGCAGCCCGTGATCGTCCCGCCACAGCGTCTCACGCTCAATCTGCCCGGCCGACCCCGGGACATAGACGAACTGCCCCGGCGGCAGCATGTCGGAGATCACTCGGATCTCTCGGCAGCCTGCCACACCGCCCGCCCCGGCCACGCCGCCGGCACCGCCCGAGCCCCCGCCGCCGCCACTGCCCCCACCGCCAGCTCCTTCACCGCACGCGAGGGCGCCGCACGCGACGAGCACCGTCGCAACGCGAACAACAACTGCCCTGGCGCGTGGTCGGTGCATGGCCCGTCCCTCGCTGCGAATGTAGCCCGCGCGTCGTGGCGCTGCCCCTCACTTCTTCTTGGCCAGGTCCCAGAGCGACGGGTACTTGCAACCCGGCAGGATGCGCACGATCCGATAGGGTTGGTACAGCTTGCCGCCCATGGACAGGCCGGCGGTCTGATCCTCGAACCCCAGCCACAGCTCGTCGCCGTAGCGCGCCGAGCCCAGATGGCGATAGTCGAGGATCTCCTGCCCGGTCTCGACCTTCTCGTAGCTCGAGATGTTCTCGACCGTCACGCCCGCGGCATCGCGGCGCACACTCTCGAGGAAGTACGACCCATTCCCCCCCGCCCACCACCCGCCGGGCTGTTCCTGGATGGTGAGCCAGTCCTTCTCCTCGTAAGAGTTCTTGACCTGCGTGGGCTTCACGAAAGCAGCGTCGCCCACCGCATTCAGCGAAGAGTCGATCTGCTGCGTGATCATCATGGCATCAGGGTTACCGGTCAGTGCCCACGCCACCAGCGCACCACCCGGGACCGCGCGCACCGCGTTGAACGCGACGCTGTTCGCCTGCCCCAGCTCGCCGTTCACCGGCAAGATCTTCCCGCCCAGCGACTCCGTGCCCGGCACCGGCTTGCCGTCACGCGTGTGCGCCGCGATCCAAGGTTTCTCGACGAACTGTCCGCTCACCGCGAAAGACACCCCGCTCACCGGATCCGTCGACAGCCGCAGCTCGGTCAGGTACCCCACCACGACCCCGAACACCGCCGGTTGCATCAAGAGCTGCCCCGCCTCGCTGACCCGCGCCACCTCGAGCCCGGTGCTGCTCTGATAGAAGTGCAGCGCGAATGCCTCGCCGTCCCAGCCGACGTGGGGCAACTCGGTACCGCCTGCATAGATCGGCACGAACTTCTCGAACTTCGGGTCCTTCTGGTCGATCAGGAGCGCCCCGGCCGTGATCGTGGTTCCGTCGACCCAGTTTCCACCCATGCAGACGATCCCGGAGGGCGATCGCGCCACGCCGCTGAACCCAAACTTGGGGAACACTCGGTGCCCGACGGCTTCGCCGGTCGCCGGCTCGAACGTGCTGATGACTAGGCGCGAGCCGGTCGCGCTGCCACCGGGCGTGTCCGAAATCAGCGCATTCCACGCGAAGTGCAGCCCGTGCTCGTCCCGCCACAGCGTCTCACGCTCCATCTGTCCGACTGAGCCCGGGACATAGATGAACTGCCCCGGCGGCAGCATGTCGGAGATCACTCGGATCTCCTGACAGCCAGCCGAACCACCCGCTCCGGCCACGCCGCCGGCCCCGCCCGAGCCCCCGCCGCCACTGCCGCCACCGCCAGCGCCGGCGCTCCCGCCTGTTCCCGCCGGGCTGCCCGCCTGGCTCTCACCGCACGCGAAGGCGCCGCATGCGACGAGCACCGTCGCAACGCGAACAACAACTGCCCTGGCGCGTGGTCGGTGCATGGCCCGTCCCTCGCTGCGAATGTAGCCCGCGCGTCGTGGCGCCGCCAGCCGCGCGCACATTCCAGTTGAAGAAAAAAAAAAAACAAGTAGCGTGGCTCGAACAACGCGCGGGTGGCGCGTGCACGGGAGGCGTGTGCGATGCATGAGCTGTGGCGGCGGCGGGCGGCGATCCTGTTTGCATGGAGTGTGATCGTGTTCAGCGCGCGGCCTGCGCTGGCGGTGCAGCCGCTTCGGCCGCAGATCGCGCGCTGCATCCCCAAGATCAGCGCAGACAGCGCGACGCAGGGCGCGGGCAACGTCAGCTCGACGAGACAGACCAAGCTCGAGTTCCGCTGGGCGCTCGGCGACCCTGCCGACCAGGCCGCCGCCGAGATCGCGCAGACCAACCGCGTCGAGGTCTGCTGGACCAGTCAGAACGAGGGCGGCATCGCCCGTTGCCCGGGTCAGAACAACGATGCGTGGGTCATCTACCGAGATTTTCCCCAGAAAGGCCAGCTTCCCCAGCCCGCGGAGGTCGCGAACCCCGCGACCACCCTGGCTGCCGCCGGCACGGTCTTCACGCTGCCGCTGGACTGGGACAGCCAGGCCGATCGCAACAAGATCTTGTTCATCGTCGTCAACGGGACGGTGCAAGACGGCGCGAACCTCCTGTCCGGGCAGAACGTGAACCTCACCGCGGGCGGGCTGTGCGGCATGCCCACGCGGGTCGAGCCGGGAAGCCCGGGGTCGATCACGGCCCCGGCAGAGCACTTCGTCGTGTACGGCACGCCGGATGATTTCCCGCTGCCGTCCGGGTGGACCACCAAGTATCCGGGTGTGTGCGACCCCGATGCCGTCGCCGCCTGCCCCGTGACCAAGAACTGCAACTACAGCGTGCACCCGACCCTGGGCCCCTGCGTCGAGCGCACCGCCGTCACCTTCTGGCGCGGCATGATGCCCAAGGCCTCCGACTGGCAGAGGGACAGGATCCAAGCTGGGTTTCAGTTCGGCGACAGATTGGATCCCTGGCCGAACGGGACTGCCGCCAGCGGCTCCACCTGCACCAGCGGGCAACCCTGCCCCACACGCTTGATGTGGACTCCGTTCGACGGCGCGGGCACCGGCGGCAACGGCCACGCCGTGAGCTGGTTCCAGAGCACCATCTTCGACGAAAACCCGGTGATCCCCCTGAGCAAAGACGCGGGCTACCTCTTGCGGGTGATCGGCCACGAATACTTCCACACCTTCGGCTCGAGGTGGGCCAAGAAGGCGAACGACACCCTGGGCTACGACGCCGCCAACGCCCTCTTCAACGACGTGCTGCTCTCCGAGAGCCTGCCCACGGCCACCGGGATGACCATGTGCTTGCCGGGCTACCCCGGCAACCCGAACGGCGCGACGGTGCCCGCGAGCAAGCCCTGCGTCGCGGCGGGCACGCTCTATTTCTCGAGCCTCCCCAAGGTCGACAAGTACCTCGAGTTCCCGGGCGGGAACCAGAACTTCCTCGCCCCCTACCTCGGATTCTGGTTCTACCGGTACGCGGCCGAGCAGTTCGCGATCCCAACTGCCTGGGGCTTCAAGGCGCACCCGTTGGGCACCACCAACTCCGCGATGCCAGTGGCGTACTTCGCGGGGACGAGCGTACCCAAGAACCTCGACGTCCGCCGGGCCGACGAAGGCATGGACCTGGTCGGCTTCTTGATGCGCTCGCTGGATCCGAGTCAGACCTCGGAGCCCTGCGCGTTCGCCTCCAGCCCGCCCGCGGCGCACTCGGCGAAGGCCCGGCTGGACTGCGTGCTGAAGCAGAGGTTGGGCCGCGGCTTCGACGACGTGCTCTTCGATTTTCACACCATGCTGGTGCTCAAGGAGTACGTCGTCGACGACCCCCGCTGGACGCCGGAGTGGGTGGGCGACTTCAATGCCGGCGCGACCACGCCGCTCTGGACCGCCGACCCCGCCAACGGCCTGGATTCGGCACCGGCACCCAAGGCGCCGCTCCGAACGCTGCGCCCGTTCGTCGCTTCGAACGGCGCCGGTTACCCGAAGACCCAGGTCAAGCTGATGCCGGACGACCTCCACCGCGCGACGCGCCTGCTGGACACCTATTCGTGCGCCGACCCGAACTGCGCGACGGTGAACGTCAATCGCCTGATGCCGGGCCAGACCCTCAGCTCACCCTACGACCAGCCCCTCGGCTCGTACCGCGCCGCCATCGTCTCGATCAGCCCCGACCCCGGCTGGGCCGGCAGTGAGCTCGAGGTGTGGGTCGAGAAGAAGAAGGGCAAGCCCCGGGTCCGGGTCTTCACGGTCGACACGAGCGGCGTGGCCAAGCTGCACAAGCAGTGCGTGCTCGGCAGCCCGAACCTGGCGGACGAGTGCCTGGAGAGCGCGGCGTACAAGGGCAAGGTGCGGGTGCCGGTCAAGGTCGACTCCAGCGTGCACGAGATCTTGGTCGTGGTCAGCGGCGGCGCGGATCCGTCGAGCTTCACCTGGCAGCTCGGGCCGCAGGCTTCCGAGCTCACCATCATCTCCCCGACCACCGCGAAGCCCGCGCTGATCGGCACCCCCGGGCCCTTTGGCGTCGAGCGCGCGTTCTTGCTGATGTTCACTGCGCGGGACGCCGCCGGCAAGCCCTACGACGTCGTGACCTCCGCGAACCTCGACGTCTTGATCAACGGGACCAGCATCGCCGCCAACTGCCCGAACAGCCCCCAGAACCCCGCGCCGTGCCCGTTCACGCTGATGGGCATGAGCGGCGGCAGCTACATGGCCGTGGTGCAGGTTCCTTCGAGCTTCTACCCGCCCCAGCCCTGGCCCCAGACGGTGGATCTGGAGATCCGACTCAAGAACGGCTCGTCCTCGCAAGCCGATCTCGAGCCCGATGCACTGCGGGTCGACACGGCCGGCGAGAACCTCAACACCATGTTCGTGATCGACACCAGCTGGAGCATGAACGCCTCGGGCAAGCTCGACGCGGCCAAGAAGGCTGCCAAGCTGATCGTGGACGCTCACATCGACAACGTGGACGCCGCGGGCCTGGTGATGTTCTCGTCCCATGCCCAGGCGCTGAACGGGCTCGGCTGGCTCGATCCCACGTCGCGGCAGAGCCTGAAGAACGGCGTCGACTCGCTGGGTGCCGGTGGCGCCACGGCGATCGGCGACGGGCTCTACGAAGCGCAAGACCAGCTCGCTTCGTCGTCCTTCGGAGCCAATCCGGTTCCCGCAGTGTTCGTCCTCAGCGACGGGCTCAGCATGTGCGACTGGAATGCGCAGACCTATTACTTCGAAAACAGGACCGCGGACGGGGCCCCAGATCCGAACGACCCGGGGTGCGACGGCAACACCGTCCCGACCACGCCACCGTGGAACCCGCAGGGCGGCGCGGGCACCTTCGTCAACCCGGTGCTCGGGTTCAAGCCGCGGGTGAACGCGACGTTGCCCACGCCGGTCATCACCGGCGTCGGGGTCGGTCCGGACGCGGACATGGAGGCGATCGGATCGCTGGCCACCATCAGCGGCGGAGTGTCCTTCCACGTTCCGAGCGTGGCCCAGGTGCAAACGCTGTCGCTCGATCTGGGGGACGCTTTCAGGACCGCCATCAACGCCGTCAGCGGCCACGAACGAGTCTCGACCGCCCGCGTGACCGGCCTCGCGGCCCTGCCAACCGTGCTCGTCGAGCCCGGAACGCGCGAGCTCTTGATCTCGGTGATGACCAGCGCTCCCGATCCCCACCTGGTCGAGCTCTTGCTGCTCGACCCGCAGAGCGGAGCAGTGCCCCCCGAGCGCATCGATCCGAACGCGCACGCGATCTTCCGCGTGGTAAGTCCCCAGCCCGGGCTCTGGAGCTTCGCCCCGGTGGGGAGCAGCTCGGTCGAGATCTACATGGAGCACGCGATCCGCACGCGACTGCGGCTCTTCATGCGCGCCGACGTCGAGGGGGGGATGCCCATCCTCTCGGAGCCCGCACCGGGGCAGGCCTTCGACGACGGGCGCTGGGCCGGGAAGCCGCTGCTCATCCAGGCCCTTCCGCACGAGGGGGCACCGATCCCCGGCGCGATGGTCAACGCCCTGGTGACGCGGCCGGACGGGACGACCCAGGCGCTCCCCTTGGCCGACGACGGGCTGCACCACGACGGCGAAGCCGGCGACGGGCTGTTCGGCGCGCTCTTCACCAACACCGTGCTCGCCGGCACCTACCAGATCCGCGTGGTCGCCGACGGCACCTCGCCCGCCTCCGGCGCGCCGTTCCACCGGGAAAAGGCCAGTACCGTCAGCTTGTGGGACGCCGACGACGCGGACGGTGATCTGATGCCGACGTGGTGGGAGACGCTCTACGGCACCAACCCCAACGTGCCCGACGCCTGGGCGGATCCGGACCAGGACGGCGTGCAGAATGCCACCGAGCTCTGGTTCAACGGGCGGCCCAACCTGTCGGACAGCGACGGAGGCGGCGAGTCGGACCGCACCGAGATCGAGCAGGGCAGAAACCCGGGCGACCCGAGCGACGACGCCATCGCGGCGCCGAGCCTCGCGGTGTTTCCGGGGAACAACACGCTGATCGTGCGGACCGGTTTGACCTCGAACCGGGTCGCGTCGGTCGAGGTCCAGGCAGCGGTCGGCGGGCCGCGCGGCACCGGCCAGCTGGTGACGCTCTACAACGACGCCGTTCCCGAGGCCGGGGAGGTGATCCTCTCGGTGCCGAACGAGGTGAAGCACTGCGTGCGGGCTCGGGTGTCCGTGTCCGGGGTCCAGAGCGGCTGGTCGCCGGAGGTCTGCGTCACGCCGCGGCTCGACCCCGAGCCGCCGGCGGCGGAGTTGTCGCTCTCTCCCCGAGCTGCCTGCGTCGTCACCCCGACGGCGAACGTCCATGTCGAGGCCTTCGAAGGCAATCCCGATCTGCGCCAGCTGCTCTACTCGGACGGCCGGGCGTCGTTCGACCCGGGTGCGATCGCGAGCGGCGTGGCCGAGATGCGCGTCGCCGTCGACTCGAACGTCGACGCCGCCGCCTGGCAGCCGTTCGACTCGGACTTCACCGTCTCGCTCGGCTCCGCGCCCTTCGTGAATCTGGGCGTTCGCGTGCGCGACGCCTACGGCAACGTGAGCGACCTCGAAGTCATGCGGATCGAGCGCTGCCCGGCGCCCTGAGGTCGGCCCCACCGCCCGTCAGGGCACGCTGCCGGCGGGGACTACCCACTCCACGGGTTGGCCTGTGACCCTGCCTATCAAGTCGAAGTCCTTGTCGTAGTGGAGCACAGTGAGGCGGTGTCGCTCGGCTACGGCGGCAATGATGAGGTCCGGAATGCTGGCAGCGCGGTGATGACCGGCGCCGGCCAGACCCTCCAGGACGTCGACTGCACGATCGAAATCCGCTTGCTCGATGTCGACTGAGGGAAGACAACGCCGGATACTGCGCGTGGCGACGAGATCCGCATGGGACTTGGCGCTGAACAAGACCTCCAGCTCGATCACCGAACAGGTGGCAACGTCGCCGCCTACCAGGAGCGGCCCGAGACGAGCGGCTACCGTCGGCCGTGCCAGCCGCGCGAGCGCGCTCTTGTCCGCGACATACGTCAGCGCCATGCGCGGGCCATGACCTTGGGGTCGTCGAGCTCAAGACCGTCCATCGCTCGCAGCTGCTCGACGGCCTTGCGCCTGGCCTCGTAGGCGATCACCTCGTCGAGCGCGCGCTCAATCGTGTCCTTGATGCCCTTGGTCCCGAGGAGCTTGCGCGCCTTGCTCAGCTTTCGGGGATCGATGACCAGTGTGGTGCGGTGCACGCCCCAGTATGCCACGGGTGACCTGAAAATGCATACCAGGCGCCGCCCGCGGCGCCCGGCGCCGGCCAGGGTCAGCTCGGCGCGCGAGTCGAGATCGTACCCGTCCTTCTCGAGCAGATCGGCGTGCTCGCTGGGTCGCACGAACCCGACGCCGACGCCCGCCCGAACCAGGTAGTGGTGCCTCACCGGCGCTTCGGTCGCGGGTGCGGGCCGCTCTTCGGCGCGCTCGGGGGGCGCTGGCGCCTGCCAAGCCGAGGGCGGCGCGTCCGCCCACCCCGGAGGTGGAGTGGCCGCGGTCGGAGGCGAGCGCCCAAGAAATAGCATTCGCCCGACTACCGCACCACCCAGCGTCTCGCCGTTCTGTCGACTACCGGGGGGTACGGTGGTACCGAACTTGGAACGGAGATGGTGGAACGTCCCTCGGCCGTGCCTTGGGCTGCGTTGGTCGGGGTCGGCGCCACCTTGCCATGGGCCCTCGTCGAGGCAGGTCTGGCACGGGGACCGTGGCGCGCGTTCGTGATCGCCTCGCTGCTGGCAGCCGGGTGGGGCGTGCCGTTCGGTCTGCTGCTCGGCAGGCTCCGCAAGGCGTGGCTGCAGAGGGTCGTCGCGACAGCGCTGCCGCTTTTCGCCTTCGCGCCGACGTTCGACTACTCGGTCGGCCGAGCCATCGACCTGTGGGTCCCCGCGAAGCCGTATCTCGGCATCGTGTCCGCGGGCGTGCTGGCCATTGCCCCCTTCGGCTCGGCGTGGATGGTCCTTCGCCGGAAGCGCCTCAACCGTCTGCGCGCGTGGCCTTTCGCCGCCGCGGCCTTGGCGGTCTTCTTCGCGCTGCTGCCCCACTCTGCCGAACACGTCCGTGCATCGTTCCGACTGACGGCGGCGATGGTCGCGTGCGGCGTGGTCGGAGCAATCTGCTTCGGCCTGGGCGGTCGTGCGATGAGTGGCGTGGCCGCGCTTGGAGTGGGCGCGGCCGGTTGTTTGGTACCGCCGTCGTATGTTCCCCAACAGGCGCTCCTGGGCTGTTGGACCATGGGGCTCGGGGCGGTCTTCCTTTTCGAAACCCACCGAGCGGCGGGGACGCATCCACCCGCGTCGCGCCGAGTCCGCGCCATGGTGACGGCTGGGGTCCTGACGACGGCCGCAGCCTCCCTTGCAGGAGCGTCGTGGATGCTCGCCTCGGGCACGAGCGCCTGGAAAAACCGCCCCGCTCGCGGGGGGTATGCGTCCTTCCTTCTGCACACCGGACGCGCCATGAGCGACTGGGACCGCGACGGGCACGGCATCTGGCTCGGGCACCGTGACTGTGATCCGTGGAACGCCGAGGTGTACCCGGGCGCCCCGGAGATCCCGAAGAACGGGAGAGACGACAACTGCCAACTCGGTGATGCAACCGATGAGCCGCGCGCTTGGCTCGATCGCCAGCTACCACGGGTCGCGCCCCCGCCCCCCTGGCGGGGAGATCTGATCCTGGTCGTAGTCGACGCGCTACGACCGGACGAGGCCACCGCCCCCGAGCTCGGTGTGCTTCACAAGCTCCTCTTCGAGGGCGTGTACTACGATCGAGCCTACTCGACTGGAACGTTCACCCCCGAGGCGCTCTTGGGAGCGCTTGCGGCGAGGATGGCGAGCAGCGTCGATTTCAACTGGCTGACCCCCTTCCACGGGTGTCCGACCGAAAAAGTAGTGGGGCTCCCGACCGCGCTGCAAGAGCGCGGATACCGAACCATGCTCGTCGGTCCGCCGAAAGACAGCGACTGCTTCACTTCGAACAGCTTGGGCAACGGGTTCGACGAGCTGGCGTTGATGCCCTACTTCGCCTCCGCCCCCACGGTCGTCGACCGCGCGATCTCGACGTGGAACATCGCAGCAGGCAAGGGTCCGCGATTTCTGTATCTGCACCTCCTTCAGGCCCACAATGCCTACGAGTCGCGCCAGGCCTACCGCGAGCAGTTGGTGCAGATCGATCGGGAGCTGGGCCGCCTGTTGCAGGTCACCGGTGACACGGCGCTCTGGATCACCATGGCCGACCACGGCGAGGAGTTCTGGGAGCGCGGGACCCGCGGTCATGCACAAACCCTGTACGACGAGGTTTCACGGGTGCCGCTCGCACTTCGCGGACCCGGGCTTGCCAGAGGACGCATCACTTCGACGACCAGCGTCCTCTATCTTCCCGAGACGGTGTTGGCCATGGTGGATGGAGCGCGTGAGCCCCGCGCGGGCATCCTTTGCACGAACCCCCTCGAGCCGGCGTGCGCGGACCAACCCGCACCCATCGAGCTGCGCCGGCCCCAGGTCCACTTGAGGGGCCTCGTGGTGGGGCGCAGCAAGCTCATCCGTGACGTGAGCTCCGGATGGTTGGTCGGCTACGACCTCGACCAAGACCCCGGCGAGCGCACCCCGCTCACCGCGCTACCGCAGGCCCAGCTCCAAGCGTTCCACGAGTGGGAGGAGTATGGGTTCTCTTCGCGGGGGTCGTTGTCAGTGGAAATTACCAGGTCGTCCGCGGGGCTCCGGCGTGCACGCCCGTAGCGCCAGCGAGCGTGCCGCCGGGTAGCCGCCCGCCCGACTACCCCACGACCGCCAGCCGCCTTCGAGCGCGCTCTTCCTCGACTCGCGGGTCGTCGTCCTCGTGCTCGACCCGCACCCGGCCGGGATCGACCGGGGGCTCGACGCGCTTTCGGGCGAAGGGCCACGAGGTGCTGAGCCCACCGGCGGCCCGGCTCTGCTTGTCCGCAGGGCCGAAGGCGCCGCGACGCTTGGGCGCGGCCGAGCCCTGGTTGTAGTAGCTCCACCGTGCACCCGGATCGCTGACCACCGGTGGGCGCTCGAGCCGGTCGTGGGCCTGGGCCTGACGCGCGGCGACCAGCTCGACCACCTTGCCGACCGCCCGGAGCGCGAGGGTCGGGGGCTCGATCAGGCGGTCCGCCATCGACTCGAGCTCGCGCACGCGGGCCTTCACCGCGGGGGACGGCGCGTTCTTGCCGATGGCGCGCACCAGGGGCATGGCGCCGGCAGCGAGCTGCCTCGACTGCTCGGCCTGGAAGCGCAGGTACTCGCTCGCGTGGCTCCGCAGCGTCTCGTAGCCCCGGAAGTTCAGCTCGGCGAACTGCAGGGTCGGCGGGCCGTTCACGGTGCGGAGCTTCTCGTGGGCCAGGTCGAACCACCGCTTGATGCCGCCCTCGCCGAAGTGCTTGTAGTCGATGCCGTCGTCCTTCCACAGGTGGAAGTGCTGATAGCTGTAGTTCGACTTGAGGCGCCCGTCCCGGGTGAACTCTTCGTAGAGCTTGGTGCCCGGGCACGGGGTGAGCGGGCCCACCTGATAGAACATCGGCTTCAGATCGATGAAGTAGTCGATGTCCTTCTCGATGTTCTCCGGAGTGTGGAAGTCGAACCCGAGGATCATCGAGCCGATGGTCTCGATCCCGTGGCGGTGCAGATCGTCGAACAGCTCTGGCGGGCTCTTTCCGCCGTCGCGCTTGGCGAAGCCCTCTTTGCCACAGTCGCCGTCGACCAGGCCTGACTCGACGCCGATCCAGATCCCGCCCACGCCGCACTCTCGGAGCTCTTCCCCCGAGAACGGCGCCAGGGCCTTGGCCGAGCCGAAGCTGATCCAGCGCACGCCCCAGAGCTCACGGTCGGCCCGGAGCAGGCGCCCGAGCTCGCGCACGTACTCGGTGTTCAGGAAGATGTCCTCGTCGAAGAGGATCACGTTCAGCGTGTCCACACCCAGCTTGCGCTTGTGGTGTCGCATGAAGCTGATCACCTCGGCGGGCTCGGCCACGTAGATCTTCTTGTGCTTGAAGAACGCGCTGGTGTTGCAGAAGTCGCAGGCGTTGGGGCAGCCCAGTGAGACCAAGATGGCCGGGATGTTCAGATCGAAGTGCCGCATGCCGGGCAGGTGAAAGCGCGCATAGGGCATGTGAAACTGGGTGATGGGTCGGTCGAAGGGGGCGTCGCCCAGCACGCGGCGCATGAACTTCACTCCCTCTTCGTGGCACAGGTGGTCGGAGTTCTGCTTGAGCCAGCCGGCGTAGTCGTTCACGTCGCCGGGCAGCTTGGCGTCCAGCGCCGAGACGCCGTACCCGCCGATCACGATCTCGGACTTGGGCGAGTACTTCTTGATCGCCTCGACCATGCGCACCGTGCGCTCCAGGTTGATGGTCTTGAGCTGGATGCCGATCACGTCGTAGCCGTTCTGGAGCTCTTTCAGGAAGTCCTCCCAGCCCGGGTGCTCGAGCACGGTCGCCGGGTTCCGGATGTTCTCGGCGATCAGGTAGAGCCCCCAGGCCGGAAGGTGGCTCTTCAGGTTCGCGATGTCGTGGCCACGGGCCAGGCGCGAGGCGAGCAGATCCATCATGTCCTCGCCCCAGCCGAGGTCGTAGGGCGCGCAGGGGTTGGTGAGCAGCACCTTCTTCATCGGGTCATCCTCCGGTGGCGAGCTGGGCCGGGGCCACGCGAGCCTCGGGCTTTTCGGTGGCAGAGCGCATGAACTTCTGGATCACCGGCACGATCAGATCGGGCCGGTCGTCCTGGAGAAAGTGGCTGGCGTCGTCGATCTTCACGCTCGGCGCGTGGTTCGGCAGCCGCCGCTCGAACTCTTCGAGGAACCACGGCACGAACACCGGATCGCGCATGCCCCAGATCAGCTGGGTGGGGACCTGCCAGCCCTCGAGCTCGGCGCCGATCTCTTGCAGCAGTCGCCAGGTCGGGTGGCGGGGGCTCAGGGGGATCTGGCGCACGCTCTTCAGGTGCGCGCGACGCGAGCCCCAGGTCGCGTACGGGTCGAGGTAGCCGCCCATGACCGCTGAGTCGAGCCGGTCGCGGTGGTGGATCCCCGCCGGCAAGAGCGCCTTCACGAAGCCGTTGGCGCCCTGCACGAAGGCCTCGCCCAGCCCGGGGATCTTCAGCGGGTAGAGCATCAAGAGCCCCCACGGCTTGGGCTTCATCTCGAGCAGCGTCTGGCGCGACGGCAGCGGGAAGCCGGTGGTGTTCATGATCACCAGGCGTTTGACCAGGTGCTTGTTCCGCACCGCCCAGCCCAGGCCGATGATCCCGCCCCAGTCTTGGACCACGAGGGTCAGATCTTTCAGCCCCAGCTTCGAGACGAAGCTCGAGAGCCGCATGATGTGAGCGCGCATCGAGTAGTCGCCGTGGGGCGGCTTCTCGGAGTAGCCGTAGCCCAGGTGGTCGAGGGCCAGGCAGCGGAAGTCCGACCGAAGGTCGCGGATGAAGTGCCGGTAGAGGTACGACCAGGTCGGGTTGCCGTGCAGCATCAAGATCGGCTCGCCACGCCCCTCGTCGACGTAGTGCAGGCGCTGGCCGTCGACCGAAACGAAGCGGGACTCGTAAGGGAACTCGGGGTGCGTCATCCGATCACTCCTGCCTGGGGCCCGAGCGATCGGCCGGGAACCAGGTCACCTTGGGGCGCTCGCGCGCCACTGCCTTGTCCGTGCGCGTGCGGGGGAACCCGATCGCGATGGACGTCATCACCTTGTACGGCCAGACGATGCCCAGCTCGCGGCGGAGCTCGGGCAGCGTGTTCAACATCTTCACGAAGCCCACGTAACAAGTGCCGAGGCCGAGGGAGTGCGCCGTGAGCACCATGTTGTGTGCCGCCAGCACCGCGTCGATCAGCGGGTCACCGATGCTGCGCTTGTCGCCCAGCACCAAGATCAGCGTCGGCGCGTGCAAGAACATGTCCCACTTCTCGCCGCTCACCACGGTGTCGATGCCGTGGGCCAGGCGCTGATCGAAGTTGTTGGGCGTGAGCCGCGCCAGGGCGTTGACCGCCAGGGTCTTGAACACGCTCCGCTTCTTGTCGCCGCTCTCGAGGTAGAGCTTCGAGACCGGCGCCACGCGCCTGGCGCACTCGGCGCCGATGCGATCGATCAGATCGCGGTCGCTGATCACCACGAAGCTCCAGGGCTGGCTGTTGCCCTGGCTGGGGGCGAAGCGCCCCGCCTCGACCACGCGCCGAAGCAGCTCTTCCGGCACCTTCTTCTTCTTGTAGAGCCGGTTCGAGCGGCGGGTGTAGATCACCTTCTCGACGGGCGTGAGGCGCGGCTCGAGCGCCTCGAAGGCCGGCGACTCGGGCTCGCCGAACGGGTTCGGCAGCGCGGGCGAACGGAGCTGGGTTTGGTAGAAGCCGCCCTCGACCTGGTAGAAGCCGCGGATGTCGATGGCGCTCTCGGGGCAGACCGCGTAGCAGTTCTTGCAGCCGATGCAGCCGAGCGCCGACTTCCCGGTGTCGTGCTTGTTGACCGGCAGCTCACCCGCCATCTCGAGCAGCTGACCGGGGCAGGTCTCGACGCACTTCTGGCAGGCGTTGCACTTGTCGCCGTCCACCACGAAGCGGGCGAAGCGGGTCGGCGGGTAGCGGCGGTCGTCGAGCCTCATGGCACCGCCCCTGCCAGCGCCTGGCGCGCGACGTCCGTGCGCCCGAAGAGGAACTGCGCCTGCTTGGCGTCGCGCATCGCGCGCTCTTGCCCGTAGTCTTCCATGTAGCCGTTGCCGCCGAGCAGCTGCACGCCGTCGGACGTGGCGTGGGCCGCGCGCTCTTTGGCGCGCAGGAACGCCGCCAGCGCCCGCCACTCGGGGACCGTGTCTCGCTCGAGCAGCTCGCGACTGTCCTGGCAGACCGCCAGATCTTCGAGCATGCGCCCGAGGATGGCGCGCACCTCTTGGTGCTCGATGATCGCGCCGCCGCCCTGGTAGCGCTCCTGGGCGTACTCGGTCGCAGCCTGGACCGAGCTCGCCAGGATCCCCGCCGAGATGGCCACGGCCGCGCCCCGGAAGCGTCGTGCGACGCGCCGAACGACCTCGGGAGAGGTCGCGAGCACGCGGTCCGCCGGGAAGCGTCGCTGCTGGAAGCTGACGTCCGCGGTGGGGCAGCCGCGCATCCCCAGGGTGAGCAGCGGCTCGCCGAGGACCACGCCGGGCTCGCTGGTCTCGAGCCCGACCAAGGCCCAGCCCGCGGCGTCACGCACCGGCAGCACCAATACCTTGGCGAGGGGCGCGCCGACCACCAGCTGGGCCGTGCCCTCGAGCTCGATCTCGGCGCCGATCCGCCGAAGGCTCGGGGCGCCGTCGGTCAGATCCAGCTCGGAGTAGATCGGGCACGCGAAGATCCCGTGGCCGTTCAGGCCACCGAGCGCCGCCGAGCGCCCACCGCCCGCTTCTCGCACCAACGCGCGAGCGACGGCGTGGGTCAGGACCAGCGCGGCCGGCGCGGCGGCCACCTTGGCCAGCTCTTCGAGGGCAGCGCTCACGAGCCCGGGCTCGATCTCGGCGTCGAACAGTCCGAGCTCGCCGAGCCCCGAAACGATGCCGGCGGGGAGCGGGCGCTCGGGAAAGTGGTTCAGCGCTTCCCGGGTCGGCCCCACCACCTCGCGGGCGAACCGGCGCACGCTCTCGCGCAGGAGGTCGATCTCGCTCATGGCTGCACCTCGTGCTCGACGGGGGTGCCGGGTCTCGGGGTCAAGTCGAGGCCCGTGGCGCCGCGATTCACCCCGCGCTTGTAGAGCTCGATCCGGTTCAGCTGGTTGGTGCCCTCGTAGATCTGGAGCAGCTTCGCATCTCGATAGATCTTCTCGATCCCGCTGTCGTGCCGGAGCCCGGCGGCGCCGAACACCTCGAGGGCCAAGTGGCAGTTGACCATCCCCAGGTCGGTGCAGCTGACCTTGGCCGCCGAGCCGTGGGCGCTGGCGGTGTCCACCTCCCAGTCCGCCAGCTCGTCGATCGCGGCCTGGAAACCCTCGCGCGCCCGGCGCGAGGTCATCACCTTCTTCACCGCCGCGCTGTCCAAGACCCGCTGGGGCAAGAGGCGCTGGATCTCGTTCATGCCGTTCCGCGCGGCGAGCCGCGAGAGCCCGAACAGCTCGTTGCTCAGCATCGCGTCCACGTAGCTCGCGCGGGCGAGCATCACGTTGCGCTGCATGTCGGCGAGCTTGATCTGCACCCACTGGTGGTCGATCAGGAAGCGGCCGTCCAGGCGCTGGGTCTTGGCGTGGACCAGCGCTCGCTCGAAGGCGCCGCGGGCGGCCGCGGTGCCCCAGGCGCCCACGCCCCCGCGGGTGGCGCCCAGCACCAGCTCGATGGCCCGCCCGGGCAGGGGCTTGCTGTTCAGCCGCGCGCTCTCGGGGACGAAGCAGTCCTCGAAGATCAGCTCCGCCGCGGGGCAGGCCTTCTGGCCCATCTTTCGCTCCACGCGCCCGACCCGGAACCCGGGCGTCGTGGTCTCGACCAGGAACGCGAAGGTGGTCTCGACCGGCTTCTTCTTGTCGGTCGGCAGGATCACCACATGGGTGTGGGCGATGCTGCCGTTCGAGATGAAGACCTTGCGGCCGTTCAAGCGATAGCCCCCGCGCACCGGCGTGGCCTCCGACACCAGGCGGGCGACGCGGAGAAAGTCCGCGTCCTCCACGTCGGTGCCGGCGCTGGGCTCGGTGATCGCGGTGCTGAGCAGGTGCGGGCGCCCCGCGCGCTCGCCGCTCGTGAGCAGGCGGCTGACCTTCTCCATCGCAGCAAGATCACCGGTCGCCGAGACGGTGGCCAGGGCCAGCCCGTGCACCCCGAGCAGGTTCGAGATCCCGAGACAGCCGGCCCCGAGCTCTTCGAGCGCGATGATCATCGCGCCGAAGGACAGGCCGCCGCCGCCGAAGGCACGGGGGATCATCGTGCTGAAGAAGCCATACTCGGACGCCGCGCGGATCGCACCCTCGGCGACGTAGGTGGGGTCACGCATCACCGCGCGCTCCACCTCGAGGGCGTGCGGCTCGATGTACTCGCGGCGAAAACGCCGCGCCTCGCGCAAGATGCGCTCGTAGTCCTTCAGCGCCTGCGGGCGGTGCTTTCCCAGCGCCGCCAGCGCCGGGTACATCTGCGAGAAACTCTGCTCGCTCTGGGCGGTGAATGCTTCCGGATCGAAGTGCTTCATGGCTGTCCTTCCGCGGCATCGAGGACGTAGCGGGTCCCCTCCAGACGATCGGTCTTGGCGTCGAAGGTGACGCCGGCGGCACGTAAGCGCGCGCCGTTTTCGAGCGCCGCCTTCAAGGCGTCGAGCTGGCTGTGCTTCAGCCGATGGTCGAGCTTGGCCTCGGTGGCGCTCGGGTCGTAGCGGTGGGTGTTCTCGACGGTGAGCGCCAGCCAGTCGCTCGACATCCGGGTGAGCCCCCGCGAAAAGGCGAAGTCGCTCAGCCCGAGCAGCACCCGGGCCGGCAAGATCGTCGGCTTCCGCCCCAAGAGCGGCGCCACGTCGCGCATCGAGAGCGACTCTCGGTGCGCCACCAACAGCGGCCCGCTCACCGGCCGCGTCAGCGCGCGGAAGAACGCCTCGACCACGTCGTCTTCGTGCACCACCGGCAGGCGCATGCCGCGCCGGGTATCGAACCGACCGAGCTCGGCCATGGCCCCGAGCGCCCAGGTGTTGCACCGCGGACCGAGCACCACGCTGGGTCGCACCCGCACCAGGCGCACCGCCGGGTTTCTGGCCGCGAACAGATCCAGCTCGTCTTCGACCAGGCGCTTGGTGTGACCGTAGAAGCTGCGGCTGTCGCCCAGGCAGGGCGTGGTCTCGGTGATCACGTGGTCGCGCTGCACGCCGTAGGCCGCGATGCTGCTGGCCACGATCAACGTCTTGACGCCGTTTCGCTCACACGCTTCGAGCACGTTGCGCGTGCCTTTCACGTTCACGTCGTACATCAGCCGACGGTCGCGCATGGTCTCGACCACGAAGGCAAAGTGCACGACCGTGTCGGAGCCGGCCAGATCCCGCGCCAAGAGCGGATCCCGCACGTCCCGCTGCACGTAGCGGAGCTGGTTTTCCGAGAAATTAGAGGGCGCCAGATCGATGCCCACCACGCGCTCGGCGACGCGCTCCTCGATCACGCGCTCGGCGAACAGACGGCCGATGTAGCCGGTCACGCCGGTGATCGCGAGCTTCACGCTTCCCCTCCCCGTTCGGCGTCCCAGGTCCGGGCGCCGGGCCCGCGGCGCTCGAGCTCGCTCTTCTGCACCCGGTGCGTGCCGGTCTTGGGCAGCTCGGTCGTAACCTCGACGAAGCGACGGATCTCCGGCGGGTCGACGCTGCGCCCCTCGATGGGCACCACCACCGCCATGATGTCGTCCTCGCCCAGCTCGCTCTTGACGCCGAACACCGCGCACTCGAGCACGTCCGGGTGCTGGGCGATCACGCTCTCGACCTCGTAGGCCGACACGTTCTCACCACGTCGGCGCATGCTGTCGGTGCGCCGGCCGACGAAGTACAGGTTCCCCTGCTCGTCGCGACGCAAGAGGTCGCCGGTGCAGATCCAGCCGCCCTTGTTCTTGTCGCCGGTCGCCTTCTCGTCCCGATAGTACTCGACCGCGCGCTCGCGCTTCTTCCCGCTCCAGATCCACAGCTCACCCGCCTCGCCGTCGGGGGCCTCGCCGCCGGTCTCGTCCACCAGCCGATACTTCCCGCCCAGCGGCTTGCCGATCGACCCGACCGGCGCGTTGCCCAGGTTCATCGTGATGAACCCGCCGCCGTCCACCGCGCCGTAGGCCTCGACCAAGCGCACGCCGAAGCGCTCTTCGAAGGGCCGCCAGGCGTCGGCGGGGCAGGCTGCGCTGACCACCAGGCGCACGCGGTGCTGCCGATCGAACTCTGCCGGTGGCTGCTTGAGCAGGATCGGGATCATCGCGCCCAGCGCGTTGAAGCTGGTGCCGCCGAGCTCGCTCAGGTCTTGCCAGAAGCGGCTGGCCGAGAAGCGCCGGCCGAGACCCACGGTCGAGCCCATGTCCAGGGCCATGACGGTGGTGAGCAAGAGCGCGTTGGCGTGGAACAGCGGCAGACAGGTGTAGAGCACCTCGCCGGGCTCGTAGAGCAGGTGCGAGAGCAGGCGCAGGCGCTTGGTGTTCGAGTCGCGGTAGCGATAGACCACGCCCTTGGCGGAGCCGGTGGTGCCCGACGTGTACATCAAGAGCGCCACCGCGTCGGGATCGGGCGGCGCCGCAGGCGGCGGCGCCCCGCGGTGCTGCCTGCGCATGGCCTCGAGGGAGCCCGCGTCGCCCGACTCGGCCTCGGTGATCGGCACGACCGCTTTCAGGTCGGGAAGGCGCGAGCGAACCGCGTCGATCGCCGGCAAGAGCTCGCGGTGCACGACGGCGACCCGAGCCTTCGAGCTCGACAGCACGTGGGCCAGGCCGTCTCCGACCAGCGCGGTGTTCACCGGCACCGCGCCCAGCCCCAGGCGCTGCACCGCAAAGAACGCCTCGAGGAAGGCGGGACAGTTGGGGCTCATGATGGCCACGTTGTCCCCGGGTCGGGTCAGCTCGGCGAGCCCCGCCCCCACCGCGTTCACGCGGGCGTCCAGCTCACCCAGGGTCAGGCGCTGGCCTTCGAAGCGCAGAAACTCGTGGTCGGGGCGAGCGCGCGCGCGCTCGGCCAAGAGCTCGCCGAAGGTGGGCTCGCCCACGAACGTCAGCGTGCGCGCACGCCAGCTGGCCGAGAGGGTTGCGCCCAGCGTACCGGCGCCGAGCTCGGACTTGAGCGTGCGCAAGAGCGCGCGCCCGATCTGCTTGCCCGCCGAGAGGCGTCGGCTCGATTCGACCCCGGTCGTCACGTTGCTCCCTCCAAGACGTGGATGGCCATGGCGGCCTCTTCTTCCCCGAGAAACCCGCCGCCGTTCTGGGCGAGCGCGATGCGAGCGCCCGACACCTGACGAGGGCCCGCCTCGCCGCGCAGCTGCGTGACCAGCTCGTGGATCTGCGCGAGGCCCGAAGCGCCGATGGGGTGACCGCGACACTCGAGCCCGCCGCTCGGGTTCAGCGGCAGCCGCCCGCCGAGCGCGGTCGCACCGGACTCGGCCAGCGCTCCGCCCTCTCCCTCTGGACAGAACCCGAGGGCCTCGCTCTGATGCAGCTCGCCGAACGCGGTGGCGTCGTGCACCTCGGCCAGGTGGATGGCGTCGGGCCCGAGCCCGGCGAGCTCGTAGGCCCGCCGGCTCACGCGCTCGGTGATGCCCGGCCCGGCGCCGCCCAGGTCCCGCGTCCCCGAGGCGATCACGCTGGCGCGGACCCGAACCGCCCGCGACAGACCGTGAGATTTGAGGAAGCTCTCGGAACAGACGATGGCGGCCGCAGCGCCGTCGCCCAGGGGCGCGCACATGGCGCGGGTGAGCGGCGACGCCACCGTGCGGTCCGCGAGCACGTCGTCAACGGTCATCGCCCGCTGGATCTGCGCCAGCGGATTGAGCGCGCCGTGGGTGTGGTTCTTGGCCGCGATCACCGCCAGCTGACGCGCCGTGCTGCCGTAGCGGGCCATGTGACGCCGCGCGCCGACGGCGTAGACGTCCATGAAGGGGCTCTTGTCGCCGCCCTTCGCCCGGCCGCCGAGCGAGCCCTTGGCCAGCCCGAGCAGATCGAGCCGGTAGTGATCGGCGATCACCAGCGCGTCGTACGCCGCGCGCGGCACGTCGCCCCAGGCGCGCCGCACCCGGGGGCGCTTGGCTCGCGCCCGGGGCGGCGGCGCGGGCGCCTCGGCCCCGAGCTCTTTCGCTCGTCGCATCAGCTCGGGCAGCGCGGCGACGTCCATGCCGCCCAGGAAGCTGGCGAAGGTCTTGAGGCGGCTCTTCTGGCAGATCTTCTCGGCGCCCAGGGCCAGCGCCACCTCCGAGCAGCCGCTCGACACGCTCAGGTATGCACCATGCAGCGCGCTCGCCCCGCCGGCGCAGGCATTCTCGACGTTGACCACGCTCGCGCCGCGGAGCGCCGTCCGCTGCAGCGCCACCTGACCGCGAATGCAGTCTTGGCCGCCGTTCATCCCCCACCCGCTGTTGGCGAACCACACCGCCTCGATGCGCCGAGGATCGAGCGCAGCGTCGGCCACCGCCGCGTCGAGCGCCGCCGTCGCCAGATCGGCGATCGGCCGCTCGAGCAGCTTGCCGAAGCGCAGCATGCCCACCCCCACCACGAAGACGTCGCGGCTCACTCGGCAGCCTCCCCCACCCGGCCGGCCACGGCGCGGGCCGGCCGCCGCTTGAGGCGATGCGCGAACGCGTTCAGCCGCCGGGCATCCATCGGCGAGCCGTCGCTGTACGAGAACAGCATCGGGATCTCGCGGATCGGCCGGAGCAGGCTCTCGGAGAGCAGGCTCGGGCCGCACCCCCAGGGCGCGACCAGCACCACGCCGTCACAGCGCTCGCGGTTCCAGCCTTCGAGCACGCTGCCGACGGTGATGGGCGCCTCGCCGAACGGGGTCCCGTCGATGATCGGCCGCGCGCGCTCGAGCATGTCGGGGATCTCGCCGCGGACGAGCCATCGGTGGTGGGGCGCGACCGCCGCGTACACCGCGCGACGCATGGCCTGCCCCAGTCGATCCGAGGTCACGTGCTCGAACAGGTCCCGGCGCATCCCGATCAGCTCGTCCGAGTTCTCGTGGCTCAGGTACTCGACCATCACGCTCACCGGCTCGACCAGCGTCCGGAGCCCGCGCTCGGCCAGGGCCGCGACGATCCCGTCGTTGGCGAAGTCGTCGATCCGCAGGTAGATGTCCCCGGTGAGGAGCACGGTGCGAAGCTCGGCCGTGGCGCGGGTCTCGAGCCGCGCGTAGTCGCGGGCCGCGCGCTCCAGGAGCCCGAGCAGCTCTTTCCAGCGTGCCAGCGCGTCGAGTCGCCCGCGCGCGGGTCGCTCCAAGAGCGCGATCAGCTCGTCGCCGTAGCGCCGATCGAGCGCGCTGACCTCGTCGCGCCCCGGGTCGAGCACCAGGTGGTACGCCCAGAGCTGCTTGAGCACGTCGTAGGCCAGCGTGCCGGCCCAGAACCGGGTCTGGAACGCGGTGCGCATGTCGTCCTCGGCGCCGAAGTGGCGAAGCGTCACGCGGTCGGCGGCGGCCAGGTGGTCGATCGAGATCTTGTCTTTGACCGTGAACATGCAGTTGCGGCACGCGCCCTGGCCGCTGACCTGCACCAGCACGCTGTCTTCCGCGCCGCGCGCTTCGAGCGCTTGGCGAAACGCGCCCCAAACCAGCTGATAGGGCAGGCACTCTTTCCCCGAGCAGTCGCTGCGCCCGGCCGCCAGCGTGGCAGAGGTGTTGGGGCCCGCTGCCACCGCGTCGAAGCCGAGCGCGCGGTACGCCGCCGCGCCGACCTCGGACAGTCGCCCGCCGACCGACGCCACGACCAGGGTCTTGCCCTTGTCCGCCTCGAGCGGGCGCCGCTCGACCGGGTCGATGACCGCGAGCCGGCGCTTGGGCGTGGGCGCGGGCCTCTGCCCGTACTGCCGCACGCCGTGCAAGAACGCCTGAATGCGCGTGACGAAGCCCGCGCTGCCGCCGTGCCCGTCGCTCTCGAGGCAGGTGTGCGGGTAGCCATGCATCAGATGATCGAAGGCCTGCTCGACGAACGACGACGGTCCGCAGCCGAAGGACGAGAGCCACAGGGGATACACGTCGCCCGTCTCGCGCGCCGCAAGCGCCACGCGCACCGCGCGCCGCGCGTCGGCCCAGGCCACCCCCGGCACCGGATCGACGTGACCCGGCACCGGATAGCAGTCCATGGGCAGCGCCAGCACCCCGTTCTGGCGCAAGATCCCCGGGATGCCGGCGTTCACCGTGCGATCGAAGAGCACGTGCTCCGAGCCGCACACCACCACGATCGGGATCTGGCGCGCGCGCCCGTAGCTCAGGGTGCGCCGGCCGATGGCCGCCAGCTCGCGCTGGAAGCCGCGCTGTGCCGCGGCGGCGCGATGCAGCGCCGCCGGCAGTCGCGTCACGTCGGCGCCCAGCTCGCGCACGCTGTCGATCAGTGCGACCAGCACGGCAGGCGCCGTCAGCCCTTGCTCGAACGAGAGGACCGGCGCGAGGACCCGCGTCGCGAGCCCCCGCGCCCGAACCACCTGCTCGATCACCACCGGCATGCCTTGCTCGGTCGAGCAGGTCTTGCCCGGACCGCCCTCGCGATCGAGCAGGTCGACCAGGCGGGGGAAGAACAACGTGTCGCCCGCGACAGCGCCCACGCCGTGCGCCACCTTCATCGGCGCGCAGGCGTCGTAGGCGCTGCACAGCTCTTCGCCGCGAGAGAGCGTCGCGGCGTCGCTCTTCAGCACTCGCACCCCGAGCCCGAGCTCGCGGAGCAGCGTCACCACCCAGGGCAGCCAACCCGCCAGCGAGCCGACGTACGGCACGTCGATCACCCGGCCGCCGGGCGCTCCGGCGAAGTACTGCTCGAGCAGCGCCTCGCGCTCGTCGAACGCGCTGGGCGCCTCGGCCGGCAGCTTCTGCTTGCCCGCCCGCGCCACCTCGAACTTCGGGCACGACCCGCCCGAGAACACCGTCTGCTTCGCGCCGCCGACCGCCACGGTGGCTCGCTCGATGCGGCACAGCGTGGCGCAGCGCTTGTCGTCGCACCGGAACTCGGTCTTGCCCACGACCCGGGCGTCGAGCATCGCCCCAAGCTCGAGGGGCGGCGCGTCGGCCAGGGCGCCGCCCAGCTCGGCCAGGGCCGACAGGCCCACGCCCCAGGCGCCCATGGCGCCCGGGTTCGGCGGCACGATCACCTCGCGGCCGCTGACCGCGGCCAGGGCCCAGGCCAGGGGCTCGCCGCTCGCGGGCTTGCCCTGGAAGAACACCCGCTCCGAGAACGCGCGCTGCCCCATTACGCGGTTCAGGTAGTTGTGGATCACCGAGTACTGGAAGCCCGCGAACAGGTCGGCGATGGAGTAGCCCTCGGCGTGGGCCTCGGCGGCGGTCTCGGCGACGAACACCGTGCACATCTGCCCGAGCTCCGGCGGCGCGGTGGAGGTCGCCGCCAGGCGCGTGAACTCGGCGATGTCGTGCACGCCGTAGAACACCGCCTGCTCTTCCAGGAACGACCCGGTGCCGGCGCTGCACGCCTTGTTCATGTCGCTCTCGACGATCTGGCCGTCGGCGATCTGGATGAACTTGGCGTCCTGCCCGCCGATCTCGACGATGCTCAGGCTCTTACCGCGGCGGTCGTCGCAGCGAATCGCCGCCGTGGCGTGGGCCACGATCTCGTTTTGCACGACCACGCGATCGGCAGCATCGGCGAAGGCGGCGCGCAGCACCGTGGCCACCGCCTCGCGCCCGGAGCCCGTGATGCCCACTGCCCGCACGTCGGGTCGCCCGCCCTCGCACAGCGTTCGCACCAGTCGCTGCGCAGCCTCGACCGGGTTGCCGCGGGTGCGGTCGTACAGATCGAGGACGATCTCGCCGGTCTCGATCGAGGTGAGCACGGCCTTGCTGCCGGTCGAGCCCAGATCGAGCCCCAGCACGCAGGGCGCCTGGGCGGCGCCGGCGGGCACCTCGGGCGCCGTGAGCCGGGTGACCCGGTCTCTGCAGCGGCTCGCCGGTTCCAGGCTGCGAATGCGGCGCGCCTTGGGCCGGATCAAGCCGGCGGCGTCGGCGGGCAGGGCCTTTTCGTGCCCGCGCGTGGCGTGCTCGGCAGCCATCGCCAGCGCCCCCAGGCCCTCGAGCAAGAGCCCCTGCTCGAGGACGCCGACCTCGGTCTCGAGGTGCGCCGAGAGGCACTGGCGCAGCGTGAGCACGCGGCTGCCGCCGCCGATCAGGTACACCGGACCCTCGACGCGCACGCGACCGAGCAGCGCCGCCACGTAGCGCGCAATCGAGTCGAAGTAGCCGCGGAACAGCTTGGCCGCCGGCTCCCCCTGGTTGCCGAAGTGCGTCATCTCGCTCTTGGCGAACACCGAGCAACGCGCCGTGATGGCGATCGAGTCGCTCACGCTCGACGCCAGGCGATCGGCCTCTTCCAGCCTCATGCCGAAGCGCGCCGCCGTCTTGACCATGGTCTCGCCGGTCCCCGACGAGCACTTGTCGTTCTCCAGGTACTGCACCCGGCCGGTTCGATCGCGCACCAGCACGGCGTAGCCGCGAGCCCCGACCGAGAGCAGGTTCATCGGTCCGGTCAGCTCCGGCATGAGCGCGAGGGAAGCCTCCAGGCAGGCGTCCTCTGGGAGCCCCGAGAGCGCCGGCTCGGTCACCTCGTCGGCGTACAAGCCGGTCACGCCCAGCGCGGCCGCGTGGCAGAGCTCGCGCTCGCGATACCAGCTCGAAAACGCCTCCAGCGGCGCGCCTTGGTGATCGACGATGCGGGTCTCTTCCACCACGACCCGGCCTTGGTCGATTCGGCCGGTGAGCAGCTTGGCCGAGCTCTTCCCCAAATCCGCAGCAGCAACTCTGAGGTTCATCGCGCACCCTCCCTGGCGGCAAAGGCCAGCGCTACGATCGTGCGCAGGCTGTCGAAGCCCCGTTCGAGCTCTTCGGGCGAGTCGTCGAGCACGGACTGCAAGCCGAGCCCGGTGAGCGCCGCCCAGAGCAGATCGCCTGCCGCTTCGAGGGTGAGCGGCATGGCCTCGTCGTCGCCGCCGAAGATCTCTTGCAGTGTTCCCTGAAGCAGCCCGCGTAGCTCGCGCCGCATGCGGCGGACGTGCGGCGCGTCGTCGGCGTTGGTCAGCGCGCGCGCGCCGAGCATGGCGTGCACGGTCAGGTCGTTGCCCTGCCGCACCGCTGCGATCAGCGAGTCGAGGGCGACCCGAGCGCGGTCGACGGCGGCCCCGCCGGCGTTGGCCACCGAGTCCGTCACGCTCTGCGCCAGGCGCCGATACACGCGCAGCTGCAGCTCGGCGAAGACGTGGTCCTTGGACTCGAAGTGATAGAGCACCGCGCTCTTCGAGACCCCCGCGCGCTCGGCGATCTCGCGCAGCGACACCCCGGTGTAGCCCGCCTCGCGGAAGCAGCTCTCGGCCGAGGCCAGGATGCGCTCGACGGCGTCCCCGTCCCGGCTCGGCGGGCTCGGGCGCCGGCGCCGAGCCCTCGGTTCGTCGTCGGTTTCCAGCGGGTTTTCTCCCGTTTCCGCCACTAACGCCTCCCTGACCGCACGGTCTGTCTGGCCGGTCAGTCAGAATTATCCCGCTTCCCGTCCAGGACAAATGACAACGGTCAAGTCGCACCACCTCGGTCGGTGGCAACGGAGGTCGAGCCAAGCGGCGGCGTGTCGCGGGACTGAGAGCATCAACCGCGCTTTGGCGCTTGAAAAACCGCCAAGCCGCCAAGGACGCCAGGTTTCCCCAAGGGGATCATGCAGCGGGCGAAACTCGCGCAGGGTCCGACCCGCACTAGGCAAACGCCTGCTGGGGTAGGCTCCCCTGTCGTCCCCTTGGCCAAGAAGACCATCCATTTCGTTTCCCTCGGCTGCCCGAAGAACCGCGTCGACACCGAGGTGATGCTGGGCGTGGCCGAGCGCGCGGGCTACCGCCACGTGCCCGACGCCGAGGACGCCAGCGTGATCGTGGTCAACACCTGCGGCTTCATCGAGCCGGCCAAGAAAGAGAGCATCGACACCATCCTCGAGCTCGCGCGCCACAAGCAGGCCGGCAGCTGCAAGAAGCTGGTGGTCGCCGGCTGCTTGAGCCAGCGCCACCCGGACGAGCTGGCCGAGGGCCTGCCGGAGGTCGACCACCTGCTCGGCTCGAGCGACATGCTGGCCCTCGAACGCGTGCTCTCGGGCAAGGCGGCCCGCGTCTTGGTGGGCAGCCCCGCCGACTGGGTGGTGCGCGCGGGCGATCCGCGCACGCTCTCGACCCGCGGCGCCAGCGCGTACGTGAAGATCGCCGAGGGCTGCAACCGCAAGTGCTCGTTCTGCGTGATCCCCGAGCTGCGTGGCCTGCAGCGCTCGCGGCCGGTGCGCGACGTGGTCGAAGAGGTGAAACGCCTGGCCGATGCCGGCGTGCTCGAGATCAACCTGGTGTCGCAAGAC
Source organism: Myxococcales bacterium (assembly GCA_016191785.1). Taxonomy (GTDB): domain Bacteria; phylum Myxococcota_A; class Polyangia; order Polyangiales; family Polyangiaceae; genus JADJKB01. The sequence continues at coordinate 43,246 of JACPVJ010000043.1, read as the reverse complement.
ACCGTCTCGTACGGCCGCGACCTCGCCGGCGATCGCAGCCTGGCCCAGCTGGTCGAGCGCGTGGCGGCCGTGCCGGGGCCGCGCTGGGTGCGCCTCTTCTACCTCTACCCCGAGAAGCTCGGGGACGACCTGATCGACTTGCTCGCCCACCACGAACGGGTGCTGCCCTACGTGGACATGCCCCTGCAGCACGCGGCGGACGGCATGCTGCGACGCATGCGCCGCGGCCACGGCGGCGCGCGGCTCCGCGAGCTGGTCTCACGGCTGCGCGAGCGGGTGCCGGGCCTGGTCTTTCGCACGGCGTTCATCGTCGGCCACCCCGGCGAGTCCGACGCCGAGTTCGAAGAGCTGTACGACTTCGTGCGCTGGGCGCGCTTCGATCACCTGGGGGTCTTCCGCTACTCGGACGAAGAGTCGGCCAAGAGCCACGCGCTGCCGGGCAAGGTGCCCGCCCGAGTCGCCGCCGCCCGCGCCAGGAAGCTGATGACCGTTCAGCGCAAGATCAGCCGCGAGAAGCAGCGCGCGCTGGTGGGCAAAGAGCTCGTGGTGCTGGTCGAAGGCCCGAGCGAAGAGAGCGAGCTGGTGATGGTCGGTCGTCACGCGGGTCAGGCGCCCGAGATCGACGGCCAGGTCTACCTCTCGGGCGCCGAGGTGCGTCCCGGCGAGATGCGCCGGGTCCGCATCGACCGCGCCACGGACTACGACTTGCTCGGCGAGGTGATCGACGACGAGCCCACGGTCGCGGCCCGACGCGGAAAGTCGCCGCGCGCGCCGAGCGTGGTCCATCACGGCAGCGACGGCCGCAAGGTCAGCCTGCGGGTGGTCACTTCGGGATCTTGAACACGATGCTCGGGCTGCTCGTGGTGCCCACCTGATACCAGAGCTCGAGCTCGTCGCCGATCTCGGCCGGGATGTCGAAGCGATAGTGCCCGTCGGGGCCAGTGAACTGCCCGCGGATCTCGCCGCTTCGCATGTTGGCCGCGAAGACCGTGGCATCGCCGTCGACGTTGCCGTCGAGCGTGACCAGGCCCTGCTGGTTCGGCCCCTCGACGGTGGGGCGACTCGGCGGCGGCAGCGGCAAGGTCGGCGACAAGCAGGCGACGGCCACGAGGCCCAGCCCCAAGATCCAACCGCGTCGCGTGAGCGAAGCCATCCGCCAACAGAGTAGCACGCCGCGTGCCAGGACGGACGCGCTGCGAGAACCGGGGTACGCATGGCCGGGCGCCAACGCGGTTGACACCTGCGCAACCTCCCGATGGCTGCCGCCTGGGGAAGATGCTAACCGCGGCCCTGCGTTTCTCGGGAGATGACGGTGGACAGCGCGCGCAGCACAGCGGCAGCTCCGAGGGCGCGCCTCGCCGAGATCCCGAGCTGGGTCGCCACGCTCGCTCGCGTCGCGCGCCCGCTGCCCCTCACCCTGCTCGCGGGCTATTGGGCGCTGCCCGCGGCGGCGCCGGCCCCGGCTCGGGCCGAGACCGATCCGCCAAGAGCGCTGACGCTGGCCCTCGCCGAGCGCGGAATGAGCGCGCAGCCGAGCGAGGTGCACGTGATCGATCCCCTGCCCGGCCGACTCGCGTCGACTCGGCGGCAGGTGCGCGCACTGGTGCGGGCTCAATCGGGCAGCGAGCCGGCGGACATCTGGCTCACGACCAGTCGCTGGTCGCCCGAAGGGCGCCTGCTCGAGCTCACGGGTCTGTACAACCTGAGCGACACCTCGGCAGTCGACGAGCGCGAGCTGACGGTCGACGGGAGCCGGGCCGCGTGGATCATCGGCAGCGACGGCAAGGCGTTCACCCTCAAGCTGGCGAACCTCGGCGCCGAGCCCGTGCCCGGCGACTGGCCCGCGCTCGCGCGGTTGCAGAACCGGATCACGAACCTCCAGGTGACCGGCCAGGCGAGCGGCGTCGGGCAACGCAGCTTCCGACTCGACCCGCCGGGCGAGCGGGCGCGCCTGACGTTCGAGGCCCACGCCCTGGTCGCCGACATCGACGGGCGCCAGATCCGCATCCCCACCGAGGGCGACGGCCCGATCGAGGGCGCGCGGCACCTGCTCGAACAGACCCCGGAGAAGGGCCGCCCCGGGAACCTGGTCACCTGGGCGGTCGATCGAGTGCGGGGTCTACCCTGGTTCGGCAGCGACCGGATGCAGGTGGTCAAGGCCGTCGCCTTCGAAGCGCTCGACGCGTTCGAGCGGGTGGTGGGCGGCGTCACCGGGGACACCGGCGCCGAGCGAGTGAAGGCCGAGCTCGCGGGTCTCGAGGACGCGCCGCTCGCCGCCGAGCTGCCCGACCCCGAGACCGGTTGGCCGCCGGCGCCGATGGAGCCGATGATCTCGCCGGCGCTCGAGGGCGAGGGTAAGTGGCGCCCGCTCGACAAGGATCCGTTCATCCTCACCAACCCCGATCTGCCCGCGCCCTTCGTGCAGTCGTTCATCCGCACCGATCCGAAGCGCGCGTACACCCAGACCTGGGTGCTGATCTGGGATCCGCGACAGGTTGCGCTGCACACCATGAGCGGCACCGTCGAGCCCAAGAGCGCCACCGGCGAGACCGGGCCCGGGCTCGTGCCGCGCAAGCCCGAGGTGATGCGCCGCCTGGTCGGCGGGTTCAACGGCGGCTTCCAGGCCACCCACGGCGAGTTCGGAATGATGGCGGACGGCGTGGTGTACCTGCCGCCCAAGCCCTACGCCGCGACGGTGGCCGAGCTCGCGGACGGCTCGACGGCGTTCGGCACCTGGCCGAACGACGAGAAGGTCCCGGAGCACGTCCTGAGCTTCCGCCAGAACATGACGCCACTGGTGATGGACGGCGTGATCAACCCGTACAAACGCAACTGGTGGGGCGGCGTGCCGCCGGGCTGGACGGACGAGAGTCGCACCACGCGCAGCGCCGTGTGCCAGACCAAAGAGGGCTTCGTCGCTTACCTCTACGGCGCGAGCATCGACGCCGACCACCTGGCGCACGCGATGCAGCGCGCGCGCTGCGTGTACGGCATCCACCTCGACATGAACCCCGGGCACACCGGCTTCGAGTTCTATCGGTCGGCGCCGGCGGCCGAGCTCCCCAGCCTCGGGCGCAAGCTCGACGCGCAGTGGGAAGCCGAAGGCAACGTGAGCGGCATGGACGGCTGGCGCTTCCTGAGCCGGAGAATGCTCCGCTACATGGGCCTGATGAACTTCCCGCGGTACATCCAGCGCGAGTCCCGGGACTTCTTCTACCTGACGCTGCGCGATCTCGTGCCCGGCGACAAGCTCACGCCCCGGGTGACCCCGGCCGAGCCCGGTGAGGGCGAGTGGAAGACCAAGGGCCTTCCGCAACACGGCTGGCCCTACGCGCTGGCCACCACCTGGCTCCGCGCCGACCCGGCGCGCCCCGACACCAAGCTGACGATCGTGAAGCTCGACCCTGCGTCGCTCCGAACCGCCGGCGCGAGCGACGCTGACGCCCAGGTGGTGGTCTCGTTCCCGAAGAGCGGCGAGCACGGCGCGGGCCTCTGGCTCGGGCCCAAGGGCGCCAGCATCGGCGCAGAAGGTCCGGACCACGCGGTCGCGCTCGCCCGCGGCGTCACCACGCGCGGACCCGAGACGGTGGCCGCCCTCGCCCTCGACGGCGCAGGCATGCTGCTCTACCTCGAGGTCAGCACCGGGCGGGACGCCGCACGCGACGGCGAGCTGATCGACGACGTGCTGAAGGGCATCGGCACGAAGCACACCCTCTACTTATCGAAGCCGCTCGGCCTGGCGCTGGGCGGGGACCGCGATCTGCGCGGCCGCAGCCTGGCCGCCGACCCGACCGCGCACCGCTTGGTCCGCCGCCCGCCGCCGGGTGCAACGCGGATTTTCCCCGACACTCCGGTGGTCCCGGTGAACGTGTGGTACCCGCTCCAGGCGAAGCGGGTCCGCTATTTCCCCAAGCCGAAGAAGGACGAATCCGAGGCCGGCGGGGCCTCGCCACCCAGCGAATGAGCACCGACGGCGCCGATCTTGTGAAATCGCCAGCGTAGTTGTGCGAGACTCCTGCCGGGAGAACCGTTGCCTCCGACGCAGCTCTTCGGCCCCTACGAGCTCATCCAGCGCATCAGCGTCGGCGGCATGGCCGAGGTCTTCCTGGCGCGCCATGGGTCGAGCCGCCAGGTCGTGGCCCTCAAGCGGATCTTGCCCAACGTTTCCGAGGACGAAGAGTTCATCGAGCTGTTCCACGACGAGGCGCGGATCGCGACCTTGCTCGAGCACCCGAACATCGCGCGCACGCTGGACGCCGGTCAGGTCGACGGCAGCCACTTCATGGCGCTCGAGTACGTCGACGGCAAGCCGCTTCGCACCCTGATCGATCGGGCCGCCACCCGGCAGGCGACCCTCCCGGTCGAGCTCGCGGTGTTCATCCTGACCCAGGTCACCCTGGGGCTCGCCTACGCCCACGATCGGCGTGACGGTCAGGGCCGGCCCCTGAACATCGTGCACCGCGACGTGAGCCCGCAAAACATCCTGATCTCGTACGACGGGCGGGTGAAGCTGATCGACTTCGGCATCGCCAAGGCCGCGGGCAAGATCACCCGGACCCAGGCCGGCATGATCAAGGGCAAGGTCGGGTACATGTCCCCCGAGCAAGTCGGGGGCAAAGAGGTCGATCGGCGGACGGACGTGTTCGCCCTGGGCATCTGCCTGTGGGAAGCGCTGACCGGAAAGCGACTGTACGACGGTCCCAACGAGATCGTCGTGATGAACAAGATCCGGACCCACGCCGTCCCGGCCCCCACCGCCGAGAACCCCCGGCTGCCCCGCGGCGTGGACTCGATCGTCCTCAAGGCGCTCGCCAAAGACCCAAACCAGCGGTACGCTACTGCGTCGGAATTAGTAGCGGATTTGCAGGCGCTCGCCGGGAGCTTCCCAGCGCCAGGCGACGCAGGCCGGCTGGCCCAATTGATGAGCCAGATGTTCCCTTCGGAGGCAGCCCAGGCCGCCTCCGGTCCGCAGGAGATCACCGGGATGAGCGACAAAGGCGGTTCTGATCTGGACGTGTTCGACGGCCTGGCGAAGAAGTCAGGCAGAGGCGGTCCGGCATCGACGCCGGCGCCAGCGCCGCGCTCGTTGCCCGCGCCCACGCCCCCACCGGGTCACAAGAAGACCCTGCTCGGCCTGCCGCCGCCCACCCCGGCGCCCCAGTCCGGCAAGAACCTCCCGCCGCCCAGCATGCGCGGCGGTCCCGCACCCCTGCCCCCGCCCAGCCGCGCCGGCAGTGGGCTACCGCCGCCCAGCCTGCCCCCCATGTCCAAGCCGGCCACGCTGCCGAGCCCGGGTCCGCTTCCACCCAAGCCCCCGCCGGCCGCCGCCGCTCCCGTCGACATGGACTGGGACGACGAGGACGAGAAGACCGCCGTCTTCGACAAAGAGCCGAACGAGCTCCCGTCCCAGGCGCTGCTTCGCAGCAGCCCCCCGACCCCGGGCGGCGGCATGCCCCCGTCGTCGATGCGAGTCGGCGCCGCCGCTGCGCTGATGGGCAGCTCCGGGGGCACCGCGGCGCCGCCGAGCTTCCCGACGCCGACCGCTCCACAATCGATGCCGGGCCCGCAGATGCCGTCGCTGCCCGGTCCCGGGCCGGGCCTCGGTCCGATGTCCGCCCCGATGGCCGCTGCGCCGCAACAAATGCCGCCGGTGGTGCCCGCGGCCTACCCGGCGCCTGCTGCCGCCCCCTCTGGCGGTGCGGGCCGGATGATCCTGCTGGCCGTGGCCGGGCTCTTGGTCGTGAGCCTGGTGGCGGCGATGGTGGTGTTCTTCATCCCGCGCAAGGGCACGCTGGTCGTGACGGTGGCGGGGCCGGGGAACAAGAGCGTCGACGCGGTGCAGGTCTTCGTGGACGGCAACAAGCGCTGCGACACCTCGCCGTGTCGCGTGACCGAGCTGGCCACCGGCACCCACATGGTGAAGGTCACCGCTGCCGGGTTTCAGCCCACCGCCGAGCAGGGGGTCAAGGTCGAGACCGGCGAAGACGCCGTGCTCAACGTCACCCTCTCGCGGGCCAGCGACGGCACCGGGATCAAGGTCAGCGCCGACACCGCGGGTGCGGTCAAGCTCTACGTCGACGGCAAAGAGATCGGCCCCCTCCCCCAAGAGCTGCGCGACATGGCCGCGGGCGAGCACGTGATCAAGATCGCCGGCGAGCGCTACGAGGCGTGGGAGAAGCGCATCAACATCGAAGAAGGTCAGATCCAGAGCATCGACCCGAAGCTCAAGGTGGTGAAGGGCCTGGCGACCATCAAGGGCGGCACCGGCGCCGACGGCGCCAAGGTGCTGCTGGTCAGCGGCAGCGAACGCCGACCGATCCCCAAGCTGCCGATCAAGATCGACATCACCACCGACAAGCCCTGGAGCATCGTCGCCACCAAGGCCGGCTTCGAGGACTTCAAGAAGGACATCAGCTTCCAGGACGGAAAGGCCGAAGAGACCTTCACCGTCGACATGTACGAGAAGGGCAAGGCGCCCAAGCCCGAGGCGCCCGAGGCGCCGGTGGCCACGGGCGGCCAGACACCGACCGGCGGCAGCGCCAAGCCCGAGGTCGGTAAGCCGCCGGTGCCCGTGAGCGAGAAGCCCGTCGCCGCCGCCGGAACCGGAACGCTGAACATCAACAGCATCCCGGTCTCGAACGTGATCCTGGACGGCAAGCCGATGGGCTCGACGCCCAAGGTCGGGCTCAGCGTCCCGGCCGGCAACCACACGGTCGTCTTCGTCCACGCCGAGCACGGTCGGAAGAGCCGCGTGGTCAACGTGCCGGCGGGTGGCGCGGCGACGGCGGCGGTTCGGTTCCCGTAGTCAGTCTCGGCTCGCGTCGGCGGCAGGCGGTGCGGCATCCGGCGCGGCGTCGGTCGAGGTCGGGGCAGAAGCCTCGGAGACCGACCCTGCGTCGTCCGCGACCGGGGCGATCACCCCGGCGTCCTGGGAATCGTCCGTGGGACCGGCGGGCAGCACCGGGGCCGGCAGGACCAACCCTGCGCCAATGTCGCCGAGCGAGTTCCCCACCCACTCGGCCATCTCGGCGCGAGCCCGACCCGCGAGGGGGTGGTTCGCCTTCTCGAGGCACTCGGCGCGCGCTGCCAGGAACGGTAGCTGCCACCAGGGGAGCTCCAGGTTCCGTCCCAGCGCGGCGACACACAGAGCGCTGTCCGTCGACTTGAACGCGAGCTGCTGGGCGACCTCGTTCCGCCGATCTTCGTAGTTGTAGACGGCGAGCGGCCCCTCGAGCAGGCCTCGTGCGGCCTTGCCAGCCAGCGCGGGGTCCCCACGCGCGACCATCAGCAACAGCTCGACGGCTTGACGGTTCGTATCGCACAGCGGCAGCGCCGACTTCCTGAGCTCGGCGATCGCCGAGAGCAGCTCGTCGATGGCCTCCGACTTCTTGCCGAGCGCCGCCAGGTAGCGCCCGCGGATGGTGCGCGCCTCGGCCACGAAACCGTCGCCTTCGAGCTCGCTCGCGAGGGCCAGCGCCCGCTCTTCCCTGCGCTGCGCCGCGATCTGACCGAGCACGTACTTCTCGATGACGTCCCGCGGAGCCAGATCGGTCTGTTGGCTCCAGAGCCGGCCTGCCCGCACCAGATCGCCCTGACAACCGGCCTCGAAGGCCCTGGCGCGAGCTCGCACGCCCTCGTCCGGCAACGGCAGATCGGGCGCGCCGCCGCCCCCGCTCACGAGCCACGCTCGCCGCCGCAATTCGTCGACCCGCTTCCAGTCGACGAGACCGGCGACCTCTGGCCGTGCCATGCCGCGCGCTTGCGTCAGGGTCGCCAGCTGCACGGGGATCGCCCCGCCCCCGGAACCCACCTGCCGCGCGAACGCGTATTCGAGCACGTTGTCGTCGTCGGTGTTGACGGGCGCGGGCACCGACTCACCGATGGCGCGAACCAGGGTGTCGCTCGCCAGGAAGCGCGACAGCACGCCCTCGGCATCGCCGACCAGGCCGGTGCGGGGGAACACCGTGCGATACGGCTCGATGCGCAGTCGGTCCCGGAGCCGCCCGACGTCGATCACGCGCGGCTCCTTCGACGCCAAGAGCAGCATGTCGCCGCCCTGGGTCTGCCAGGCCTCGACCTGCGGGAACACCGTGCGCAACGTCACCAGCACCATGCGCAGGGTCTGGACGTCGATCTCGTAGCCTTGCACCCATTGGGCGAAGATGCCGCCCGGATTCATCCGCCGCGCCGCGGCGGTGTAAAACTCGTGCGTGAAGAGCGAGGCGACTCCGGCGCGGTAGGGGTTGCTCGGCTCGCTGACCAAGAGGTCGTACTTCCGGTCGTGGGTCAGCAAGAACTCGCGCCCGTCGCCCAGGAACACGTGTACGTTGGGACGGTCGAGCACGTTCTGATTGGCCAAGGACGCCGCGCGCGCGACCTCGAGGATCGCCGGCTCGAGCTCGGCAACGTCGACTCGTTCGACGCCGGGGACCGTCGCCAGCCAGCCAGCGGTCATGCCCGTGCCGAGTCCGAGCACGAACGCGCTCTTGACCCCGTCGTGCAAGACCGCAGGGATCATCCCCAAGAGCGCCTGGGTCCCGCGGTCCCCGTACACCGCTCCGTCCGCCTTGCCGCTGACCAGGAAGATCAGGCCGTTGCCGTGGGTCACCCCCAGGCTGCTCTCGACGCCGTCGCGTTCCCACAGGACACGAAGTCGCGTGCGGTGGTTCCACTCCCGGACACCGTTCTTGTCGAGGCCGGAGAGATCGACCCGACCCGCCCCGATCGGCGTATGGCGCGTCACCGCCGATGGGCCCGGTGCGGTGAGCATCCACCCCGCGAGCGCGCTCGCAACGACGGCCCAGCGCGCGCGGGACAACCAGCGCGCGGCGGCCGCGCGGAAGTCGAGGACGAGCAGCGCGACGGCCAGCGCCACGAGCACCGCGCCCATCAGCTTCCAGACGCCGATGGCGCCGAACCGCGGGAGAAGGGCGAAGCCCACCACCAGTGACCCGAGAATGGACCCGGCGGTGTTGAACGCGTAGGTGAGGCCAACTTGTCGTGCAACGCGCGCGCGACCCGCGCCCAGAAGGGCGAACAGCACCGGGAACTGGTAGCCGGCGACGATCGCCGCGGGGAGCACCACGACGCTGGCGATCGCCACCCACGTGGCGACCAGCGCCGAAAAGCCCAGGCTCGCCATCTGACGGGTGTAGGCCGCGAACATGCCGACGTTGTCCCCGAGCACGAGCGGGAACAGGGCGCAGCCGGCTTCGAGCGCCACGGTGAACGCAAGGAGCGAAAGCGTGGCGGGCTGGTCCCCTCTGCGGCGGGTGTAGACGAAGCTGCCGATGCCGATGCCCGCCAGCGCGACCGCGAGGATGAGCCCGAAGGTGAAGCTCGAGCCACCGAGAATCGGACCGAGCATCCGGTACCAGACGATCTCGAGCCCGAGGAAGGCGAACCCGACCACCGCGGCCGCGGCGTACACGGCCTTGGAGGACAGTGAGCTTTTCTCCGAAGGCGTGTGCTCGGCGTCGTGCTCGCGGTCGGAGCGCGCCGCGACCGGAATCGGCGCAAGCCGACTGCCGGAGTACCGCGCGAGCATCGCCACCAGCAGGTTGAGGAGCACCGCGACCCACAGGGCGAGGCGCATTCCGAACAACTCGAACAGCACGAAAGTGCCGAACAGCGCCCCGGCGACCGCGCCGGCGGTGTTGGCCGCGTAGAGGGTCGCGAGCTGCCCGCGCGAGACATCTTCGTCGCTCTCCACGGCGCGCGCCGCGGCCGGCAGCGTCCCCCCCATCAACACCACCGACGGCCCGAGCACGAGCGCCGACAGCAGCAAGCGCACCAGCGTCGCGCCCCCCGAGCCGAGGGCGCCGACGCCGCCCATGCCCCAGTAGAGGCGAGCGGCGAGGTCGACCAAGAAAGGAGTGGCGGCTGCGGACAGCGCCACCCCCACCTCGAAGTTGCCGTACAGAAGCAGCGGCCGCGGGTGGGCCTCGGCCCGCTTGCCGAGCCACGCCCCACCCAGACCCAGCCCGCCCAAGAAGATGGCGAGCACCGCCGACGACGCTGCCGTCGAAGCTCCGAAGACCAGCCGCAGCATGCGCTCCCAGGCGGTCTGATAGACCAGCGCCGCGAGACCCGAGCCGAAGAGGAAGGTCGCAACCCGGGGTGTGATCGACTTGGTGATTGGCTTCATGAGCTACCTGCGCCCGCTCTGTTCGCCCCACGCTCTCCAGGTGACGAAGCACCCCGGCACGCGCTCGGGGCCGCGCCCCGAGCAGCGCGCGACGTCCAGGGGCGGGCCGGCCACCAGGAGCGCCTCTTTGCTCACGTAGGACAGGTCCGAACGCCAGACGTCGATGAAGCGCTCCGATCGCCACTGCACGCGGTCGCGGACGCTGTCGTCGACGGTCTTCTGCAGGTACGACAGCGCGATTCCCCGCACGTCTTCGTTGTCGACGACCGTCAGCACGCGTTCCAAGAACTGAATCGTCGCTTCGCGCTCACCCGCTTTGGAGAGGATGGTCGCGGCCGTGATGCAGTGGAACGGGACGTTCTCGTTCAGCCCGATCAGCTCGCACGCCCGTGCCATGCGCCGCGCCCCCTCGATGCGCCACTCTTGCTTGGTCGCGTCGTCCTCGAGCGAGCCCGGCGCCAGGTACGCCATGAACTGCCCGGCTTGGGTCCAGAGCTCGGCGTCGAAGGGGAACTCTTGCATCCCGCGCTCGAGGAGCTTCCGAGCGCGATTCCAGTCCTCGGCCCGGGGCTTCACCGAGCCCAGTGTCAGGATCGTGTCGGCGTATCGATAGGGGGCGCGGAACTTCGGGTCGAGCTCGACCACCGTGTCCAGGTAACTCGCGGCGAACTCGAAGCGTCGCTTCTCTTGGATGTGGATCCCGTAGGACACGAGGACGTGCGAAAAGAGGAGGTCCGCCAGGGCCGAGCGCCAGCCCAGGCTGAGCACCGCGGCCCGGTCGGGGCTGGGCAGCGCGTAGACGTCGCTCCCCACCGCCAAGTCGTGGAACCGCGCGGCCAGTCGCGGGCGCGAGGCCCCGACCAGCACCGCAGCGGCCAGCATCACCGCGACCGCGACGAGCGTCTCGCTACGCCCCGCGCCACGCGGCGACCGCGAACGCTCACTCGACTTCACGATAGAGCTCCATGGGGGAGACGGTGGGCTCGGAGCCCGCGCGAGACTGCCCGGATATGCTGAGCTCGCTCAGGCTACCATCGCCGTCGAGGTCGCCGTGGGCACGCGCACGGAAGGCCGCCTGCTCGGGGCTCCCCCCGCTCTCGAAGGCGAAGCTGAACGAGTGGGGAACGGTGAAGCCGAACTCGAGCGCGCGCCACGTCGGATGCTCCCACGTGCCCGGTGGGTCGGTGACCCGGACCCCGGCGGGCACCTGTGCCGGCGTGAGCGGCACGCTCTCGGGATATGCCGACTCGACGGGGCGGCCCGCCGCGAGCGCGGTCGCTCGCGTCGCGATGCGCCCGAGCCCGTCGATCGGCTCGACCAGCTTCGAGGCGTGCAGGTTTCGAACGAACGCCGGCAGCGCCGTGGCCAAGACCGCACCCGCGACCGCGACCGCGACCGCGGCCTCCAAAGGGGTGACAGAGCGCACGACCGCTCGAAACTGCCCGAATCAACCTCGGGGCACAAGGGAGAGTGTCGCGTCCGGTCGCAGCGCTGAGCTAGGCTCGCCGCCGGCGCACACCGATGAACGACGAGCGACCGATCGAGTCCGAGCCGCCGGAGTCCGAGCCCGAGTCGGTTTGGCAGAGCGTGCGCCAAAGCGGGAGCCAGTCGGCGGCGCTGCTGATCGGCCTCGCGGGGCTCGAGACGCTGATCCGGACCGTGCTGGGAACCGCGTCGTTTCCCGACGTCGGCAGCGCGCTCTGGGAGCTCTGGACCCGCACCGCGCGCCTTCTGACGCTGGCGCCCGCCCTGATGCTGTTCGACCTCTTGCTGGTCGCCGCCGGGCGAGCACCCCGGGTCCGAGAGCACGTGGCACCCCTCGCCGCGCGCTGGCTGGCGACGCTGTGCGCGCCGCCGCTGCTGCTTCGCGCCGCGGCGACCTACGGCATCGTCACCGTGGTCTTGGCCCGGACGGTCGGCCGTCAGTACCAGCTCCACTGGCACTCCGGCGCGACCTTCGCTTGCGCGGCGCTGCCACTGCACTTCGCTTTCGAGCTGGCGTGGGCTCGGGCGCGCAAACACACGCCACCATCCAACCCCAATCCGTGGGGCCGAGTCGGCTGGTTGCTCGCCATCGCCGCGGCGTGTTGCGTGCTCGCCACGGTGATGGGAAAGCCCGTCGCGGGGGCGATCGCCGCCCTGGCCGCGATCGCGGTGGTCGCCCACGGGGACGGGTGGGCTCGGCGGCTGCCGGCCCGGGGCCTCTGGGGCGTCGCGGCGTTCGCAGCCGTGGGGCTGTGGCAAGACACGAGTCGCGCGACGCTCCGCCGCTTTTCCTCGAACCACACCCCGTTCGGCAACCTGTCCCTGCTCGCGCTCGGACGGCTCACGGACCTGGACGGCGACGGCGCTTCGGCGATGTTCGGGCTCGATTGCGACGACTTCGATCCGACCCGGAGCCCCGCGCTGGTCGACCTGCCCGACGACGGGGTCGATCAGAACTGCAGCGGCCGCGACGGCTCGCTCGAGGAAACCATGCAGCAGGTCGGCCCGACCAGCCCGCGGGCGCAGCGGGCCAAGTCCGAGCCCCGATCGCCGATGCCCGCGGTGGTCCTGATCACGGTGGACGGCTTGCGACACGACGTGTTCCAGGACGCATCGGTACTGCCCCAGACCCGCGCGTGGGCGGAGCAGTGTCATCGCTTCACGAACGCCCGCAGCCAGTCGAACGGGACCGGCGATTCGCTGGTGTCGCTCCACACCGGCATGTACCCCCGGCACGTGCAAGACGGCGACGAGATCTTGGTCGCGTATGCCGATCCGAAGCGGAAGGTCCTGTCCACCCCGCCCACCCTGGCGGCGATGCTGGCCGCCGCCGGGTTCGCCACCTACGTGGTGTTCCCGGCATTCCCGCTCGCGAACCTCTACTTCCTCACGGGGCACGAGCTCGGCCGCACCCTGCCGGACACCGGAGATGCGTCGTGGCCCAGCGTCGAGCCAACGCTGGCCCAGGCTCGCGTCTACCTGCGCGAGGCTCCCGCCGAACGCCCACTACACCTGCGAATTCACGTGATGGACCTCCACGTGCCGTACCGGGGCGGCGAGGGCCGCGCCGGCTACCTGCGAACGGCGCGCGGCATCGACGGCGAGCTCGCCCGCTTCCTGCGCGAGCTCCCGGCGAACGCGGTGGTGATCCTGACGGCCGATCACGGCGAGGCGTTCGGAGAGCACGGCACCATCACCCACGGCAGCAACCTGTTCGACGAGCAGATCCACGTCCCCCTCGTGCTCTGCGCGCCGGCCGAGCTCGGCCTCGGCGCGCCGCGCGAGACGGCCGGACTGGTCGGCCTGGTCGACATCGTTCCCACCTTGGTCGAGCTCCTCGGTCTGCCCTACACCTATGCTTGGCACGGACAGAGCCTGGTGAGCCACCTGCGCCACGGCGCCCCGTTGCCTCGCCCCTGGGTGTTCGCCGAACAGTGGTCCAGCGACCGGCGCACTCAGGCGCTGATTCAAGGCTGCCAGAAGTGGATCTCGGACCTGGATCAGGGCTGGCAGGCCGAGTTCGACGTCTGCAGCGATCCGGCAGAGCGCATCGCCCGCCCCAGCGACGGGAAGCGACTCGGCCAGGTGGTCGACACCGAGGTCGACGCCTACCGCTCCTGGCGCGTGGGCCGCGCGATCTCCATGGGGCGTTGACGGGCTGACAAAACACCAACGCCCGCAGCGTGAGCTGCGGGCGCCGGCGGACTCGAACCGTCGCGGATTATTCCTCGGGATTGCTCTCGACGAAGTTCGGCGCGATGGTGAGCTCGAGGGCCTTGTTGGCACCCTCTTGCACCTTGCCGGTGAGGGTGAAGGTCGACATCACGGTGTCGCCGTTCAAGTCACCACTGGCCGTCGCAGTGAACGCCGCGTCCTTGCCGCCGCCGTTGGTGCCGCCGGCCTGGACGTAGTTGTACTGGTAGTACTGCGGGTCCGTCATCTGGAACTTCAGGCACGCGAAGCCGGTGTGCACCGTCTTGCCGTCCACCGCCCACTCGGCCGGATCCGACTGGTACTTCTTGCCCTGAATCTTGGCGGTGGCCGTCGGAACCGCCTTGGTCGCCGAGGCGCAGAGCCGATTGTTGATGTCGGCCGTGCCGCCGAGCGACAGGATGGTGCCGGACATGCCTTCACGCGCATACGCACCCGCCGCGTCCTTGGCGATCTGACCGAGCGAGTTGCGCGCCTCGGCCGTCTTGGCGTTGGCGATGTACTTGCGGACGCCGTAGATGGCGAGCGCCGCGAGAACGCCGACGATCGCAACCACGATCATGAGCTCGACCAGCGTAAAACCTCTCTTCAACTTCTTCTTCATGACATGTCTCCTTGGTCTCTCGGGTGGCAGGGTCTCTGGCGTCGCGCCCGGCCACCCGCAGCGCGCGCAGATCTGATCATCACCGCCGGCGCAGACCGCCGGCCTGTGTCAACTCATTCGCCTTCGTTCTCCGTGAGGATCTCTTGAGTGAAGCTCGAGCCCACGAACTTGGAGTACTTCCCGTCGAGGTTGAAGTCCCCGACGGACTTCACCAAAAACCACGGCTCGGTGGTCGGGTTGGGGAAATTCATGGTGGCCGCGGTGCCCGGGCTCGGGGGCACGCCCCCGGGGTTCCCGGCGACCACCGCGTAGCCGAACTGAACCGGGTTCGGAGTCTGGACGCCCAGGTGCTGCCACTGGCCCCAGTCCGCGTGCGCCGAGTTGGTCCAGTGGCGCTTCTTGTTGATCGGCGGACCGGGGTAGAAGGTGTCGATGTCCGTCGAGACGTTGTAATAGGCGTGGAACTCTTCGCGCCATGCCTCTTGCGCCGTCTTGATCTGGCCGATCATGTAGATCGGCTCCGCGGCCTTGCTGGCGCGCACGTACTTGGTCATTCCGTACACTGCGAGAGCCGCGAGCGCGCCCACGATCACCACGACGACCATGAGCTCGACGAGGGTGAAGCCGCGTTGCGAACGCCCGAAGCGCATCGTTCGAGTGCAGGTGCAGCTTCCGTACCAGGAGTCGCGCCAGCGGATTCTGCCGAGCATCCCGCAGATCCTCGCACGACCACCGGGTGTTCGGCCAATTGAAGTGACGATTCCCGTCACCCCGTCATCCCCGACGCTGACGAAACGCGGCAGGCGCCAGGGTAGCCGCGGAGCGCACACGCCAGCACACGGGCGGACACGCGGCGAGGCGCCGCGCCGCACGCGGGCGCGCTCACTCCCCTTCGTTCTCGCGCAGGATCTCGCCGTTGATCGAGGCAGCCACGTAGTACGACGGGACACCGTCGGCGTCGGTGTCGCCCTTCGCTTCGATCACGAACCACGGCAGCATCGTCGCGTTGGCCGCCGGCCAACCGGGCTGGCTGGCGGTGTTCGGCGCCGCCATCGCCGTGAACGGGGCGCCTGCCTTGACCACGTACCCGAACTGGACCGGCCCAGAAATGGTCGGGCTGAGGAGCATCCAGCGGTCGTAATCGTTCCCCGCGGCCTGCCGCCAGTCCCACAGCTTTCGGCTAGGCGTCGCGGTGGGATAGTACGAGGTCATGTCGGTCGACACGTCGAGGTAGGCGCCGTGCTCGGCGCGCCAGCGCTCTTGAGCCACGCGAATGCTCTGCACCATCCCGAATGCCTCGACCGAGCGGGTGTGGAACACCCATTGCCGAAACATGACGACCCCCAGCGTGGCCAAAACCCCCACCAGGACGACGACGACCATCAGCTCCACCAAGGTGAAGCCGCGACGCCCGATGTTCGTCCGCCGGGACATGGATCGCGACAAGGGATGCACGCTTCGTTCCATGTTTGTGGGGGCATTGTAACGCGGCCGGGCCCGCCCCCGCCGCTTTTCGGCTCCGCAACCCGGGGCGAGCTTCGCAAGTTATTGCGGACCGACCTCGCCGTCCGAAGGCACCTCGTCATCCCCGCCGAGGCCGTGCTTCGATAACCGGTACCGGAGCGAGCGGAAGGTGATCCCGAGCAGCTTCGCGGCCGCGGTCCGGTTGCCGCCGGTGCGGTCCAAGGCCGAGAGCAAGAGCCGGCGCTCGACCTCGTTCAAGAGCTCGTCCAGGTTGGCACCCTCGGGCGGCAGCGTGAGGATCTCGCCTGCCGGCGCGCTGGCCGCGCCGGCGACCTCCGCGGGCAGGTCCCCGAGACCGATGGACCTCGCGCCGGCGAGCGCCACCGACCGCTCGATCACGTTCTCGAGCTCGCGCACGTTGCCGGGGTACGCGTAGCGCTCGAGGGCACGCAGCGCGTCCGCGGTGAAGCCGGCGACGTCCTTCCCCATCTCGGCGGCGAAACGGCGAAGAAAGCGCTCTGCCATGAGCGGGATGTCTTCCCGCCGATCGCGCAGCGGCGGCAGCCCGACGCGAATCACGTTGAGGCGATAGTAGAGGTCCTGGCGAAACGCGCCGCGCGCGACCTCTGCCTCGATGTCGCGGTTGGTCGCCGCCAGCACTCGCACATCGACGGTCACCTCCTGGGTGGCCCCCACCGCGCGTACGCTGCGCTCCTGAAGGACGCGGAGCAACTTGACCTGCAGCGAGGCCGGCAGCTCGCCCACCTCGTCGAGCATCAGTGTGCCGCCGTCGGCCTCGCGGAACAGCCCGCGGTGCCGGGTCTGCGCGCCGGTGAAGGCGCCCTTCTCGTGGCCGAACAGCTCGCTCTCCATCAGCGCCTCGGGCAGCGCGCCGCAGTTGACGACCAAGAACGGCCCCGCGCTTCGATCGGATCGCTCGTGAATGGCGCGTGCGACGCGTTCCTTGCCGGTCCCGCTCTCGCCCGTGATGAGCACGGTGGTCTTGGTCGCCGCGATGCGATCGACCAGGTCGATGACGGTTCGCATCGCCGGGCTGCGCCCGAGCATCTCGGCATCGGTCCGCTCGATCCGCGCCCGAAGCCGGGAGTTCTCCGCTCGGAGGTCGTGCTTCTCGAGGGCCTTCTGCACCAGCGCCGCGACCTCGGCCGGCTGGAACGGCTTGGTGACGAAGTCGTAGGCGCCGCCGCGCATCGCTGCGATGGCGTTCTCGACGGTGGAATGGGCGGTGATCAGGATCACCTCCGTCGCGGCGGCCCGACCCTTGGCGGCACCAAGCACGTCGAAGCCCGACCCGTCCGGCATCGACAGATCGGTGAGCACCACCGGGAAGGGTTGCCGGCTGCTGGTCAGGGCCTCGATCGCCGCGCGGCACCCGGCGACCGAGACCACCTCGTAGCCCTCGCGCTTGAGAGCAATCTGGAGCATCTGCCTGATGGATGGCTCATCGTCTACGACCAGGACTCTGAGCGGGCTGGGAACCAGCGACTCCATCTCGAACGCCTTACATATCACGCGGCGATACCGACCCGCTCGTCTTGCTTTGTCGGGCAAAAAGTCTACGCTTGCGTGGTCTCTTCCACGCTTGTTCTTCCACATGACTCGCCTGCACTGCTTCTTCGGGGTCGCCCGGTGGGCGCTGGCGCTCGGCACCACGCTGGGCTGTGTCGCGTGCGGGGGCGACGCGGCAGACACGGGCGGCGGGGGCAGCGGTGGCGTCGGTGGCGCCGTGGACGGCCCCTCGGCGCTGACCTTCGAGCCGGCCACCACGCTCACCGTGGCACCGGGAGAGAAGCGCAAGCTCGAGGTGCAGGCCTCGCCCCCCGGGAAGTATCCGGTGCGCTTCGCGCTGCTCGGTGACGCCGACGACGCCGCCCTCGACAAGAGCGAGACCACGACGGACGGGTCGGGGCGAGCCGAGGTCACGCTCTTCGCGCCGAGCTCGGCGCGAGCGTTCAGCGTCCACGCCAGCTCGGGAGACAAGGTCGCCGCCAGCGTGGCGGTGAGCGTGAGCGCCAGCGGCTTCGGGTCGATCCAGGTGATCCCGATCTACACCGGGAAGCGCAGCGTGTCGCACTGGGTGGCGAGCGTGCGCACGGGCGTGACCTGCGCCGAGCTGACCGGAAGCCTGCTGGAAGACGGCGACCTGAAGGCCACCGCGCCCTTCACCGGGACGCCGCAGGTCGACTTCGTTCCCGTCGGCCCGGCGCTGGCCGTCACGCTCCGAGGCGCCGAGTCGATGGTGGGCTGCGAAGAGCTCACGGAGCTCGACGCCGGCGCGGTGGCGCCTTTGAAGGTGCCGGTGGTGGACATCCCCATCCAGCTGGGCGACTCGAAGCTCGACGTCACCCTGGGGCTCGAGGGCGCGAAGGGGCAATGGGGCGACCTGCTCGGGGTCGGGTCGATGCTGGTCGCGCTCTCGCCCGCGGCGAACGACGGAACGGCGTTGCTCGACGCCATGCAAGCCGCGGCCGGCGACGCGGGTTTCCAGGCGGCGCGCAAGACCGGCGCCTGGGACGCCGCGCTCTCCGCGGCGCTGGGTGGGCCGAGCGCGATCCGCGCCAAGCTCGAGCCCTGGCTCCTGCAGGGCGCCGAGGCCTTCGCCTCCCCCGGTGTGTTTCGAGGCCGACTCACCAGCGCAGCGGGCAGCGATCAGAACGCGTGGCTCGAGCTCGACAGCGTGGGCGGCGCCGACGCCTCGGAGGCCGGTGCGGCGGCCAAGTACCTGGCCTCGTGGCAGCCGCAGCCCGACGACAGCGTGGCCCTGGGCGTCGACCTCCAGTTCCTCCCTTCCCAGGTGGTGGGCCTCATGGCCATCGGCCCCGCCAAGGCCGAGGTCGCCGGGGTCAGCAGCGTGCCCGAGGCCCTCGCGCAAGTGCTCAGCTGCAAGACCGTCGCGCAGACTTTGGTCGCGGCGGGCACCGGCTCGGGGCAAGCGTATCCGGGCTGCGACGCCAGCTGTGCTCAGAAGCTCTGCCTGAGCGGGCTCGACGCGCTCTTTGGCGCGGCGAAGGGCGCGTCGGCCCAACCGGCCGCGCCGACGGCGCTGCTCGCGATCGTAGCGACCGCCGACGCCACGGTCGATGACCACGCGCGACCGAGCGCGCTGTCCGGCACCTGGGTCGGGACGTACAGCGCGGGCGGCAAGGTCGCGCCGGTGACGGGGTCCGCCACGGCGAAGACGCCCGCCCCGGAATAGCCACGGGCCGCTCGCGAGTGTCATGATCCAGGGAGCACTCGTGGTCGCCGCGCTCGTGGCGGTCCTCGTCGGGCTGCGGAGCGGCGAGCCGTCGGGCGACCGCGCGCCCGCCACCGGTCCGACTTGGCGCGACGCCCTCGCGATCGTCGCGCTCCTCTGCGCGCACGCCCCGGAGCTCGAGCTGCTGCTCGCGACCGGGCAGATGCCGGGGTTCTTGCCGGCCGACGCCCGCACCCACGCGGTGGTCGCCCGCCGACTGGTCGAAGGCGGCCTGGGCAGCGGCTGGATCGACAGCTACCTCGGTGGCTTCCCGCTGGCCACGCACTACCCCATCGTGGGCTGGCTGGTGATCGGCCTGCCGATGGCCCTCGGCGCATCGCCCGTCGCCGCGACCAACTGGGTCTGTCTCGGGTGCGTGGTCGCCACCCCGGTGTTGGCCTACCGGCTCGCGCGCACCCTGGGCGCGACGGAGCTATCGAGCCTCGGCGGGGCCCTCCTCTTGGTTTGGGTCAGCCCGCTCAACCCCTTCGTCGGCTCGAGCGCCACGTATTTCCACACGGGGCTGGTCTCCCAGTGCGTGGTCATGCCGCTGGTGGTGCTCTGGGTGACCAGTGTGCTCGCGTCTCGCCCTCTCGCCTGGGCGGCCCTCTGGGCGAACCTGGCGTTCCTCGCCCACCCCCAGGTCGCGCTCGGCGGCGCACTGCTGCTCGGATGCGCCTGCGTCGTCGGTGGGCAGCGCCGCTGGATCGTCGCCGCTGCGGCGAGCCTGGGCTCGGCGCTGCTTGGCTCGGCGGTCGTCTACGGCCACGGCATGCGACATCTGCTCTTACCCTTCGGATGGCCGCCGCTGCCTCGGTGGATGCAGATCGGGTTCGGGCCCGACCGGCTCGTCGACTGGTTCTGGAACGGAGAGCTGCTCGATCGCGATCGCCTTCCGGTGTTCACCGCGCTCTGGCTCGGGGCGCTGGTGGTGCTCGCCGTCCGAGCCCGGCAGCGGGCCGCGCGGATGGCGCTCGCCGCGACGCTGGTCGCCGTTCCGCTCAGCGTGGTGGGTCCGTCGCTCGGGGACGCCGGACGGCTGGGAGAGCTCGCGCTGAAGGTGCTGCAGCCCCTGCGCCTGCGGGCGCTCTTGCCGCTGGTCGGCGCCGCGGCCGTGGTGGTCGCGGTCGAGGTGCAGCGCGAGCGCGTGACGCCGGCGCTCACGCGTCACTTTTCCCGCCGGGCCGTGCAGGTCGTCGCCAGCGCCCTCGCCCTGGCCCTGGCGTTCCCGATGGCCGCTGCGCACACCGAGGCGGCGAGCGCGCGCCTCGGCGCGATCTCGCGCAGCTTGGCCCAGGGCCCCTGCGGGAGCCCCGACCCCACGTCGGCCCAGCTGAACACGCTCCGCGAAGACCTCCGGCGCCTCGAGGGCAGCCGCCTGTGGATCGACGACCGCGAGGGCTCGCTGGCCGCGAACTGCGCGGCGCTGACCGGCCTCGAGTCGGACTCCGCGCTCCCCCTCGCGACCACCCGGGGCGTGGGCGCTCACGTGGGCTTCGCGTGGCAGCTGGTCCGACGATTGGCCATCGACGAGCCGGGACTCGCCGGGCGCGCCGAGGCCCTGGGCATCAGCCACCTGTTGGTCGGGCAGCCCCTGGCCGCGGCGAACGCTTCGGACTTCGAGCTCCGCGCTCGTTACGGTGCTCTCCACCTGTACGCGCGGCGCAGCGGGAGCGGGTTGTTCGGCGTCGGTTGCCTCCGGGTGCGCCGCAGCGGCCCCAATGCCGAGCTCGCGGCCAGCCTGCTGGAGGACGCCGAGAACGAGCTGCGGCGAGGCACCCTCTTCGATCGAACAGTGTGGACCGAGCTCGTCCCGAACGGGCCACCCTCCTTCGACACGCTGACCGATGGCTGTGACGTCGAGGGCGCACGCCTCCGGAACGAACACCACGCTGCGAGCAGGCACGTCGTCGAGCTCGAAGCGCCCCACCCCGTGACGCTGGTGCTGCGTGTCACTGCCCACCCGTGGTGGAGGTGGACCGTCGACGGCCGGCCGGTCGCGCCGCGCATGGTGTTTCCGGCCTACCCGTCCATCAGCGTGCCGGAGGGCCGCCACCGGATCGAGGTCACCGCCCGCTTCAGCCCGTGGGTGGTCGGCGCGCTTGCCTGGAGCGTCGTCGGACCGATCGCGTGGGCGCTCGTCGCGCGCCGGCAGCGATCGCGACGCGCGGGCGCCGAGGCTCCGCCGCGCCCGCCGGCGTGATTCGCGGCTCAGTCTCGCCCGCGCGCGAGCTCGTCTTGCCGCACCTCGCGCCACACGCTGGACAGGTGGCTGAGACCGATCGAGGCGAAGCTGGCGAGCACCAAGAGCGCGGCGACGCCCGCAAAGAGCTTGTTCCGGCTCCACGGCGACGGCTCTTTGTAGAACGCGTAGCCCATGGCGAACCCCACCACGAAGCCCCCGATGTGGGCGGCGTTGTTCACCGACAGCGCGACCGCGAAGATGACCGCGTAGATCACCACCCGCACCAGGTACTGCTTCCAGGCCGGGTCGCGCGCCGCGTACAGATAGCCGATCAGCGCGGCGATCAGGCCGAACAGCCCGCCGCTGGCGCCGGCCGTCAGCGACGGAGCGCCGCTCACCGAGTACCACACGTCACTGACCACGAACCCGGCGATGCCGGTGCCGACGAAGATCAGCGCGAACCGGCCGGAACCGAGCCGGAGCTCGGTGGCCCGCCCAAAGTCCCAGAGCGCCATCATGTTGAAGCCCAGGTGCAGCGCGCCGAAGTGGACGAACATCGCGGACAGGTAGCGCCAGGGCTCTTCGCGCCCCAGCGTGCCGAACAGCGCCCCCCAGCGCAGGGCCTCGGACGGGCGCACGCCGCCCAGCATGGCCAGCTTCTTGGTGGCGAGCACGGTCATCACGAAGACCGCGACGCACACGATCACGTACAGCTTGGTCAGCGGAAAGTCGCGCCCGAGCGCGGTGGTGAGCAGGCCCACCGCGGCGCGACCGGCGGGCCCCGGCAGGCGCTGCCCGCAACGAAAGCAGGTCTTCTCGTCGACGGAGTTCAGACCCCCGCAGTGCGGGCAAATGCTGGAGCCGGAAGCCAAGGTGTCCCGCGAATCTTTCGGCCGCCCCCGCCCTTGGCAAGTCCTTTTCGTGCACACGCGAGAACGGCCCCCCATCTGGGGCCTTTGGGGCGCCGAGAGCGGGCACTGAACGCGCGGGCGTAAGCTCCGGGGGCCCCGGGCCGTTCCGAGGGCATGTCCGCGCTGTGCCTCCTGGCCCCCTGCCCCCTGCCCGCCTCGGCGGCCGGGGTCGGCCCGGTCGCGGCGCTGCTCTGGCAAGGGCTGTTCGGCACGATGCCCCCGTGTAGAGTCCCCGCCGTGCAGGAAAGGGACCCGGCGGAGCTCGAGGAAGAGCGCGTGCTCGCGGTGCGAGCGCAGGCCGGCGACCGCGACGCCCTCGGCACCTTGCTGCGTCGCTACGGGCCGCGACTGTACCGAAGCGTGCTGCTCCCGCGCCTGGGCAGCGCCGCCGCCGCCGAAGAGGCGCTGAGCGCGACCTACATGAAGGTGGTCGAGCGGTTCGAGCAGTTCACCTGGCAGAGCGTCGGGGTCTACCCCTGGCTGCGGGTGGTGGCGCTCCGAACCGCTCTCGACCAGCTCCGCGCGAAGAAGCGCGAGGTGCTCTTCGAGCCCGCCGACGTCGAGCGCGAGATCGAC
This sequence comes from Myxococcales bacterium, assembly GCA_016191785.1. GTDB lineage: Bacteria > Myxococcota_A > Polyangia > Polyangiales > Polyangiaceae > JADJKB01. The sequence continues at coordinate 20,407 of JACPVJ010000043.1, read as the reverse complement.
TCGGCCGAGCGCGACCATCGCGAGGCCGAAGTGATCGAGCAGCACGATCTGGCGCAGGCCCGGGGCCGGGTGGAAGCGCTGCTCGGCCGCCTCAACCCGCGCTACGCCACCGCGATTCGCCTGCGGGTGCTGGAAGAGCGCTCCCGCGAGGAAGCTGCCAAAGAGCTGGAAGTCAGCGTGGCGACCTTCGACGTGGTACTCCATCGCGCGATGGCCGCGCTGAAGAAGGCGCTCGCGAGCGAAGGAGGTGGGTCGTGACCCGCGACTCGTCCGACGATCTCGCGCTCATCCCGGAAGAGCAAGAAGAAGAGCTCGCCCGGGCGCTGCGGGCCGCGTTCGCGCCGGGGCAGCTCGATCCGGCAGTGAACGAGGCGCTGATCGCAGCGGCTCTCGAGGACCCGCTGGCACCGCCCACCGACGAGGAGATCGCCGAGAGCGAACGCCTGCGCGACGCCCTCGCGGGCCATGGCAGCCACGCTTCGGCGGATCTCGCGCGGGCCCTCCGGGCGGCGGCGGCGCCCGCCGCGCTGCGGCCGCTGGACGCCGAACGCGTCGCCTCCCGGGCGCTCGGCCAGCGCGTCAGTCGCCGAGGCCGGCTGCTGGTCGTGACCTTCGGGACGGTCACCACCGCGGCGATCGCCATCGCAGCGTCCTGGTTCTTGGTGATCGCGCCGGCCCTCGACGGAGACGGCGGCGCCCAGCTCGCCGCTCAGGCCGAAGCGCTGGCCGTGTCGCGCTCCACCGCCGGGATGTTCAGCGAGAAGTTCGAGCAGGGCGCGACCACCGCGCGGGTCGATCGCATTGCCCTGGCACGCTCGCGCGAGCTCCGGTCGAACCGCTACGCCTTGTGGGGGGTGCGATGAACGCGCGCCGCTGGCTGGGATCGGTGCTGGTGCTGCTCGCGCTGCTCGGCGGCGGCCTCACCGCGTGCAGCAAGGGCGAGCGCCTGCCCGACGGGGACGCCGGGCTGCCGGTCGATCCGGTGCTGCTCGCCTTCCTGTCACGCGCCAAGAGCGCGCATCACATCGCCGACGGACACGAAGAGGCCGGTGCGCTCGACAAAGCCGTCGAACCCCTGCAGCGGCTGGTCGATGGCCCGGCGCCGGGCGGCGGTGGCCCGAGCGCGCCCGCCGAAGTGCGCGAGGTGATGGCGGACACCCTGGCCCGGCTCGCGGACTTGAAGAGCCAGCTGGGCCAGCACGACGCGGCGTCGAAGGACGTCGACCGTGGCCTCGAGCTGGCGAAAGAGACCACCTATTTCCGCGGCCACTTGTTCGAGGTGCGCGGCCTGGTCGACGAGCGGCTGGGCAAGTCGCTGCACGAGAAGGGCGACCAGGCCGGGGCCGAGGCCGCCAAGAAACGCGCCCTCGATGCCTTCGAGAAGTCGATGGCGATCCAGGCCGAGGTGATCGAACGCGCCACCGCCAAGCCGGAGGGCGCGCCATGACCAGCCGCGCGCTGGTGTGGGCCGCGCTGTGCGCGGCCGGCTGCGCTGCGCCCGGCAAGCAACTCGAGGCTCCCGCGTCGGCCCCAAAGGGCGAAGAGAGCGCCCCGGAGTCTCCGGCAAGCGACGTCGAGACCAAGAAGGCCGAGCCCGAAGCGGGCCCGACGGCGCAGCCGGGCTTCGCGCAGCCGGCGCTGGTGAGCCTGGAAGAAGCCCAGGCGACGTTCGAGCGCGACTCGCGGGATCTGGCCCGCGCGCTGTCCTCCACCAAGGACTGCGACGTCGCCAGGAAGGCCCTCGAGTCGATGCGCCGTTCGGCCGCTCGCATCTGCGAGCTCAACGGCCCGGGCGATCCGGGTGGCCGCTGTTCGCGGGCCAAGGGTCAGGTGGACACCGCCAGCGAGAACGTGCGGCGCGGCTGCGGCTCATGAGCGACCGCGACCTGCGCACCGGGGGTCGGTGGACGCCGGGACAGCGCCTGAAAAACGCGGCGATCCGCGGCCTGGTCCGGGGGCTCTTGGGGTTGGCCGATCGGCTTCCGCCGTGGCTTCTTCTGGCGACCTGCCGCGCGCTCGGGCGGGTGACCCCATGGGTCGCGCCGACGCTGTCGCGCCGTGCTCGAGCGCGCGCCGCGAGCGCGCTCCCCGCCCACGTCGCCGAACGCGTGAGCGCCGAGTGCTTCGTCAACGCGGGGACCACCCTCGCCTCGACGCTGCTCTTGCGTCGCCCCGAGGTGCGAGCGAGCGAGTGGGTCGAAGTCGACGCCGACGCGCGTCGCGAGCTAGAGCGCGCCGGCGGGGCCGTGATCGTCAGTGCCCACCTGGGGCCGTTCGAGCTCGTCGCGCCGGCGGTGGCCGAGGCCGGGCTGTCGCCCGCCGTCGTGGTCCGAGAGAGTTACGACCCCGCACTCGACCCGCACGTCGATGGCCACCGGCTCCACCGCGGTGTCACCGTGATCCACCGGGGGCGGCCCGGCGCGAGCGCGCGGCTCGTGCGCTCGCTCCGCCGTGGCGAGCTGGTCGGCCTTCTTCCGGATCTGCCGGCCCGGGTCGAGACCGTGCCGGTCGACTTCCTGGGCCAGACGACCGCGATGCCCGTCGGTCCGGCGCGGGTCGCGCGCGCGGCCCGGGTGCCGCTCTTGGTGTGCACCCTGGTCCCACGGGCGGCCAGCCCGCGATTTCGCCTCGAGGTCCAGCGAATCGAGGTCTCCGGTGGCTCCCTGCACGCCGTAACGCAGCGCGTTGCCGACGCCCTCTCGGCGGCGATTTACCGGGCGCCAGCCTGGTGGCTTTGGATGGCCGCGGCGCACGCTGGTTGATTTGCAGAAAATTCGCCGTGCAATCCCCGGGAGGGCGGTATTTTGGCGCCGGGAGTTCGAGCATCAGTGCCGCCGAGTGAAGAGGGTCAGCTGCCGTGCCCGGTCGCGGGCGTCGACATGCGCAGTTTGCCGATCGGCCCCGAAGAGGCGTTCGTGCTCACGCGGGTCGACGGGCGCTCGAGCGAAGCGGACATCGCAGCGGCCACCGGGCTCGACCCGGGCCGGGTGCTGCAGAGCCTCAGGCGGTTGGTCGAGCTCGGCGCCGTCAGGTACGACAAGGTCGCCCCGTCGTCCCCGCCGAAGCACGAGCGATCGAGCGTGCCCCCGGGGGTCCGGATTTCCCACCCGGTGATCGAGACCAAGCCGGTCCAGCACCCGGACGCGGAGCACCCGGCGGCCGCGCTCTACGACCCCGCCGAGCTCGACGAGGACGTCGATCTGGACCTGCCCCGCCGGCGCAAGGTCCTCGACTACTTCTATCGCCTGGACACCGCGACCCACTACGAGCTGCTCGAGGTGTCGACCCAGTCCGAGAAGAAGGAGATCAAGGACGCCTACTTCAAGATCGTCGGCGTCTTCCACCCCGACAAGTACTACGGAAAGAACCTCGGGACCTTCAAGACCAAGCTCGAGCGGGTCTTCCAGCGCCTGACCGAGGCCCAAGAGGTCCTGAGCCGCAAGGCCACCCGCGACGAATACGACGCCTACCTCGAGTCTCAGAAGCGAACCAAGCGGCTCGAGCAGGCGTTCCGGGGCCAGAGCACCGAGCTCGAGGCCGTCCGGCGGCGAATCGAGCAAGAAGCTCGCATCTCCGATCGAGCGAGCCACGCGCCCCCGAGCCAGTCGACCCCCCCGGCTTCTGATCCGGAAGAGCGCCGGCGCTCGCTGGCCCGCAAGCTGCGCGGGTCCCTGGCCCCGCCGGCGCGCAACTCGGCGCCCCCACCGGAGGTGAGCCGCGCCGCCATCCAGGAGCACGTCGCCGACGAGCTGAAGCGCCGTTACGAGTCACGGCTCAGCCAGGCCCGCGAGAGCCAGGTGAAGAAGTACATCGAGGCGGCCGACGCATCGATGGCCACCCGTGACGTGATCTCGGCCGCCAACGCCCTGCGCATCGCCGTGACGCTGGCCCCGGACGACGCGGCGCTCAAGGCGCGGTTCGACGACGCGCAAGAGAAAGCTTCTGCCCTCCTGGCGGACACGTACCTGGAGCAGGCCAAGTACGAAGAAACCAACAAGCACTGGGCCGAGGCCGCCGCGACCTACGAGAAGGTCTCGCGGGGCAAACCGAGTGCCAACGTCTTCGACAAGGTCGCTTCGTGCCTGTACGAGGGCAACGGAGACCTGCGCAAGGCCGGCGACATGGCCCGCAAGGCCGTGGCCCTGGCGCCCAAGTCGGTGGAGCCGCGGCTCACCCTGGCCAAGATCTACGTCAAGGCCGGGATGAAAGAGAGCGCCCTCGCCGAGTTCGAGCGCATTTCGCAGATGGCGCCCGGGGATGATACGGTCAAGGACTGGATCAAACGGCTCAAACGCGGTGAAGTTTGAGCCGTTCGGCTTGGATGAAGGCTTGGAAAGGCAAACATGACTGAGAAAGTCATCGGCATCGACCTCGGAACGACCAACTCGTGCGTGGCCGTGATGGAGGGCGACGCGCCCGTGGTGATCCCCAATCGCGGCGGTTACAAGACCACGCCCAGCATCGTCGCCGTCACGGAGGCCGGCAAACGGCTCGTCGGCCACATCGCCAAGCGCCAGGCCATCACCAACGCCGAGAACACGGTGTACGCGGCCAAGCGGCTGATCGGCCGCAAGTGGAACTCACCCCAGGTGAAAAACGCCCTGATGACCTCGAGCTACTCCATCGTCGAGGGGCCCCACGCCGACGTGCGGATCAAGCTCCGGGACAAGACCTACTCGGTGCCCGAGGTCAGCTCGATGATCTTGCAAGAGATGCGGGTCATCGCCGAGGACTACCTCGGGCACCCCGTCAGCAAGGCGGTGGTCACCGTACCGGCGTACTTCAACGACAACCAGCGCCAGGCCACGAAGGACGCCGGCGCCATCGCCGGGCTGGACGTGATCCGCATCATCAACGAGCCCACCGCGGCCTCGCTGGCCTATGGGTTCGGGAAAGACCTCGATCGAACCGTGGCGGTCTACGACCTCGGCGGCGGCACCTTCGACATCAGCATCCTGGAGATCGGCGCCCACGGCGTGTTCAAGGTGGTCAGCACCACCGGGGACACCTTCCTGGGCGGCGAGGACTTCGACGCGCGCATCATCGACTGGCTGGTCGAGAGCTTCAAAGAAGAGCACGAGATCGACCTGCGTCAGGACCGCATGGCGCTGCAGCGCCTGCGGGACGCCGCCGAGAAGGCCAAGTGCGAGCTGTCGAGCGTGAAAGAGACCGAGATCAACCTGCCCTTCATCATCTCGACGGGCCGCAACGAGGCGCTCCACTTGCAGCGCACGCTCACCCGCCAGGTGCTCGAGGGGCTGACCGAGGACCTGGTCGAGCGCACCGTCGACATCTGCAAGCAAGCGCTGGACGACGCCAAGCTGGGGGTCGACGAGGTCGAAGACGTGATCTTGGTGGGCGGCATGACCCGCATGCCCAGCATCCAGAAGGCCGTGACCGACTTCTTCGGGCGCGAGCCGAGCAAGAGCGTGCACCCGGACGAGGTCGTGGCCCTCGGCGCCGCGATCCAGGGCGCAGCGCTGGTCGAAGACAAGCACGAGATGATCCTGCTCGACGTCACCCCGCACGCGCTCGGGATCATGACCTTTGGAAGCTATTTCGAGGAGCTCATCCCGCAGAACACCACCGTCCCGACCAGCCGCACCAAGGTCTTCACCACCAGCCGCGACGACCAGACGGCGGTCAAGATCCTGGTGATGCAGGGTGAGAGCAAGAAGGCCGACGAGAACGAGCTGCTCGGCGAGTTCATCCTGACCGGCCTCCGGCGCGCACCCAAGGGTCACGTGGAAATCGAAGTGACCTTCGAGATCAACACCGACGGCATCGTCAGCGTCCACGCCAAGGACCTGGAGACCGGCCAGGCTCAGTCCATCCAGGTGACCGCGACCAGCGGGCTCACCCAGGACGAGATCAAGAGCATGATGGAGAACGCCAAGGACTACATGGTCGAACGGCGTCACGACGAAGAGTTCGAGGGGCTCAAGCAGCAGGCCGAGTCGCTGGTCGCAGAGGTCGAGCGCCTGTTCCCGGACGTCGAGCGCGTGGTCGGCGGCGCCGATTTCGGCCGCGACGCCATGAGCAAGGCCAAGCGCATCGTCGAGGCGACGCAGGCTGCCATCGCCAAGAACGACACCGCCGGGCTGAAGGAGCAGGTCGAGCAGCTTCAGCGCACCGAGCGCATGTTCAAGGGCGTGGTCGCCCGATCGTGAACGCATGGGGACCGAAGGCGGCAAACCGAAGCACGAGACGGATCTGATCGATCTGGCGTGGGACGACGACGCCAGCGGAGAGATCTCCATTCCCGATTTGACCGGGGTCCCCGACCTCGGGCCGAGCGCCTTCGATCGAGTCACCGCCGTCCCGGACGAGCCGGACTACGCCAAGCAGGCGATGGCGCTCGCCGACGACAAGGAGGAGCGGTCCGGGGTCCAACCCCGCGAGGACCGGGATGCTGCCTCGCCGGGGTTCGAGCTCGCGGGCCTCGAGCTGGACGACCCGGGCGAGCCCCACGGCGTGGACGACCTTCGCCTCGATCTGTCGTCCCCGAAGGCCCCCGATCTGATGCAGCTCGGAGCCCCGCCCTCTGCCCTGGAGCTCGATCTCGAGACGCCCATGGCGCCAGAGGTGGAAGAGCCGGCCGAGTCCAAGATGCGAGATCGCTACGCCGCCGGGGACTTCACCGGCGCGCTGGTCTTGGCCGAGTCCTTGCTCGAGTCGAACCCGAGCCACGCCGACGCGCTGCGCTTCGCCGAGAGTTGTCGCGACGTGCTACTCCAGATGTATTCGGCGCGGCTCGGCTCCCTCGACCGTCCGGTCTACGTCGCCGTGCCTCCGGACCAGGTGCGCTGGCTCTCGCTCGATCACCGCTCCGGGTTTCTGCTCTCGCTGATCGACGGCTCGTCGACCATCGAGGAGCTCCTGGACATCAGCGGCATGCCTCGACTCGAAGCGCTTCGCATCGTGTACACGCTCTTCGAGCAGCAAGTCATCGGGTTGGGCACCGATGTCGCGTCTCACTGAAGCGGCCGTCGGCGTCGGCCTCGCCGCGCTCGGGCTCGCTCTCACCCTCGCCGCCGCCGACAGCCTGGCCGAGCCTGCCCCGGTCGCGCCACCCGCCGCGCCCGCGGCACCGCCCCCCGACGCACCGGCCCGAGTGGCTTCGTACCGGCTCGAGGCAAGCCTGGACGTGCCGGCCCACCGCGTCACCGGCAAGGGCACGCTGACCTGGACCAACGCGTCGTCGGAGCCGACCCGCGAGCTCTGGTTCCATCTCTATCTGAACGCCTTCAAGAACGACAAGACCGTCTTTTTGCGCTCGCCCTTCGGAGCGGGCCGAAGCGGCGATCACGGCTCGGACTACGGGTACATCGACGTGTCGCGACTCACCGTCCGCGAGCTCGGCACCGACGACCTCTGGCCCCGGGCCGCTCGCCACAGCCCGGGCGACCCCGACGATCAGACCGACATCGTGCTGCCGCTGCCCGCCGAGGTCGCGCCCGGCGCGACACTGCACATCGACTTCGAGTGGCAGAGCCGCCTGCCGAGCATCGTCGAGCGCACGGGGTACTCGGGGTCGTTCCACCTGGTGGGGCACTGGTTCCCCAAGATCGCGCGGCGAGAGCCCGACGGCCGGTGGGCGCACTTCACCTTCCACCCACAGGCGGAGTTCTACGCCGACTTCGGCAGCTACGACGTGAGCCTGGACGTCCCGGCAGAGATGGTGGTCGGCGCCACCGGCACGCAGGTCCGTGACGAGCGCCAGGGTGCGCGGCGGCGCCTCGAGTTCCATGCCGACCCGGTCCACGACTTCGTCTGGACTGCCTCCCCCGAGTTTCGCGAGCGCGGCGAGCAGATCGACGGCGTACGGGTCCGCTTCCTCTACCCGCCGGGGCACGAGACGAACACCGAGACGGCGGTGGACGCGATTCGCTTCGCTCTGCCGCGGTTCAACCGGCTCTACGGCGCGTACCCGCACCCCACGCTCACGGTGGTGCACCCGCCCGAGCACGCGCGGAACGCCGGCGGGATGGAGTACCCGGCGTTGATCACCACGGGGGGGCCGTGGTGGGCGGCGAAGTCCGGTGTGCGCATGATCGAGGGGGTCACGGTGCACGAGCTGGGGCACCAGTGGTTCCAGGGGATCTTGGCCTCGAACGAGCAGGCGTGGCCGTTCCTCGACGAGGGGTTCAACACCTTCGCAGAGATGCGCGCGCTGGACGCGCGCTACGGCCCGGGCTCGATGATCGCCTTGCCGGGACTGACGCTGTCGGGGGCCGCGGCGCGGCGCGCGGTGGCGATCAGCGCGGGGCACGACCACCCGGTGGCCCAACCCGCCGACCGCTTCTCGAGCTTCGACTCGATCGGCGCGCTGGTCTACGCCCGGACCGCGATCACGCTCGAGACCGTCGGGAACGTCTGGGGTCACGACGGGCTCGAGCGCGCGTTCTCCCGATACGCGCGCCGCGAGCGTTTTCGGCACCCCGGCCCGAAGGGCTTTCTGGAAGACGTGCGGGTCGAGCTCGGCAACGACGCGCACGGCTCCCTGCACACTGCGCTGTTCGACAAGGGCTGGGTCGACTACGAGCTCGCCGACCTCGACTGTGTCGAGATCGGACCCGCGCGTGGCGTCTTCGGCGACGGCGCAGCGCGGACGACCTCGACCGGCGATGGCGAGAAGCAGAGGTCGTGTCGGGCGCTGGTTCGCCGCAAAGGCACGCTCCGCTTCCCGGTCGACGTCGAGCTGATCTTCGCGGACGGCACCCGGCAACGTCGACGGTGGCAGGCCGACGAAGACTGGGCCACCTTCGACGCCACCGGCAAGAGCGAGGTCGTCGCGGCCACGGTCGATCCCGACCGGCTCGTGCTGCTGGACGAGAACCTCGGGAACAACTCGCGTCGCCAGCGGAGCGAGTTCGGCCACCGCGCGCTCGAACGGCTGACCTATGCCGCCGGGCTCGCGCTGGCGCTGGCGGGGCCATGAGCGCCGTCGCGCGCACCCGACGCGCCTGGCGCGCCGTGCTCTGGGTCTACGGCCTGCGCCTGCTCGCTGCGTGGATCGTGGCCAGCCCCTTGGCGCGCGCGCTCACCAGCTCGGTGGCCGCCCAGCACCCCCGCGGCGACGCCATCTTGTTCGACGCCGGCGGCCTCGAGCTGGTCGAGTCCCTGCGGCTGTCCCTGCCCGTGCTCGCCTCGGAGCTCAAGGGGGCGCTGCTGATCGGAACGGCGCTCGGTGCGCTGTCGTTGATCCCGGCCGCCGTGCTCCTGGCAGCGCTGGTCGAAGAGACCCCGAGCGGGCTCCCCCGCTGGCTCGGTCGCGCGGTCGAGCTCTTCCCGCGCTTCGTCCTGTCGTTCGGCGCTCGGCTCTTCTGCCAGGGCGCGGTCCTGGCGGCAGGCGCGATCGCTCTGGTCCGCTTGCACCGGCGACTGGCCTCGTCGTGGTCGGATCAGAGCGCCGCGTTCACCGCCGCAGGGCTCGGGCTGTTGGTGCTCGCAGCGGCGGCGGCCCTCGGGATCTTGGAGGACCTGGTCCGGGTCGAGGCGGTCCGCGGAGCAACGCTCAAGAGCGCGCTCCGCCGTGCAGCGCGGCTGCTGCGGGCTCGGTGGGCGACCCTGACGGGGAGCTGGCTGCTGATGGCTGGGTGTTCGCTGCTCTTGCCGCTCGGCGCGGCGTCGCTGGTCGGCCTGCTGGACGTGAGCCAGCCCGGCGCCTCGCGGTTGATCGGCGTCACCCTGGTGCACCAGGGCGTCGCGCTCGGCCTGGTGGTCGCGCGGTCGCTGTGGCTGTCGCTCGTGGTCGAGCTGGGCTCAGCGCCCCGCGCCGAGCGCTTGCCGATAGACCTGCAGGTAGCGCCGGCCGGGGCGATCCCAGCCGAGGTCGAGGCGCATGACGCGGCGCCGGAGCCGCGGGAATGACGGCGACGCGAACGCAGCCAGCGCCCGCCCCAGCGCGCCGAGGAGCGCCTCTTCGGTCTCGTCGTCGAACAAGAAGCCCGTCCCGGTCTCGAGGGCGGCGTCGCAGTCGACGATGGTGTCGGTGAGCCCGCCGACGGCGCGTGCGATCGGCAGAGCGCCATAGCGTTGCGCCACCAGCTGCCCCTGCCCCGAGGGCGCACGGCGAGGGCAAAACAGCGCCAGATCGGCCGCCGCGTACAGCCGGCGCCGGATCGGATCGGTGGGGCGTTCGACGAACGCGAAGTCCTCGCGGCGGCGGGTGCGCAGGGCCTTCAGCTTCTTCGCCGCGGTCGCCGGCAGCTCCGACGCGATCACGACGGCCGCCTCGGTCTTGAGCAGCCCCGACAGCGACGCCATCACCAGATCGAGCCCGCGCTCGTGGGTGAGCGGGCCGTCGATCAAGAGTAGCGGGCGGTCGAGCTCCACCGGAAGCTCGAGCTCTCGGAGCACCGTGCTCTTGCAGATCCCTTTGTGGGACGAGTCCTCGGCGTTGAACCGGCTCGGCAGCGCCGAGTCGGTGGCGGGATTGAAGACCGCGCCATCGACGCCATTGGTGATGCCGACCACGGTCTTGCCGCCCTCCCCGAGCTGGGCGGTGAGCTCGGCGGCGTAGGCCGGCGAGACGCTGGTGACGACGTCGGCCTGCGCGACCCCGGCGCGCAGCGAGTCGAGATCGTTCGCGCCGTCGTGGATGGTGAACACCGTGGGCACGCTGGGCCCCGGGCTGGCCGCGAGCGCCGCGGGGACTTGCGCCGCCGGTGCGTCGTGAAGGTGGACGATGTCGAAGGCCGTGCCCTGGGCCGCGCGCTGCCGCACCAGCGCGGCAGCTGCCTGCGACAAGAGCGCGAAGCGCTGCGCGTTGTCCGGGTGCGGCGCCCCGTCGGCGGTGTACGGCAGCGGACGGTCGAACAGCACCGGGGCGTCGAAAAGCGTGACGTTCACGCCGGACGGGAGCTGAGCGTCGAGCACCGGCACCTCGCCCCCGTCGGGCAGCGGCAAGGGCGTCAGCCGCCGCGCCATCAAGAGCCCCGACTCGTCGAACCCGGGCTGGCGCGGAATGGCCACGGTCACGTTGTGCCCGAGTTGTCGCAGCGCCTTGGCCAGTGACGCCACCGCGTCGCCCGCCTCGGTCTCACGAGCGTAGGGGGTGAGCTCGAGGCTGACCATCAAGATTTCCATGGTGCCGGCGGTCTAACACGAGTCGCCGGGGATGTGCACTTGCGGACCACGGGGCCGCCCCGTACCCTCCGCGCGAAGATGGACGCACTGGTCGAGAAGGCCAAAATCCTGCACGAAGCGCTGCCGTACATCCGGCGGTTTCAGGGGCGCACCTTCGTGGTCAAGTACGGCGGGCACGCCATGGTCGACGCCGAGCTCAAAGAGAGCTTCGCCCGCGACGTGTGCCTCTTGCGCTACGTCGGCATTCGAATGGTCGTGGTGCACGGCGGCGGGCCGCAGATCGATCAGATGCTGGCCAAGATGGGCATCACCTCGACGTTCCAGGCGGGCTTGCGCGTGACCGACGACGCCACGATGGAGGTCGTCGAGATGGTCCTGGGCGGCGCGGTCAACCAGGACATCGTGGGCTTGATCTGCAAGCACGGCGGTCGGGCCGTGGGCCTCTCGGGAAAGGACGACCACTTCATGCGGGCCGCGCGCCTCTCCGAGGTCCCCGCCAAGGATCCGAGCGGCGCCGACGTGCTGGTCGATCTCGGTCGCGTGGGCGACATCGAGAGCGTGGAGCCGAACATCGTGGACAAGCTGCTCGACAGCGGCTTCTTGCCGGTGATCGCGCCGGTCGCGGTGGACGCGGACGGCGGAGCGCTGAACGTGAACGCGGACACCGCGGCCGGGCGCATCGCCGGCGCGCTGGGTGCCGCCAAGCTGATGCTCATGACCGACGTGGAAGGCGTGAAGGACGGCTCGGGCACCCTGCTGTCGTCGCTGGGTGCCCAAGAGGCCGAGTCGCTGATCGATCGCGGAGTGATCAAGAGCGGCATGATCCCCAAGGTGCGCTGCGCCCTCGACGCGGTGGCCGAGGGCGTCGAGAAGGTCCACATCGTGGACGGGCGTCGCAGCCACGCGCTGCTCCTCGAGATCTTCACAGACACCGGCGTCGGCACCGAGATCAAGCGCGGCAGCTGATGCACGACCCCGGCGACCGCGAGGCAGAGGTCCCCGGTCTGGTCCGGCCGCCGGGGGTCCCGCCCGACGCCATCGTGCGGGTGATTCGAGTTCCACCCGAGTCCGAGGGGATGCGCCTGGACGTGTTTTTGCCGACTCAGCTCCGCAACACCAGCCGTACCCGCGCGCGCTCGATCATCGACGACACCGCGTATTCACCGGGCGGCCGGAAGCTCCGGCACAACGACCGGGTGCGGGGCGAAGATCGGGTCGTGCTCTGGCGGCTGCCCTTCGAAGAGCAAGACTCGGCGCGCGAGCTCGCAGTGGTGTTCGAGGACGAGCACCTGCTGGTGATCGACAAACCACCGCTGATGGCGGTACACCCGACCGCGCGGCACCATCACGCCACCGTGGTGAAGATCCTGTCGAAGAGCCGCCCGGGGCAGTACCTCTCGCTGATCCACCGGATCGACCGCGAGACCAGCGGCCTCTTGCTGGTGGCGAAGACGCCGGAGGCGGACCGATCGTTCAAGCGCAAGCTCGAGGACCGGACGACCGCGGCCGCCCGCGGCAATGCCCTCGAGCTCGTCAAGGACTACCTGGCGATCACCTGGGGCACGCCGCCCACCGGCATGCTCGATCAGCCCGTGGCGCCCGATCTGGACAACCCGCTGCGCGTGAAGATGCGCATCGCCGCCGAGGGCGGCCTGGACGCGCGAACCGAGGTCGCGGTGCTCGAGTCCCGCGGCGCCTACGCGCTCGCGCGCTGTCGGCTCCACACCGGGCGGCAGCATCAGATCCGGGTGCACCTGGCGGCCTCTGGCACGCCGATCGTCGGAGACAAACTCTACGGGCCGGACGAACGGATGCTGGCGCGGGCCGCCGACGGCGAGCTCACGGACGACGACCTGGCCCGGCTCGAGCTGCCCCGCCACGCGCTGCACGCGCACCGCTACCAGCTGACCCACGCCGTCACGGGCGAGCCCCTCGAGCTCGAGTCCCCCCTGGCCGAAGACCTACGGGTCTTCTGGGACGGGTGCCTCAGCAGCCGCTCGGCGCCGAGCCGGGAATGATCTTCAAGAGGCACTTCTTCTGAGTGAGCGCGTCGCAGCTGGGCTGCTCGCCGACGAAGCCCGCGCACGCCTGCACCGTTCCCTGATCGTACGCCGAGCACGCCGGATTGCCGTTCTGGATGTACACCGGGCACGGCGGACGGGTGACGGGACCGCACGACAGCGCCGCGCGCCGATCGTCCTCGGCGCCGGTGATGGCCTTGCACGCGTCGGCTTCGCTCATCGGCACCCCGTTGCCCGCCGGCGCAAAGGGCTGGTTGTCGTCGTCTGCGGCGTCCTCCGACGAGCAGGCGCCGAGCAAGAAAAACGCGCAGATGAGGCCGGTCGAGCAACGCACCATGGCGGCGGAGCATACATGATTGACGCCGCACCGTCCCCCGCGATAGCGACCCGCCATGCCGATCCGCCGTGCGCTGCTCTCCGTCTCCGACAAGACTGGTCTCGTGGACTTCGCCCGCGCGCTCACCCAGCGCGGCGTGGCGCTCCTTTCCACGGGCGGCACCTTCAAGGCGCTGGCGGCCGCGGGCATCCCGGTGGAGACGGTCGAGAGCTACACCGGCTCGCCCGAGGTGATGGACGGCCGCGTCAAGACGCTGCACCCGAAGGTGCACGGCGCGCTGCTCGCCCGCGAGGGCACGGACGAGGCCGACCTCGAGCGCATCGGCGCGCAATTCATCGACCTGGTGGTGGTGAACCTCTACCCGTTCGAAGAGACCCTGGGCAAGCCCGGTGCCGAGTTCGCCGAGCTGATCGAGAACATCGACATCGGCGGGCCGAGCATGCTGCGCTCGGCTGCGAAGAACCACTCGCGCGTGACGGTGGTCTCTGACCCCGCGGACTACCCGAGCGTGATGGCCGAGCTCGCGAACGGCGGTGACACCACGGCCGAGACCCGGCGGCGATTGGCGGCGAAGGTCTTCGCGCACACTGCGGCCTACGACGCCGCGATCAGCGGCTGGCTCAGCGCCGAGGGCGAGGCCGATGGCTGGCCGCGCTACCTGACCTTGCCGCTCGAGAAGGGCTACGGCCTGCGCTACGGCGAGAACCCGCACCAGCGCGGCGCCTTCTATCGCGAGCGCGGCGCCAGCGCCGGCTCGCTGGCATGCGCCGAGAGCCTGGGCAGCGGCGCGAAGGAGCTCAGCTTCAACAACCTGGTGGACGTCGAGGCCGCCCTCGACGCCGTGCGCGAGCTCGAGGCGCCGGGGGCGGTGGTGGTCAAGCACACCAGCCCGTGCGGCATGGCGGTCGCGGCGAGCCTCGCCGATGCCTACCGGGCCGCTCGCGACGCCGACGCGATGAGCGCCTTCGGGGGGATCGTCGCGCTCAACCGCGAGGTGGACGAGGCCACGGCGGGGCTATTGGCCGAGACCTTCCTCGAGTGCATCATCGCGCCGAGCTTCGCTCCGGCCGCCCTCGAGCGCCTCCGCGCCAAGAGCGCGCTGCGACTGCTCGCGACGGGCGCCTGGCTGCCCCGCGATCACCACGCGCGGCAGCTCAAGCGGGTTGGCGGGGGCTACGTGCTGCAAGACCGTGACGCGAGCGGCGCCGGCGAGGTGAAGGCCGGCAAGGTCGTGACCGAGCGCGCGCCCAGCGAGTCCGAGCTTGGCGCCCTCGACTTTGCCTGGTGTGCCGCCAAGCACGTGAAGAGCAACGCCATCGTGCTGGCCCGGGCCGGCGAGAGCCCCGGCGCGCTGGTGACCGCCGGCATCGGCGGGGGGCAGACGGCGCGGGTGCTGGCGGTCGAGGTGGCGTGCAAGACGGCGGGCGATCGTGCCCGGGGCAGCGTGCTGGCTTCGGATGCGTTCTTCCCCTTCCCCGACGGGGTCGAGGCCGCCGCCGCGGCCGGCGTGACCGCCGTGGCGCAGCCCGGCGGCAGCAAGAAGGACCAAGAGGTGATCGCCGCGGCCAATCGCTTGGGCCTGGCCATGGTCTTCACCGACGTTCGGCACTTCCGGCACTGAAAACCGGCGGCGGGCCGGCCGCGAAAACTTGGCCAAACCGAGCCGGGCATGACATCCGGTCGAGCGACGCTTCGATAAACACGGAGCGCCCCCGACCATGAAACGCGCCTGCAACGTCTGTCACGCCGAGTTCGACGTCCAGTTCCGGTACCAGACCGAGGTCCGGAACGTCGACGGCGCCGACCGCCTGGTGTTCTTCTGTTCGCAGGCCTGCCTGAGCCAGAGCGCCAGCGGCGCGGTCCGCTGCAGCGCGTGCTCGCGAGAGTTCACGGTCGAGCTCGCCGCGCAGGTGCTCTACGTGGCTGCCCAGCGCCACTACGCCTGCAGCGACGTCTGCCGCGCCAGCCTGGTCAAGCGACCGGCGCCCGCCGCCGCCGAGCCACGCCCGGGGGCCTCTGCCCGGGTGATCGCCGTGTTCAACCACAAGGGCGGCACCGGCAAGACCACCACCGCGGTGACCGTCGCGGCCCGGCTCGCCTCCCGCGGGTCGCGAGTGCTCTTGGTCGACACCGACAGCCAGGGCAACGTCGGTGCCTCGCTCGCCCTTCAGCACGAGCGATCGCTGTACCACGTGCTGGTCATGGGGCTCTCGCTCGCCGAGGCCGTGGTCGAGGCTCGGCCAGGCCTTCACGTGCTGCCGGCCAACGAGACCCTCGCCGCCGCGGAGCTCTACCTGGCGGGCCGAAGGCAGCGCGATCGAGTGCTGTCCGAGCGACTGTCGGCGGCGCGCGGCGCCTACGACTTCGTGATCGTGGACTGCTCGCCCAGCCTGTCGCTCATGAACCAGAACGCCCTCGCCTTCGCCGACGCGGTCCTGTGTCCGGTGGCGTGCGACTACTTGTCGCTGATCGGCGTGCGGCAAGTCCTGCGGACGCTGCGCCAGGTGGGCAGCCAGCTCGGCCATCGAGTCGAGCTGTGGGGGGTCTTGCCGACCCAGTTCGACGCGCGTGCCCGCATCTGTCACGAGGCGCTGGCCACGCTGCGCGAGCACTTCGGCGACCGGTGCCTGCCGCCGGTGCGCCTGGCCATCAAGGTCAAAGAGGCGCCCGCCGAAGGCAAGACTCTCTTCGAGTACGCACCGGGCTCGAGCGCCGCGTGCGACTACGACCTGGTGGTGGACAAGCTGCTCGATTCCGCGATGCAAGGCGTCCCCCAGCGGGCGGCGTCCAGTTTTGGAGGTGTGGCGTGAGTGAACGTGATGATTTCAGAGACGCAACCGCGCGCGTGCTCGACCGGCAAGAGGTCGAGGGCGTGCTTTCTTCCAGCTTCTACGCTAGCCCAAGGCCGATTGCCCAGGCACGGGCCGAGCGCAATCGGGACGAGAAGCCCACGCACTACAAGGTCATCTGCATCTCGATGTACACGGACGACCTGAAGCGCCTGGACGACATGGTCGACTCGCTCAAAGCCAAGGGGCTGACCAAGGCCAACCGCAGCGCGCTGATCCGCTTCGCCTTGAACGGCGTGGATCTCGAGTCGGTCCCCAAGGGGCTCTGACTCGGGCTCTGCCCGGGTTCCCGCCTCGGGCCGGGCGGGCTATGTCCCCGCCATGGCCCGACTCGAGTTCGAGGATCACCGGTCGGATCCGTCCGCGTGGGCACGGAGCCTCGGGATTTCGCGCGAGGCGGTCGAGCTCTACCTGGCCAGCGACGTCATCGACCTGCACGTCGACTCGTTCATCTGGCACCGCACGCTGGGCTACGACCTGACCCGACGCCACGGTCACGGTCCGTTCGGTGCGCGCTTCTTCAGCCAGGTCGACTTCCCGCGGGTGCTCGAGGCCCAGATCAGCGGGGCGACCTGGGTGATCACTACCAACCCCCTGCGCAGCGCCGTGTCCCGGGCAGAGACGTTCGAGAGGAATCTGGCCGACCTGCTCGCGCAGTTCGCCCGCGTGCCCGAGCAGTTCGCGGTGGTGAAGAGCGTCGCCGAGTACCACGCCGCGCGCGCGCGCGGGCAGCACGCGGCGTTCATCGGCGTCCAGGGCGGCAACGCCCTCGACGTGTCGCCGGACGCGCTGGACCGCATCCCGGCCGGGGTGGTGCTGCGCGTCACCGTGGTGCACCTCTCGTCCTCGGTGCTCGGCGCCACCAGCTCGCCCCTCGGGGGTCGCCGGGACACCGGCCTCACCGGGCGCGGTCGCGAGTACGTGCGCGCGCTCGACGCCCGGAAGATCTTCGTCGATCTCGCCCACGTGAGCCGCCGCGGTTTCTGGGACGCGGTCGAGGTGCACGACCCTTCGCACCCGCTGCTCGTGACCCACACCGGCGTGACCGGCGCGTTCGATCACTGGCGCAACCTCGACGACGATCAACTGCGCGCGGTGGCCGACAGCGGCGGCACGATCGGCGTGATGTACCAGTCGAGCTTCCTCGGCGACTCGATCTGGGGCGGCCGCGCCGCCAGCATCCTGCGCCACCTGGCCCACATCGTGAGCACGGTGGGCGCCGACCACGCGTCGCTGGGCAGCGACTGGGACGGCGCGATCTGGCCCCCACGCGACATGCCGACCTGCCTCGAGCTGCCCAAGCTGGTGCAGCTGATGCTCGACCAGGGCATGAGCGCGGACACGGTGCAGAAGATCCTGGGAAGGAGCTTCCTCCGAACGGTCGCGCTCCTGCGCGGGTGAGGCGGCATCCTAGAGTGATGGAATTGCGCCGATGAGAGGGGTGCCAACCGCCAAGCCGCCAAGGTCTCTGAGGATTCGAGTCCTGGTCGAGCGCAACGCACTGGAGCGCATCGCGCCGATCCCAGGCGAGGAAGTAAAACCGCCAAGCCGCCAAGGTCGCCAAGTTTCGCCACGGCGCTCATGGGGCGGGCACGAGTGGCGACGGCTGGCTCAACGAGCGATCCGCCGGGCACGCACGCCGGCAAGGCAATGAGAGTGGGCGCACGCCGGCGGGCAACCGAGCTCCTTGAACCGCTTCTTGAGCTTCTCGCCGGTCTTCCTCGAGATTCCGGACTCACGGCACAGGTCCGTCAGCTTCTCGCCGCGGCCCAGGCGCACCATCATTTCCATTCGAAGATCCACGGGTTTGCTCGCCTTCCAAGGCACGGGGCCCTCCTGGCCCGGCCCTATCAGGTGTCACCCATGTGCCCGGTCTAATTCGTCACCCGTGTACCCGGTCTGCACCCGTCCACGCTCGGCGCGGACCGCCTAATTGAGAACCGCTTGGCGCCCCTTGGCGCTCTTGGCGACTTGGCGGTTCGCCCTTTCTCAACGGGGAAGCCCCCCGGCGAGGCCAGCGCCCCCGCCCTCGCTGTCAGGCGTCGAGCGCCACGTCGAAGTCGCCCGCGTCGCCGTCCAGCTCAGCGCCGTCGTCGTCGTCCGCGGTCACGGCCAGGTCCGCCTTGGTGAGCCGGGGCAGACGGCGCTTGCCGACTGGACCCTCGTCCACGTAGTCACGCAGCGCCATCATGTCGCGCAGCGCCTCGAGCTTCGCCAACGCCTTGACCTCGACCTGCCGGATGCGCTCGCGCGTCAGATTCATGATTGCCCCCACGTCTTCGAGCGTCGTTCCGCCACGGTCTGCCACGTCGAGCGCGCAGGACTCGTTCAGCTCCCAGACCTCGAGATCGGGGAAGTTCAGCTTGATGGCGCCGGTGCGCGGCGACACGTCGATGTACAGGTGGTGCTTGCACGACACGAAGGCGCACGGCCGCGGGCCTTCGGCGCACTCCGCACGGGTTCGCGGCTTCTCGTAGTCGGACTCGGGATAGAGCAACCGCCCGATCTCGGGCTCGCGCTTGGTCATCCGCTTGACGCTGATGGTGCGCGCGCGCACGTCGCGCTTGCGGCGCGAGCGCCGCTGCTCACGCGTGATCGATTCACCGTCGCTCTCGGGCTCGAGCGCCAGCGCGGTCGCGCCTTCCGTCTCGGGCTGAGCCGTGGTGTCCATCGTGGCCGTCTCGGGCGTGCCGCCCTGCTTGTTCGAATCCATCGCCTGCCTCCAGAACTGTCCGTTTCCGCCAGTGCACGCACGATCCCCGTCGCGGCCGGGAGCCCGTCCCGATCACGTGGTTTTCGCCTCGACTCTTCCAACCGAAATCACGCTGCCGAACGTCGTCGTGCAACGACCCTGCCGTCGCACGCGGGTTGTGCCGTTCGGCCCCGCGTCAAGTCACCTGCGCCCCCAGAAACCCTCCGTCGCGTCCGTCATGAAGCTACAGCCTTCTCGATCCTCGTCCGCGACGTGAGCCGCGATTCGATGGCCCCGAGTCGGGCCAACAAGTCTTTGCTGAGCGAGCGCGCCTCGGTCACGTCCCGCGCCACGGCCTTGGCCGTCGCTTCGCCGCGCTTCCGATCCCCCACGATGCGATCCAGTTTGCCGAACAGGCCTTCCAGCGTCTGCTCGAGCGCCTGCAGGTCACTCCGCATGAAGAGGAACTCGCGCTGGATCTGATCGATGGTGTAGCTCTCGGCCATCATCTGCTTGATGCGGAGGATCTGCCGGACCACTCCGACCGGGTAGATGCCCTGCGACCCCTGGTGCTTGCCCTTGCGCCCCACGCGGATGCTGCGGGGCAAGAGGCCGAGCTGGACGTACTTGCGGAGCGTGGCCTCCGAGAGCGTCACCCCGTGGGTCGCGAAGACGTCGAGGATCTCGGCCGAGGTCAGACCGGCGGCGTGCTCCCGCTCGATTTGGCTCAGGGTCGTGTCGTCGATACCAGACATCTCTCGTTCACCCGCGCCGCTCGGCGGCACCCTCGGACGCGAGCGAATATATTCTATTGAGTGGATCACCCAAAACCCTTTCCACCATTTTTTTTGCACGCGTTCCCGGGACGCTCCATGGACGCGAAACCCGCGTCATGGTGGGACATTGCTTGACACACCTGAAGGCGTCGCCTGCATGCCGTTCGCGGGTCCATGCGCACATGGAACTACATCGCTAACTCGCGCGAGGGCTGAACGAACGGCGCGCACGACCGCTCACGCGTGTGCAGGTGAGTGTCCATTCACTACTCCATCACACATGGACTCAGATGGACTCAGATGGAACTACCTCGGTGAGCGCGCTTGACAGCGGAGTGCTGCCGCGCTCGGCGACACGAGACGCACCGTGAGCGCGCCGCAACAGACACGCGAGCCGCAACAGACACGCGAGACGACACCACGGGTGCGCCGAGACCGTCGACGACGCTCCGAGAGCGCGCCGGTCCATCAGAGCGGCGCTGGTGCGGTGCAGCGCGATCCCGCTCCCATTCCCGGCTGCGATCACGCCTGCGATCACGCCTGCGATCGCGCCGGCGATCACGCCTGCGATCACGCCTGCGATCACGGCTGCGATCACGCCCGCGATCACGCCCGCGGTCACGCCCGCGGTCACGCCCGCG
>JACPVJ010000019.1 GCA_016191785.1 Myxococcales bacterium | reverse complement strand
GGGACCACGACGTACACGTATGATGTGCGCGGCAACCTGGTGCGCGTCGACCTGCCGGGTGGCGACGTGATCGAGTACCTGGTGGACGGGCAGGACCGCCGCGTCGGCAAGAAGAAGAATGGCGTGCTCGAGCGCGCGTGGCTGTACCGGAATCAGCTCAACCCGGTGGCGGAGCTCGGTGGCGCGGGGAACCTGGTCTCCAGGTTTGTCTACGGCTCGAAGAGCAACGTGCCGGAGTACATGGTGCGCGGTGGCGTGACGTATCGGGTGCTCAGCGACCACCTGGGATCGCCGCGAGCGCTGGTGGACGTCGCGACTGGCGCGGTCGCGTGGCGCGCGGACTTCGATGCTTGGGGGAACCGGACGCTGATCGCTGGAGCGGCTGATTTCGTGCCGTTTGGGTTTGCGGGAGGGGTACTCGATCACGAGACCGGGCTGACGCGGTTTGGTGCGAGGGATTACGACCCGACGGTGGGGAGGTGGACGGCGAAGGATCCGATCGGGTTCGCCGGGGCCGACTTGAACTTGTTCCTCTACGCCGAGGCCGAGCCCGTCGGCCGCGTCGACCCGTTCGGGCTGGCTGATTGCCCAGCCATCAACCAACAGCAACTGTGCAAGTCCTTGTGCGAGGCGCTCGGCAACAAGGTCAAGAATGACTGCCTGAAAGCCAGCAACTGTGCGCCGCCCAAGCCTCCAGAGCCACCAGACGACTGCAACCAGGAGTGTGCCGAAGACGGCTTGGAGGCGGAGCAAGCGTGCAAGCAAAAGGGAGGGTGCACCGATGCCTACGAGTCGAGCGGGGGGGCACAGTGCTCAGGGGGCTGCTGAGGGCTTGTGCGCTTGTCGTTGCCGGTGGGTCTCTGTTCACGGCAGGTTGCCACCCACAGCGTGTGGAATCGCCGCGGCCCCAGCCGTCGCCTGTTGCGCCTTTGCCCGACGCGGTGGCCCGAGTCTACGCGGCAGGCGACTGCTCGTGCCACTCAGGGCCTGCCGGTGCGATCGCCTCCGCGCTTTGCCGCGTCTACGCGATCAACGGGCGGGCGAGCGCGTCCTTTGATTTGACTTTTCGCACCAGCGTCAGCGACGGGAGTGCAACCACCGTGCATGGCACCGTGACGTACGCCCCTTCAGATGGCACTGTGAGAGTGTACTATCACCGCGCAGCACCCAGCACGCGGCGTCTTCCCTCTGAGCGGGAGCTCGCAACGACGTTCTCGTTTCTCGGCGCGCCGCTCTGCAAGGGTCACGCGATCCGAGAGTTGAACCCGATGAGCTTTTCCTACGAAGGGGGATCGCTGGTGGAGGTGGTTTCCGGCGATCGCCGAGTCCTGTACTACATCCGGCGAGACGCTGGGACCGTTCACGCCCTGAGTGCCAAATGGGCTGACGGCACCAAGGCCCGGTTCTGGTTCGGGGACTGGTCTCTTGAGGGCAGTCGGATGGATCGATGAGAGAGCCGGGCGGCGGCGCTTGCCCCGTCTGCGCCCGCGCTCGCGCCTCCAGTCTGAGCACCACGCGCCCCCTCCACCCGACGCGGGCGCCGGCGGCGGGCGTTGCAGCGCCGACTTCGCTCGACCACACTTCCTGTTGCCGGCCGAATTGACGTCGCAAGAAATTGCAGGACTGGCGTCGTAGAGATTTCTGGGAAAGACCGCGGTGGCATTGCAATCCGCGACCGGAATGGTCGCAGTTCGCCCGGCTCGAAATGATCAGCGCCGTCGTAGCGCCGGAGAGCACCACGACGGCGCTGCCCACAAGCGCCGCGAAGCACGCCGTCGGCGAGCGGCCGATGACGCTGAGCGAGTCGTCGGTGAACCCACTGTGCCAACGGTCTCGCAGCTGAAGTCGGCGCCGTCGGTCTCGATCTGCACCAAAGTGGAAAGCCTGCTCGGGCCCGGGGCATGACCGATCAGGCTGTCGGGCATGGGGTGCAGCCGCGCTCCGATCGGCGTCGGCTCGCCCGGCGGGCACAGACCGCCCGACCCCTCACTGCGGCCCGCACTTGGGCTTGACCACGTCGCTCGTGTTGTTGTCGTCGCGGCACTCGTTGAACGTCTTGTTCTTGGGGTCGATCACCACCTTGGCCAGGTAGCCGTCGGTGGTCAGGCCCGCGCCCGATGGCACGGTGAAGTCGAGCACCTGGGTCTGACCGGGCAAGAGCGGCTTGGTGGTGACCACGGTGCCGATCTGCGTCTGGGCGCCGCCCTTGTCGACGAACACCGCCACGGTCACCCCGGCGGGCAGGCCCGCCAGGCCGATGTTGCGCACCGACACCTTGACCACGATCGGGGTCGAGCAGACCACGTCCACCTTCACCACCACGTCCGGCGCGTCGAAGATGCCTTTGTCTTGCACGTTCTGGCGGAAGTTGTTCAGCCAGGTCTGGGTCCAGTTGGGCTTCTGCGCCGTCGGGATCGAGCCGTAGATGTTGGGCGGGGCGCAGGCGCTGTCGCGGGAGTCGCAGACGTTGGTCACCGAGTAGGCGTGCTGGTTCCAGACCGTGCGCGTGCCGACCCAGCTGTTCTGCTTGTCGCCGAAGACGGTGATGCCGCGGTAGGCGGGCTTGCCCGGGGGCGGCTTCCAGGCTGGGCGGTTGTTGGCGACGTCGGGCTGGTTCCAGGGCGCGATGTTGCACTTCCAGCCGTTCGCGCTGGGGTCGGCGCCGTTCGAGACCATCACGATCTCGGAGTGCCCGTCGCCGTCCACGTCCGCGACCACCGAGGCCTCGGTGGCGGTGAACGACGTGGTCGGAGTGGCGAACAGCACCTTGCCGGTCTTGCCGTCGTACACCCACAAGAAGCACTCGTCGTTGTAGACGACCTCGGCTTTGCCGTCGCCCTCGAAGTCGAACACGCTCGAGCCGGTGACGCTGGACGACAGGTCGTGGTTCGGGGTGGCCCACAGCACGTTCAGCTTCTTGCCGGTGTAGTCGGGCTTGACCACGGTGTACTTGTCCTGCGCCGCCACGCCGACCTCGCGCTTGCCGTCGCCGTCGAAGTCCGCCACGGTCGGCGGCCCGCCGTTGCCGGTGCTGGGCAGGGTGAGGGGGCCGAGCTCGATGGCGCCGGTCGCGCCCTCGAGCAGCCACATCTTGCCGGCGTCGACCACCACCACCTCGGGCTTGCCGTCGGCGTCGAAGTCGGCCACGGCGTTGTAGCCGTCGGTCACCGTGGCGGGTGCGGTCCAGAGCGCGGTGCCGTCCGCCTTGTAGGCGGTGTTGCCGGCCATGAGCTCGAGCTTGCCGTCGCCGTTCAGATCCACGAAGAACGACAGCTCGCGCCCGCCGCCGCCGGCATTGCCCCCGGCGCCCACCCACACGCGGGTGATGGTGCCGCCCTTGGTCGAGAACAGGTTGCGGCCGTAGGCGATCTCGGGCGCCCCGTCGCCGTCCACGTCGGCGATGGCGATGCCGCCGCCCCACCCAAACGCGCCCGCTGCGGCGGTGTCCACCGGCTTGTCCGACACGCCCAGCACCTTGGCTTGCTTGTCGATCACCGCGATGTGGCCGTCCCCGGTCATCGCGACGATGTCGAACTCCTTGTCGCCGTTGATGTCACCCAGCGCCACCGAGAGCCCGGCGAAGCCCAGGTTGCCGGTCTTGGCCTTGTCCAGGCTCCAGATCTCTTTGCCGCTCTGCCCATCGAGCACGCGCAGCTTGCCCGTCAGGCAGGTGCTGGGCGTGATGCCGCCGCACGAGCAGCAGGTCTGTTGCGCGTTGCCCGAGACGAAGATCACGTTCGGCGGATCGGTCTCGTCGACCTTGCCGTCGCAGTTTGCGTCGGCCACGCGCCCGACCGTGGGCGTCGCCCACACGTCGGCGAACCCGGGATACTGCTTGGGCGCGTCGTCGGTCCCCCACTGCCACTTCTTCACCGCGTCGAGCAGGCCGGTGGGCGGCTTGTACTCGCACTTCTGCACGCAGGTGCCCCCGTCGGGGGCGCCGCCGTCGCCTTCGCAGATCGGTGGCAGCTTCACGCACTTGCCGTTGGCCGGCACCGGCTGCGAGCACGCCGCGCCCGAGTCGCCGCTGCCGCCGTCGGTGACGCCGCCGTCGGGTGGGCCCGAGCCCAGCGCCGGCTCGCAGTACTCACCCGTCGCGCAGTCCGCCGCCGTCTGGCACGACTTGCCCGGCACCACGCACTGCTCGAACAGACACACCTCGGTGCCGCCACAGCAGGCGTTGCCGCAGGCTTGCTCGACCGATGGGCAGCACTTGCCGCCGACGCACACGCCGGCCTCGCACGGCTTGGTCGCGCTGCAGTCGCCGCCGCCGGAGTCGACGACGATGCCGCCGCCGCTGCCGCCGCTGCCGCTCGACCCGCTCGCGCCGCCGAGGGACGCGTCGCCCGCCGCGCCGCCGGTGTTTCCGGCGGTCCCGCCTTCGTCGTCCCCGCCACACGCAGCAGCGACCAGCGCGCCCAACCCCAAGACACCCAGGCCCCAACGCAAGCTCGTCATCCCATGATGGTACCTGCGTCTCGCCGACCTGCGGCGTGTTTCTGATCGGGCGGAAAATGCCAGCGCACACGAAAAAGGGCGCCGCCATCGCTGGCAGCGCCCTGATCCGATCGGCGGCGAGCGATCAGCTCAGCGCGACGGCCATCATGATGCCGTAGGCGATGCCGCCCAGGACATACAGGCCGAAGATCACGTAGCCGACGATGCACAGGGTGCGTGCCAGCTTGATCTTGTCGGCGGCGGTGGCGGCGTCACCCTTGGCCAGCGCGTCCTTGGCCTGCATGGCCATCCAGACGTTGATCAGACCGAGCATACCGCAGCCGCAGAAGATCGAGACGATCGACAGCGTGAACCACTTCTTGACGTGCGCCTCGAGATCCGGCGGCGCGCCGCCACCACCCATGCCGGGCGGCATGCCACCACCGGGCGGCGCCATCGGCGCTCCACCGGGCGGCCCCATCGGAGCACCGGGCATCCCGGGAGGCGCGCCGTACCCACCGGGTGCACCACCCGGAGGACCGTACCCGCCGGGAGGCGGTCCGTAGCCTCCACCTTGTGCCTGAATGCCGGTCTGCTGCTCCATCATCTGTGTGCTCCTCTTCTCCGCAGTTCGCTTTCGCTCTGCTAATCCAGTTCCGAACCCGCTCTATTTCAGCTGCGCTGCTTTGGCGCGGCCGCAGGGTAGCCCGAAAGCTCCGGAAAACGCCACTGTCCGCTGCGGGGGTACGGCTGCTCCGGGTTTTTGTGCTCAACCGCCTGTAATCATGGCGGAATCACTCGGCCGGCGAGAGCAGCCGGGTGAGCACCAAGGCCTGGGTGCTGCCGCTCGAGACCGCGAGCTCGACGCGAGCTTCCACCGTGGCGCGACGATCGAGCGCGCAGGCCCGCGCCGCCGCGTGGTGACGACCGAAGCCGCGCTCGATCTCCTTGCCCGTTACCTTGTCCACGATGCGCACCTCTGCACCGGCCGCGCCGGGTCCGAGCGCGAGCACGACGTCGGCGCAGCGCTGGATGGGGATCATGAGATCCGATTCCGAGCGAACGGTCTCGCTCAGCGTGACGGCCTTCGGCGCACCGAGCTGATCGAAGCGGGGAGCCGTGCCGCGCGCGAGCACACGCCCCAGGAGCCGGCTCGCGGCGAGGGGGTGCTGCGCGAGCAGCGGCGGCGCCTGTCGCAGCTTGCGGTGCTGCACCTCGACGGGCCCGGGGCGAGCCAGCGCCTCCAGATCCAAGCGCAGCTTGCCGCCGGGGCCGCACGAAAACAGCGTGGCGTGACTCTGCGCGCGGTCCTGCGCGCCGAGCGCGTCGCCCGACCAGAGCCACGCTTCGAGCCCCGCGAGCGGACGACCGCCGATCACGTCGATGCGCGTGCAACCCGCCGTGAGCTCGAGCTCGGTCGAGCTGC
Source organism: Myxococcales bacterium (assembly GCA_016191785.1). Taxonomy (GTDB): domain Bacteria; phylum Myxococcota_A; class Polyangia; order Polyangiales; family Polyangiaceae; genus JADJKB01. The sequence goes on along the minus strand of JACPVJ010000019.1, from coordinate 8,847 downwards.
GCTCCGCAATCGGCAGCTCCCGGCGCAAGACCGACTTGGGCGGAGCGTAGTCACCCTTGTCGAGGCGAGCGGCGAGCTCGGTCTTGACCTCGTCGAGCGAGCGCGTCGCCCCGAGCTCGACCACCGGGATGCGCCCCCCGAGCTCGGCGCGCCCGCCGTCTTTCGACTGCGAGAGCACCACCACCGCGACCCCACGCCCCGACTGCGGCCGCACCTCGAGGGTGACTGCGGTCTTGTCGGCGGCGCACGCCACCAAGAATCGGCTTCGTCCGTGGGACACGGCGCGCCCGGCGATCCGGCCGTCCGCGTCGAGCAGGGCCACGTCCAGGTGAGAGACGGCTTCGGTGGGCGTGACCCAAGCGTCCAGGCAGCGGCCCGCCTCGACGACCGCAGAGATCAGGCTCGGGGTCCCGGGCTCGACCGGCAGCGCCGCGCGCCGCAGCTCTTGCCACCGCCCGCCGATCCCCCGGCGGTGGGCACCGATCGCGCGCTCGACCTCGGCGTACCCGCCGGCGTCCGCGCGCTGGGCAAAGCCCGGAACGTCGAGCAGCGTACCGAGCTTCGGGGCGTCTTTCGGTGAGACGCTCTGCGCCCCCACGGCCACGATCCCGAAGCCCGCGGCGATCCGCGCGCTGACGTAGATGCGCTCGGGGTGCGGCGGACAGAGCAGCAGGGTCGGCGACTTGTTCGGGCGCTCGTCCGCGCCGAGCAACGTGCCGTCGTCGCCGAACGCGAACAGATCGACGTCGTCGATCTCGCGGGACCCGCGTGCCATGACCAGGGCGCAGGTGTCGGCGGCCACGTTCACGAAGCCCGAGATCCGATCGCCCGGCGCGCCCGCGTCGGCGGCAATCACGCGAGGCTCGCTGGCGCCGGCCTCGCGTGCACGTCGCCCGTCGGGCAAGAGGAAGCGCTCGCCCTCGACGCGCCCCTCGACCGGACGCGCGCCCTGGGAGCTCGCTGGCCCCGGGCCCGGCGCCAGCGCCGCACACCCGACGCAGGCCAGCGCGAGCGACCAGGCTCTCATTCCGCCGGCTCCCCGATCGCGGTCTTTCCCGCTCGGAACAGCGCAAACAGCCAGGCCGCGCCCTCGCCGCGCACCTCCGCGTTCAAGCGCGCCACGGCCTCGCCACCCGCGCAGAAGCCGAGCGCGGTGCCGATGCCTTCGGGGCCACCGTGGTTCTGAGCTTGCCGCTGGCCGAGCTCGACCGAGAGCGCGACCCCGGCGTTCTGTCCGCGCACCGAGGAGATGGCCGCGACGTAGCAGCCGCTCGGATCCACTTCGAACGGCATCAAGGTCACTCCCGACACGCCGCGCGCCGTGGCGACCGGCGCGAGCACTCGCGTGGACCGGTGTTGCCACAGCACCTGGGACATCCGCGCGCGCTCGTCCGGAGTCCAGCCCGAAGGCAGCGCCTCGGGCAACGGATACCGCTCGGCCAAGAGCAGGACGGCGCTCTGGGGCGGCGCACCGCGATAGGTGAGCGTCGCGAGGGACTTCTCGCCGACGCACGCGAGCACCACGGCGTCGGTGGCCTCGGAACGATCACTGGCCGATGGCTCGGGCTCACCCCCGAGCATCAGATCCGCGTCGAGATCGGTGGGCACGTTGCCCCGAGCGGGGCCGAGCAGCGTCAGGCGATGGCAGCCCGACTCGAGCTCGAACAGCGCGCGCCCGCGCCCGTCGGCGTCGGCGGTGAGATCGCGCTTCGCGACGGCGCTGGCGCCTTCGCGTCGGGCTCGCGCGGTGTGGGCCCGCAAGCGCGCCTCGATGGGCTCGGCCCGCGCCGGCGGCCCCGCCGCGCTCGACGACCCCAGCGTGCCCGGCGAGCGCGCCGCCAGCACGCGCGTGAGCGGAGGAAACGGCCGCGGCCCCCTGGCCACCAGCACCTCGACCACGCCGCGCGGGGACCGCATCTCGAGCGCCAGACGCGAGAGCATGGCCTTGCGAACGCCGCAGCGCACCAGCTGCGCCGCTCCGGCGACGCTCAGCTCGGGGTTCTCGCCCCGCGGCCAGGTCAGCGCGTCGTTGGTGGGCAAGAAGCGGAGCACGAAGGTCGACGAGCTCGCGCCGAGCACCACCACGGTGACGCAGTCGTCGCTCAGCGGGTCGAGCCAGCTTTCGGCAACCAAGAGAGGCCGGAGCCCGCCGCGCTCGACGAAGCGCGGGGCCAGCCGGCGCACCGCTCCGGACTTCTCGAAGGCCGCGCCCAGCTCGCGCACGTCGCGACTCAGATCCGCGCGGGCCGGCGACGCCGAGAGCGCACACCCCGCGGCCAGCAGCGCTGCGCCGAGCCGCTTCATCAAGCCTCTTCGATCACGAAGGGGGCCTCGACGAAGCTCGCGTCGCGCTCGTGCCACACGAACAGGCGATGGCCGGTCACTTCGCCCCGGTCGACGGCGGTGACCAGGTAGGCCAGCGGGTGAGGCGGCGCGCCGGTACCGCCCAGGGTCATGCTGGCCGCGTCTTCCTGGCTGAAATAGGCGCCGCAGTCCAGGTGCGAGTGGAAGAAGACCTTCACCGCGCGAGCCTGCTCGCCGGCCACGCGGATCGCCTTCTCGAACTTCAGCGAGTTGATCTTGAAGTACTCGCGACCGGTCCGGGGATGCCCTTCGGGATCGACCGCGTGGTACTTGTTCGCCTGGTTCTCGAGCTCCACCGCGCGATCGATCGCGAACGGGTCGTCGAGGGGTCCCTCGAGGTAGCCGCACGCCTCCTCGTCGCGGGCGTAGGCCTCGCGCCCCGCCCGCTCGACCTCGGCCAAGACCGCCCGGGGGATGCGAACGCCCCCGCTCACCCACGGCGAGCTCACCACGTGTACCGCCTCTCCCAGCGCATCGGCGCGAAGTAGCGGTCCCCGCGATCGCAGGCGATGGTCACCACGCAGCCGCCACGCCCCTCGGCGTGCAGGCGCTCGGCGATCTTCACCGCGCCGAAGATGTTGGCGCCGGACGAGTGCCCGACGAAGAGCCCCTCTTGCTCTGCCACCCGGTCCGCCATGTCCCAGCCGTCATCGGTCGAGACCGGTAAAATCTCGTCGGGGACCGTGGCGTCGAAGATCTCGGGAACGATGCTCGAGCCCATGTGCTTCATGCCCTCGAGGCCGTGCAGCGCCTCGGCGGGCTCCACCGCCACGCAGTGGATCTTGCGCGGGTGCTCGTGGAGCCGGCGCGTGGTGCCCATCATCGTGCCGCTGGTCCCGAGCCCGGTCACGAAGTGGGTGATGCGATCGCCCAGGGCGTCCAGGATCTCTGCGCCGGTGCCGTGATAGTGGGCCAGGGGGTTCGACGGGTTCGCGTACTGGTCGGCGTAGAAGTAACGGTTCGGGCTCTCGGCCACCAGCCGGCGGACCACCCGGATGGCGCCGTCCGACCCCTCCATGGGGCTCGACGGGATGAGCTCGGCCCCGTAGGCCTGGGTGATGTCCTTGCGCGCCTTGCTGACGTTGCTCGGCATGACCAGCGCGACGCGAAACCCGAGGGCCGCGCCGACCATGCTGTAAGCGACCCCGGTGTTGCCGCTGGTCGCGTCGATCAGGGTCTTTTCCGGGGTCAGCGCGCCGCTCGCGATGGCGTCCCGAACGATCCGCAGCGCCGGTCGGTCCTTCACCGAACCGCCGGGGTTCAGATACTCGAGCTTCACGTAGACCTCGACGCCCGGCGCGCTCTGGCTCACGTGGCGCAGGCGCACCAGCGGCGTGCCCCCCACGGCATCGATCACGCTCGGCAGCAGGCGCGCGCGGCGCAAGATCGCGCTCATGTCGGCTCGAGCCCCAGCGCACGGCGGAGCTTGCCGAGGGCCCGCCACGACCCCGCCGCGACCCTGCGACTTGCCGCGAACCGAAACGCGGCCTCGTGCACGAAGGGCTCGGGCTCGCGCCCAGGACGCAGCTCGAGCCGCTCGACGCCAGCGCGGTGCAGGAACTCGGCCTCGATGATCGCGCCGTCGGTCCCGCGCACCTCGCAGGGCGCAGCCTGGATCTTGGCTTGACCCATGAGGCCCACCTCCGGCAGCAGCACCTGGCGCGAGGTCACGTCACCCCCCCGCGATCGCCGGCACGATGCTGATCTCTTGGCCGCTCTCGAGGGCGGTGTCGAGGCCGTCCAGGAACCGGATGTCCTCTTCACCGACGTAGATGTTCACGAACCGCCGCACGCCCTTGTCGTCGAGCAAGCGGTCCTTCATGCCGGGGTGCGCCTTCTCGAGGCCGTCGATCACCTCGCGGACGGTGGCGCCGCTGAGCTTGACTGCCTCTTCACCACCCGTCAGCGAGCGCAGGGGGGTGGGGATCCGAACCGTAACCTCCATGATGGTCTCCTCTCATGCCGTGCAGATGCCAGATACGTACGCTGATTCGATCAACTCGGCGATGCGCCGCTGCCCGCAGAGCGGGCAGTCGCGGCGCGCCGGCACCGCGGTGGTGCGCAGCCGGTCGCGCTTGCCGTCGTAGCTCAGAATGCTGCCCGCGGCGCTCGCGTCGCCGGTGAGCCAGCGGAGCGCCAGATCGGCCATCAGGGCCCCCAGAAAGCCCACCACCGGCCCCATGACTCCGGCCTCCGAGCAGCCCTGCTGGGCGCCCGCGGGCACGTCCTCGAACAGGCAGCGGTAGCAGGGCGCGCCCCCCGGCGGCACGAGCCACGCGGTGCCGTGCCATCGGATGGCCGCGCCGTGCACCACGGCCCGCTGCTCGAGCTGACATGCGTCCGCCGCCAGGAACTTGGTCGCGAAGTTGTCCGACCCCTCGAGCACCACGTCCACGTCGCGGACCAACGCCCGGGCGGTGTCGGGCAACAAGCGACCATGAACCCGCAGGATGCCCGCCTCGGTGCCGCCGCGCGCGCGCAGGGTGTCGAAGGCTGCGTCGAGCTTCGGCCGACCCACGTCTCGCTCGTCGAACAAGATCTGGCGGTGCAGGTTGGCCGCTTCGACCCGGTCGTCGTCGCAGAGCACCACCCGCCCGACGCCGGCGCGCACCAGGGCCAAGGCCGCAGGGCAACCCAGGCCGCCGACACCGACGACCAGGGCGCTCTTGTCAGCGAGCAGCTGAGGCTCAACTCTGAAAGTACTCATCGAGGCTGAAATATCGCTCCCCCGTGTCGCACAGCACGGTGACCACGTTGCTTCCGGGACCGAGCTCCCGCGCCACGTCGAGCGCGACCGAGACGTTGGCTCCCGCGCTGATCCCGACCAACAACCCCTCGCGACGGCCGAGCTCACGCTTGGTGGCGTGGGCCCGCTCGTCGGACACCGTGCGCACCTCGTGGGGCACGGCCGCGTCGTAGTTCTTCGGCACGAAGCCCGCGGCGATCCCCTGGATCTTGCTCGGGCCCCGCTCACCCCGAGAGATCGTCGCCGACGACTCGGGCTCGACGGCGATCACGCGGCACCCGACGAAGTGCTCGCGCAGCGCGCGGCCCACGCCGCTCACCGTGCCACCGGTGCCCACCGCCGCGACGAAGGCGTGCACCGGCGCGTCGCCCAGGGCGTGGACGATCTCGCGGAAAGTGGCGCCGTAGTGCGCGTCGGGGTTGGCTTGGTTCTCGAACTGCTGGGGCATGAAGGCGCCGGGTGTGCTCGCGGCAAGCTCCCGCGCCAGGGCGATGGCGCCGTCCATCTGCTCGGCTTCGGGCGTGAGCCGGACCTCGGCGCCCAGGGCCGTGAGCAGCTGCCGCCGCTCCAGGCTCATGCTCTCGGGCATGGTCAGGATGCAGCGATAGCCGCGCTGGCGTGCCACCAGCGCGAGCCCGATGCCGGTGTTGCCGCTGGTCGGCTCGATCACGGTGCCCCCCGGAGCCAGCTTTCCCTCGCGCTCGGCGCGATCGATCATCGAGAGGCAGATCCGGTCCTTCACCGAGCCGCCGGGGTTGATGTGCTCCATCTTGGCGAGCACGCGCCCGCGGGGTGAGCCCCGCTCGAGCCGGGTGATCTCGACCAGCGGCGTGTCGCCGATCAGCTCGAGGACGCTTCCGTACACGCCGGGGTGCGCGGGCAGGGGAGGCAACGCGTCAGATGACATACACGTAGCGCTGCCCCCGGGGACGATGGATGCCGAGCTCTTCGGCGCGACTGCAGATGTCGGCGACGGTCACGGCGTCGAAGCACGCCTCGATCCGTTGGGAGAGGTCACGGAAGATCGCGTCCGTCACGCCGCGACCATCCGCGCCGATCTTGCCGCGGCGCGCGCCGGGCTCGGCCTTGTCGGCGAGCAAGATCGGGCCCTCGAGGGCGCGCACCACGTCGCCCAGCCGGATGTCCGTCGCGCGGCGGGCCAGGCTGTAGCCGCCCTGGGGCCCGCGCTTGCTGCCGACGATGTTGGCGCGCTTCAGGTCCTGGAAGATCTGCTCGAGAAAGCGGGGGGGAATGCCCTGGCGCTCCGCGATGTCCTTGACCTGGGTGGGCTTGCCGTCGTTGTAAAAGGCGATGTCGAACAGCGCCCGCACGGCGTATCGACCCTTGTTCGACAGCTTCACGAGCCGTTTTGTGCATTGGCACATCGGATTTGTCAAGAACCCATGTGCGACACCTTCGTAGTCACCCCCGAGGCCTGCGAGAGCCGGCGCCTGCTGTTCGGAAAGAACAGCGACCGCGAGCCCGGCGAAGCGCAGGCCGTCGAGCTCCTACCGGCGCGAACCGAGCCGCTCACGCGCTGCACGTTCATCGACATCCCGGCGGCCGGTCGCACCCGCGCGTGCCTGCTCTGCCGACCGTACTGGATGTGGGGCGCGGAGATGGGCGTGAACGACGCCGGCGTCGCGATTGGCAACGAGGCGGTGTTCACTCGCGCGCCCCACGCCGACTCGGGGCTCACGGGCATGGACCTGGTTCGCCTGGGGCTCGAGCGGGCGAACTCGGCGGCGGCGGCGGTGCGGGTGATCGGCGAGCTGATCGAGGCCCACGGCCAAGGCGGCGCCGCCGGGCAACGTGCTTCGTTTCGCTACCACAGCAGCTTCTTGATCGCCGACGCGGCCGAGGCGTGGGTGCTCGAGAGCGCTGCCCGAGCTTGGGTCGCCAAGCGCGTGCGCGGCGTGCGCGCCATCTCGAACGGGCTCACCCTCGGCACGGACTGGGATCTGGCCTGCGATGGCCTCGGCGCACGGGCCCGGGACTATGGGCTCAAACCCGGGAAAAACCGGCTCGATTTCGCCAGAACCTTCGGTGATCCGTTGATCACCTTGGCCGCCGCCGCGGCGAAGCGGCGCGGGTGTAGCGAGCAGTTTCTCGGCGCGGCCCCGGCGTCGCTGCTCCGATGCATGGCGACCCTCCGCCAGCACGGCCGTCCCGATCGACCCGAGCACGCCCATCACGAGCTGCGCCAGACGGTGTGCGCCCACGCCAGCGCGCTGCCGACGCGGGCGCACGGCCAGACCGTCGGCTCACTGGTGGCCGAGCTCGGACCCGACGGCCCACGCGTGTTCGTCACCGCGACCTCGGCGGCGTGCGTCTCGCTCTTCAAGCCCGTCGGTTTCGACGGCGCGTTGCCGCCGATCGGCGCGCCCACCGGTCGCTACGATCCCGCGACGCTGTGGTGGCGACACGAGCGACTGCATCGACTCGCGCTCCCCGACCTCGGCGCGGCTCTCTCGCACATCGTCCCCGAGCGCGACGCGTTCGAGCGCGCGCACCTCGGCGCCGAGCCCGCGGTCGCCTTCGCCGCGGCCAATGCCCTCGAGGCCCGCTGGGAGGCCGAGCTCGGGCGGCGAGTGGCCGGCGGCCTGCCGCGCTACTGGCGCAACCTGGACCGGGAGTCGGGGCTCCAGGTGGGCTGAAAGTTTCCAGCCCGGGCGGCCGGGGTTGATGGGCGCACGTGCACTTGGCGCTCGCCAATCGCCCAGTCCATGCTCCAATGCCGGGACCCCGGAGCCGAGAATGACTCGTTTTCTTTCGCTTTCGCTGCTCGTGTCCGCCGGCCTGCTGGTCGCCTCGTGCGGATCTTCGGACAGCAACGCCGCCGATCCCAATTGCTCGAACAACACCTGCTCGGGCTGCGGCAGTTGTTACGACCTGTGCGTCTGCACGACGGGGAACATCGCGCAGTGCGCCCCGGCATGCGGCATCACGAGCACCGGTGGCACCTCGGGCACCGGCGGCAGCGGCGGCTCCGCCACCGGGGGCGGGGGCAGTGGCGGGACGATGCCCGCGGGCGATCTGGCCAAGGGCCTCGCGATGAGCGAGATCGACATCTATCAAGCGGTGCGCTTGCCGCTGATGAAAGACTGGGGTGAGCCTCCGCGGAACGCGCCGGTGGTGACGGATCGCGAAGGGGTGTTCCGGGTGTTCGTCACCCCCGAGGCGGGCTACCAGCCCCGCGAGATCGTGGCGCGGGTCGAGCTGGGCGGCGGCGGCAGCTTCGATGGCAAGGCGTTCATCGGTGGGGCGTCCAACGAGGGCGATCCGAACTCGACCATCCAGGTGCCGATCCCGCCCGGCACGATCAAGCCCGGAATGACCTACACCGTCAGCCTGCTCGAGGCGGGCGCAGGCACCTTCGCGGGCAGCAGCGACAAGGCGAAGTACGGCGCGGTCAACCTGGGCGCGCAGAACGCGGGCACGTACACCATCACGTTGGTGCCGATCGTCGTCGCTGGCGTCTCACCCAAGTCGGGCGCGGCCGAGGTCCAGATCTACCGCGACACCTTGTTCAAGCTCTATCCGGTGGCCGACCTGAAGATCGACGTGCGCGCCCCGGCCACCTACGGCGGCGCGGCGCCGCAGCGCAACGGCTCGGGCTGGGGTCAGCTGCTCAACTGGCTGATGCAGCTGCGCTCGAGCGACAAGCCGCCGGCCCAGACGTTCTATTACGGGATCTTCACGCCCGGGCAGTCGTTCATGCAGTGGTGTCAGGGCGC
>JACPVJ010000050.1 GCA_016191785.1 Myxococcales bacterium | reverse complement strand
CCGCGACCACGACCACGACCACGACCACGACCGCGACCGCAACCACGACCGCGACCACGACCACGACCGCGGCCTTGGCCGCGACGCCGGGGGGGCTTCCGCCACCGAAAAGGCGCGCCTGGCTTTCGCCCGACGCGCCTCTCGTTGCCCACCCGCTCGCCGCGGGTCAGCTCAGCCCAGCTCGGCTCAGTTGCCGGCCATCTTCGCGACCTCGGTCGCGAAGTCGTCACCGGTGGGCTTCTCGATGCCCTCGCCCAGCTGGAACCGGGCGAACTGCTTGACCGCGACGTCGCCGCCGACGGCCGTGGCGAGCTCGGCCCGCAGCTGCTCGATGGTCTTGCCCGACTCGATCACGCTCTCTTGCTCGAGCAGGCAGACCTCCTTCAGCCACTTGGCGAGCTTGCCCTCGACAATCTTCGGGCGCTGCTCGGGCTTGGTCTTGCCCTCTTCCGCCAGCTGCGCGTCGAAGATGTCGCACTGCTTCTTCTTGGCGTCCTCGGGGACGTCGGCCTTCGCGAGCCAGAGCGGGCTCATGGCCGCGGCCTGCATCGCCAGGTCGTCGACGAACTTCGCGAACTCGGGCTTCTGAGCCGCGCCGGCCGCCGCGGACTGCACCGCGACCAACACGCCGACCTTGCCGCCCATGTGCACGTACGCGTGGACCTTGCCGCCGTCGACGGCGAGGCGCTCCCAGCGACGCACGATGATGTTCTCGCCGAGCTTGCCGACCAGCGCCTGACGCGACTCTTCCACCGTGCCGCCCCCGGGGAACGGCTCGGCCCCGAGGTCGGCGCCCGCCTTCGCGCGGCTGGCGACCTCGACCACCTTCTGGACGAACGCCTTGAAGTCGTCGTTGCGAGCGGCGAAGTCGGTCTGGATGTTCACCTCGACCATGACGCCGGAGTGCCCGTCGGCGGCGACCCAGGCCGAGATCTCGCCCTCGGCGGCGACCGCGCCGGCGCGCTTGGCGCTCTTGGCGAGGCCCTTCTTGAGGATGATCTCGACCGCCTTCTCCATGTCGCCGGACGACTCCATGAGCGCGCTCCGGCAGTCGTTCAGACCTGCCTGGGTGCGGTCGCGGAGCTCTTTGACCTGCTGCATGCTGATTTGGCTCATCTTTCCAAGTCTCCTGAAGCGTGTGTGAAGCTCAGCCCTCGCCGCGCCGCTGGTACATGACCTCGGCGGCGGGCCCCTGCGACTGGCCACCCTCGCGCTCGCGCGACGGGGAGTGCTCGCGCCGGCGGGCAGCGCCGTAGATGCACGCGTCGGCGACGGCGCCCGTGATCAGGCGCACCGAGCGGATCGCGTCGTCGTTGCCCGGGATCAGGTAGTCCACCTGGTCCGGGTTGCAGTTGGTGTCGGTGATGGCGACGATCGGGATGTGCAGGCGACGAGCCTCGCTCACCGCGATCTGCTCTTGCGCCGGGTCGATGACGAACACCGCGCTCGGCACCGAGCCCATGCCCTTGAGGCCACCGATGTACTTCTCGAGCCGCAGGCGCTCTTTCTCGAGCTTGACGGTCTCTTTCTTCGGCAGCTGGCCGTAGGTGCCGTCCTCTTTCATGCGCTCGAGGGTGCGCAGGCGCTCGAGGCCGCCCTTGATGGTGCGGAAGTTGGTCAAGCTGCCACCGAGCCAGCGGTTGGTGACGTAGAACTGACCGGCGCGCTGCGCCTCTTCCGTGACGATGGCGGCCGCCTGACGCTTGGTGCCCACGAAGAGCACGTGGCCGCCGCGTGCCACGGTGTCGGCCAGGAAGTCGAACGCGCGCTTGAACAGGCGCGACGTCTGATCGAGGTCGATGATGTGAATGCCGCTGCGCGCGCCGTAGATGTACGAGCGCATCTTCGGGTTCCAGCGCTTGGTCTGGTGACCGAAGTGCGCGCCGGCCTCGAACAGGTCGCGGACGCTCAAGGGGTTGGCGGGGTCGCGGGGCTCGCGCTTCTCGGGGCTCTGGGCGCGCTCGGCGGCGAGCACGGCGGTGAGCGGCGGCGCCGCAGTCGACACTTCGGACGTGGTTTCGATGTTCTCGGTCATGATGCGCATTCCTTTCGGTTGAGCCTCCGTCCCGCGCCGGGGGGCCCGGTGAGCGACGTGCTCACCGAACACCGTTCCCGGTCGTTCGCGCTCGGGACGTGGGGTCTCTTCGGCCGGGGTGTCCCGGTCGAAGGGGCGCGGAACTTACGGCAAGGCGGGGGGTTCGTCCAGCGCCGGAATCACAGCCCCGAGGCCGGCAGCTCGGCGGGCTTGGGCTTGGCCGCCGTGGGCTTTTCTTTCGGCTTTTCCGGCGCGACCTTGGCTTTTTGCGCGGAAGCAGGCGCAGACGGGGCCGCCTTTGCCACGGGGGCGGCGGCCGCGGGAGCCGCCGCGGGCTTTGCGGGGGCTTCGGGCGTGGGGGTGGGGACGGCAGGGGCTGTCGCCGTTGGGACCGCAGGATCCGGTGCAGGCTCGGCGGGCGCGGCGGGGGCCTGAACCACTGGCGGCGGGGCGACGGCGGTCGCGTTCACGGCGGCCAGGGTCGTCGACGAGGGCTCGACACCCCGGGCCGCGGGAGTCTCCACCGGCGACGCGCGCCGCAGGGCAGCAAAGGCGCCGACGCCACCGATCAAGATCAACACTGCGAGAGCGGCGAGCGCGACGGGCAGCACGCTCGATCGCGGCGAGCGGACCGACGGGGCGGGCGTCGCGGACATGTACGGCGGCGGCGTCTCGACGAACCCGCGAGGTAGCGGGGAGACATCCGGCATCGAGCGGGCGGCCAGCGCCGGACGCGCGAGCTCCGCGGCGGGCACCGACGTGCGCGTGGGCGCTTCGTTCGGCGGCGGCATGACCGGGCCGTCGATGGGCAGCGTGCGCTCGTGACTGGGCGGGCCGGCGTGGATCGCCGAGGGCGGCGCCGATGCGACCAAGGTGTCGTTGAGCCCGAGGGGGATGTCGCTCGACGCGGCGACGGTCTGGAAGCCGTCCTTCGCCCACGCCATTCCCGAGGTGGTGGGCGCGTTGGCCGAGAGGGTGGTGTTGGCCGCGAGCGCCGGCGTGCCGATGACCGTGGTGGTCGAGCCGACCGGGGGCTGCGATCGACGGGCGACGCCGTCGGCGCCGAGGGGCGCTTGAACCGTGGGGGGCTCGGGCTCGTCCGGGCTGCGGCCCGCGACGCCGTCAGGTCGGGTGGACGGCAGCGCGGTGATCGCCTGGGCGGTTTGTGCCTGATAGCCCGCCTCGGGAGTGACCCCGCTGGTCGACGGAACACGCGCGGCCCGCTTGAGCACGGCTCGCAAGGACACCGCCACGTCCCGCGCGCTGGCCGGGCGGGCGGCAGGGTCCTTGGCGAGCAGGCTCATCACGATGTCGTCGAGGTCGGGCGACACCCCGCGATGAAACTGCGAGAGCCGTGGCACGGCCTTGGAGAGGTGCGACAGGAGCAGGTCGTTGGCGTCGCGGGCATCGTCGAACGGACCCTGGCCAGAGATGGCTTCGAACAGCACCAAGCCGACCGCGTAGAGATCGGCGCGGGCATCGACGGGCTGGCCCTTGGCCTGCTCGGGAGACATGTAGCGCGGGGTGCCGATGGCGACGCCCCGGGCCGTGATCACCTCGGAGCTCTGATCGGCGAGCTTCGCCACGCCGAAGTCGAGCAAGCGCACCCCGCCGCCGGCGACCACGAAGATGTTCGGCGGCTTGACGTCGCGGTGCACGATGCCGATCTCGTGCGCGGCCGACAGGCCGTCGAGGACCGCCGCCGCGATACCCACCGCGCGCGGCACCCCGAGGGCGTGCTCGCGCTTGAGCAGGTCGGCCAGCGTCTCGCCCTCGACCCGCTCCATCACGTAGAACGGCACGCCATTTTCGCTGGTGCCGGCGTCGGTGACGTTGACGATGTTGGCGTGGTTCAGCCGCGCGAGCGAGCGCCACTCTTGCCGAAGGCGGGCGACCAAGTCCTTGCGCCCGGCCAGCTCGCGAAACAGCGCCTTGAGCACGAACTGCTTGCCGAGCTCGGTGTGCTCGACCAGGTACACCGAGCCCATGCCACCGGAACCCAGGTGGCCGAGCACCCGGTACCGCGTGCCGGGCACGATCTGACCGTCAGCAAACTCTCGGCTCATGCGTCGCCCCTGCCGCGCGGGGCGGCCGGACACCAGGGTCGAGACTACGACAGCGCCGCCGGAGCGTCGAGGCCATGGGCTTTTTCCGAGCACGGCGCGCCCATCGGCTCGCGCCCCCGGCGAGTTTCCGAAAAAGCTCAGCCGAGCAGCGCGGCGATCACCACGATGAAGAAATAGGCGGCCCAACCCAAGAGGTTGAGCACGCCGAGGATGATCCCTGCGATGGCCAGACCACCCCCGCCGACGTTGGTCGGGTCCTTCTTGGCGGCGCCGCGCGCGATGAAGCCGGCGATGATCGCCGGAATGCCGGTGAGCGGCCCCAGGCAGAGCAGCAGCCCGCAGACCAGCGCGACGACCGCGGCGGTGCTGGCGGGCGGCTTCTCGCCCTTGGGCATGCCGGTGGTCGGATCGATGGTCATGGCGTGGAGCGCCATGGTCTGCTTGCCACCGGTGATCGGCTTGCCGCCGCCGCCGGGTGGCCCGTGCCCTCCGGGCGGTGCGGGCTGAAAGCCCCCGGGCGGCGCGCCATATCCCCCGGGCGGTGCACCGGGCGGCCCATAACCCCCCGGCGGACCCCAGCCCCCACCCTGCGCCTGCCGATTCCCGAGCTCGAAGCTCATGGGCCCTTGTACCCCATGCGGCCCGACGCTGGCGAGTGGCCTGTCCGCCGGCGTTGATTTACGGTCCGCGCCCAATGGCGGTCACGCGCGATGATGTCCTGCGACTGGCCCGGCTGGCGCGCCTCAGCCTGGCCGAAGACGAGCTGCCCAAGCTCGAGGCCGATCTGTCGCGAATCCTGGAGTACGTGGCCGAGCTCGGCGGCGTGGACACGAGCGAAGTGACCGACGCCCCTCGGGTCGGTCCGGCGTGCGCGCCCTTGCGCGCCGACGTCGCAGCGCCGGGGCTCTCGCGGGAGGCCGCCCTGGCCGCGGCGCCCCGGGTGGTGGACGGCGCGTTCGCGGTGCCGGAGTTCGTGGACGAGTCATGAGCGCGCTGTCGCTGCCCATCGCCGAGCTCGCGCGCCTCGTGCAGTCCGGCAGCGTGACCGCCGAGGCCGTGGCGCGCGAGAGCTTGAAGGTCATCGCCGACCGGCGCGGGCTGAACGCTTTCTTGCACGTCAGCGAGCAGGCGACGCTCGATCGCGCGGGCGAGCTCGATGCGCGGCGTGCTCGGGGCGAAGCGCTGGGGCCCTTGGCCGGCGTGCCGATCGCGATCAAGGACGCGCTCTGCACGCTGGACGCGCCGACCAGCTCGGGCTCGAAGATCTTGGCCGGGTGGCGCTCGCCCTACGACGCCACGGTGGTGGCGCGCCTGCGCGCGGCGGACGCGCTGCTCGTGGGCAAGACAAACATGGACGAGTTCGCGATGGGCTCGTCGAACGAGAACAGCGCATTCGGCCCGGTGAAGAACCCGTGGGACGAGACCCGCATCCCCGGCGGCTCGAGCGGCGGCAGCGCGGTGGCGGTCGCGGCGGGCATGACCCTGGGCGCGCTCGGCAGCGACACCGGCGGGTCGATCCGGCAACCGGCGGCGCTCACCGGCACCGTGGGCATCAAGCCGAGCTACGGCCGCGTCTCGCGCTACGGGCTGGTCGCCTTCGCCTCGAGCCTGGATCAGGTGGGCCCGTTCGCCCGAGACGTGTCGAGCGCCGCGCGGCTGCTCTCGGTGATCGCCGGCCACGATCCGCGCGACTCGACCTCGTCGACCGAGGGCGTGCCGGACTACGAGGCCGCCTGCGGGCGCGAGGTGCGGGGCCTGCGGGTCGGCGTGCCCGAGGACTACTTCGGGCCCGGGCTCGACCCCGAGATCGCCGATCAGGTGCGTGCCGCCATCGCGCGGCTCGAGGCCGACGGCGCGCGGGTGGTCCCGATCCAGATGCCGCACACCCGCCACGGCGTGGCGACGTACTACGTGCTAGCCACCGCCGAGGCGTCGAGCAACCTGGCCCGTTTCGACGGCGTGCGCTTTGGTCTGCGAGAAGAGCGACCGGGCGCCGATCTCGGCGCGCTGTACGACGCGACGCGCTCGGCGGGCTTCGGACCCGAGGTGAAGCGTCGCATCTTGCTCGGCACCTTCGTGCTCTCGGCCGGCTATTACGACGCGTATTACGCGCAAGCCGAGCGCGTGCGCGCGCTGATCCGCCGCGACTTCGAGCGCGCCTTCGCCGAGGTCGACGTGATCGCCACGCCGACCAGCCCCACCGCGGCCTTCCCCTTGGGCGAGCGCGTGGAAGATCCCCTCGCCATGTACCTGGCCGATGTCTACACCCTGCCCGCGAGCCTGGCCGGCGTCGCCGCGCTCTCGCTGCCCGTCGGGCGCACGCGAGCGCAGCTGCCGATCGGACTTCAGCTGATCGCGCCGGCGTTCGCCGAAGCGCGCCTTCTGACGGTGGCGGCGGCGTGCGAGCGCAGCTCGGCATGACGCTCACCGTGCAAGCGGCAGCCCCGCACCACTCGGCCGGCCTGGTCGCGCTGTTCCAGCGCACCGAGTCGCCGTGTTTCTGCCGCTGGTGGCACTTCGACGGCGACAAGAACGCCTGGCTCGATCGCTGCGCGAACCGCCCCGATCAGAGCCGCGACGAGCTCGAGCGCGCGCTGGCCCTGGGCAACGGCGAGGCTCGGGGCATGGTGGCCCTGGACGACGGCGGCACGCTGATCGGATGGATGAAGCTCACCCCCGCGAGCGGCGTGCCCAAGCTGTTCGAGCAGCGACTGTACAAGGGCCTGCCCTGCCTGAGCGGCCCGCGCGGCGCGGTGTGGGTGATCGGCTGCTTTCTGATCGACGAAGCGTGGCGGCGCCAGGGCGTGGCCGGGGCGCTGCTCGACGCGGGCATCGCCCTGGCCCAGCGCGCCGGCGCGAGCAGCCTCGAGGCCTTCCCCCGCCGCGCCGACGACGTCCCCGCCGAGGCGCAGTGGACCGGCCCGTACGCGCTCTATCGGGCGCGGGGCTTCGAGGTCGTGCACGAGGAGACACCGTACCCGGTGTTGCGCTTGCCTCTGGGGTCCGCGCCGTGAAGCGGTGGTGGCTCGTCGCGATTCTGCTCACCGGCTGTCAGCGCTGTCAGTCCGCGCCCGCGGGTCGGGACGCCGAGCCCAAGGCCACGAGCTTCGATCTGGGGATGCCCGAAAAAGTCGCCGCACCCGCGTTTTCTCCGCTCCCGAGCCCCCAGGGCTATGGCCTGCCGAGCGGCTGCCGCTTCGAGGGCGACGTGAAGCGCGCCCGCCTGCCGGAGGGCCGCACCCGCTTCGCCGCGGCGCGCGAGCAGCTCGATGCGCTCGCGCTGGCTCACGACACGCGCGCGGGGTTCGTCGAAGCGGCTTCGGTCCAAGAGGCGCCGTGGGCCGAGCTCGACGCGCCCCCGCTGATGGACCGCGGGAGCCGCTCTTGGCTTGCGGCCTGGACCGAACCGACGGCGGCCGGCACCCGTCGCGCGCTGCTCTGGCGTGGCGGCCACCGCTCGGAAGCGCTGGCCGAGGGGGACGCGCTCGAGCTCGCGGACATCGCGTGCCACGAAGACGACTGCGTGGTGCTCGGCTCGCTGGTGCGCGCCGCGGCCGCACCCGGGGCCACCTGGATCACCGGCAGGGCCGACGCGCCCGCGAGCACTTGGAAGCGCATCGACCTCGACCTCGGCGGCGACGAGCCCTGGCGCCCGCTGGCCATCGCCTCGCCCAGCTGGGCCGCGCTGGTGAGCGATCGCCATGTGGCGCTGTTCGAGGTGGGCGCCGAGCGAGCCGAGAAGCGCCAAGTGCTTGACGCACCCCACGGCGCCTACGACGCGACCTTCGCCGCCGAACCGCTGGTCGTCGCCCCCGCCGAGCGCGTCGACCGGCCCTGCGGCACCGAAGAGTTCCCGGTGGTGGTGCTGAGCGCGAGCGGCAAACGCCACGAGATCCGGACGCCGGCGCCTCCCGAGAGCGTGATCGCGCGGCCCCTGAACCAGGGCGCGCTGGTCGCCTGGGTCGCGCCGGTGAGCTGCCAGCATCTGGAGCGTAGGGTCGTGTATGTGACTCTGCTCGGCTCGTCCGGAGCACCCGCGTCGAGCCCGATGGCGGTGGCCGATGCCACCGGGTTTGCGCTCGCGACTCGCGGAGACGAGCTCTCGCTCTGGCTCCTGTCTGGCCGAGACCTGTCATGGGTGCGCGCCCGCTGCTCGTGATATCCTGCCGGTACCCCGTCCCACCAAGGAGCCCGAAAGTGAACTTGCGCCGCCTCCCCTTCCTCACGCTGATCGCTCCCCTGGCCTTGGCGCTCGCGTTCGGTGGCTGCGGGTCCGACGACTCCGGCGGTGGCACGGCCGGCGGCGGTGGCTCGAGCACCGGCGGCTCGAGCACCGGCGGCTCGGGCACCGGCGGCTCGGTCGGTGGTGGCGGCTCGGGCGGGTTCGGGCTCAGCGGGGGCACCGGCGGCGGCAGCGGCGGCTCGCAAGGCGATGCCTGCGCGTCGGTGATCGAAGAGGGCACGCTGGTGCCCGCGAACCTGCTACTGGTGATCGATCGCAGCGGCAGCATGAACTGCAACTTGCCCTCGGACGGCCAGTCCACCGCAGAGTGCGAGAGCTTCCCAGCGCCGAAGGACACGAACAAGCCCACCAAGTGGGCGCTGACCAAGACCGCGCTCGATCAGGCCATCGACAGCCTGGTCACCGGCGGCAACGCCAGCGCAGGGCTGGTGGTGTTCCCTCGCCCGGCCAGCGATTGCGCGGTGACGCAGAACCCGGACGTCGCGATCGGGAACCTGGACGCGACCCAGGGCACCGCCCTCAAGACCTTCCTGGGCACCGTGTCACCCAAGGGCAAGACCCCGCTGACCGGCGCGACGATTCTCTCGTACGCGCACCTCTACGAGCAGCTGAAGGCCGGCACCCTCAAGGGCAACCTGTTCGTGGTGCTGCTCACCGACGGCTTCGAGACCTGCGCCCTGGGCGAGCTGCCCAAGCTGATCACCAGCGCGTGCGATCCGAACGACCCCACCGGCAAGCCGTGCGTGCAGACCGCCGCCTCGGTCAACATCCGCACCTTCGTGATCGGTGTGCCCGGCAGCGAGGACGGCCGCGCGCTGCTCTCGCAGGTGGCCTACGAAGGCGGCACCCCCAAGAGCGCGACGTGCACCCACGCGGCCACGCCCGCCAACGTCGGCGACTGTCACTTCGACATGACGACCAGCACGAACTTCGCGGCGGATCTCCAGAAGGCGCTGCAGGCGATCAGCGGCACGGTGCTCTCGTGCGAGATCAACGTGCCAAAGCCCCCGCCCGGCAAGAAGATCAACACCAAGGACGTGAAAGTGAGCGTCGGCGGCACGCAGGTAACTCAGGACGAGTCGACCACCTGCGACCAGGCCAACGGCTGGCAGTTCAGCGCCGACAAGAGCAAGATCTTCCTTTGCGGCACGGCGTGTGACGACGCCAAGAAGCCGGGCGCCAAGATCCAGCTCGATCTCGGGTGCCTGCAAGACGTGAAGTAGTCCCGCCGCCGGTGAGCGGATGTGGGCGTGCGTCGCACCGGTGATCGGCGCGCCGAAGCGTGCGACACTCCGCGGATGCGCTTCGTCGTCCAAGGGCTGACCAGTCTGTCGATCGCGGGCTTCTTCTTCGTCGCGTGCGGCGGCGGTGACGAGGGCGGCACGGCCGGCACCGGCGGCTCGGGCGCGGTGGCGTCGGGCGGTGCGAACACCGGTGGCGGGTCGGCCACCGGCGGAGCGAGCGGCTCGACCAGCGGCGGCGCCGCGGGCAGCTCGGGGTCGAGTTCGGGGGGCGCGGGCAACTCTGGCGGCGGCGGC
This sequence comes from Myxococcales bacterium, assembly GCA_016191785.1. Classification (GTDB taxonomy): domain Bacteria; phylum Myxococcota_A; class Polyangia; order Polyangiales; family Polyangiaceae; genus JADJKB01. The sequence goes on along the minus strand of JACPVJ010000050.1, from coordinate 11,081 downwards.
GCTGCGGGCTCGGCGGGCGACGCCGGGATCCCTGACGTGTCGTTCCCCTACGACCCGCCGGACGCGGGGCCCGACGACGCCTGCGCGGCGGTCACCGCCAGCGCGACCATGCCGCCGGTCGACATCATCTGGATCATCGATCAGTCGTGCTCGATGGGCACCGAGATCGCGCAGGTCAAGGCCAACGTGAACGGCAACTTCGCCACCATCATCCAGAACAGCGGCCTCGACTACCGGGTGATCATGTTCGCCAACTCCGCGTACCCCACGGTCTCGCGTCAGGTGTGCGTGCTGCCGCCGCTCGGCGCCGCGACCTGCGGGCAGAACAACCCGCCCAAGTTCTACCAGGTCAATCGCAGCATCGAGAGCAATGACTCGCTCTCGCTGTTCATGAACACGACCTACTGGAACCAGATCAAGGCGAACCTGCGTCCGACAGCGGCCAAGGCCTTCATCGAGGTGACCGACGATCAATCCAGCCCGACCACCGCCGCGCAGTTCGACGCCTTCCTGCTCACCGGCGCCGGCGCCGGCTACTTCGGCACCGCGGCCAAGCGCAACTACGTGTTCCACTCGATCGTGGGCGTCGACAAGCCGTACTTGCCCACCCAGCCCAAGACCTCGGTGAAGTGCTCGACCGCGGTCAACACCGGCCCGCAGTACCAGGACCTGAGCATCTTGACCGGCGGCCTGCGCCACCCGGTGTGCGACACCAACTACTCGGCGGTGTTCAACAACATCGCCAGCAGCATCGTCAAGCAGGTGGCGTGCGAGCTGCTCACCCCGTCGCAGTCCGACGGCGGCGTGATCGACTGGTCGAAGGTGCAGGTGCAGTACACTCCGGGCGGCACCGGCACGCCGACCACCTTCCCGCAGGTGCCGAACGCGGGGGCGTGCACCGGCAACGGGTTCTATTACGACAACCCCGGCAACCCGACCAAGGTCACGCTCTGCCCGACGTCGTGCACCACGGTCAGCGCCGACGGCAAGGCGAAGGTCGACCTCTTGCTCGGTTGCCTGGGCAGCTGAGGCGCTGGCGGCCGCCCCAGCAGCGGACGACGCGCGGAACGCGGCGGCTCAGCGCGGCCAGCCGGGTGCGACCAGGACCCCGGAGCTCAAGCCGACGAACACCGCGCGACGCGCGGCCTCGACGGAGGTGCCTGCGAGCGCCAGCCGATCGATCAAATGGGCGATCGATCGGGTGCCGATGGCGGCCGCGAGCACCAGCGACTCTTCGGCGTCGAGCCCGAGCTCGTCCAGCTCGAAGCTGGACGAAGGGTTGGCGGCGAGCGGCGCCGGCCCAAGCACTGCCAGCGCCTGATCGATGGAGCGCGACGACAGGTGATGGCGCACGAGACGCGTGACCCAGACCGCGGGGCTCCTGGCCGGCGGCACGGCCTCTTGGATCGGGCGGCGACCTGCGCTGAAGGCGACCTCGCCCCGAGCCCAACCGCCGAGCTCGGTGGCGCGCGCCTCGACCTGGGACTGGAGCTCGCGCACCAGCACGGCGGGCCGCAGGTACCCGCGATCGACCAGGGACACGCCCAGGTGCCCGCCCGAAGCTGCGACGTCGGCGAGCGCCAGGCTGAGCTGCTCGCTGCGGATCAGGGCCTTGGCCAAGAGGCGGCGACCGAACAGCTCTTCACGACTGGTGCTGGCCACCAGCACCGGCGCCCCGGCTCGCAAGTAGATGCGCTTCTCGCGGCGCCGATCGCGCACCACCAAGAGCCCAGTGGCGCGGCGAGCGGCCAGCGCGTACAGCATCGACGGGAGCGCGCTCGGGCGAAGCGCCTCGGGCTGGTCGAGGGCGTCGCCGAAGGCATAGGCGTCTTGACGGGTGATGAGCCCGAGCCGCGCGACCTCTCCGATGGGGCGAAGCGGCCGACCGGGCTCGAGCACCCGGGCGTCGCGCGGGACCTTCCCGGTGACCACGAGCTCGATCAGATCCGCCGTGCCGAGCAAACCCACCTCGCGCCCCTCGGCGACCTCGAGTCGATAGCGGGCATCGGTGGCCGGCAAAATCCCCGGTTCGGTGGGGCGATCGCTGGGCACCGCCCTAAGCTGGGGCGCCGCGGGGAGCGGACGCCGGGCTTCGGCAACCGCAGGGCGGAGCCCGCTCTGCTTGGGCATGATGCCGAGCTCGTAGATCCAGACGCAGAGCTCGCTCTCGGACAGGCTCAGACCGGCCGCGCGGGCGACCAGGCGGAGCGCCTCGGCGAACTGGTCCGCGGTCTGGAAACGATCGGCGGGGGCCTTGGCCAGGGCCCGGCGCAGGGCGCGCATCAGCTCGACGGGGAAGCCGGCCGAGTGTCGCTCGAGCACGCTCAGATCGGCGTCGTGGATGCGCGACAAGATCTCGAGCTCGCTGCGGCCCGGGAAGAGCGGGCGCGCCATGACGAGCTCGGCCAGGATGATCGCCACCGTGAACAGGTCGCTGCGCAGATCGACCTCGTTGCCGAGGGCCTGCTCGGGCGACATGTAGCCGATCTTGCCCTTGAGCTCGCCGGGGTTGGTGCGGCGATCGATGAACTCGCTGCGCACGATCCCGAAGTCGGTGAGCTTCACCTCGCCCGCGCGCCCGATCAGCACGTTGCCCGGAGACACGTCGCGGTGCACGATGCCGAGGGGCCGCCCGTGATCGTCTCGCGCCGAGTGCGCGTACGCCAGAGCGCGGAGCACTTCGTGGGCGATGTACAGCGCAGCCCCCAGCGGGACACGAGTGTTCTGGGTCGCAACGGTGCGCAGGAGCTTGGCGCACGAAACCCCCTCGACGTACTCCATCGCCATGAAGAGCTCGCCGTCTTGCTCCCCGAAGTCGACGACCTGCACGATGTTGGGGTGAGAGAGCGCAGCGCAGATCCGCGCCTCGTCGCTGAACATGGCGACGAAGTGCGGGTCGCGCGCGAGCTGCGGCAAGATGCGCTTGATGGCGAAGCGCTTGCTGAACCCCCGGGGGCCCGCCCGCCGCGCGATGAAGACCTCCGCCATTCCGCCGCTGCCGAGCCGCTCGCCGAGCTCGTAGGGGCCCAGACGCGGACCACGCGGGGCGGACAGCTCCGACATGGTCTCAAAGCTACCAGAGCCCGCGCCAGCGCGCAGCGGCCCCGCGTGATTTCCTAAGGGGTCCCACTTTCGCGCAGGTTGGATTACCGTGCCTCCCGGATGACCCGGGTCAGGCGCAAGGATGCCAAGAAACCCGCCACTGCTCGGGTGGCGGTCCCGGTCGCGCGCCCGGGAGCGGTGACTCGCACAGGCGGCCGCCCGCTCTCGGTGGCGGTGACCGGCGCGTGCTCGTTCCTCGGCAAGAACCTGATCGGGCTGCTCGAAGAGGACGAGCGCGTCGCACGGATCGTCAGCCTGGACGTCGAGCGCCCGACCACGGCCGGACAGAAGACCCGAGTGTACGACGTGGATCTGACCCAGCCCACGGCCGAGGAGGGGGTCGCGGAGATCCTCACCGCCGAGCGCGTGGACGCGGTGGTGCACCTGGCGTTCTTGGCATCGCCGACCCACGCCACCGCGTGGGCCCACGAGCTCGAGAGCGTGGGCACCATGCACGTGCTCAACGCCTGCCGGCGCAGCGAGGTGCAGAAGCTGGTGATGTGGAGCCAGACCGTCTTGTACGGCGCGCACCCCACCAACCCGAACTTCTTGTCCGAACGCCACCCACTGCGGGCCCGGCGCGAGGATCCGTTCTTCGCCGACAAGATCGAAGCCGAGAGCCAGGCGATGCGCTTCGGTCGGCCGGGCAAAGGCCGGGTGGTCTCGGTGCTGCGCACCGCGCCGATCCTCGGCCCCACGGTCAAGAACTACCTCACGCGCTACCTGAGCCGCCGCGTGGTGCCGACCATCTTGGGCTTCGACCCCCTGATTCAGTTCGTGCACGAGGCCGACGCGGTGGCTGCCTTCAAGCTGGCGGTCGATCACGATCTGCCCGGCGTGTTCAACATCGTGGGGGACGGCGTGTTGCCCCTGTCGACCGTGGTCAAGCTCGCGGGCCGCGCCGCGGTGCCCCTTCCCCGCCCGCTCGCCACGCCGCTGGTCGGGGCGCTCTGGCTCTCGCACCTGTCCGAGACGCCGCCGGCGCTGCTCGACTACTTGCAGTACCTGTGTGTCGCGGACGGCGAACACGCTCAGCAGGCGATGGGCTTTTCCCCGGTGTACACCACGCGCGAAGCCGTGATCGATTTCGCCAGCGCTCAGCACCTGCGCGACGTGCGACTCTTGTCGGAGACCCCCGCGTGAGCATGCGACGAAAGCCCCCTGCGAAGAAGGCCGCGCCGGCTGCCCCGCGGCGCGCGAAGAAGACCCAGCGCGCGCCTCGCCGGGGCAAGCCCCCCGCCGACGCCGACACGCCCCCCGACTCGGTGGACGAGGCCGAGCTCGGCGTCGGCTCGCGGATGGTCCCTCCGAACACGGACTGGGAAGACGCCACGCCGCCACGCCGCAAGCCCGCGGCGCGCCCTCCGAGCGCGGAGGGCGACGACGTCGAAGCGCAGATCCGCGCGCTCGAGGCCCGCCTCGACAGCCTGATCCGGGGCGCCAACGAAGAGCCGCCACCGCCGAGCTTCCGCGAGCACGTCGAGAGCGCTGCGCAGAAGGTGGCGGAGCGGCTCAGCGTGCCGGTGGAACGACCGGGCAGCGGGGCGGGCGCCGGCGAGGCCGTGCGCGAGCTGATGTCGAGCGACTACTACCTGCGGCAGTGGGGCCGACTGGGGATGCGCCACCGGTCGGAGGACGTCGACGACTTCGGGCTCGATCCCAAGTACGAGGCGCGCCTCTTGCCGCTGCTCGACTTCCTGTATCAGCGCTACTTCCGGGTCGAGACCCGGGGCGCCGATCAGATCCCCGCCGACGGCCGCTGCTTGGTCGTCGCCAATCACTCGGGCACGCTGCCGCTCGACGGCATGATGCTCCGGGCCGCGGTCCGCCGGGAGCACCCGAGCGCGCGCGAGCTGCGCTGGCTGGCCGAAGACTTCGTGTTCTACCTGCCGTTCGTGGGTGCGTTCATGAATCGCATCGGCGCGGTGCGCGCCTGCCAAGAGAACGCCGAGCGCCTGCTGCAAAAATCCAGCTTGGTGGCGGTCTTCCCCGAGGGCGTGAAGGGCATCGGCAAGCTGTACCGCGAGCGCTACAAGCTGCAGCGCTTCGGCCGCGGTGGCTTCATTCGCCTGGCGCTTCGCACGCAGACGCCGGTGGTCCCCTGCGCCATCGTCGGCGCCGAAGAGGCCGCGCCGCTCTTGTATCGCGTCGAGGGCGTCTCGAAGCTGCTCGGGGTCCCGTACTTGCCGGTCACGCCGACCTTCCCGGCCCTCGGCCCGCTGGGGCTCTTGCCGGCGCCGACCAAGTGGCAAATCGTGTTCGGTGAGCCGATGGAGTTCGAGGGCTACGGGCCGGAGGCCGCCGACGATCACGTGCTGGTCGGGCGGCTGTCGGAGCGTGTGCGCGCGACCATCCAGCGGCTGGTCGACACCGGTCTCGCGCAGCGCCAGAGCGTGTGGCTGGGCTAGTGCACGGCATCCTGGTGGTCGACAAACCGTCGGGGCCCACCAGTCACGACGTGGTGGCCCGCGCACGCCGGATCTACGCCACCCGTGAGGTCGGGCACGCCGGCACGCTCGACCCGATGGCGAGCGGCGTGCTGGTGCTGATGTTCGGGCAGGCGTGCAAGCTGAGCCAGTACCTGACGGCGCTGTCGAAGCGGTACCGCGCGGAGGTGAGCTTCGGCCGCAGCACCGACACCCTGGACGCGCTGGGCACCCCCAGCGAAGAGCGCGAGCTTCAGCCCGGCTGGCTCGAGGCGAGCGCGCTCGAGCACGCGCTCGGCGTCGAGCGGGAGCGCACGCTGCAGGTGCCGCCCGCGGTGAGCGCGATCCAGGTCGGGGGGCAGCGCGCGTACCGGGCGGCCCGACGAGGCGAGCCCCTCGAGCTCGAAGCGCGCAGCGTCACTGCCCACGAGCTGACGTTGCTCGACGCGAATGACCAGCGGGTCAGCCTCGAGCTCTGCGTGTCGAAGGGCTACTACGTCCGGGCGCTCGCTCGGGATCTGGGGGCCACGCTCGGCGTTCCGGCTCACCTGTCGTCGCTTCGCCGGCTGGCGAGCGGCGCATTCACGCTCTGCGGCGCGGCCGCCTGGCCCCTCGACGCACCGGTCCCGCTCGTGCCCACCGCGGTGGCCGCGACTCGTGTGCTGCCTCGGGCGACGCTGACCGACGAGGGCGTCACCCGCGCTCACTGTGGTAAGGCGCTCGGGCCCGAGCACTTCGTGGTCGAACCCGGGCCGGGCGTGCACGCTTGGCTGTCCGGCGTCGGTGAGCTGATCGCGCTCGGCCAGCGCGAGCCGTCGGGGGAACACCGCGTGATGCGCGGCTTTCAGCGCTGACTCACGTCGCGGAGCACCAGCCCCTTGCCATCGAGGCGCGCCTTCACTCGCCGCGCCAGCTCGCCGACCGCGTGGTCCTCGCCGCCTTCGACCTCGATGCTGACCTCGCGTCCCTCGGCGTGAACCACCAGGGTCGCACCGGCCAGCGGTCCGCTACCGAGCTCGATGCGAGCGCTGCCGCGCTTGCCGTTGCCGCCCCACGAGAACCGCCGGACCAGGCGTTCGAGGGCGAGCTCATCGGGCAGCGCGAGCGTCGGGGCGGGTGCCGCGGGCGTCGGGGCGCTCGGCTCGAACCCCCGGCTCACGGGCAGGGCCAGCGCCCGGGCCAAGGGATCGAACGGCTCGAGCGGGGTCCCCGGCCCGCAGCCGGACCCCATCTCGGGCTCCACGCGGGACGGGCGCGGGGTCGGTCGCGCCGGCGGCTCGGGCCGGGGCAGAGGCTCGAGCGGCGGCTGCGGGACGGGGCTCGTCGGGCGCTTCACCCCGAGCACCGCCTGGAACGTTTTTTGATCTCCTTTGTATTTCCGAGGCGTTGGCACCTTGATCGGGAACGCCGGCGGACGCATGCGGGGGGGTGGGCTTGGACGACTCACGGCCCCCTATCGGGTGAGGCCCGACGTGGGTTGCGCGTTCCTTCGCCCCGACGTTAAGGTTGGTCCTCGGAGGGGGTGCCGGCTTTTGGTACCCCACGCGTCCCCTGCCTTGAGCACCCCACCTACCGTTCTAGGCCTGCTGCTGGCCGCCGTGCCCGCAGCGTTCGTCTCGGTCTTCGGCGCGGCCAGCGCGGCCCTTGCCTCGCTCTCGGGCCCGAGAAAGATCGCGATTCGAGACACTCTCGAGGGCAAGAGCCGCCAGGCCCTGGACCGATTCATCGAGCGGGGCCAGCAGATCGAGTCCAGCTGGCTGGTGGTGCGCGTCGTGGGCATCGCCATCAGCGCGGCACTCATGATCCAGCAGGCCGGGCACCTCTTGGGTCGCTGGTCGCCGCTGGTCGCCGCCCTGGCCGCGGTTCTGGTCTATGGCCTCCCGGCCGAGGTGCTGAAAGGCGTCGCGCTGCGGGCCCCCGAGCGGGCGGCGGTGATCGCGCTGCGGTTGCTCCAGCCGTTCGAGTGGCTGGCGGCTCCGCTCTCGGCCCCGATGTCGCTCCTCGGTCGGCTGGTGGGTCGCAAGGTCGTCAACGTCGCCCACACCATTCCCCCGCCGCGGGTGACCGAGACCGAGATGGAGATCCTGGTCGACGAAGGCGAGCGCGCCGGATCACTGGACCACGACCAGGCCGAGATGGTCCGGAAGGTCCTCGAGTTCGGCGATCTGACCGCGGGCCAGGCGATGATCCCTCGCACCCAGGTCACGGCCTTCGACATCGAGACGCCGCCGGAGGAGCTGCTCGCCAAGGTCGGTGAGAGCGGGCACTCGCGCTACCCGGTGTACCGCGAGCGGATCGACAACGTCGTCGGGATCTTGCACGCGAAGGACCTCCTGACCTTCGCCGCCCACACCGAGAAGCTCGAGTCGCTCCGGGTCGAGTCGATTCTGCGCCGCCCGGTGGCGTTCGTGCCCGAGACCCAAGAGGCGAGCAAGGTGCTCAAGGACATGCGCGCCGGCCGTCACCACTTGGCCATCGTGATCGACGAGTTCGGCGGGATGAGCGGGCTCGTCACCCTCGAGGATCTGATCGAAGAGATCGTCGGCGAGATCCAGGACGAGCACGACGTCGAGGAGGAGAGCATCGTCGAGCTCGCAGAAGGTCGCCTGCTGGTCGCCGCCTCGGTGCCGATCGCCGAGCTCAATCGCAAGCTCGAGTCCGAGCTCGAAGAAGACGCCGACTACAACACGGTCGGCGGTCTGGTGCTCGAGCGCCTCGGCCGGGTCCCCGCCGTGGGCGAGACCGTCACCGACAAAGGGCTCGTGTTCCACGTCCGCGCCGCCGACGACCGCCACGTGATTCAGGTGGAGGTCGAGCGACTGCGCACCGAGCAGTCAGCCGAGACACCGAAGACGTCGCGCGTCTCGGCGGCGTGAAGCTCAGGGCCGGCCGACGCCCTTCAGCTTGTCGGCCAGGGTCGCGCCCATGTCGATCAGGCCGTCTCGCTCGGCGCCGGGCGTCTTGTCGCCGCGCAGCACTTCTTCGAGCCCGCGCAGCTCGCGCTGCAGGCGGGTCGCGACGTCCGACGGGCAGACCGCGTTCTGCGTCTGCGGGTTCACCGGGATGATGTACGGCTCACCGGCCTTGGCCTTGGTGGGATCCCCGCTCGAGTAGCGCTTGAGCGTGAAGGTCTTGCCGCCCTGCGCGAGCTTGAAGTCGTCCGGCCACTTGTAGTTCTTGTCCTTCTCTTTGTCCTTGGCGACAAGGAAAGGCTCAGGCAGCGCCTGCATGCTCATCCACGGGCCGCCGGGGCCGTTCTCGATGTACGTGGCCCAGCGCACCTTGGGCGTGGTCTGCTGCGCCAGCACGTCTTCGATGGCGGGCTTGGCGCCGGTGAGCAAGCTGCGGATCTTGTCCTTGCCCTCGTTCGCCTCGTGGGCGCCGCTGGCGAAGCTGATCAGCATCGTCACGATGTCCGCCTTGAAGCGGCCGATGCCCTTGCCGGTGAGGTTCGCGCCCTTGAACGGGATGTCGATGGCGCCGAGCTTCTGCACCTCTTCGTCCGGGTACTTGCTGTCTTTCAGCTTGCCCTGGGCGCTCTTCAGCACCTCGGCCAGCTCGTCGATCTTGCTCGAGGCGTCCTGGACCTCTTTCGCCAGCTCTTCGGCGCCGGTCACGGCGGCCTCGGCGGACTTGCCGCGCTCGAGGCTGCCGCCGAAGGCGTAGCCGATCAGGCCGCCGATGACGGCGGTGATCGCCGCGAGGACGACGACCTTGGCGCGGCCCTTCTTCTGTGCGGCGACGACCTCTTCGGTCATCTCGATCTTGATCGCCTGGGGCTCGGACCGAGCGGGCGCCTGGTCGGCGCTGATCGCCGCGTACGGGTTCGAGGCGTCGACCGCGGGACGGGCCGGTTGCGACGGCGACGACCCGAAGGGGGGAGCGGGGACGGCCGGCCTGGGCAAGCCGACGGGCGGCGGAATGGTCGGGCCGCTCGGCGCGCTGACGGTCTTCTTCCCGAGGCGGGACTTGAGGTCGATCTTGGGCTTCTTTTCTTCGGCCATTGAAGGTGCTCGGTCGCCTTCCGGATCGTTCGAATCGCCCGCGCGGAAGGTCGCCGGCACACTATCTGGCAAAAAACGCGCGGGCAAGATTGAACTTCCGGGTCTTCCGACCCGCCAGACCCCGGGGCGCTTTGGGGTTTGCGGGCGCGCTTCCCCCGGGCGATATAAGCGCCCTCCGTGCCGAACATCACCGTCAGCGACGGCGTCAGCATCGCCATCCACGACACCGGCGGCTCCGGTCGGCCGCTGGTGCTCGCCAACGGCCTGGGCGGGTCCTTCGCCTCGTGGCGGCACCAGGTCGACTACCTGTCCGATCGATACCGGATCATCAGCTGGGACTACCGCGGCCTGTACGGCTCCACCCCGCCGACCGGGGACCCGGCGCGCCTGGGCGTCGCCGCCCACGTCGACGACCTGGAGCGCGTGCTCGAATCCCTGGGCGTCACTCGCGCCGCCTTCCTGGGCTGGAGCATGGGCGTGCAGGTCATCCTGGAGCTGTACGAGCGGCGCCCCGAGCTGGTGTCCCACCTGGTCTTGCTCAACGGCACCTTCGGGCGCCCGCTGCACTCGACCAGCGTCCCGATGTCGTCGCGGATCGTGCCGGGGCTGGTGGACCAGACCCGCCGCGTGCACGAGATCGCGTCATCGGTCCTGCGCCGCGCGACCCAGTGGCCCGAGACGGTGATGTGGCTCAAGCGCCTGGGCGTCGTGGGCAACACGATGGACGAGGACCTGTTCCGGGAGATCGCCGCCGAGTTCGGCGGCGTGAACCTGGAGCTCTATCTCACCATCTTGCGCGAGCTCGGCGAGCACGACGCCGCCCACGTGCTGGACAACGTCGCGGTCCCCACCCTGGTCATCACCGGAGACCGGGACGCCTTCACGCCCCGTCAGCTGGCTCAGCAAATGGCCCGCCGGATCCGGGGCGGCGAGATCCTGGTGGTCCGCGGCGCCACCCACTACGCCGCGCTCGAGTACCCCGAGCTGGTCAACCTCAGGATCGAGAAGTTCTTGCGCGAGCACGGGTACTAGGAGGCCGCTCGAGTATTCGCAAGCGCTCGGGGGCTCGTGCTCGCAGTAGCGGCCGCGCGAGTTGTTCGAGCTGATGTTGCCTCCCCCCGCCCATCCTCGGGGCTTCGCCCCTGCGGGTGGGCGCCCCCTCCAAATCGCCGGCTCCGCCGGCTCAGGAGGGGGTGCGATGCTGGGAGCGCTCGGCGAGGGTGGCAGCAGATACGCCTGCCGCGGCGTGTGCGGCTGAAACGGCTTGCTCACGCACCACCCATGCGTGCTCGGCACCCCTCCCGTGCGAGCGAAGCGAGCGCCGGGGAGGGGTCGGCCGCGCGCAGGCGGCGCAGCCGCCAAGCACGGACGGGGGTGGGCAACCCTATGGCGAGTATCCGAACAGCCTCCTGGCTCCAGCCGCCCCGACGTCGTCAGGCAACGCTTTGCCCTGCAACCGATGGCCGCCCCGCGGTCGAAACGGGTCGGGCAACGCTTTGCCCTGCAACCGATGGCCGCCTCGCGGTCGAAACGTGTCGGGCAACGCTTT
>JACPVJ010000049.1 GCA_016191785.1 Myxococcales bacterium | reverse complement strand
CGGACAGCCGCGCCAGCATCGACGCCTGGCGCGCCCACACGCGACTCGATCACGTCAGGCCAGCGCTCGCCCTCGACGTGACCGCCGAACCGTGGCCCGTCACCCGCACCGACGCCGTGGTGTGCATCAACATGATCCACATCTCGCCGTGGGCCGCGACCCTCGGCCTGATGCGGGGCGTAACGCGGGTGCTCGAGCCCGGGGGCCTGCTGTTTCTCTACGGGCCCTATCGGCGGTTCGGCGCGCACACCGCACCGAGCAACGAGACCTTCGACGCGTCGCTGCGGGCGCGCGACCCTTCGTGGGGCGTGCGCGATCTGGAAGCGGTCACGCGCGTCGCCGAGGACGCCGGGCTCGTGTTCGAAGAGCTGGTGGCGATGCCCGCCAACAACTTCTCGGTCATGTTCCGGCGCCCTTAGCGACGCGGCAAACTCACTTCTTGCCTTCGGCGGCCGGGGCGGGCGCGCCTTCGGCGGCCGGGGCGGGCGCGCCTTCGGCGGCCGGCGCGGCGGGGGCGTCGACGGCGGGGGTCTCAGGGGCCTCGGCGGACGGGGCAGCCGGGGTCGCGGGGGCCTCGGCACCCGGGGCCGGCGCACCACCGCAGGCAGCGATGCTGCCGAGCGACGAGGCGAGGGAGAGAGTCAGAGCAGCGGCGTAGAACTTGTCACGGTCGATTCGCATGGCCGCCCTTTTACCCAAACTCCCGGCCGGCCGCCACTATCCTCGCGGGCCGAGCGCCGGTAGCCTGGGTCTTCGCGGAGGTTTCCATGAAGCTGAATCGTGAGCAGTTCCTGGCCGCAGCCCTCGCGCTGGCGGCCACCACCGGCGGATGCAAGCTCGGCTCCAAGGGCGAGGACGTAGCGGCGCAGGCTTCGCCCGAATCGCCGCAGGCCCAAGGTCAGCCCGGCGCACCGGGCGCAGTGGCACCGGGCGCACCGGGCGCACCGGGCGCAGATCCAGCAGCCGATCCGGAGGGAAACAACGCCCGCGATCAAGCCGGCGCCAACGAGAAGGGCACGCCCGGCACCGCGCCGGCCAGCAAGGGCCTGGTGGCGGGCCAAGCCAAGACGCTCTCCCCCACCAAAGAGGTCGGCGTCTCGCCCACCAAAGAGGCGCTGCCGTCACCCACGAAAGAAGCGCTGCCGACCCCGACGAAGGAAGCGGGGGTGTCGCCCACCAAAGAGGTCGGAGTCTCGCCGACCAACGAGAAGCTTCCGGCGCCGACCAAAGAGGTGCCGTACAAGAAGCCTCCGGCGCCGACCAAAGAGCTCTGAGCGGGGTGGCCGAAGCTCAGGGCGCGTAGACCTCTACGTCCCACGCCTTCACCGCACTTGTTCCGGCCTGAAGCTCGAACCGCCACCTGCCCGGCGGGTCCCCTGCTTCGAAGAACATCTCTTGGCAATAGTCGCCTTCGCTGCCGGAGAGCGGGTCGAGCTTCATCCGAACACCGCCGCCGACCTTCTCTTTCTGCAGCTCCACGCTGTCCGTCTTGATGGCGCTCGGCGGCGTCACGACGATCGCGACGTCACCCAGAGCCGACGGGTTCTTGTAGTGAAAGCAGATCCCGAAGTTCTTGTCGGTGTTCCCGCTCCGGCTGGGAACCAGCGGCAGGCGCGTGGTCTCGGCCCGAAGCTTCAGGTTCGGCATCGAGCCGCTGATGGTCCCCAGCTTGGGCTGGGTGATCTCACCCTTCGAGCCCCCCTTGCACGCGAGGAGCGCCGCGGCGATGACGAACCAGCCCCCGAGCGATCTCACCGGTTCGAGCCGCATGGCTGTCGAGTACTCGCGCTGCGGCGGCCTGTCCACTGGTCGCGGCGCGCGCCGTCTATTCGGGCTTGCAGATCTTGGCTTTGAACTCGCCTCTGATGAACGACTCTGCGCCGGTGGCATCCACGCGCACCCGGATCACGTCACCGTCCACGGACAAGACCGTGAGGGTCGCGTTCGAGCCGCTGTCGGCGATCCCCCTGACCGACGACCCCTTGTACTCCCCTTGCGTTCTCACGAAGTAGAAGCGCGGCATCGCCTTGGGATAGATCTTGTTCTTGTCGGTCGCCCGCAGCGGTTCCCCGATCGGGGCCATCTCCAGCGAAACAGCCCAGTTCGTGCCCCCCACGGGGCTCGTGTCGTGGAAGTCGTCCCCCTTGCAGGGCGCGCTCTTCACGCCTTCGTTGTAGAGCATGAACTGATAGATGGAGCCGTCGCCGAACGGTCGTGGCACGGCCAGCGCAGCTCCCACCTTCATGGTGGTCGCTTCACCCTCGAACTTGAGCTCGAGCGAGCCGCTGTCGCCGCCCTTGCAGGCCAGGAGGGCAAAGAACAGAAGCGCAGCGCTCGCTCTGGCGTGTGACATGCCCGCGCACGCTAGGGCGCCGCGCGCCAGACTGAAAGGGCGATGACGAGCCCGCTTCCGTCCCGACAGAAATCAAACTCACCCCTGGCGCCGGGCGCGACGAGACGTGAGCGGAGGAGAAGGGATTCGAACCCCTGGTACCGTTACCGGTACGGCGGTTTTCAAAGACTCCGCGGAATCCTGGCAAGCTGGGTGCGGCGCGTGTGATTGCGGCGGGTTCTCGGCGTGGAAAACCGCTGCGGGGGTGGTTTGCCAAGATGGGTGCCAAGATTGGGCGCCGAAGCTCGCCTGTGCGACACTCCTTGGGCAATGAAGACTGCCGCCACGATCGACGTGACCGTCCCGGAGAACCGGAAGCTCGAGGTCGAGCTGCCGCCGGAGGTGCCCACCGGGAAGGCCAAGCTCTTGGTGATGGTCGATGAGCCCGTTCAGCCCACCGAACCGCCCGAGGCAACGCTAGCCGAGGTCGATGGCCGCCTGCGGCTCGTGCTCCCGGCGGGCGTCGCTATCGATTGGAGCGCCGTGAGCGTCAAACGCTCGCAAGACGAACGCAGCAGGAAGCTCTTGGGGCTGGAGTGAGCGTTCGGGTTGCCTTCGATACCTCGGCACTCCTGCCGCTCGTACTGCCGGGACATCCGCGTTACGAAGTCATGAAGCCCTGGGACGCGGCAACGCGAGAAGGCCGCGTCTCCGGCGTCGTGGTCGCGCACGTCATCGCCGAGCTCTTCGCGACGGCCACCGCAATCCCGGGCGTGCGCATCGCTCCCAAGTCCGCAGCGCAGGCGATCGAGGCTCTGCTTCAGGCGTTCGAAGTCGTTCCGGGCTCGGCGAACCTCTATCGAGCGGCGGCCGCGCGGTGCGCTTCGGTCGGCGCGATCTCGGGAGCTGTCTACGACACGCTGCACATCATCGCCGCCGAGAGTGCTGGCGCCCGTGCGATCGTCACGCTGGACCCTGCAGACTTCGAGCGGTTCCGCGTCGCGACCAGCCCGCCGATCGTCGTGCCACCGGCAGACGTCGGACTGTTGGACTGACCCCGATGCGGACTTCTTTCCGTTGAGCCTCCCGGCAGGACAGCTCGGGCTGGGACTGGGACCAGGCGGTCTCGGGATGGCCGGCCCAACAGGAGCCTGCTTCCGTCCCGACAGGAGTCGGGGTAGCCAGCGTTCGTGCTCCTCATCGTCGACCCCAACCACTGGCTCGATGCCGACGGGAACCTCCCCGAGGAACCCCGCCTTCGTCGCCGGGTTCTTCGGGTCGCGCGCTTCATCGAGTACGGCGGGCCGTTGCCCGAAGGCTCGCTCCGCGAGACGCTCGTCGAGTGCAATCGGCGACCCCACCGAAAGGCTTGCCCGGGCCTGATGTGGGTGCGGAAAGAGCCCGACGACTCGATCGTCGCGTTCTGCATGATCTGCAAGCAGGACGAGATGGTCATCCACTCCTGGCAGGAGACACTCTGGGCCGAAGGCATGATGGAGCCCATTCTGGAGCGCGAGCTCCCAGCGCTGCACTGACCGCGAGACGCGCCCACGTCCGCGCCCTCGACCCGCCCATCGAGTACAAGTTCACTCTGGTCGACGCCTGGTCCCGCCGCGTGTTCCTCGCGCTCTGTCGCCGCTACGAGCTCGTGCCGTATCGCCGCCGCGGCCAGCGCTACACGACCGTCATGCTGAAGGTGCCGCGCCGGTTCGTAGACGAGACACTCTGGCCCGAGTACACCCAGCTGAGCGACACGCTGCGGAGCTACCTGGAGGAGGTCACAGAGCGAGTCGTCAGCCAGGTTCTTCAGGCGGACAGCTCGGAGGCAGCCGAAGCCGACGAGCCCAAGCAACTCACCCTTGGCTCCGGGCGCGACGAGACGTGAGCGGAGGAGAAGGGATTCGAACCCCTGGTACCGTTACCGGTACGGCGGTTTTCAAAACCGCTGCCTTAGACCACTCGGCCACTCCTCCAAGATGAACTTCAAGACATCGTAAGCGCGACGGATTCAAGCACGGGTTGGTAACGGGGAATCCTGCCTTTCTGCGCCAACCCGGTAGAAGGTGGCGACCTTGTCGATGTCGAGCTTGGGCTTCACAGCTTCGGACCTCGTTCACGGGGAGCACCCCAGACGGAGAGAACCACCAGTTCGTCACGGTCCGGTCGGTACCGGTAGTACAGGTGGTGATGGGTCTTCGGGAGCAGTACTCGGCGAACCGTCCCACGCTCGTGCTCCGAGTAGATCGCCCCGAGGTCGGGGGTTACGCGGAGGTCGCTCTCGGCGGCGGCCAGCTCGTCGAGAAAAAGTCCACGGGCTCCTGGACGGTTCTGGAGCCACCAGCCCTGGATCTTCTCGACCTGGCGACGGGCTCGCTTCGAGACCTCGAACTTCAAAGCCGCGACCGAAGCTCCCCGATCATTTGCCCAAAGTCCGCGGTCTGCCCCGCATCGGCTTCGGCCAGAGACGCTTCCAGCTCCTCGTGGAGTGCGGCTCGCTCCACCGGGTCCATGTTGTCATCGGCGGGGGCCACCACGCCATCGACGAGCTGGAGGAAGACGACTTCGCCTTCCGGGAGGTCCGTCGGTTCATCGAGAACGAGCCGGCCGTTCTTCACCTGAGCCTTCAGAGCGTGCATCGTGGCCGAATCCTACTCCTTTCGGGTCGAGTGGTCGAAGGCTGCCGACATCGCCGCCTGCGTCAGCTCGTTTCTACGATAGCCGTGCCCCCATGCTGCTCCGCAAAGAGCTCGACCTCGGGGCGGTCTAGCAAGTCGGTGGACCACTCGGCCACTCCTCCTGAGGGCAACCGGAAGCTAGCATAGGCCCCGATGAGCCAGTGCGACCACTGCGGCGCGCCCCTCGAGCGCGACTTCGAGCGTCAGGTCACCTGCACCTTCTGCGACCGCGTCAACGCGCCCTTGCAGCGGCAGGTCGAGGTCGCGGTGCCGGTGCAGGTGGTGCAGAAGGTCGTGCAGGTCGTCGGCGCGGGGGCGCCCGAGGCCGTCGAGCTGCGCTGCCCCCACTGCCGCAAGCGACTGGTCAGCGTGGTGGCCAAGGGCGTCGAGCTCGCGGGTTGCGGGGGCTGCGGCGGGATCTGGATCGACAACGCGAGCGCGCGGCAGGTGCTGAGCGCACCCGACGCGGTGTTCGCCGACCTGGCCCGACGCGCGGGCGGGAACGCGCGCAGCCGCGCCCCGCGGGGCGTGAGCCCGAGCTGTCCGGTCTGCACCGCCGTGCTCGACCGCGTGATCACCCAGGGCATCGAGCTCGACGTGTGTGGCGATCACGGGACGTGGTTCGACCCCTTCGAGCTCTCGGTGTTGGTGGACCGGCTGGCGGGGCGCGAGCCGACGAAGATGCCGCTGGGCGACACCCGCAAGATCCGCTGCGCGAGCTGCAAGGGCGAGATCAGCGCCGACCGCGCCAACATCACCGAAGACGGGCTGTGCTGCGAGGCCTGCTGGCGCGCGAAGCAGGGCGCGGTGCTCGCTGAGTCCGACCGCAAGATGCAGGAGTCAGGCGCCCTCGCGGTGGGCGGCGTGCTGCTCGGTGTGGCGGCGGTGATGCTGGGCGCCGCGGCTTCGTCGAACCGCAGCTGATCGGGCCCGGTCCCCCGCCGGTTGACAGGCGCGAGGTGCTCGGGTGTTCTGGGACCCTCGAACCGCTGAGCTCGTGCGGCGCTGACGATGACGTCCAACTCGCTTTCGACGGTGATGGTGCTGTCTGGGCTCGCCCTGGCAGGGGCTTGCGCAGCCAATGAGACTGCCGGTTCGTCCGGCGATGGGGGCCAGCCGGCGTCCGGCGGCTCGGGCGGCGCCGCGGTGGGCGGGCAAGGCAACGATGGCGGGGCCAGCGGTGCTGCTGCCGGCGGTGCTGCTGCCGGCGGTGCTGCTGCCGGCGGTGCTGCTGCCGGCGGTGCTGCTGCCGGCGGTGGAGCAAGTGGAACGGGAAGCAGCGGCGGGACGGCCGCCGACGCAGGTCCCGACGCTCCCAAGCCCCAGAGCTGCACCAGCGACGCCGAATGCGGCGGCGTCGGCTACGGTTGCTTCGCCGGCTCGTGTCGAGACAAGTGCGTCCCCTTCCTGCAGCCTTGCAACTGGAAGCCTTCCGGCAACGTCTGCACTCCGGGAGGCCACTGCGTCGAGTGCCAGAAGGACTCGGACTGTCCGGGGACCCGCTACCGGTGCGACCTCCCCACGTACACCTGCGTGGACAAGCCGTTCAATCCCAAGCTCACCAAGATCGGCGTCTTCTATCACACCTGGCATTGCCCCTCGTCCGGCGACGTCCACGACATTTCGAAGTGCCTGGCGGGCCAGCAGTCATGGCCACCGTGGCCGTCGGATCCGAACAAACAGACGTCATTTTGGTGGGGCGAGCCGGCTGCGGGATACTACTGCCTGACGGACAACGTGGCCCGGCTGACTCAGCACGCCCAGATGCTCCGGGACATGGGGGCTGACTTCGTCTTCGTGGACGTCACCAACCACAACTACAACACCAGCGCGCTGTGCGACCAGCCAGAGGACATGATCGTCAAGCCCTTCACGTCGATGGTCAACGTGTGGAAGACGATCCCCGGCGCACCCAAGATAGTGCCGTGGGTACCGGTGTCCGACTGTCCGACGTACCTCTCGCCGAGCGCCTGCAAGCAGCCCGACAGCAAGTACATCGTCTACACGTTGCTCAATCTGCTCGCGGGGACCAACCTGACCTTCCAGTACCAGGGCAAGCCGCTGCTGCTGGTCACCGAGAACAGCACGTATCCAGTCAGCAGTACCAAGCTGGCGGCGCTGGCGGCCAACTACACCGTTCGCAAGATGTGGGCCTTCGAGCCCGAGGGCACGGAGAAGTGGAGCTACGTCGAGAAGTGCGACGCTAGCCCTCTCAAGAGCCAACCCTGCGGCCAGCGCTTGTCGTCCAAAGGGGGAGCGACGGAACAGTTTCCGATCTCGGTGGCGTACCAGGCGGACTACATGAGTCACACCACCACGTCGACGCCCAAGCACTACGGCAAGACGTTCCGAAAGCAGTTCGAAACGCTACTGAACAACCCCGAGACACCGATCGCCACGATCACGGGATGGAACGAGTGGGTGGTCGGCCGTTGGGCGTGCGGCTCGCCGGCGTGCGACTGCAACAATGCGTTCGACAAGAGCTACGGTTGTTTTCTGGACCAGTACACCCACGAGTACAACCGAGACATCGAGCCCGCGAAAAACGCCACCGGCGACTACTACTATCGGCTCGTCCAGAATTGCATCAAGTTGTTCCGCGCGGGCAAGCGGTGCACGGCTGACAATGCAGGCGAGCTCTGCTGTCAGGACTACGTCGGCCCCAAGTAGGGGCGGCGCCCTCGAGCGTGGGGCGCGACCTCACTGGATCAGCCCGCTCACGTCCACCCGGCCCTTGGCGTGCTTCTTCATCCGCGCCTCGACCTCCGCGGCGAACGGGTGCTCGGGATCGATCGCGCGCAGGTCGGAAATCAGCTCGCCCACGCTCTCGCGATCGCCCAGCGCCGCCAGGGCGATAGCCTGCTCTTGGGTGCGCACGCTGAGCATGGTGATGGTGGCCTGGTCCTTGTGCTCGGGGGATTGAGCCGCGTCGAGCACGCGCTTGAACGGGCGGCGGCCCTTCTCGAGGGCCATGGTGCGGTCGGATCGACCGTAGGCGTGGGGCGCGAAGTGAAGCCAGAAGGGCTTGGGGATCAGGTGATCGACCAGGCGTTTGTCCCAGCTCGGATCGAGCTCGACGTAGAGCGGGCGGGCGTCCGCCAGGCTCGAGAGCGCGCCCTCGCTGGGCGCCCCGCTGACCGCCATGTCGCGGATCAGGGGCGCGAGCGCGGGCTCGAGGGCGAGCAGCTTGGTCGCGACCGAGCCTTTGCCGAGCAGGGGCAGCGGGACCACGACCACATCGGGTCGCTCGCCGCGGGCGACGCGCGCAGCCCAGAGGCGCCACGCCACCGTCTCGGATCGGACCAGGAGCAAGCTGCGATGGGGCAAGCCGCCGAGGGCCTCGTCGGTCCAGACCTCGGCGGCGTTCTGCGCGGTGCGGTCGGCGGGGAAGCCCGAGTCCTCGGCGGTGACCAGCACCAGGGTGAAGTCGAAGGCCACGAGCAGCGCCGCGGCCGTCCGCGCGAAGGGCAGATCGGAGCGCTGCAGAGCGACCGCCGCGCTGTGCACGCCGAGCGCAGCGGCGGCGGCGAGCGCGACCAGCGCCAGGAGGCGAATCGGGGCGAGCGGATCGGCCGAGAGCAGGCCGCCGCGCGTGGCCGGGAAGACCACGTCGGCCACCACCAGAGCGGCCAGGGGGACCGCGATCCACCGGGTGCGACCGCGGATCAGGCCCCAGCCCAGGCCGCCCAGCGCCAGCACGCAGGCGATGACGCCGACCTCGGCGAACCAGGTGCTCAGGATCCCGGTGCGCGACGCGGCGGCGTCCACGCCGGCCACGCTGGCCGACGAGAGCGTGAGGCCCAGATGCACCCAGGCGCGGGACGCGAGGGGGCGCACGGCGATGGGGATGGCGCACAGCGCGATCAGCACCAAACCCCCGAGGGCTGCGAGCGCAACGCCTCGCTTCGGCGGGACCTCACCGATGGCGAAGATCTGCGCGGCCAGCGCGAGCAGCAGCGCGGCGCCTGCGGCGTGGCTCTCCATCGTGGTCAGGCCGACGAACGCGCCGAAGCCGAGCCAGACCCGGGCGTCGCGCGTGTCGGCGCTGGGTCGCAAGAGCACGCCCGCCAGCACCAGCGCGGCCGCGAGGGTGGCGCCGCCGGCGATGGTGCCTTCGAGCTGCCAGGTGGGCGCAAGGGTCGCGGTGAGCGCGGCGGCAAGCGCCAGGAACGGGGTGAGCCGCGGGGTCCACGCGTTCTGCTCGAGCAGGCGCGCGGTGAGCGCGTAGGCCAGGCGCGCCGCCAGCGCGAGACAGAGCGCGCTGGGCAACGCGGCGCGCAGCACTCGCCCGCCGATCGGCAAGAGCGACGCGGCTTGCATCAGCACGCTGGAGAGCGTTCCCTCGCCGCCGATCGGCACGAGCCCGAGGGCGCGCACGATCGGCAAGTCGTCTCGCCACTGGGTGAACGCGCTGGTGCGGAGCAGCGTGACGATCAGCGGAACGGCGAGGGCCAGCCACCCGAAGAACGGGTAGAGCCAGTGCCGCTCGGGACGGAGCAGCGGGGGCTGGGGGCGCGGGGCGCGGAGGCTCACCCCCGAGAGCGTTACGATCTGCAGGGAATTCGGCCCAATTTCCGGGGGATCGCCGCCGGGGGTTTGGGCCTTCGGCCGCGGGCGCGCTAAAAGCGGTGCCCCCCGAAAGGACACCCCGTGGCCCGCTTCATCGACGAGCTCAAGCGCACCCACTCGAACGGCGCCCTGCGCGCCTCGGACATCGACCAAGAGGTGGTCCTCTTCGGCTGGGTCGACAGTCGCCGCGACCACGGCTCGCTGATCTTCATCGATCTGCGGGATCGGGACGGGCTGACCCAGGTGGTGTTCGACCCGGACGCCTCCCAGGAGGCCCACGATCTGGCCGAGCAGGTCCGTGGCGAGTGGGTGATCGGCATCCGGGGCCGCGTGCGCTCACGCGGCGAGCAGTTCAGCAAGAAAGAGAACAAGATGGTTCCGGCCGCCAACCCGAACCTCGCCACCGGCGAGATCGAGGTGGTGGTGACCGAGGCGACGATCTTCAACAAGGCCGAGACGCCCCCCTTCGAGATCACCGACCAGATCGACACCCGGGAAGAGGTGCGCCTGCAGTACCGCTACCTGGACCTCCGGCGCCGGCCGCTGCAGCGCGCGCTGCGCATGCGCCACACCATCAACCAGGCCACCCGCAACTACCTTTCGAGCCAGGGTTGCATGGAGATCGAGACGCCGTTCCTGGTGAAGTACACGCCGGGCGGCGCGCGGAACTTTCTGGTGCCGGCGCGGCTGCACGCCGGAAAGTTCTACGCCCTGGCCGAGAGCCCGCAGATCTTCAAGCAGCTGTTCATGGTGGCGGGGTACGAGCGCTACTTCCAGATCGTGCGCTGCTTCCGCGACGAAGACTTGCGGCTCGATCGCCAGCCCGAGTTCACTCAGATCGACATCGAGATGAGCTTCGTCAACCAAGACGACATCTTCTCGCTGGTCGAGGGCCTGGTGTTCACCATCTGGAAAGAGGGGCTGGGCATCGACCTGAAGAAGCTCTACCCGGACGGCCATTTCCCCCGGATGAAGTTCGACGATTCGATGCGCGACTACGGCAACGACAAGCCGGACCTGCGCTTCGCGATGAAGCACGTCGACCTGACCGATCTGGTGATCGAGCACGGCGGCGGGGGCGTGCCGTTCTGGCAGCCCATCGCCGAGAAGTTCCGGTCCGGCGTGCACCGCCGGGATCTGCCCGCCGAGATCGTCAAGTGCATGGTGGTGCCCGGAGACGCGGGCCTGTCGCGCACCGACACCGACAAGCTCGAGCAGCTGGCCAAGAGCATGGGCGCCGCGGGCCTGGCCCGCGCCAAGGTGGGCGCCGACGGCAGCTGGACGCAGTCGCCCTTCGCCAAGACCATCGACCCGAACCTGCGTGACGCCATCAACTCGCACTGCCGCGCCAAGGAGAACGACCTGCTCTTGTTCCAGTTCGGCAAGGCGAACATGGTCCACACGGTCTTGGCCAACCTGCGGGTCCACGTCGCCAAGAAGCTCGGCCTCATCCCCGAGGTCGGCCACGGCGATCACTGGAACTTCCTGTGGGTGGTCGATCCGCCGCTGTTCGAGTGGGACGACGAGCAGAAGCGCTGGGGCGCGGCGCACCACGCTTTCACCCGGCCCCACGACGAGAGCGTGTCGCTCTTGGAGAAGGACCCGGGCCGGGTGCTCTGCCACCGCTACGACCTGGTGCTGAACGGCTTCGAGATCGCCGGCGGCAGCATCCGCCTGCACGACCCAGACGTGCAGAAGCGGGTGTTCTCGGCGCTGGGCATCTCGGACGACGAGGCCCAAGAGAAGTTCGGCTTCCTCTTGAACGCCCTGCGGTTCGGCGCGCCGCCCCACGGCGGCATCGCCCTCGGCATGGACCGGCTGGCCATGCTGGCCGCCGGCAGCGACAGCATCCGGGACGTGATCGCCTTCCCCAAGACCCAGAAGGGCACGGACGTGATGAGCGACGCCCCGAACCCGGTGAGCCCCCAGCAGCTCGCCGACCTGCACATCCGGACGGCTACCGAAGGCTCGTGAGCCCCGGCCGGGGCGATTCTTGGTTCCGCCCCGCACGACCCGCCTAGAATGCGGCCCGCGATGGGCGCCCGCATCCTGGTGGTCGACGACAGCCCCACGATCCGCAAGGTCGTGGCGTCGATCTTGGCGTCCCAGGACTACGAGCCGGTGACCGCGGAAGACGGCCAGGACGCCCTGATCAAGATCAAGAGCGGCATCGAGATCGATCTGGTGTTGCTCGACTTCGTGATGCCGCGGATGAACGGCTACCAGTTCTGCCGCGAGCTGCGCGCGAACCCCGATCGTGCGAACACGCCGGTCGTGCTGATGAGCGCCAAGGGCGACAAGATCCGCGGGCAGTTCGTCCAGCAGACCGGCGCCATCGACGCCATCACCAAACCCTTCGACGCCCGCGGGCTGATCGCGGTGGTCGAAGGCGCGCTCAAGAAGCACCAAGAGGGTCGCGGCCCGGCGGTGCCCGAGCCGAACACCATGCCCGACGAGTCCACCATCGCCGAGCCGCTCTCGGCGAGCCAGGTGGTGGCCAGCGACGACCCGGCCCTGCGCCGAGCACAGACGGCGATGGTCTTCGCGGCGAACCTGGTGAAGCTGGTCACGCCCGAGCTGGCGTCGACCTCGGGCGTGTCGCCGGACACCGTGAACAAGCTGGGCGAGGCAGTGAAGCGCGCCCTCACGCCCGAGAACATGGGCGCCCTCACCAGCCTCTTGCGCACCCTGGACTTCGGCGAGAACACCCAAGAGGTGCTGGCCGGCGACGTCTCGGTCATCTCCATCGCCGAGATCCTTCAGCTCTTGCACCTGCAGCATCAGACCGGCGGTCTGGTGATCTCGAACGCCAAGAGCGAGATCACGCTGTTCGTGCGCGAGGGCAACATCGACTTCGCGCGCTCGCGCGGGGTGCGCGACGAGTTCTTGCTGGGTCGCTACCTGGTCGAGTCGGCCGCCATCACCCGTGAGGACCTGGACACCGTGCTCGGGCAGCGCTCGGGCTCCCGGCGCCTGCTCGGCGACGTGCTCAAAGAGCTGGGTCTGGTCGAGCCCGAGGCCATCACCCACGCCATCACCCGCCAGACCTCCGAGCTGGTGTACGAGGTCGTGCGCTGGAAGACCGGCCGCTTCACCTTCACCGTGGGCATCCCGCCCGAGGTCTCGACGGTGCGGCTGGGGCTCTCGACCAGCGCCCTGGTGATGGAAGGCTTCCGGCGCGTGGACGAGTGGCGCCTGATCGAGGGCACCTTCGACTTCGAAGAGGTCATCGCCCAGGACGAAGGCGCGATCGAGCGCCACGGCGACGAGTCGAAGCTGACCAAGCGCGAGCTGGCGGTGCTGGAGGCGATCGACGGCCAGCGCACCGTCCGCGAGGTCGTGGACTTCATGGAAGGCAGCTCGTTCGAGGTCTGCAAGATCATCTACCAGTTCCTGAACTCGCGGCTGGTGCGGCGGCGGAGCGCCAACTGATGGGCACCGGCGCCGGCATGATCGTGTCGGTGCGGGGCGAGCCGCGGTTCCTTCCGGCGCTGGTGGTGCACAGCGTGCACGCCCGCCCGCGCCTGTCGGCGGTGCCCGGCAGTCCGCTCAGCATGGCCTGGGTCGCCGGCAAGGTGGTGCCGGTCGCGCGCCTGGGCGACACCGGTCCGCACCTGGTGGTGTGCTTGAGCGCGGGCGAGGTCGTCGGCCTGTGGGGGGTCGAGGTGCTCGACACCGGGTTCTTCGAGAAGGGCGAGGGCGGCGTCGAGCACTCGGGGCGGACCGTGGCCCCCCTGGATGTGACGGCAGAAATCGAGAAGGCATTGGAGACCAGCGCATGAAGCTCGGACGGTTGATCGGCGGCCTGCGCGAGACGCTCAGCGGCGAAAGACCCCCCGAGCCGAGCCGCGGCGTGGAAGACGCGCTCTTGTTCCGCGCGTCCGAGAAGGCCGAGCACTCGGCCGAGACGGCGCTCTCGGCCAGCCAGGCCGCGGGTGCCAGCGCGGCGCAACAACGCAGCTTGCTCGACGCCGCGGTCGACGGGGTGAAGCTGCTCTTCTCGCGCTCGCGCGAGGCCCGGACCAGCCTGGCCGCGGCCCGCGAAGCGCTCGAGCAGATCCGACTCACGGCGCTGAACGCGGGGCTCGAAGGCGCGCGGCTCGGCGACCCGGCGGGCAAGCCCCTGGTGCTGGTGGCCGAGGACATCCGCGCCCACGCGGCCCGAGCCATGTCCGCCCTCGAGCAGCACACCTCGGCCTTCGATCAGATGGACAAAGACCGAGACAAGCTCCGCGAGCAGGTCGAGAGCGCCCAAGCTCGGACGGCCGACGTGGCTCGTGACATCTTGCAGCTGCAGGCGGTGCAGCGCGATGTCTCGACGGCGCTGGCCGACGTCTCGGCGCGGGTCAAGCACGTCACCCGCACCGACCCCGAGAGCGCGCGGATGGTGGCCGAGGCCGCCGACCACGCCCGCGCGCTGGTCGAGGCGCTCACGGCGCTCGCGGCCCGGCCCCAGAACAAGTCGCTCTTCGGCTCGCTGGGCCCCACGCTGGGGCCGCTGATCGAGTTGATGCGCGAGCAGTACCGCGACGAGTCGGACGACAGCCCGTGAGCGCGACCGAGCTCGACGCCATCCTGGCCGACGAGATCGAGAGGCGCTCGTCGGTGTTCGACGACCCGGCGGCAGAGCCCCGCGAGGTCCGGGCGGTGCTGCACACCTTCCGCGGTTCGTCGGCGATGGCCGGGCACACCGACCTCTCGCTGGTCATCGCGCAGCTCTCGGCCCGGCTGAGAAGGGGAGATCCGAACGCGCGCCGGGACGCCTCGCGGTTGATGCGCGAGGTGGTCGATCGGCTGCGCGCGGGCCGCCCCGCCTTCGACACCGAGTGGCCCGAGCCGCCCCCGGGCCTCCTGCCGTCGGCGGTCGACCCCGCGTACCGCGCCGAGTACCAGGCCACCGTTCGCGAGCGCGTGGCCGAGCTCGAGCGCGTGCTCGAGCGCCCGGCAGACGCGAGCGCGCTCACCGAGGGGATCCGCGCCGTGCACTCGGTGAAGGGCGCGGCCGCGGCCATCGGGGACGATCTGACCACCTGGTACTGTCACGGCCTCGAGGCAAAGCTCAAGCTGCCCGGCCTCGATCTGCGCCGCATGGCCGCGGATCTGCCGCGCCACTTCAGCGTGCTGATCACCCTGGTCGACGACCCGACCAGCGCCCTCGACACGCTGCGCTCGCGGGGCCGACACACCACCGAGGCGCCCCCTCGGCGCGTGTCGGTGGCGCCGGAAGAGGACACCGGCGAGCAGATGGTGCGCGTGCACGGGGTGTCGCTCGAACGCGTGCTCGAGCGCGTCGAGCTGATCCGGCTCGCCCAGGACGAGGTCTCGGGGGCGGCGGCCGTCGCCGAGCACGAGGTGCAGCTGCTTCGCGAACAGCGGGCCGCGCTGGCCGAAGCGCTGCGGCTGCTCGGCCCCCCGCGACCTTGGGGGCCCCCGGCCAAGGCCCTCGCCACGCTGGACGCGGTGGGCAAGTCGCTCGGCGCCGCCGCCGACGATCTGGAGCACGGTAGCGCGCTGGGACGACGAGGGGCGGAGCGCTTGAAGGTCGCCGCGAACGACGTGCGGCGCGAGATCGCGCTGGTCCGCCGCACCACCCTCTCGTCCATGCTCGGGAAGATCGGCGCCGCCGTCGAGCGCCTGGCCGCGCGCGAAGACCGCGGCGTCCGCGTGCTGGTCCGCGCGGGCGACGCGCCGCTCGATCGTGAGATCGCCGAGCGCCTGGTCGACCCACTGATGCAGCTGGCGCGAAACGCCCTGGCGCACGGGCTCGAGCGGCCGGAAGAGCGACGAGCCTTGGGTAAAGATCCGGTCGGCACGCTCTCGCTCTCGGCCGAGCGCGTCGGCGACCTCTTGTCGATCGTGTGCGAAGACGACGGGCGCGGCGTCGACATCGAGGGCGTGCGGCGCTCGGCGGTCGAGCGGGGCTCGATCAGCGCCGAAACCGCCCGCGCCGCCGGCGACGACGACCTGCTCTCGCTCCTGTTCGTGCCCGGGCTCACTACCAAGCGCGAGGCCGATCTTCTGGCGGGTCGCGGCGTGGGCCTCGATCTCGCGCTGAACGCCGTGCGGCGGCTGGGTGGGACGATCCGGCTCGAGCGGCGGCCGGGCAGCGGCCTCAGGGCCACCCTCGAGGTGCCGAGCGAGCGCTTCACCACCGACGTGATCTGGCTCGAGGCGGGCGCCTTTCGAGTGGCGCTGCCGGTGAGCTTCGCCGGCAAGATCGAGCTCGACGCGGCCGATCGCCCGGCGGCGCCGCTGCTCCGCTGTCTGGGCGAGGCAGCACCGCCGCGCTGCCCGCTGTCGATCGAGGTCGCGCTGCGTGGCATCCCCACGGTTCGGGTCGGCATCGACGGGGTGGGCGAGGTCGAAGAGTGCAACCTGCGTCCGCTGCCGACCTTGCTCGCCGACAGCGGTCCCTACGGCGGCGCCATCTTGCGCGGCGACGGCTCGCTCCTCCTCTCCCTCGACCCCGCCCTGCTCGCGGTTCGCGCCTGGGCGCTGTCATGATCGTCGAGGCCATGACCCCGGCCGATCGCGCGACCGTGCTCGAGATCGCCGCGCTCACCGGGCAGCAGGTTGACCTCGACGCGGAGCTGGCGAAGACCTGGGCGAGCTTGCAGGTCGCCCGCGCCGCGCCCGGTGCGCCGGCGTCGGCCGTGCTCTTGACCTGGTCGGTCGCCGACGAGCTCCACGTGATCAACGTGGCGACCCACCCGAACGCCCGGCGCCGGGGAGCAGCGCGGGCGCTGCTTTCCGAGGCGCTGGCGGGGGCCATACGCGATCGGAAGCGTCTCGTGCTACTGGAGGTGCGCCGCTCGAACCTGGCGGCGATCTCGCTGTACCGATCGCTGGGTTTTTCCATCCATCTGGTCCGGCGCGGCTACTACGCAGACAACTCCGAGGACGCCATCGAGATGAAGCTCTGCATCGATCCGAACACCGGGCAGATCGCCCTTGGCCACGACGAGGCGGAGGTCGACTGACATGGCGCCGCATCGCTCGCAGGTCGTCGCGCCGCTGCTCCGACGCGAGAGCATGGGCGACGCCTACCACGTGCTCACCTTCGACGTGGGCCGCGACCTCGGCGCGGCGCCGGGTCAGTTCCTGATGGTGCGCGGCGCCGAGTGGGGCGACGCCCCGCTGCTGCCGCGACCGATGAGCTACCTGAGCGGCGGCCCCACCCCGTCGATCTTGGTGAAGGTGGTGGGGGAAGGCACGACCCGCATGGCGCGCGCCGAGCCCGGCGAGCCGTTCTCGCTGGTCGGACCCCTCGGCGTGCCGTGGCGCGCGCCCTCGCCCGGTCGGCGCCCGGTGCTCGTGGCCGGCGGCGTCGGCGTCGCTCCGCTCTTGTTCCTGGCGCGAGGGCTCGTGGCTGCCGGCACCCGCCCGGTCGCCATCTACGGCGGGCGGACCAAGAAGGACCTGCCGCTCGACGACGATCTGGCGCTGATCAGCGACCTGCACGTCACCACCGAAGACGGCTCGCGGGGCCAGCGGGGTCGGGTCACCGACGTCCTCGAGGCGTTGCTAGCCGAAGACGTCGAGGTCTTCACCTGCGGCCCCGACCGGATGATGGCCGCGGTCGCCGACATCTGCGCCCGCCGCGACGTTCCCTGCGAGGTCTCGGTCGAGACGCCCATGGCCTGCGGCTACGGCGTGTGCCTGGGCTGCCCGCTGCCCGCCGCAGGCGGTGGTTACATCTACGCGTGCACCGAAGGGCCCTGCATCGACGCGCGCCGCATCGACTGGAACCGCCCCGATCACCCGCCGCGCGCAGCCGGGAGGGCGTCGTGAACCGCCTCGCGACCCGCATCGGCGCCCTCGAGCTGAAGAACCCTGTGCTCACCGCGTCGGGCACCTTCGGCTACGGGCTCGAGTACGACGACTTCTTCGACGTGGCCACGCTCGGCGGCATCTGCACCAAGGGCCTGAGCCGCGAGCCGCGGGCCGGCAACCCACCCGAGCGCATCTGCGAAACCCCGGCCAGCATGCTCAACGCCATCGGCCTGGCCAACGTCGGCGTCGAGGCGTTTTGCCGGGACAAGCTGCCGGTCCTGCGCGAGCGAGGGGTGACGGTGGTCGCGAACATCTTCGCCAGCAGCACCGACGACTTCGTGGCCATTGCCGAGCGGCTGGGCGGCGAGCCGGGCGTGCACGCGCTCGAGCTCAACGTGTCGTGCCCCAACGTCTCGCACGGCGGCATCGAGTTCGGGAAAGATCCGAAGCTTGCCGCGCAGGTGACCGCCGCGGTGCGAAGAGCGGCGAAGCTGCCCCTCTGGGTCAAGATGAGCCCCGAGGCGGGGGACATCGTCGCCGTCGCCAAGGCGTGTGAGGGCGCCGGCGCGGACGCGCTGACCGCGATCAACACGATTCGTGGCATGACCATCGACGTGGACACCGAGCGCCAGCGCCTGGCCAATCGCACCGGCGGCTTCAGCGGCCCGGCGCTCCGGCCCATCGCGCTGCGCATCGTCTGGGATCTGGTCGGCGCGGTGTCCATTCCGGTGATCGGCATCGGCGGCATCTCGACCTGGCGGGACGCGGTCGAGTTCTTGCTGGCGGGCGCCAGCGCCGTGCAGGTCGGGACCGCGAGCTTCGCCGACCCTTGCGCCGCCAAGAAGGTGCTCGACGGCATCGCCGCGCACTGCGAGCGGCAGGGCACGAGCGTGGCCGAGCTCATCGGGCGGGCGCGACGGTGAGCCGATGATCACGAGAGCTGCCTTCGTCTCCGCGTGCCTCTTGGTCTCTGGCTGCCCGTCGCAGAACGGCGGCGGCACCCAAGACAACCAGAATCAACCCAGCCCCAACGCCAGCATCTTGCCGGCGCCGCTGCTCTCGGCCGATCCCGCGCCGGCAGCCAAGGCCGACGCCGGGCGGGGCGGGATCCCGGCGGACTCTGCCGGACGACTGCTCGTTCCCGAGGCGGGTCCCCCCGAGCCGACGCCGTTCAGCGACGATGCGCCCCTGCCGCGCGATACGCTGACGCCGAAAGAGGGCACCGGCGTCACGCTCGAGGGCGCGTTCAAGTGGCTCGACGTGCCCGGACCGAACGCGACCCCCGAGCTCTCGAACGACGCGCTGAAGAAGGCGCGCGAGAAGACCGCGCTGCGCGTCAGCGTCGACCTCGCTCCGATCGGACGGATGCGCTTCGCGTTCGCGTCACCCGCCTTCCCGGTGCCGCAGAACACCGAGCTGCGCGCGCACAGCGATCACTACGGGCATGTCCTGGTCTGGCCGGACGGTAATGCCTATCGCGCGCTGCGCTCGGGCACGCTCCGCGCGCTCTTCTCCGAGCGACGCGCCGACGCGCTGCCGTTGACGCGCGTCTCGGCCGAGCGGCGCGGCAAGGGCCAGCTGCTCGGCCTCGAGACGACCAAGCTCGAGATCCGCGCGCCCCTCGGCGACGTGACCCTCGAGAGCGGCAACGTGCCGGGCCTCGGCCGCGCTGGAGATCTGTTGTGCCGACTGATCTTGGATCTGGTGGCCGTCGACCCCGCGAGCAAGATCTGCGACGACGGGCTGACGCCACTCAAGGCCGAGCTGCGCTGGCCCAAGGGCGGCAAGCTCGGGTTCGAGATCTCGGCCGTCGTGCGCAAGGCCGAGCTGCCGTTCGGTCAGCTCTTCGTCCCGCCCGCCGGCGCGAGCTTCCGCCCGGGCGAGCTCCCGCCTCAGGCCGCCGGCGTGTTCCTGACCCGCGACGACCTGGCCGCTTTCCACACCAAGGCAGCGACCACCGAGCCGGCCGGCGAGTCGGCGCCCGGGGAGGGTCTGCTCGCCGTGAACAAGAGCGACACCATCCGGTACGTGTTGATCGACGGGGTGGCCGTGGCGTGGGTCCGGCCGCAGTCGGAGCAGCTGTTGATCGGACCGCTGCCCGGTCGCTACTCGGTCTCTTGGCGCGACTTCCTGGGCAGCAGCCTCGAGCCGCCGCAGGTCGTGAGCTTGCCGGCGCGCGTCAGCGTGGGCGGGTCGCCCGACGCCGGCGCGCCGCCAAAGTAGCGCCGCTCGCCGGGAATCGAGTACCGTCCCGGTTCCCGAAGGAGGATTCGTCATGCAGGCCCGTACGCTGCTTCCGGCTGCCATCGTCGTCGTTTCTGCCCTGTTGGCCTGCAAGCAGGGCAACAAGGCGGAACAAGAGTCGCAACCCGGCGCGAACCCCTTGGCGCCGCCGGCATCGCCGACCTCGAGCGACGTGACCTTCCAGCGCTTGGTGCCCAAGTCGGGGGCCCGCGCCACCATCACGCGCAAGACGACCTCGAAGTTCACGCTGCAGGGCAAGACCTACCGCGAGACCTCGACCTTCGAGGGCAAGTACACCGTCAAGTACTCCGACGAGCATCGCATCACCAAGGCCGACGTCGAGGTGAAGGATCTGCACAGCACGTCCCAAGAGGGCACGGCCGCCGAGAAGAAGACCGTGAGCCCCCTCTCGGGCTCGACCTACACCATCACGCGCTACGACGACGGCAAGCTCGGCGCGACGGACACCGGCGGCACCAAGGTCCCGGACGCCACGCTCAAGCTGATCCGCGACGAGTTCAAGACCATGTTCGAGAAGAACAACGACGGCGCGTTCTTGCCCGATCGTCCGGTGAAGCTCGAAGAGAAGTTCATGCCGTCGAACGACGCCATGCTGAAGCTGTTCGGCAGCAAGGACGACGGCAAGACCACCTTCGACGGCGCCGAGTTCATCTTGAAGAAGTCCACCGGTTCGACCGCGGCGTTCGACGCCTCGGTCACCATGACTCAGAACCTGGGCAACAGCATGCGCCTGCGGGTGAAGTTCAAGGGAACCCTCGATTTCGCGCCGCACGGCACCTGGGCGACGGCGGCCGATCTGAAGGGCCCGATGGCGCTGCTCGACGGCAAGGGCGACGAGAAGGGCACCGGCGACCTCACCTTCGCCTTCACCCAGACCTTCGAGTGAGCTCGTTCACGCCTGGCCGATGGGGACGACCGCGGGCTCGTAGTCCGCGGGGCCGTACTCCACACGGCTGAGCCCCGCGCGCGCCAGCCCGAGCCGGGCTTGATCGGCGGCCATCTCGATCACCTCGAAGCGAGTCGAGAGGAGCCAGTACTCGGACTCACTGACCGGCGGCAGCGCCGCCAGGCGTTGCTCCAGCGCTTCGCGATCTTCGCGATCGAGCACCAGCTCGGACGACGGCCCGTCGTGATCGGCAGACTCGAACAGCGCGTCCCAGGCGAACGCCGTCGGGTTGAACGCCAGGAACACCTGCTCGAGGCACACCTGCCAGTCGCGTGCGTCGGACGAGGGCAGCCGCCAGAAGCTGGGCAGCGCAAGGCGAACCACCTCGCCGAAGTACGCTCCGACGCTCCGCGCCAAGAGCTCGGCCAGCTCGGGCCTTTCGCGAACGTTCTCGCCGGCCCCCCGAAGGTAATGGTCGAGCAGCGGCAAGGTCTCGGGGCTGTAGTCGAGCTCGGTTCCGACCGCGGTCAGCACGTACTGCCGCGCTGCCTCGGCCAGCTCCGCGATTTCGGGAGGGGGGAGCGTGATGCCCAAGTCCTCGGGTCCACCGGCGGTCGCCACCGGCGAAGCTTAGCCCCAAATCGGGCGGTTTCGTCCCGCTCTCGTCCCGGACCGGGCAAAACCCTGGACACCTGACGTGCACTCTGGGCTTGCCTGCCAGAGCGGATGACGACATATCCGCCGAACGGTCGGGCCCGCCGTGTTAGATTCGGCGTCCCGCCCTGGCACCCCGATGCGCCTCGGAATCCTCAGCGACATCCACGCCAACTACGAAGCGCTCAGCGCTGCGGTCGAGGCGTTCAAGAGCGAGAGCATCAAGGAGTACTACTGCCTGGGCGACACGGTGGGGTACGGCGGCTCACCCAACGAGTGCGCCGACGTGGTGCGCGACCTGGTCAAGTCGACCATCTTGGGCAACCACGACGCAGCCGTCGCGGGCCGCATGGACTACTCGTACTACTACGAGGCCGCGCGCCACGCCCTGGACACCCATGCGCAGCTCTTGTCGAAAGAGAACACCGACTGGCTGCGCGGCCTGCCCTATCAGATCCGCCTCGAAGCCGTGAACGTGCTCTTGTGCCACGGCTCGCCGGTGCGGCTGGAAGAGTTCGAGTACATCTTCGCGCCCGAGCAGGCGCGCGAGTGCCTGCCCATCTACGACGAGCTGGCGCACCTCACGCTGATCGGGCACTCGCACCTGTGCAAGGTGTTCGCGCTGACCCGCACCAGCGTGGAAGAGCTGCCGCCGGTCGACTTCGATCTCGAGCCCGGCAAGAAGTACATCGTGAGCGTCGGCTCCATCGGGCAGCCGCGCGACTACGACAACCGCGCCAGCTACACCGTGTACGACACCGACAAGAAGCGCTTCGAGTTCAAGCGCGTGGAGTACGACATCGAGACCGCGGCGGAAAAGGTGCTGCGCGCCAAGCTCGAGCGAAACTTCGCGCACCGCTTGTTCATCGGGGTCTGAGCCGCCCGCTCACACGCCGACCGACCACTCGGTGCCGCCCGGCCCGTCCCTCAGGCTCACGCCCTGGGCCTCGAGCGCCATCCGAAGCTCGTCGGCCTGGGCAAAGTCCTTGTTCTGCCGCGCCGCGGTGCGCGCCGAGATCTTCGCGTCGATGTCCGCGGCCGACAGCCCGCGCAGCGCGAGCCGGCGCTCGCGGGTCCGAAGCGCGTACTCTTCTCGCGTCGCGGCGAGCAACCCCAGCTGCCGCGCCAGCGCTTCGATCAAACCCAGCGCCTCGGCGGCCACCGCCCGCGCGCCGGCGACGAAGGCGGCGTCCTTCCGGCGCTTCAGCGCCAGGTCGCACACGTCGTTGCCGAGCCGCGCGATCTCGCCGAGCTCGGCCAGCGCCACGCTCGTGTTCAGATCGTCGTCCAGGGCGTCTTGCGCGCGTTGCATGGCCTTCCCCAGCTCGATCCGCGGCTCGTGCAGCCCGGCGGCCAGCTTGTCCGGGACCCCGGCGGCGTCGGCCGCGAGCTCCGCCAAGCGCCCGAGCGTCGTGTACACGTAGTCCACTCGGCGCTCCGCCTCGTCCACGCCCGGAAACACCACCCGACCGTCGTCCAACTTGTCGGTGTCGAACTGGATCGGCCCGCGGTAGTGCACCGTGAGCAAGAACCAGCGAAACGCCTCGGGGTCGTTGCGCTCGAGCACGTCGCGCACCGTCACGAAGTTCCCGAGCGACTTGCTCATCTTCTCTTTGTCGATGTTCACGAAGCCGTTGTGCATCCAGGCGCGGGCGAACTCTCCGTGCTCCGGCTCGGCGGCCTCGCTCTGGGCGATCTCGTTCTCGTGGTGCGGAAAGATCAGATCCATGCCGCCGGCGTGGATGTCGAAGCCGTGACCCAGGTACTTCTCGCTCATCGCCGAGCACTCGATGTGCCAGCCGGGCCGGCCATGCCCCCAGGGGCTCTTCCAGCCCCACTCGGCCTCGGGGGCGCCCTTCCACAGCGCAAAGTCCAGCGGGTCGCGCTTGGTCTCGTCCTTCTCGACGCGGGCGCCCGAGACCAGCTCGTCGATCTTGCGGCGCGAGAGCTTGCCGTAGCCGGGGAAGCTGCGCACCGAGAAATACACGTCCCGCGTGCCGCCAGGCATGTCGACCACGTAGGCGGCGCCGCGCGCGATCAGCTTCTCGACGATGGCGTAGATCTCCGGCAGGTGATCGCTGACCTTGGGCTCGTGGGTCGGGCTGGCGCAGCCCACCGCCGCGATCTGCTCGCGGTACACGTCGGCCATGCGCTGCGACAGCGCCAGCGGCGCTTCGCCGTTCTCCTTGGCGCGAGCCAGGATCTTGTCGTCGATGTCGGTGATGTTCCGCACGTAGGTCACGTCGTAGCCACGCGCGCGCAGGTGCCGCACCAGCACGTCGAAGGCCACCGCCGCCCGGGCGTGGCCGGCGTGGGGCACGTCGTAGACCGTGGGCCCGCAGCAATAGACACCGACCTTCTGGTCATGCCGCGGGTTCAGCGGCTCCACGTTGCGAGTGAGGGTGTTGTAGAAGCGGACCGTGGTCATGACAGGGGGGCGAAGCCTACCACGCCCACGGGTCGCGTCGCGGACCGCCGCGATACTCGCCGGCGCGCAGCCGCTCGCGAGGTGGCGCGCGGAACCCGTGCCATGTCTTCGCCGGGTGCCGGGCTCGCCGGAACATGAACGGTCGCACCGCCAGCAGGCCCAGGGCGAAGCCGCCCAGGTGCGCGAAGAACGCGACGCCACCGCCGCCCCGGGCCGAGAGCGACATCGCGCCGCTCAGCAGGTTCCACGCGAACCACTCGCCGACCACCAGCCAGGCCGGGAAGACCAGGACCACGCCGAACACGAACCACAGCGGGAACACCGGATTGAGCACCACGATCGGCGCCCGCGGGTAGAGCACCAGATACGCCCCGAGCACGCCGCCGATCGCACCCGAGGCGCCGACCATGGGGATGGTGCTGGTCGGGTCGACCCCGACCTGCGCGGCCGCAGCCGCGAGCCCCGCGAGCAGATAGAACGCCAGGTAGCGCCCGTGACCAAGGGCGTCTTCGACGTTGTCCCCGAAGATGTACAGGAAGAGCATGTTCCCGAGCAGGTGCTGCCAGCTGCCGTGCATGAACATGCTGGTCAGCACCGTGAACGAGTCACCTGCCGGGTCGGCAAGTAGCCGGGCCGGCACCACGCCGAGGCCCAGGGTCAGCACCTCACGGCCACGCCACAGCCAGAGCCAGACGACCAACCAGACCGCGACGTTGACCGCGATCAGCGCGGTGTTCACGTAGGCTCGACCCCGCCGGGGGTTCTCGTCGCGGAGGGGGATCATCTCGGCGCAGAGTAAGCACGCCGCCGGCCCCGCGCGACCCCGCCCGGCCGTCGGACCCAAGACCCGAGGCAACGAGGGTGCTAACGTCCGCCTTCGCCATGTTCCGTGCGGTCCCGCTGCTGGTCGGCCTCGTGGCCGTCGCGTGCTCGAGCTCGACCTTCGACGGCCAGGTGTACCGTAGCGGCGAGCTCGCGTTCCGGGTCGGGCCGGTGCCCGGTTCGTGGCAGCAAATCGAGGCCGACAGCACCTTGCTGGCGTTCCGCGACCGCGGCGGCGGCGCCACGGTGGCGGTGAACGGACGCTGCGGAAAGGACGGCGACGACGTGCCCCTCGAGTCGCTGACCCACCACCTCTTCCTGCACTTCACCGAGCGGCAGATAAAGTCCCAAGACAAGCTCGGCCTGGACGGCCGCGACGCGCTCAAGACCGTGCTCTTGGCCAAGCTCGACGGGGTGCCGAAGCACTTCACGGTGGTGGTGCTCAAGAAGGACGGCTGCGTGTACGACTTCTTGCGCATCGGACACGACGCCTCGGGCGTCGAGGGCTTCGAGCGCTTCGTCCAGGGCTTCTCCACCACGGCGAGCTGAGCCATGGCCGACCCGACCGACAGCGAGCCCAACTCCGGACGCATGAGCCTGTTGCCGCGCCCGGTGGCAGAGCCGGCCATGTCGCTGCGCTTCCTCGGCTTTTTGGGACACCTGGGCATGGTCGCGCAGATGACGGCGCGCACCGCCCGCGCGCTGTTCAAGCGGCCCTTCGAGGGTCGCGCCAGCCTCACCCAGTTCGAGTCGCTGGGGGTCAAGTCCTTGGGCATCGTGGTCGTCACCAGCATCTTCATCGGCATGGTGATGGCCGTGCAGTTCGCCTTCGGCCTGCGCAAGTTCGGAGGCATGGAGTACACCGGCCGCGTGGTGGGCTTGTCGTTCGCCCGCGAGCTGGCTCCCACGCTGACCGCGGTGATCGTGGGCGGCCGCATCGGCGCGGGCATGGCGGCCGAGGTCGGGTCGATGGCCGTGACCGAGCAGATCGACGCGCTCCGGGCGCTGGGCGCCGATCCTTACAAGAAGCTGGTCTTGCCCCGGGTCTTTGCCTCGGTGCTGGTGATGCCGGTGCTCGGGGCGTTGGCGCTGGTCCTGGGGTTCACCGGCGCGATGTTGATCACGGACTTTCAGTTCGGCATCCCGGCGAGCTTCTTCTTCTACAGCGCGCTCGGCACCGTCACCATGAAGGACTTCGCGAGTGGCATGATCAAGACGCCCTTCTTCGGGGCGATCATCGCGCTCGTGGGCTGCCACTTCGGAATGAACACCCGGGGCGGCACCGAAGGCGTGGGGAACGCCACCACGCGCACCGTGGTGGTGGTCTCGATCTCGATCCTGATCGCGGACTTCTTCTTGACGAAGGCGTCCATCGCGCTCATGCCGGGGTTCTGATGCGTGCGCTGATTGCTCTCGCCCTTGCTGCTCTCGCTGCTGCCTGCAGCGACGACGAGACCCACCCACCCGAGTTCAGCCCCGACGCCAACGTGGCTCAGCCGCGCACCTGCGCCGAGGTCCGCAAGGGTGAGGTGAAGGGCGGCGCAGTCTGGGTCGAGGCTGCGCCGGCGGCCTGTGGACCGAACGCGCAAGAATGTCCGGTCTTCGATCTGGACGCCTTCACCGGCATCTGCAGGCAGGGCGTGCCCTACGCCACGTGCAAGGAAGGCCGATGGGTCGTGCATTGCAATCAGGACGCCGGGGTGAGCGACGCCGGGTCGACCGACGCCGGGGTCACTGACGCCGAAAGTGACTGAGCGATCCGGCCCCACGGCTTGACAAGGGCCCCCTGCCTTCTACTCTTTCGTCTCGAAGTGGGACGTGTCGCAACCGCCAAGCCGATCCGGCCGTCCGCGCGTCGGCGCTCGCGGCCCGAGCCAAGGCGGAAGGACGGCCTGCTCACCACGGGGGACATGGCCCGCCTGTCGCAAAACACCCTGCGTACAGTGCGTTTTTACGAAGAGGCCGGCGTGCTCGAGCCCGAGAGCCGCACCCGCGGTGGCCACCGCCTGTTCGGCATGCGCGAGCTCCGGAAGCTCCTGCTGGTCAGCGATCTCCGGGCAGCAGGCTTCGCGCTCGAAGAAATCAGGGATTTCTTGGCGCTCAAGCACCGCTGCCCGACCGGCTCCCTGGCGTCGCAGCAGATCGTGGCGCGTCTCGACGAGCAGCTCGAGCTGATGAACACCCGCATCGGGCTGCTCAAGCGCTTGACCGTCGAGCTCGACGCGGCCCGCACTCACCTGACCGTGTGCGCGAACTGCACCGACCCCGCGAGCTTTCCGGCCCGCTGCACCAACTGCACCAAGCTCGGCTGCTCGGGGAAGATCCCCGACGCGCTCGGGGTGCTCTGGGACGTGGACACCGAGAGGTGATGGTGGCCATCCCGCGAGTCTTCACCCCGGCCGAGGTCGACGCGCTGATCCCGCGCCTGACCGAGCTGGTGGCCGAGCAGCTGCGGCGCCAGAGCGTGGTCGAAGAGGGCCTGGCCGAGCTGGCCCGCGTGGCCGGCGGCCTGCCCGCCACCATCGAGCCGACCGACGACGACGGCAGCGAGGTCGTGCGCCTCAAGGTCGAGCTCGCGCGTCGCATCAAGCACTACGACGACGGCTGGCGCGAGGTTCAAGCGCTGGGCGCCGTGGTCAAAGACCCGCAGGTCGGCTTGCTCGATTTCTATGGGAACATCGACGGCGAGCTGGTCTGGCTGTGCTGGCGCTACGGTGAAGAGTCGCTGCGCTACTGGCACACCCTGGACAGTGGGTACTCGGCGCGCAAACCGCTGCGCGCCGAGACCCGACAGCGTTTGTGGAACTGACCCATGGATCGCGCTGCCGCCGAACGAGCCATCGCGGACTTCTTGCGCGCGCTGGGGCATGACCCCGACCGGGACCCCGAGCTCGCGCTCACGCCAAAGCGCGTGGCCGAGGCGTTCGCCGACGAGCTCTTGGTCGGCTACGGCACCGATCTCGACGCGCTCTTGCAAGACGGCTCGCCGCCCGCGCGCGAGAACGCCGGCATCGTCGTGGTGCGCGAGATCGCCGTCGCCACGGTCTGCCCGCATCACCTGCTCTCGTCCCTGGGTCGCGCCACCGTCGCCTATCGCCCGGGCGCGCGCGTGCTGGGCCTGGGCACGATCGCGCGGCTAGTCGACGCCTGTTCGCGGCGCCTGGCGCTGCAAGAGCAGATCGGCGAGACGGTCGTCGACTCGCTCGTGCGCTTCGGCGGGGCGCGCGGCGCGTTCTGTCAGATCACCCTGCGGCACAGCTGTCTCAGCGCCCGCGGCTCCCGGCAGTCCGATGCCACCGTGCGCACGCTGGCCAGCGCCGGCGACCTGGCGGATCCGGCCTGCGCCCGCGAGCTCGATCTGGCGCTGGGCGCGGAGCGGGGCGCGTGACGCTGGCCCTGGTGACCGGCCCCAGCCGGGGCATCGGCCGCGCCACCGCCCTCGCGCTGGCCGAGCGCGGCGTGGATCTGGTGCTGATGGGCCGGCAGTCGGCCGAGCTCGCCGAGACCGCGGAGCTCTGCGCAGCGAAGGTCCAGGTCAGCATCGAGCACTGCGATCTCGCGGACCGCGCCGCGCTCGGCGCCGCCTGCTCGCACGTTTTGACTCAGGGCACGCCGGACGTGATCATCAGCAACGCCGCGGTGATCGAGCGTCGCAGCGTCGAGCTCACGTCGCTCGATGCGTGGGATCACCAGCTGGCGGTCAACCTTCGCGCGCCCTTCCAGATCGCGCGCGCGTTCTTGCCGGCGATGCGCGCGCGCAAGAGCGGGCGCATCCTCAGCGTGGGCAGTATCTCGTCCACCCTGGGCTGCGCCAACGCCGCGGCCTATGCCGCGTCGAAGTGGGGCCTGACTGGCTTCACCAAGAGCCTGGCGGAAGAGCTGTCGGGCAGCGGCGTGATCGCCTTGGTGGTGCTGCCCG
Source organism: Myxococcales bacterium (assembly GCA_016191785.1). Classification (GTDB taxonomy): domain Bacteria; phylum Myxococcota_A; class Polyangia; order Polyangiales; family Polyangiaceae; genus JADJKB01. The sequence goes on along the minus strand of JACPVJ010000049.1, from coordinate 56,790 downwards.
GATCGGTCGACACGGAGATGCTGGCCGGCAGCGGCTTCGAGCCGCGCATGGGCGCCGACGACGTGGCCCGCACGCTCTGCCACTACGCCCTGGACGCGCCGCTCGCGCACAACGGCTCGGTGATCGAGATGTTCGGCGTGTGAAATAGGGAAAGGGCCCGCCACACCCGCTCTCCTCCTACCGTTGCTGCCTTCCGGCCCTGGCGGGGTTCGAGGTGCGCTGTTGGCGAGCCCACACGCGAAGCGAGGCATAGGTAGCGCAGGGCCCGGGCTGTGTAAAGCCGCTCGACAAACACCCCGCTCGGCATCACCTTCGCCGGGCCTGATGCTCGGACTCCGTGTGATTCGTGCGCTGCTTCTGGTCGGCTCAGCGGCCCTGGTCGCCGGCGCCCTCGCGCGCGCGCGCCACGACCCCAGGTGGCTGGTGGTCCCGGCCGCGGCCGCGCTCGGCGTGGCGGTGTCGCTCGCGGTGCGTGCCATCGGACGGCGACGCGTGCGTCGCATGTTGATCGAGGGCCGCGCCGAAGAGCTCTTGCAGCACTGGCAGGGCTCGCTCACCAGCTTGCCCCACGCGGACACGGCGGTGCCGTTGCTGCATGCCACGGCGCTGGCCGCCACGGGCCAGACGGACCGAGCACGAACCGCGCTCGAGCACGCGGCGCGCGGGCAGGCCTGGCCGGCAGCTCACGAGCACCGGCTGGTGGTCGAGACGCTGCTCGATTCGTTCGAAGGCGAGCCTCGGGCCGCCCTCGACAAGGCGGAAGAGCTGTGCAACTTGCCGCTGCCGCCGGTGCCGGACGATCTGCGCGCGCGCGTGGCCCTCTTGCGCGAGGCCATCGCCGCCGTGGCACGGGCGTTCGCCCACGAGCCGGAAGAGCGCGACGCCAACCTGCTCCGAGAAGCGGCCCGCAAGAACACGCTGATCCACTGGCCGCTGCGCTACGCCGCCGCCGTGGTGTGCATCGATCGCGGGCAGAGGGCCGAGGCCCGCCAGTTGCTCGAGAACGCCCCCGATTGGCCGCAAGAGTCGGCGTTCCGTGCGTTCCACGCCGAGCTTACGGCTTGGGCGCGGGAGCCAAGCGGCGTAGAGTAGCGGTTCGATCAAATGGGTGAGCCAGCGAACCCGCCCAAGCCCGGCGATGTCCCTGATTTGGAGCTCGGGCCCATGGTCCCGCGTGCGAAGGCGCAGCCGAAACCCGAGGCGCCGCCGGCACCGGCGGCGCCGCCCGCGGCCGGTGGGGGCGCGTTCGACCTCTTCGGCGGCGGCTTCGACTCGGATCACTTCGGCACCGGCTCGGCGATCTCGGCCGGCGAAGGCACCCAGAGCAGCGGCAGCTACGACGGCAGCTCGATGGATCTCGACGACGGAGACGCTGCGGCGGGGCTGAGCCTCGAGCTCTCGTCGTACCGGCCGCCGGCCCCCGAGGGCAGCGTCGCACCGCAGGCACCGGCGGCGCCCAGCGCACCGTCGACGACCCCCGGCGCGCCCGCCCCAAGCCTCGCGCCCGCGCTGCCGTCCGTCGAGGCCAGCGCCGTCGCGCTGGTGGCGCGCTACGGCCCGGCGCCGTCGGCGATCTACCTGGCGCCGCTCTACGCCTTCCGCGTGCTCACTCGGCAGCGCGAGCTCCGCGCCGAGCTCGCTCGGCTGAACGGCGAGATCGCGGCGCAAGACCGGAAGCTCGACGAGCTCTTGGCGTCGCTGGCCAGCGACCTCAGGGCCACGCTCGAGGGCGACTCGCGCTTCTCCGCCGCCTACGAGCCCGTGCGCCAGCTCGAGGGCATCGCCCAAGAGCGCGGCGCGGTGCTGAGTCAGACCAACCAGCAGCTCGACGCGCAGAACGCCCAGCTCGAGCAGCAGCTCCAGGCGATCCAAGCGCAGCTTCCGCCGCTGGAAGCCGAGCGCGACCGCGCCGCCGCCGAGGTCGCCGAGCGCGAGGCGGTGCTCGCTCGGGTCGCGGCCAAGCAGAAGCGATTCTTGATCGAAGCGCGCTCGATCAAGATGAGCGCCCAGCAGGGCGCCCCGCCGAACACGCCCCTCTCGCCGGAGGCCGCGCAAAAAGTCCAGGCGCTGGACGAGCAGGCCGCCGCAATGCAGCCCGAGGTCAGCACGCTGCAGCAGGGGCTGGTCGAGGCGCAGGGCGTTCTGCAGCAGGCGCGCGGTCAGCTCGGGCTCTTGGGCCAGCACACCCGCCGCATCCAAGATCAGCAGAAGGCCCTGACTCGCCAGTTTCGCGGCCAGCTCAGCGCGGCGTCGGCCAGCGTCTCGGAGGCCCAGCGCGAGCTCACCACCGCGCTGGCCGGCGTGGGGCGCGTGCTCTTGACCCAAGAGGCGTCGCTGGCCTTGCCCGCAGCCACGCTGAGCGCGATCCGCGGCGGCGAGGTCAACCACAAACGGCTGGCCGAGGCCAGCGCGCTGCACCTGGCCGCTCTCGACAGCTACGACCGGCAGGTCGTGAAGAAGGGCTACCTGCTGGTGGCCGGGGTGGTGGGCGGGCTCTGCTTGCTGATCGTCTTGGTGATCGTGCTCTAGAGCGGGATGTTGCCGTGCTTGCGCGGCGGGTTCTCGAGCCGCTTGTTCTTCAGCATCTCGAGGCACACCGCCAGGCGCTTGCGGGTGAGCCGCGGGTGAATCACCTCGTCCACGAAGCCGAGCTCGGCGGCCTTGTAGGGGTTGGCGAACTTCGCGCGGTACTCCGCGCTGAAATCGGCGCGGGCCTGATCGGCGCTCGCGGCCTCTTCGATCTCTTTGCGGTACACGATGTTGACCGCGCCGTCGGGACCCATCACCGCGATCTCGGCGGTGGGGAAGGCCAGGTTCACGTCCCCGCGCACGTGCTTGCTGCTCATCACGTCGTAGGCCCCGCCGTAGGCCTTGCGCGTGATCACCGTGAGCTTGGGCACCGTGGCCTCGCAGAACGCGTACAAGAGCTTGGCGCCATGCACGATGATGCCGCGGTGCTCTTGGTCGACGCCGGGCAAGAAACCCGGCACGTCGACCCAGGTCACGATCGGAAGGTTGAAGCAGTCACAGAAGCGCACGAAGCGCGCCGCCTTGATGCTGGCGTCGATGTCGAGCACCCCCGCCAGATACGCCGGCTGGTTCGCGACCACGCCCACCGGCCGGCCACCGATGCGGGCGAAGCCCACCACCATGTTCTTCGCCCAGTGCTCGTGGACCTCGAACAGGTAACCGTCGTCCACCACCGCGGCGATCACCTTCTTCATGTCGTACGGCTTGTTGCTCTCGGCAGGGACCAGCAGGTCGAGCTCGGGCACCTCGCGGTCGATCGGATCGGTGCAGACCGCCACCGGCGGATCTTCGGTGTTGTTCAGGGGCAGAAAGCTCAGAAGCTCGCGCACCCTGGCGATGCACGCGCGGTCGTCGGGCGAGGTGAAGTGCGCGACGCCGCTCTTGCCGGCGTGGGCCTTTGCGCCGCCCAGCGCCTCTTTGCTCACCTCTTCGTGGGTCACCGTGCGGATCACGTCCGGTCCGGTGATGAACATGTACGAGGTATTCTCGACCATGAAGATGAAGTCGGTGATCGCCGGCGAGTACACCGCGCCGCCGGCGCAGGGCCCCATGATCGCGCTGATCTGCGGGACCACGCCCGAGGCCAGGGTGTTGCGCAGGAAGATGTCCGCGTAGCCCGCCAGGGACTCGACACCCTCTTGGATGCGGGCACCGCCCGAGTCGTTGAGGCCGATCACCGGCGCGCCGACCTTCATCGCCAGGTCCATGACCTTGCAGATCTTCGAGGCGTAAGCCCCCGAGAGCGAGCCGCCGAACACGGTGAAGTCCTGCGCGAACACGAAGACGCGACGGCCGTCGACGGTGCCGTGCCCGGTCACTACCCCGTCACCCAACACCTTCTGGTCTTGCATGCCGAAGTCGGCGCAGCGATGGGTGACGAAGCGATCGAGCTCGATGAAGCTGCCCGGGTCGAGCAAGAGGTCGATGCGCTCGCGCGCGGTGAGCTTGCCGGCGGCGTGCTGCTTCTCGACGCGCGCCTTGCCGCCGCCTTCCAGAGCCTTCGCGTTCAGCTCGTCGAGCCGAGCCAGTGCGTCTTTGCCGTTCGACATGGGGCGCCCTCGCTAGCATGAGCGCCCGCTTGCGTCACTCGGGCGCGGGGTCGAAGTACTCGACCTCGATCCCCCGCGGAGTACGAAACCGGGTCACGCCGGGTCGTCGCGCGATCACGTAGTCGGGCCCGATGGGAACTTTGCCGAAGCCGCCCGGCGTGTCGACCACCAGCTTCGGCAGCGCGATGCCCGACAGCCGTCCCCAGAGCTGCTCCATCAGCGCGACGCCGGTGGCGATCGGGGTGCGCAGGTGCCCGGTGCCCTTGGCCGGGTCGGCCTGCAGCAGGTAGTAGGGCCGCGCACGGCAGCGCACGAGCCCTCGAAACAGCTCGGCCAGCACCGCCGCGTCGTCGTTCACTCCCCGGAGCAGCACGCTCTGATTCATCACCGGAAAGCCGGCGTTCGCCAAGCGCTCGAGGCCCTGGCGCGCCAGTGGAGTGAGCTCTTTTGGGTGATTGAAGTGGGTCATCACCCAGAGCGGGTGGTAGGGCGCGAGGGCCCCCAAGAGCTCGGCGGTGATCCGCTGCGGCAAGACCACCGGCACCCGGGTCGCCAGGCGGATGGTCTCGACGCTCTCGACGCGGCGCAGGCGCGCGATCACCGCCACCAGTCGGTCGGTGGTCAGCGTGAGCGGGTCGCCGCCGCTCACGATCACGTCCCGCACCTCGGGGTGGGCCGCCAGCCAGTCGAAGGCCGGCGTCAGGTGCTCGAGCGTGCGGGTGCCGCCAGCCCCGCCCACCATCCGACTGCGGGTGCAGAACCGGCAATAGACCGCGCAGCGATCGGTCGCCAGCACCAGCGCGCGATCGGGGTAGCGCTGCACCAGATCGGGCGCGACCTCGTGGGCCACCTCGCCCAGCGGGTCGACCAGGTCGCCGCGGGTGACCTCGCGCTCGGCAACGTGGGGCACGACCTGTCGGCGGATCGGGCAGCTCGGATCGCCGCGATCGATCAGGGACAGGTAGTACGGCGTGATCGCCAGCGGGAAGCCGTCGCGCTCGGCGCGTTCGGCGCCGGCCCGCTCGGCGTCACAGAGGTCCAGGTGCTCGGCGAGCTCGCGGGAAGAGCGCACCGCGTGGGCGAGCTGCCACTTCCACTCGGGCGTGCGCCCCCTGAGGTCGGCGCCGTCGGCCCGAGGCAGCACCACCTCTGCGCTACTTGGGCGCCCGGGCCCCTGCATCCAGCTTTTCCAGCGGAGACTTCGGCAGCTCGACCTTCTCGAGAGCTTTGTCGTCGATCTTGACCGGGTAGCGCTCGCGCAGCTCTTTCTCGATCCGAGCTTCGGCGGTGCGCACGCGCTCTTGCAAGATGGCAACACGGATGGTGCGCTCGGCCTCGGCCAGCGTGCGATCGCGGGCGTCGGTCTTGCCCGTCATCCGAACGACGTGGAACCTGCCGCCCTCGGCCACCAGCTCGGCGTGGATGCCGCCGACGGCGGCGATCTTGAAGACGGCCTCGCGCAGCGGCTCGGGCACCCGGGGGTTGTCGCCCTTCGCCCCGCCCGGCGGCCCGACGATGCCGAGATCCCCCGCGAGCTCGGCGGGGCCGGTGGCGGCGCCCTCGGGCGACTTCTCGAGGGAGTGATCGCGGACCAGCTTGCCCCACTCGGTGGGGGACGCCTTCTTGGCGTCCTCGAGCACCTTCTTGGCCTTGGCCTCGTCGGCCATCACGATGTGCGCCACTCGACGCCGCTCGGGATCGCGGAACTCGTCTCGGTGCTTGTCGAAGTAGGCACGCACCTCGGCCTCGGGGATGTCCGCCGGAGCGGTGACCTCGGTCCGCGTCTGGCGCATCACGTCCTCGCGCAAGATCTGGCGGATGCGCTCTTTCACCTCGGGCTTCTGATCCAGCCCGCGCCGCTTGGCCTCGATGGCCAAGAGCTCGGCCTTGATGATCTCGTCCAAGAGCTGGCGGCGGCGCTCGACGGACTGGTAACGCAGACGCTCGAACTGATCCATCCGGTCGATGGTGGCCGCGAACTCGCCCAGGGTGATCACCTTGTCGCCCACCGTGGCGACCGGCTTCTGCGCGAGCTCGGGCGAGAGCCCGCTGGCAGCCGGCGCCGCGCTGCCGTCGGCGGCGGGGGTCGGGGCCACGGCCTTGTCGTTGCAGGCCAGCCCGACGAGCCCGGACACGAGCAGAAGGGCGGCGATGGGCCTCGGCATGGTGGGGACCGAATACTACGACCGGCCCGACGGTGCCAGGCGTTGCAGGGCGGGCGCAGCACGGCTAGGTCTCCCCGTCGTGACGAACGCAGCCGCCGCACTCAAGTACCGCCGGGTGATCATCAAGCTGAGCGGTGAGGCGCTCTCGGGCGGCACCGGAGGCGCCGGCATCGATACCGCGACGCTCAAGGCCACCGCGGCCGAGCTGGGGGAGGTCCACGGCTCGGGCGTGCAGGTCGGCCTGGTGGTGGGCGGCGGCAACATCTTCCGCGGGCTCAAGGGCGCCAGCGAGGGCATGGACCGCGCCCAGAGCGACTACATGGGGATGCTGGCCACGGTGATCAACGCGCTGGCACTGCAAGATGCCCTCGAGCGGCGCGGCATCCCGACGCGGGTGATGACCGCGATCGAGATCCGAGAGGTGGCGGAGCCGTACATCCGGCGCCGCGCGATGCACCACCTGGATCGCGGCCACATCGTGATCTTCGCGGCCGGCACCGGCAACCCGTACTTCTCCACCGACACTGCCGCGGCCCTGCGCGCGATGGAGATCCGCGCCGAGGCGCTGCTCAAGGCCACCAAGGTGGACGGCATCTACGACCGTGACCCGGTCCGACACGAGGGCGCCACGCTGCTCAAGTCGGTCGCGTACGAGCGATTCTTGAGCGAGAACCTGAAGGTGATGGACGCGACGGCCGTGGCCTTGTGCCGCGAGAACGGCCTGCCCATCCGCGTGTTCAAGATGGCCGACGGCAACATCAAGCGCGTCTGCCTGGGTGACGACGTCGGCACCATCGTCTCGGACGAAGGCTAGAGTCACTTCTGAACGCGCGATCGCGTGTTACGCTTCGCTCCCCGCCATGTGGCAAACCCTGCCCGAGCTCGGAACCGGCATCATCTATGCGGTCCTCGTCGCCGCCGCGTACACCTTCGCCGTGGCGATCGCCGCCGGGCGCGGCCGCCCGCGGTTGCTCGAGGCCGCACGCCTCGGGGGCTACGCCACCTGCGCGCTGATCGCGCTGGGCACGGTGCTCCTGGCGTACGCCTTCATCACCCATGACTTCCGCATCCGCTACGTCGCTCGCTACAGCGACCGGTCGATGCCCACGGCGTACTTGTTCGCCTCGCTCTGGGGCGGGCAAGACGGGTCGCTGCTCTGGTGGGCGGCGTTGCTCGCTGGGTACACCTCGGTCTGCCTGCGCTGGATGAAGGGCCGCTATCGCCAGCTTCAGCCCTACGTGATCGCCACGCTGATGAGCATCGTGACGTTCTTCGCGGTGCTGATGCTGTTCGCGGCGAACCCGTTCTCGACCAGCATGGCTGGCGCGTCCCTCGACGGCGAGGGGTTGAACCCGCTGCTCCAGAACTACTGGATGGCGATCCACCCGCCGGCGCTCTACCTGGGGTTCGTCGGCTGCGCGGTGCCTTTCTCGTTCGCGGTCGCAGCGCTGATCACCGGTCGGCTCGACAACGACTGGATCATCGCGGTGCGCAAGTGGATGCTCTTCGCCTGGCTGTTCCTCAGCATCGGCAACGCCCTGGGCATGATCTGGGCGTACGAAGAGCTGGGCTGGGGCGGCTATTGGGCCTGGGATCCGGTGGAAAACGCGGCGTGCCTGCCCTGGTTCACGGCCAGCGCGTACGTGCACTCGACCATGATCCAAGAGCGCCGGAACATGCTCAAGGTCTGGAACGTGGTGCTGATCTGCGTGACCTTCTTGCTCACCATCTTCGGCACCTTCTTGACCCGCTCGGGGCTGATCGCCAGCGTGCACAGCTTCGCCCAGAGCAACATCGGGATCTTCTTCGTCTACTACATGGGGTTCGTGCTGGCCGTCACCGCTGGCCTCATCGCGTGGCGCTGGCGCGAGCTCCGCTCCGAGGGGCGCATCGAGGCGGTGACCAGCCGCGAGGCCGCGTTCGTGCTCAACAACTGGGTCCTGGTCGGCATCATGACCTTCGTCACGGTGGCGACGCTCTGGCCGAAGATCAGCGAGTGGCTGTACCAAGAGAGCGTCACCGTCGGCCCACCCTTCTTCAACCGGTGGATAGCCCCGGCGGGGGTGCTGCTCTTCTTGCTGATGGGCGTGGCCCCGCTGTTCGGCTGGCGCAAGACCAGCGGCACGTCGCTGAAGAAGGCCTTCACCTGGCCGCTCGTGGCCGCCGCCGTGATGCTGGTGCTCCACCTCGTGCTCGGCCGCCGCCTCGGTTACCCGGCCTGGGTCCACACCGATCAGTTCTACCCCGGCGCGGTCGGGGCGATCTTGCAGAAATTGGGCTCGATCTTGCCGATGGTGGTGATCGCCCTGAGCGCGTTCAACACCGCGGTCATCGTCCAAGAGTTCGCGCGGGGCGTCGCGGCCCGTCAACGCTCGAGCGACAAGGCGGGTGAGCGCGAGAGCATCCACACCTCGCTCTTGCGCTTGGTCGACAAGAGCCGCCGCCGCTACGGCGGGTACATCGTGCACTTCGGGATCGTGCTGATGTTCATCGGCTTCACCGGCAAAGCTTGGAGCATCGACAAAGAGGCGACCCTCGCCCCGGGGGACCAGGTCGCCCTCGGGGACTACACCTTGACCTACAAGGGCTCGCGCATGGAGGTCGACGTCACCAAGCGCATGGTCTTCGCCGACGTCGAGGTGTCCCACGGCACGCGGTCCCTCGGGGTGATGTCGCCCGCCAAGTTCATCTACAAACGCTCGGCCGAGATGCCGACCACGGAAGTGGCCATGCATCGCAGCTTCCGAGACGACCTGTACCTGGTGGTGGGGATGGTCAGCCCCGAGACCAAGAAGGCCTCGTTCCAGTTCCACGTGAACCCGCTGGTGAGCTGGATCTGGCTCGGCGTGGCGGTCTTGATCTTCGGCTGCTCGGTGTCGCTCTGGCCCGAGCTCGCGCTCGGCGAGATGGGCGCCTGGGCCTACGTGCGTACGACTGCGGCGGGCCTGTCGGCCATCGCCTTCGCGGTCTGGCTGGGCATGAGCCCGTCCACGGCCTACGCCAGCCAGCGCGGCGCTCGGGCGCCGCCCGAGCGTTCGTCCGCGACGTTGACCGACCTCCCGCTGGGCGGCGCGGCTGCCGCGCTTTTGGGCGGCGTCGGCCTGGCGGCGGTGGCGCTGCGCCGCCGCCGCGCGGAACGATAGCGAGATGGCTCCGAAGCTGGTAACCGGAGGCTCGTGCCGGTCCGTCTGAACGACCTCCTGATGCGAGCGCGGCCCTTCGCGCCTCTCTTTTTGGTGGTGGCCGTGCTCGGCGCGGCGTTCGCCCGGGGGCTCGGGGTCGCGCTCTTGGTGGCGGCGGCCGGGATGCTGCTCTACGCCATCGGCAGCCTGTGGGCCAGCGTGCAGAGCCTGGGCGACGACGCGTCGTTGAGCTTGGACGAAGCCTTGGCCCTGGCCGCGCCGTCGGCCGAAGAAGAGAAGAAGCGATCGGTGCTGCGGGCCCTGAAAGATCTCGAGTACGAGCGCAACGTCGGCAAGGTCAGCGAGCAAGACTACCTCGAGCTCTCGACGCGGTACCGGCAAGACGCGCGCCGGCTCTTGCGGGAGCTGAACGAGGCCGAATTGCCGGCCCGCGCGCGGGTCGAGAAGCTCTTGGCGAAGCGGCTCGGGGCGACAGCGCCGCCCTCACCGCAAGCGCCAGACGAAGCAGAGAGCGAAGCCCCGGCCGACACCGTTGTCGAACCCGACACCGAGTCCGAGCCCAAGTCCGAGCCCGAGAAGAAGACCGAGTGCGACGAGTGCGGGACCGAGAACGACGCCGACGCGCGGTTCTGCAAGAGCTGCGGGGAGGCGTTGGCATGAGGCGTGCGCTCTTCCTCGCTGGCGTCGGCCTGTTCTTGACCGGCTCGGCGCTGGCTCAGGCCCCATTGCCGCCTGGCGCCTCGGCCCAGATGCCGGCCGGGCATCCACCGGTGCAAGGCGCGGGTGAGTCCGGCGAAGGCGCCCCGGCGCCGGGGCGCGGCGCGGCGCGCACCGACGGCAACGTGCCCTCGGCCGATCTGCCTGCCGGAGTGATCGAGGCGCAAATCAACGATGCTCAGGGCAAGCCGCTGCCCGGCATGGTGGCGCGCCTGGCCGTCTTGCGCCAGAGCGTGTCCGAGGGGGACGCCCGCGAGTTCAAGAGCGCCACCTCCGGCGCTGACGGCAAGGTGCGCTTCGAGGGCATGACCACGGGCGCCAAGGTCAGCTACCGGCTGACCGTCAAGCGCGAGACCGCCGAATACGCCTCGTCGCCGTTCACCCTGCGGGAAGACATCGGTCAAGCGCTGGTGCTGCACGTGTATCCGGTCACCGGTGACATCCGCCGCGCCATGGTCGGGATGCGCAGCTTCGTCATGGTCGAGCCGCGGGACGACGTCTTCCAGTTCGAGGTGCTGTACCGCATCTTCAACGTCGGCGGCGTGACCTGGGTGCCCGACGACTTGGTGATCGATCTGCCCCAAGGGTGGAAGGGGTTCAAAGCCCAAGAGTCCATGGGCGACACCCGCGCGGTCGCGGAGGGGGATCGCGGCGCGCGACTGCTCGGCACCTACGGTCCGGGCCAACACGACGTCGTGTTTCGCTTTCAGGTCCCGAATCCCCACGACGAGACCGTCTCCCTCGAGATGGCTCTGCCGCCGCACGTGGCAGAGGTCCAGGTGATGGCAGAGGCCGCCAAGGGGATGGGGCTCGAGGTCTCGGGAATGACCCCCGCTCGACCTTCGGTGCGCGAAGACGGGCGGCGCCTCTTGGTCACCGGTCGCCAGCTCAAGCCCGGCGAGCCCGAGCTGAAAGATCTCTCGATCCGTCTCACTGGCATCCCGACTCCGGGGCCCGCCCGCTGGTATGCGGCGGGCGTTGCGCTGGCGCTCGGCGCGCTCGGCTTGTTCATCGGCTTGAGCGGCAGCAAGGCCGCATCGACCGCCGACACGCTGCCCCCCGAAGACGTCGCCCGCGCCAAGAAGCTCCTGCTCGACGAGCTGGTGGCGCTCGAAGCGGCGCGCGCTGCGGATCGGATCGGTCCCAAGACCTACGAGTCCGCTCGCCGAACGCTGATCGATTCCCTGACCCGGCTCGAGGCCCGGCTCCCCGCTCCCCTCGAAAAGGCGCGGAAGAAGCGCCCTCGCACAGCCTGAAACGGCTGGATGCACCGGTTTCCACAGGGTGGGGAGAACCTCCGGAAAACCCTGCGGAAGAGTTCCGGGGGAAGGCTGGGTATCTGCCCTCGTCCCCCAACGCTCCACACGGTCCTACATCCCCCTGCATCCATGCTTCCCCAGGGAGCCAGCCAAATTTGTTTTGGTATTTCAGTGCCTTGCAGGGTTGTCCCCAGTTCCCACAGGCTCTACCAAGGCTACTTCTCAAATCTATTTCTTTAAGAGAGAGAGAAGAAGCAGCTGAGACAGGCCGCCCCACGCCCTGTGGAAAACCTGGGCAGAGAAAACCCTCGGGTTCTCGGTCGTCTCGCCTAGCGCCCAGGGACGGACGCAGCTAGGACGGCCCGACCATGCAGGTCGTGGTGAGCAAAAAAGATCTCCTGCGCGTCCTCGGGCGCTGTCAGGGCGTTGCGGACAAGAAGAGCACCATGCCGGTCCTCGGCAACGTGCTGATGGAAGTCTCGGGGCCCGACCAGCTGCGACTGGCGGCCACGGATCTCTACCTGGCCGTCAGCGGCACCATCAAAGCCCGCGTCGACAAGGGCGGGTCCATCGCGGTCGGTGCGCGCGATCTCTTCGAGCGCGTGAAGATGATGCCCGAGGGGCAGATCTCGATCACCACCACGGACGGTTCCGCGACCACCATCCGCTCCGTCGGCGCGGCGCGCCGCTACACGGTCCACGGTATCCCGGGCGAAGAGTTCCCTGCGCTGCCTCAGCTCGAGGACAGCACCCAGCTCTTGTCCCTCGACGTGGACGCGCTCTCGCAGCTGATCGCCGCGACGCAGTTCTCGGTGTCCACCGACGAGACTCGCCTGCACCTGAACAGCGCGCTGTTCGAGTGGGAGGGCGATCGCGTGCGCATGGTGTCCACCGACGGCCACCGCCTGAGCAAGATGGAGATTCAGGTGCCTGGCAAGCAGGCCTCGGCGTCGATGCTGATCCCGCTCAAGGGCGTGCTCGAGCTCAAGCGGCTGTGCGACGAGGCCAAGGCCGAGATGGGCAAGGCCGAAGACGCCGCCGACGCCAGCACCATCAAGCTGGGGCAGAGCGGGCCGAACGCGTTCTTCCAGCTCGCCGGCTTTCGCTTCAGCGTGAAGCTGGTCGACGCCCAGTTTCCCCCGTACTCCCAGGTCATCCCCGACTCGACCGAGAAGGCCGTGCGCGTGCCGCGCCTGCCGTTCATGGACTCGCTCAAGGCCGTGCACCTGGCGGCCAGCGATCGCACCGGCGGCGTGAAGCTCACCCTCGATGGCGGCAAGGTGCGCCTCGAGAGCGAGAGCCCCGAGAGCGGCGAGGGCTTCGACGAGATCCCGATCGACTACGACGGCGGGCCGATGACCATCGGCTTCAACGCCCGGTACTTCCTGGACGTGCTCGGCGCGGTCGACGACGACGAGGTGATCCTCGGGATCAGCGGCGAGCTCGACCCGGCGGTGGTCAAGCCCGCCAGCGAGAGCACCAAGGCGAACTACCTCGCCGTGATCATGCCGATGCGAATCTAGTCGGCACGCGCCCGTGACCGCCGAGCTCGTCTTCGAGCGGATCGCGATCCGCGCCTTCCGCAACATCAGCGCTGCCGAGCTCGACCCCGCGCCGCGGCTCAACGTCGTCTCGGGCGACAACGGTCACGGCAAGACCAGCTTGCTCGAAGCGCTGTACGTGCTGTGCACCAGCAAGAGCTTCCGCGCCGACAAGAACGCAGAGGTGATCCAGACCGGCGCCGAGGTCGCCCAGATCGCCGCGCGGATCGCCGAGGGTGGGCTCCGCCGCGAGCAGCGCGCTACGATCGGGCCCAAGGCTCGGACCTTCGCGGCCGACGGCAAGCGCGTCGTGAAGCTCTCGGCGTGGGCGGTCAAGACCCCGGTGGTGGTGTTCCACCCGGGCGATCTGCTGCTCGCCAGCGGTCCCGCCCAGGGGCGCCGCACGCTGCTCGATCGCGTGGCGCTGTTCCTCGAGCCGATCAGCGCCGACCATCGTTCGCGCTACCAGACGGCGTTGCGCGAGCGGCACCGCGCCCTCGACGAGCGCGGCCCCCGCGCCCCCGAGCTCGACGCCTACGAGGCGCTCCTGGCCGAGCACGGCGCGGCGCTCTGCCGAACCCGACAGCGCACGGCGGCCCGGATCGCCGAGGCACTCGGGCCGGCCTTCGAGCGGATGGCGGCGCCGGGGCTCGCGCTGGAGGTCCGGCTGCGCAGCGCGGGCAGCACCGACGTCGAGGCCTTTCGGCAGGCCCTGGCTGAAGCGCGCCCGGTCGACGTGCGGCGGGGCAGCGCCAGCTTCGGCCCACAGCGCGACGAGCTCGAGCTCTGGGTCGACGGTCGTTCCGCGCGCCGGCACGCCTCTCAGGGCCAGCAGCGCGTGCTGTCGCTGGCCCTGAAGGTGGCCGAGCTCGATTGCGTCCGAGAGGCCCGCGGGGCGCATCCCATCCTGCTCTTGGACGACGTCTCGAGCGAGCTCGACGCCGACCGCTTCGGGGCCGTGTTCGGGCTCTTGCGTGAGGTGCAAAGTCAGGTCTTCGTGACCACTCCTCGGCCCGAGCTGTTCGTGATGCCCGAGGTCGCGCCCAGCGATCGCGCCGATTTCTCGGTGTCGGCCGGGGTCGTCCGGCGCGCCCACTGACGGGCCCGAGCCCGGGCCCGAGCGAGGCCGAAAATCGGCACGATTTTCCGGTCGCTCTCGGCGCGAAATCCAGCGGGATTTCCCGGGCCTTCGCCTTGCCGCCCACCCCCACAAAAGGTATACGAACGGCAGGTCTTTTTGGCGCCCGCCGATCTCACCCGAACGCCAGCGATCGCGAGCCCCTCGCGCCCGCACCGCTAGCCGAAGTCGGCAGCCACACCCCCGCGCACCGCGCCCCCGTGTGGCCTGCGTCGAACCCGAAACGAGGATCACTGCTTGACCACCGAGTCTCCGCCAAACCCACCCGAAACGCCGTCGCCTTCTCCCTCGCAAGCGCCGCCGCCCGGTGACTACGACGCGGTCAACATCACGGTGCTCGAAGGGCTCGAGGCCGTGCGCAAGCGTCCCGGCATGTACATCGGCGACGTGCACGACGGCTCGGCGCTGCACCATCTGGTCTGGGAGGTGATCGACAACTCGGTCGACGAGCATCTGGCGGGGCAGTGCACCCGCATCAAGATCGCCGTCCACTTCGACGGCTCGGTCACGGTGGAGGACGACGGCCGGGGCATCCCGGTGGACATGCACGAGCGCGGGGTCAGCGCGGCCGAGGTCGTGATGACCGTGCTGCACGCCGGGGGTAAGTTCGACCACTCGAGCTACAAGGTCAGCGCGGGCCTGCACGGCGTGGGCGTCAGCGCCGTCAATGCGGTGTGCGAGAAGCTGCGGCTCGAGATCCGGCGGCAGGGCGGGCTGTATTTCCAGGAGTACCGCCGCGGCGTGCCCCAGGGCGCCATCGAGCGCATCGGCGAGACCGACGAGCACGGCACCCGGGTCACCTTCAAGCCCGACCACGAGATCTTCAGCAGCACCGAGTACAACTACGACATCCTGGCCAATCGCCTGCGCGAGCTGGCGTTCCTGAACTCGGGCCTGATCATCGAGCTGACCGACGAGCGTGGCGACGGCAAGCACGAGGTCTTCGAGTTCAAGGGCGGCATCAAAGAGTTCGTCGCCCTGCTGAGCCAGAAGAAAGAGCCGATCCACGAGGACGTGATCGCGTTCTCGACCGAGGTCCAGGGCGAGGACACCAAGGCGCCGGTCAGCGTCGATCTCGCGATCCAGTGGTCGGGCTCGTATCAAGAGCAGATCCTCTGCTACACCAACAACGTCAACAACAAGGACGGCGGCACGCACCTCACCGGGCTTCGCACCGCGCTCACCCGGCTGCTGAACACCTACGGTCAGGCGCAGAACCTGTTGAAGGACGTGAAGAGCGGCGTCACGGGTGAAGACGCCCGCGAGGGCGTGATCTGCGTGATCCACGTCAAGCACCCGGACCCGAGCTTCGACTCGCAGACCAAGAGCAAGCTGGTCTCGAGCGAGGTCTCGGGCATCGTCCAGAACGTGGTGGCCGAGCACGTCGGCCGCTACTTCGAAGAGCACCCGGGCACCGCGCGCAAGATCTTGGAGAAGGCCGTGATGGCCAGCCGCGCCCGCGAGGCCGCGCGCAAGGCCCGCGAGGTGGTGCGCAAGGGCGTGCTCGACTCGACCGCGCTCTCGGGCAAGCTGGCCGACTGTCAGAGCAAAGACCCGGCGCAGAGCGAGCTCTACATCGTCGAGGGCGAGAGCGCCGGCGGCAGCGCCAAGCAGGGCCGTGACCGCCATTTTCAGGCCATCTTGCCGCTCAAGGGCAAGATCCTGAACGTCGAGCGCGCGCGCCTCGACAAGATGCTCTCGAGCCAAGAGGTCGCGACGCTGATCAGCGCCCTGGGCTGCGGCATCGGTGAGAACGGCAACTTCGATCTGTCGAAGGTGCGCTACCACCGGGTGATTTTGATGAGCGTCGACGCTGGCGAGCACGTCTTCGTGCGTGACGAGCGGGGCACTCGCATGGTCGAGATCGGCCAGCACATCGACACGGCGCTGAGCGGCGTTCCCGAGACGGACGGACATTTCAAGCGCTCGGGTCAGGGCTTGGGCGAGGTGCTGTGCTTCGACAAGAGCGAGCATACCGTGCGCTTCCGCCCGGTGAAGGGCGTGATCCGACACTCGATCGACGAACCACTCTTCGAGGTGCAGACGGGCTACGGCCGTAGCGTCCGCGTGACCGCGAGCCACAGCGTGTTCGTCTACCGGAACGGCGAAGTCGTCCTCGAACGTGGCGACCAGATCGCCGTCGGTGATCGTGTCGTCGCCCCGCGCACGTTGCGCTTGCCCGAGACCGCGCCCGGCCGCATCGATCTGCTCGCCGAGCTCCATGGCGTGCCCGAGGCGGCCAGCCAAGTCTGGGTGCGTGGCCCGGCGGTGGAGGCGTGGTTCAAGGCGGAGGTGCTCGCCGAGCACGCCGAGCGCCCGGACCTCGTCGCGGCGCGTGTCGACGCTTCGACGGAGCTCTGGCAGGAGCTGGCGGAGCGGCGGCGCTCCTCGGGCGTGTCCAACCGCGAGCTGTGCGAGAAGATCGGCATCCGCCAGCCCGTGACCTTTTACGGCTGGGAGAAGCTCGCAAATCGGCCGACCTTGGAGCACTTCGAGCGCTATCTCGCCGCGATCGGCGTCGCCGCCGAAGGCCTCGCCGGTCGATACGAGGTCGGTCCAAGCAAGCTCGAGCGCATCTGGCAGGACCAGTATCGCGGGGCGCCAGCCAACAAGGTCCGCTCCTACGTTCGCCTCTCGGATCTCGACGCTGACGACGTCGCCTGGTTCGGCACGCGCGAGGACCTCGAGCTGACACCGGAGCACTACGGCAAGGTCGGTATTCGCCGCTTCATCGACGTGGGCCCCGAGCTCTGCACACTGCTGGGCTTCTACCTTGCCGAGGGCTCGTGCAGCGATCGTGGCGGAGTTCGCCTGGCCATCGGCAAAGGCAATGAGCGCTTTCTGCCGGAGATGGGCGCTGCCATCGAGAAGGTCTTCGGCCTGTCCGCCAAGAGCTACGAGTCCGACGCGCGTATCGGGGAGCTCAAGCTGGTGAACCGCGTGGCCGCGCTGGCCTGGCAGCACGTGTTCGGCTTCCGCGGGATGGAGTCGCACACCAAGCAGGTGCCGGACCTGGCGTTTGGACTCAGCGGGGAGCTTCGGCTCGCCTTCTTGCGGGGCTACTTGCTCGGAGACGGTACCGCAACGCGCGGCCGCATCGTCTTTTCCACCTCATCACGCAGCGTCGCCACCGGGGTCTCGTGTCTGCTGTCGAGCTTGGGCGTCGTCGCATCGCTGTCGTCGCGCGAGCCCGACGGCGTCGAGCGCGAGGTGCGGGGCAAGCCCTGCGTCACCCGGCACACGCACTACGCGCTCACGGTCAGCGCTCGTGAAGATCTCGCTGTCCTGCGGCCCGTCTGGTCGAGTCACGCCGGGGCGCCGAGCGTCGAACAAGCGGTCGCGAGCGAGCACCCGAGCGTGAATCGGGCGTTCACCGAGATCGGCGGCGATCTGATCGCGCTGCCGGTGACGGAGGTGCTGCAGGTGCCGGCGACCAACGGTAGCGTCTACGATTTCTCGGTCGAGACCGACGAGAATTTCGTGGCCGGGTTCGGTGGGCTGTGCGTCCACAACACCGACGCCGACGTCGACGGAAGTCACATCCGCACTCTCTTGCTCACGTTCTTCTATCGCCAGATGCGCGAGCTGATCGAGAGCGGGTACCTGTACATCGCCCAGCCGCCGCTGTTCCGCGTGCGCAAGGGCAAGAAGGACCTCTACCTCAAGGACCAGACCGCGCTCGATCGGCTGCTCACCCAGAACGGCATCGACGGGGTCACGGTGCAGAGCGCGAAGGGGCCCGCCATCTCGGGCAAGCCGCTGTACGAGCTGTCCACGCGGCTGCGATCGTTCAGGCACATCTTGGGCAAGATCGATCGCCGCTGCGACGCCCGCGTGGTCGGTGCGCTGCTTCGCTCGAGCGGTATGACGCGCGAAGACTTCCGCAGCACCGAGAAGGTGCAGGCCGCCGCGGACAACCTGCGCGCCTACCTCGAGACGCGCTATCCGGATCTGCTCCCGCTCACGGTCGAGGTCGACTGGGACAAGACCCACGGTGGCGGGCGCATCGCGGCCAAGTTCCGCCCTGGGTCGTCCACGCGGCCTGCGGTGGCCGACTGGGAGCTGGCCGACAGCGCCGAGTACCAAGAGCTCCTGGCCATCGAAGAAGACATCCGCTCCATCGGGCCGGCGCCGTACACCGCCAAGACCGAGAACGGCGAGCCCGTGAGCCTGCCCGACCCCGAGGCCCTGGACGCCTTCATCGACGAGCGGGGTCGCAAGGGCACCAGCATCACGCGCTACAAGGGCCTGGGCGAGATGAACGCCGGCGAGCTGTGGGAGACCACCATGAACCCCGACGCCCGGACCCTGCTCAAGGTCCGGGTCACCGACGACGTGGCCGCTGACGAGCTGTTCAGTGTCTTGATGGGCGACCAGGTCGAGCCCCGCCGGCAGTTCATCGAAGAAAACGCGCTGAACGTGCGGAATTTGGACATCTGAGCACGGGCAAGCGGCGTTGCTGCCGGCCTGGCAGGGCGAGCTGTGCTAGAAACCCCGGACTCCCGACTTCTGGTGGGGGGATGATTCCTTTTCACATCGGCCGAGTTGTGCTTTATTCCGCGGCCGAATTCTAACGAGGTGCGATTATGCGTGGTTCTTTGAAGCTGATTCTTGGGTTGGGTCTGGTTTCCGCGGTGGCGTTCGGCACGGCCGCTTGTGGTGACGACGACGAGGGTGGCGGCGGCTCGGGCGGCGGCAAGGGCGGCTCGTCCGGCAGCGGCGGCTCGGGCGGCGGCTCGTCCGGCAGCGGCGGCTCGTCCGGCAGCGGCGGCTCGTCGGGCGGCGGCGGCTCGTCCGGCGCGGGCGGCTCGGGCGGCGGCAGCAGCATCACCTGCGGCACCAACACCTGCACCGGCTGGAAGGTCGCGGGCGCGATCGACGTCAGCCCCTGCTGCGCCGGCGCCGCCAAGGACAAGTGCGGCGCGGATGTCACCGCGACCAGCGGCAAGCTCCTCAACCTCCCCGCGGATTGCTACGAGCTGAACCAGCCCGGCAACGTGGACTGCACCTCGTGCCCCCAGAAAGAAGTGAAGGATCTGCAGGGCAAGCCCGCCTGGCTCGACGGCTGCTGCATGCCCGACAAGACCTGCGGCATCAACATCGACATCTCGAAGGCGCCGTACAACGGCCCGAACATCGGCTGCCTGCCCTACAAGACGTTCGGCGTCGACGCGGGCGCTCCGTCCTGCACCCCCGGCACCTCGCCCGACGGCGGCTGCCCGGATCCGAAGACCGATGGTGGCACCGACGGTGGTGGCAGCGATGCCGCCAGCGACGCGAAGGCCGACTGATTCAGGGTCTTCTCTGAAGCGCGGAAGAGCCGCGGGGCACCAGCCTCGCGGCTCTTTTGCTATTTGCGGCGGGCTCGAACGCGCTCGAGAAACGCGGCGTCGATCAGATCTTGCGGTCGGCCCACGCTGCGTTTGTTGGCGATCAGATCGCCCAGGCTCGCGACTCGCAGCGCCATTCCATCCAGCTCCGCAAGCTCGGCGTTCGTGAACAGCTCCGCCGTCGTCACGCCGGAGACGGAGCACAGGAAGTCGACGCGGAGGGGCGGCTGCCCCATGAAGATGACGTCGCTGTCCGTCATCGTCCGGACCGCGGCGCACAGCGACGGCGGCGCGCCGAACCTGGCCAGGGCGCGCGCGGCGCGCTCGAGGTTCTCGGGGGTGCCGCGCAGCACGAAGTCGATGTCCTTGGTTGCGCGAGGGCGGCCATGAAAGGCTACGGCCCAGCCCCCGACCAGAACGTACTCAACTGCCTCGCGCTCGAGCTCCGAAAACAGATCTCTGAAGTCGGGGGGGAGGTCCATCGTCGCCTTCCATCACGAGCATTTCTTGGATCAGCTCCGTGACGCCGCGGATGCGCTCGCCCGGTGTTGCTGAGAGCCAGAACTCCAAGTCTGCCTCGTCCATTTCGGCGGCACCCCGCGCGACACCGAAGGTCCAGGTTCGTCGGCGCCGCTCCGCCCGAGCGTCTGAACCGGGGTCGCGCTGAGTCACCCCGGGATTATGACAGCTGTTGGCCCCTTGATCCCCAAATATCCCGCCTTAGCTTGGGCCAAGCTTCGTGCCAGACCGGCCGCGGGGCGGTTCCAAGGCGCCGAAGGCCCCCGGCCTCGGGGGATGCGGCAGAGGTGTTGTCATGCGGATGGATCGACTCACGACCAAGAGCCAAGAAGCGCTGCGCGCGGCAGTCGACGACTGCGTCCGGCGCGGCAACCCCGAGGTCATCCCCGAGCACATCTTGGTGGCGGTGCTGCGGCAAGAAGACGGCCTCGGTCGCCCGCTGGTCGAGAAAGCCGGCTCCAACGCCGAGGCCCTGGCCAAAGAGCTGGAAGAGCGCATCGAGAAGCTCCCCCAGGTCAGCGGCGGTGGTGAGCCGAGCTTCGGGCGGCGCGCCGTGCCGCTGCTCACCAAGGCAGAGGACGAAGCCAAGGCGTTCAAGGACGACTTCGTCTCGGTCGAGCACTTCATCTTGGCCGCGGCCAAGCACGACAAAGACGTGCAGGCCATCTTCAGCCGCCACGGCCTGTCGTACGACAAGCTGGTGCAGTCGCTGGCCGAGGTGCGCGGCAGCCAGCGGGTGACCGATCAGAACCCCGAGGGGAAGTTCCAGGCCCTCGACAAGTACACGCGGGACCTGACCGCCCTGGCCCGCCGGGGGAAGATCGACCCGGTCATCGGCCGGGACGAAGAGATCCGGCGCGTGATGCAGGTGCTGTCGCGTCGCACCAAGAACAACCCCGTCTTGATCGGCGAGCCGGGCGTGGGCAAGACCGCGATCGCCGAGGGCATCGCGCGGCGCATCGCGGCGGGGGACGTGCCCGAGTCGCTGAAAGACAAGCGCATCCTGGCGCTCGATCTGGCCAGCATGGTCGCCGGCTCGAAGTACCGCGGCGAGTTCGAAGATCGCCTGAAGGCGGTGCTGAAAGAGGTCGAGGCCGCGAGCGGCGCCATCGTGCTGTTCATCGACGAGCTGCACACGCTGGTCGGCGCCGGCGCCGCCGAGGGGGCGATGGACGCGGCCAACATGCTCAAGCCTGCCCTGGCCCGGGGTGAGCTGCGCTGCATCGGCGCCACGACCCTCGACGAGTACCGCAAGCACATCGAGAAGGACGCCGCCCTCGAGCGTCGCTTTCAGCCGGTGATGGTCAGCCAGCCGAGCGTCGAGGACACGATCGCCATCTTGCGCGGCATCAAAGAGCGCTACGAGACCCACCACGGCATCCACATCCAGGACGCCGCGCTGGTCGCAGCGGCGGTGCTCTCGAACCGCTACATCACCGATCGCTTCCTGCCCGACAAGGCCATCGATCTGGTGGACGAGGCAGCCAGCAAGATCAAGATGGAGATCGACAGCATGCCCTTCGAGATCGATCAGCTCGAGCGCAGGCTGCTCCAGCTGAAGATCGAAGAGCAGGCGCTGAAGCGCGAGAAGGACAAGCACAGCAAGGCGCGGCTGGACGAGCTCGGAAAAGAGGTCGCAGACCTCGAAGAGCAGCGCGACGCGATGCGCGCCCAATGGCTGCGCGAGAAAGAGATCATCACCAAGGTTCGAGACAAGCAGGTCGAGCTCGAAGAGCTGAAGAACCAGATGGAGCAGGCGCGCCGCAAGGGCGATCTGGGCAAGGCCGCCGAGTACCAGTACGGCACCATCCCCGGCGCCGAGCGCGAGACCGAGGCGCTCCGAGCCGAGCTAGCGCGCGCGCAAGAGAAGGGCAGCTACCTCAAAGAAGAGGTCAGCGACGAGGACATCGCCGAGATCATCAGCAAGTGGACCGGCGTGCCGGTGAGCAAGATGCTGGAAGGCGAGATGCAGAAGCTGCTCACCATGGAAGAGAGCTTGCGCGAGCGCGTGGTCGGCCAAGAGGCGGCGCTGGTCGCCGTGGCCAACGCCGTGCGTCGGTCGCGGGCCGGGCTGGGCGACGATCGGCGGCCGATCGGCAGCTTCTTGTTCCTGGGGCCCACCGGCGTGGGCAAGACCGAGACCGCGCGGGCGCTGGCCGAGCAGATGTTCGACGACGAGCGCGCGATGATCCGCGTCGACATGAGCGAGTACATGGAAAAGCACGCGGTCAGCCGGCTGATCGGCGCGCCCCCGGGCTATGTCGGGTACGACGAGGGCGGCCAGCTCACCGAGCCGGTGCGTCGCAAGCCGTACAGCGTGATCTTGTTCGACGAGATCGAGAAGGCGCACCCCGACGTGTTCAACACGCTGCTCCAGGTGCTGGACGACGGGCGGCTGACCGACGGCCAGGGCCGTACCGTGGACTTCAAGAACACGGTGGTGATCCTGACCAGCAACGTCGGCACCACCGAGCTTTCTGCCATCGAAGAGCGACGCGATCTGGACGACGCCGACAAGGGCGAGATCATGAAGCGCACGGCGATGGACGCCCTGCGTCATCAGTTCCGTCCGGAGTTCCTGAACCGGCTGGACGAAATCGTGGTCTACCGTCGGCTGGGTCGCGATCAGATCCGACGGATCGTCGACATCCAGCTCGAGCTTCTGGCCGAGCGGCTCGCGACCCGCGATCTGGTGCTCGAGGCGCAGACCGACGCGCGGGACTTCTTGGCCGAGGTCGGCTGGGATCCCCAGTTCGGAGCCCGGCCGCTCAAGCGAGCGATCCAGCGGTACATCGAAGACGGCCTTGCGAAGCGGGTGATCGCCGGCGACTTCGCACCCGGGGACACCATCGTGGTGCGGCGCGGCGCCGACGGGCTGGTCTTCGAAAGGAAACACCCCGCCCCCGAGCCCGAGCCGCCCCGCCCCCACGCTCAGGCCTGAGCGTCGCCCGCTCGGGCGTGGTAAAAGCTCGGCCATGAGCCTGGTCAAGAGCGCGCTCGCGGTCCTGTCGGTCTTCTCGCTGGTGGTTGCGTGTAGCTCCGGTTCCAGCGGCGGCGGCAGCGGCAGTTGCTCCGACGTCTCGGGCAGCTGGACGCTGAGCGGAAACTGCGCGGACAACGCCTGCACCGTGACCCAGAACGGCTGCAACATCACCCTGGCCTGTTCGCCCAGCGGCGACACCTACACCGGCACGGTCAGCGGGTCGTCGATCAGCTTCGGCACCGGGGCAATCAAGTGCACGGCCAACGTGGGCAACAAGACGGCGAGCGGGTCGTGCAACGATCCCAGCGTCGGCGCGTGCCAGTTCACCGGCTCGTGCAGCACCGGCGCGTGCGGCGCCATCAGCACCGGTAGCGGCGGCGGCACCGGCAGCGGGGGCGGCACCGGCAGCGGCGGCAGCTCGGGCGTCGACTGCAACTCGGCCTGCGGCACCATCACCGAGTGCTGCACCGGCATGACCTTCAGCAGCTGCATGGAGGGCTGCCAGACCGCGAGCAGCCAGAGCCCGGCGTGCTTGGCTTGTCTCTCGAGCAGCGGATGCGGCAGCATCGTCCCGTGCCTGATCGCCAACTGCGACGTGCCGAGCGAGCTCTGTTCCGGCGCCCCGCCCCCCGAGCAGTGAGTCAGCCGCGTCCGAGCGGGCAGCGATCGAGCACGGCATAGCGGCTGCCGGTCGGGGGCAGCTCCGAGCGCAGCAGGCACGCTTCGCGAAAGGCGACCTCGACGGGTTCGAGGTCCGCGGCGGCGATCACGGCGCGGGCGTCGCCCGGGTGTTTGAAGCGAGCCAGGGTCACGTGGACGCGAAACGGCCGCGCCTCGCCCGGGACGCCCAGCTCGCACGATCCGGCCTCGAGCCCGGCGGCCAGCCTGGCGAGCACTGGCGACGCCGTGTCGAGCTCGGCCACCAGCACCCGGGCGCGCCGCCCACCAAAGGCGTCGACCCGGGCCAGGGTGGCCGTGAACGGCTCCGCCCGCGCGGCCGCGACGCGAAGCAGCTCCGCGAACCGCGGCAGCGCGTCGTCGGGCTGGTCGCCCACGAACTTCAGCGTGACGTGCATCTGCTCCGGTCGCGTCCACCGGGGCGTGAGACGCTCCGCGGTGGCGCGCACGCTGTGCTGGGCGCGCTCGAGCACCGGCAGCACGCTCCCGGGCAGCGGCAGCGCGAAGAACACGCGGTTCATGCGTCGTGGCCGTGCAGTACGACCTTGCGGACCAGTGAGAGCCCGGCGAAGGCCGCCAGGTCTCGCACCTGCGTGCGCGTTCCCGGGAACACCATCTGGCGATCGCTCGTGCCGGCGCGGGACGCGACCGCGAAGTGCACCAGGCCCACGGGTTTGTCCGGGGTGCCGCCGGTGGGGCCGGCGACGCCGGTGAGCGCCAGCGCCACGTCGGCGCCGAGCACACGCAGAGCCCCCTCGGCCATGGCGCGGGCGACCGGCGCGCTCACCGCGCCGTGCTCGGCGAGCAGCGCCGCCGGGACGCCGACCAGCTGCTCTTTCACGCGGTTGGCGTAGCTGATCACCCCGCCCAGGAAGAAGTCGCTCGACCCACTCCGCTCGGTGAGCAGTCGCCCCACGCCGCCGCCGGTGCACGACTCGGCCACCGCCAGCGTGAGCTTCCGCTCGACCAGTAGCTTGCCCAGTTGCTCGGCGAAGGTCACGTCCCCTTCGCCGTAGACCACGTCGGGTCCCAGGCGGTCGATCACTGCGTCTGCCGCGGCGCGCGCCCGCTCGCGACAGCCGTCGCCGCGCGCCAGCACCTTCACCTCGATCTCGGGAAAGTGCGCGCGGTACGCCAGCGTCACCGCGTGGGCGGCCTCGATGCCGGCGAGCCGATCGTTCACCGCCGATTCGGTCATGCCGAAGGTCTTGAGCCGCACCTGGAACATCTGCCCTTGCACGAACGGCGCGAGCGCCGGCGCCACCTGCTCGACGAACATGGTCTTCATCTCGCGCGGAACACCCGGCATGAAGAACGCCTGCGCGTGTCCTAGCCCGACCTGAAAGCCCGGCGCCGTCCCCTTGCGATTCTGAAGGACCCGCGCGCCCTCGGGGAAGTCCGCCTGCTTCTGGTTAGAGTCGGCCATCACCCGGCCGAACTTCTCCATCCGCGCGCGGATCGCGTCGAGCGACGCGTCGTCGCGCCGCAGGGGCACGCCGAGCACCTGGGCGACGCACTCGCTCGTGATGTCGTCGGTGGTCGGCCCGAGCCCGCCCGTGCAGACGATCACCAGGTGCCGCGCCGAGAGCCGGTGCAGGGTTTCGACGATCAGCGCGCGATCGTCCGCAATGGCCTCGATCGCGCCGACCTCGCCCCCCCGGTCGGTCAGCATCTCGGCCAACCACGAGGCGTTGGTGTTGACGATCTCACCGCGCGTGAGCTCGGTGCCGATGCACAGGACGGCGGCGGACATGGCCAAGAGCTTAGTGCTGCGCCGCGGGATACGCACAGCGGAAGCCCACGTGATCGGCGGGTGCGCCCCCGGCTTCGCTCGACCACGACTTCAGCTCTCCGGCCACGCGCGAGCGAAAGCTGCCGCCGTGAGCGCGGGCCGAGCCGTCCGGGAGCCGCGCCCACTCGGCCACGTTGCCCGAGAGATCGAGCACGCCGTCGGGGCTCTTGCCGTCGGGTCGCGCCCCGGCCAGCTCGGGACCCGTCGCCCCGGTCGCGCAGGGTCCGTCGACCAGACCGAAGCTGGCGCGACGGCAGACCAGCCCGGTGGGGCCCCACGGGAAGCGTCGCGCCGCGCTGCCGGCCGCGGCGAATAGCCACTCGTCGGCGGTCGGCAGGCGCCCGCCGGCGCTGCGACAGAACCCCTCGGCGTCGTCGGCGCTCACCCGGGTGACCGGCAACCCCGGCTCGTCGCCTCGGCCGAAGCGCTCGTTCGTCACCTCGACGGCATCGAGCTCGAGCGCGGCGACGGCGATCGTTCGGGCCGCCAGGCCCTCTGCCTCCCAATCGCTCGGAGCCAGGGTGAGCGAGCCGCCGGCGATCCGCACACGTCGTGGCAGGGCCACGCAGCCGCGCTCGCTCTTGGCCAGCCCTTCGGGGCAAGTCAGCGGCACGCCTGCGCACGCGCCAACCTCGAGCCGTTGCCCCGGGGCACAACAGCGAGATCCGAGCGGCACGAGCCCCGGCGGGCACCGCGCAGGATCCGCGCGCTCGCGGCGGGCGACGAAGAGCACCACGCCGAGCGCAATAGTAGCGCCGAAAGCAGCTGCTCCCAAGACCACCGGCCTCTGCATGCCCTGGCAGCATCGCACTCTGCGGCGGTCTTGGCATAGACTCCCCGCTCCGCCGCATGACCAACTTCCGCGACAAGATTGTGCTCGGCCGCACTGGGCTCGAGGTCGGCCGCCTGGGGGTCGCGTCCAGCTACGGCGTCCCCAGCGCTGCGCTCGAGGCGGCGTTCGAGCAGGGCGTGAACTACTTCTACTGGGGGTCGCGCCGCACCGACGAGATGGGCACGGCGATCCGCAACATTGCCAAGAAAGACCGCAAGGGCCTGGTGGTGTGCGTGCAGAGCTACGCGCGCATGGGCTTCTGGCTGAAGCGCTCGGTCGAGCGCGCGCTCCGTGCGCTCGGCCTCGACTACGCCGACGTGCTCTTGCTCGGTTGGTACAACGAGCACCCGCCGCCGCGCATCATGGACGCCGCCACCGAGCTCGTGGCCGGCGGGAAGGTGCGGCACATCGCCCTCTCGGGCCATCGCCGCACCCTCTTTCCGACGTTGCTCGACGACCAGCGCATCGGCCTCTGGCAGGTCCGCTACAACGCCGTGCACCGCGGCGCCGAGCGCGAGGTGTTCGCGTCGCTCGACGGGCTCGACCTGGGCAAGCGCCCTGGGGTCATCACCTACACCACCACGCGCTGGGGCCACCTGGTCGATCCGAAGCGCACTCCGGCAGGGGAGACGACGCCGAGCGGGGCCGACTGCTATCGCTTCGCGATGTCGCATCCCCACGTGGACGTGGTCATGTCGGGTCCGGCCAACGCCGAGCAGATGCGCGAGGCGCTGCGCTCCCTCGAGCTCGGCCCGATGAGCGACGACGAGCTGGCTCGCATGCGCCGCATCGGCGACGGCATCTACGGCAAGGACCGGACAAGCGGGGTTCGGGACTAGGGCACGAACAAGAACTCGGCGAACTGGCTGAGCGCGACCGCGGCAAAGGCCCCATGGAGCGCGAGCGACAGTGACAAGAGCCAGATCCACCGGCTCGGAGACGGGTTTCGCAAAAGGCGAGCGGCGGCCCAAGCCAAGAGCGGGAATAGCAGGAGCGCGGCGAGGAAGGCGGCCGTCTCGGTCCGCGCGAGGTCGAACCGACGTTCCAGGATCTGGCCCAGGCGCGCGCGGGGTGGCTCTCGCTTGCGCGGACGCAGATCTTCGGTGAGCGGCATCACGTAGGGCGTGAGCACGAGCGCCGCTCTCGACCCGATGAAGTATCCCACGCGAGAGGCGTCGTTGGCCTCGCGCGCCAGGCGGAGCTCGCTGCCGTCGGCGCGCTCGGCGACGAGCACGGACTCGCCCCCGGCCCTGAGGGTACGAAAGCGCAAGAGCTCGCTCCCGCGCTTCACTTCCATGCCGGCATCCACGGTCGGGCAGGCAAGCTCGGGCTGTTCACTGCCGTCGTCCCGGACGGCGATGGCGAGATCGCACGGCCCCCCGGGCCGCCGTTCGAAGCCTTCTGCCGCCTTGCCGAGCGGTGCCTCGACGCCGCGGGCGTCGACCCAGAGGTCCTCGGCATCCGGTCGGCGCGCGGTCGAGCCCATGCTCGAGCGCATCGTCGACCCGACGAAGATCGTCTGCTCGCCTTGCACGCACCGACGCTCGCCGCGCCCGCCGCCGGCCAGGCAGAGGCCCGGCTCCCCCCAACGCTGGAACACCAGAGTGCCCGTCGGGTAGCTCGCGACGAGCTCGTTCCCCTCGAACTTGTGCAGTGCGGTGTTGACGTACTCGTCGTTCTCGAGCGTCGGCTCGCCCCCATCCAGCGGGATGTGCGCAAGCCCGAAGCGCGTGTGCCAGTGGGACTTGCCCAGGGCCACGTAGGACACCGAAAACCGCCGCTTCTCGCCGTCGAACGCCACGTTCGTGACGCGCCCCACGTCGCGCAGCTCGACCTCGCGCTGCCGCCCTGTCGCGGTGAACAGGCTCGCCACGGCGGGGCCGCCCGGCCCACGCCACGACACCACCAAGAGCGTGCTCGACCCGTACGCATGCACCATACCGCCCTGGTCGTGGGTGTACGGGATCTCGGTGCAGTGCGAGGCGCGGCCGCTGCTCAGCTCCATGTGGCACACCGCCGCCCCATCGGCGCGCGTCGGCACCAAGAACGCCGACTGGCCATCGGGCAAGAGCAGCGTCTTGTCGATCCGATCCCAACCCGCCGGCCAACCCCGCTCGCGCTGCGTCGCTCCGCGACCGGGCAGCTGGGCGAAGCCCCACCCGACGCCAACCAAGCGCACCCAGCCCCAGGCGGCGCCCACCAGCGCGACCAGCAGCACGATCTTCGCGAGTTGCCGCATCTCACCTCTCCGTGGCGCGATCGGCCACCGTCGCGGTGTCTCCGGTGCTGGGCGGGCCGCTCGACACGGTCTGCGCTGCGAGCTCGAGCAGCGGAGCGCTGCCCGTCGAAGCCTCGCGTTTGCGCGTGCGCTCGACCAAACCCACCAGCTCGGAGAGTGCCCGCTGGCCTGCCTCGGATCGCGGCACCGCCTGCTCGAGCGCGCCCTCGAGCGCGGCCGCGGTTTGCCAGCGCTGCGTCGGGGCGACGCTCATGGCGCGCTCGATGATCGAGGCGATGGGTGCGGCGTCGGCCCGGAGCTCGATCAAGCTCCGATGCCGCCCCTCCAAGATCGCCGTGACGACCGCGGGCTCGCTGTCGCCGGTGAACGGGCGCGTGAGCGTCGCCGCTTCGTACAGCATCACGCCCAGAGCGAACACGTCGGTGCGCGCGTCCACGCCCGTTCCGGCCACCTGCTCGGGCGCGGCGTACGCCAGCTTGCCGCGCATGTGTCCGGTCTTGGTGTGGGTGGCGCGGGTCGCAGCCCGCGCGATGCCGAAATCGATCAGCTTGACCTCCCCGGTGCGCGAGATCAGCACGTTGTGTGGCGAGACGTCGCGGTGCACGACCTCGAGGGGCTCTCCGTCTTCCCCCCGCAGCGTGTGGGCGTGGTGCAGCGCCGACGCCACGGCGCTGCCGATCTGGCTCACGGCGGCCAGGGGCAGCGGACGCGCCGCCGCGGCCGAATGGCGCAACAGCACGGCCAGCGGCAGGCCGTCGATCAACTCCATCGCGATGTAGGGCCGGACGTGCGAGCCCTTGCCGCCGGTGCCGAAGCTGAGCACCTCGACGATGTTCGGGTGGTGCAGCTGGGCCGCGAGCCGGGCTTCCTCCAGGAACATCGAGCAGAGCTCGGCGTTCTCGACCAGATCGCGGCGCACGCGCTTCACCGCCGCGAGCCGCCGCGACCCGAGGAGCCCCACCGCCTCGGCGACGAACACCTCGGCCATGCCGCCCGCTCCGAGAAAGCGCTGCAGCGCGAAGCCCGGCACCCGACCCTCCGCGCCCTCGAGCGCGACCCGGAACTGGAGCAGCATGCGCGTGGCGATGAAGCCCGAGGCGATCGCTGCCGCGGTGACCGCGCCCACCAGCGGCAGCGGTCCGCCGATCAGCGCTGCCACGTCGACGAAGCCCGCGCAGAACACCAAGAGCAGGGCGGGCAACGACGACCGCGCGTGACTCTTCGGCCAATAGGCTGCGATCGCCAGGGCCTCGACCAGCTGGAACGCCCCGCAGGCGAGCGCGAACGAGATCGCTGAGCCCAGCGGCAAGATCCGACTGGGCGCCCCCAGAGCCGAGCTGACCCCGGGCAGGGTGTCGATGGCCAGCGCGACGCCCAGCGGCAGCGGCACCGCGACGAGCCCCAGCAAAGTGCGATAGCGGCGGGCGCGGTCCAGGTCCGACGGGATCACCGCCGCGGTGCCCGCGACGAACGACACGATGCTGAGCGCGACCAGAGCGCGCATCGACAGCTCGGGGGCGATGCCAGCCATGAGCAGCGCCGCGGCAATCGACGTGAGCCCGGCGAGGCCGGTCGCCACCGCGGTCAGCCGGGTGCCCAGCGGCCACAGCTCACCCCGCGGCCAGCCCCAGCACAGCGCCGCGACCGCGAAGTCGAAACCTGCGACGACCAACGCGTAGGCGGTGGGGAGCAGCACGGCTCAGCTCGGACCCCGCGCCTCTGTCGCCACGTCGAAGGCGAGCACCCCGAGCGCGTCGATCTCGACCTCGACGCGGTCGCCCGCCACGAGCGGGCCGACGCCCTCGGGCGTGCCGGTCAGGATCAGATCGCCCGGCTCCAGGGTCATCGCGCTCGACACGTACGCGATCAGCGCGGGCACGTCGAACACCATGTCCCGCGTGTTTCCGTCCTGTCGCACCTGACCGCCGACGCGCACGCGAACGCCCAGCGCCGCAGGATCGACACCGGTCACGATCTCGGGCCCGAGGGGACAGAAGCCGTCGAACCCCTTCGCGCGCGTCCACTGGCCGTCCTTCTTCTGCAGGTCGCGGGCCGTCACATCGCAGGCGATCGTGTAGCCGAAGACGTGCTCGAGCGCGCGCTCTCGGGCAATTCGCCGTCCGCGCTTGCCGATCACGATCGTCAGCTCACCCTCGTGCTCGACCCGCTCGCTCTCGGGCGGCAAGAGCAGCGTGCCACTCGGGGCGAGCAAGCTCGAGGGCGGCTTGAAGAACAGCAGCGGCTCCTTCGGCACCTCGTTGCCCAGCTCTTGGGCGTGGGCGCGGTAGTTGCGCCCGACGCACACCAGCTTGCTCGGCGTGGCGGGCGCCACGCGCGGCGAGCGCGCCGCGTCCACCTGCCCTTCGACCTGCTCGGAGATCCACGGCGCGTCCTTCAACACGGCGCCATCGTCCACGCGAAGCCAGGCGGCCCGCCCTTCGTGCTCCACCCGTGCGAATCGAGTCATGCTCCATCTCCCTTCAGCATCGCTCCCAGGGCCTGCTCGTCGATCACCTGCGCGCCGAACTTCTTGGCGCCGTCCAGCTTCGACTTTCCGACCTTGTCCCCGGCTACCAGATAGGTCGTCCCCTTCTTGACCTTGTCGTGGACCTCGCCGCCCCCTGCGCGGATGTCGGCGTGGACGTCCTCGCGCTTCTTGCTGAGCACGCCGGTGACGCAGAAACTCATGCCCGCGAGCGGGCCGCCGGCCGCCACCACCGCCACCGGCTGTCGGCGCGACACCCCTCGGGAAAGGAGCTTCTCGAGCAGCTCGCGGCTCGCAGGGTCGGCCAAGAACCCCTTCACGCTCTCGACCATCTTCGGGCCAAACCCTGCGATCGCGCCGACGTGGCTCTCGATCTCTTCGGGCGCCCAGGCGAGCAGCGTCGCGAGCTCGCCCGCGGCCTCGGCCAGCTGCCGCGCTGCCACTTGCCCCACGTGCTCGATGCCCACGCCGGTGATCAGTCGCTCGAGCGGGCGCTCTTTCGAGCCGACGATGGCGTCGATCAGGTTCTGTGCGCTCTTGTCGCCCATGCGATCCAGAGCGGCGACGCGAGCTCGGTCCAGCTCGTACAGATCCGCCACGTCGCGGATCAGGCCGCCGTCCACCAGCTGATCGACCAGGCTCTCGCCCAGGCCGTCGATGTCCATCGCGTAGCGGCGCGAGAAATGGATGATCTTGCCCTTGACGATCGCCGGGCAGTGGGCGTTCGGGCAATAGACCGCGACCGCACCGTCGCTCTCGGCGGCCGGCGTGCTGCACACCGGGCAGCGCTCGGGCATGGTCCACGGCTGCTCGTCACCCGAGCGCGCGTGGGTCTCCACGCCGACCACCTGCGGGATGATCTCGCCGGCCTTCTCGATGCTCACGCGATCACCCAGGCGCACCCCCAGGCTCTGGACGATCTCGCGGTTGTGGAGCGAGGCCCGCGAGACCACGGTCCCCGCCAGTTGCACCGGCTCGAGCACGGCCACGGGCGTGAGCGCGCCGGTCCGCCCCACCTGCACGATGATGTCGAGCAGGCGAGTCACCGCGCGCTCGGCGCTGAACTTGTAGGCGATGGCCCAGCGGGGGAACTTGGCGGTGGCGCCGAGGACCGACTGCTCCGAGAGCGAGTCGACCTTCACCACCGCGCCGTCGATTTCGTAGGGGAAGTCCTTGCGCTTCTCCTCGATGGCCGCGATGGCCGCGATCAGCTCGTCGAGGCCGTTGCAGGTCCGATGCTGCCGATGGGTGGGCAGGCCCAGCTCGGCCAGGCGGTCGAGCCCCGCCGAATGGCTGCCGCCCAAATCTTCCACCACCTGCCAGATCAGCGCCCGCAGCCCGCGCTTGGCGACCGCGCGCGGATCGATCATCCGCAGGCTGCCGGCGGCGGCGTTGCGGGGGTTGGCGAAGAGCGGCTCGCCCGCAGCGGCGCGCTCTTGGTTGATGGCCTCGAGATCGCGACGATAAATCACCACCTCGCCGCGCAAGGTGAGCGGTCCGAGGTGATCGATGGTCATGGGCAGCGAGCGAATCGTGCGCAGGTTCTCGCTGATGTCCTCGCCGGCCACGCCGTCTCCGCGGGTCGAGCCGCCGACGAAGCGCCCGTCGCGGTAGAGCAGCTCCACGCTCGCGCCGTCGAGCTTGGGCTCCACGCAGAACGCCGGAGTGGCGCCGTGGGGCAGGCCGTCGTGCACTCGGCGCACGAAGTCCTCGAGCTCTTTCCGGTCGTAGGTGTTGTCCAGCGACATCATCGGCACCACGTGCTCGACGGTCTTGAGGTCGGTGCGCGGCGCGCCACCCACGCGGCGGGTCGGCGAGTCGGCGCTCGCGAGCTCGGGGTGCTCCGCCTCCAGCTTCGCGAGCTCGGCGTAGAGCGCGTCGTACTCGCGGTCGCCGATCAGCGGGTCGTCGAGCACGTAGTAGCGGTAGTCGTGTGCGCGGATCTCCCGCATCAGCTCGGCGTGTCGCGCTCGCGCGTTCACGGGCGGCTCCCGAGCTCCAGCGCCTTGGCCAGGCGGGTCAGCGCTTCCGGCAGCTTCTTCAGGTCAGAGGTCCAGCCCAGCCGGAACGCGCTGGGCTCGCCGAAGAACGAACCCGGCGCCGTGATCACCCCCAGTTCGCGGATGCCGCGCTCGATCTGAGGCAGCAGGTCGACCCCGCGCATGTCCCGCACCCAACCGAACACGCTGCTCGCCGGCGGTGGCACCCACTCGAGGGTCGCGTGGCGAGCCACGAACGCGTCGACCAGCTCTCGCTTGCCGGTTTGCAGCAGGCGCGCGCGCTCGAGCAAGCGGTCGGCGCGAGTGACCACTCGTTCGCCCCAGGCCCAGGTCACCGGCGGAGCCATGCCTTGGGTGTAGCGCTCGACCCGGCCCGCTGCTGCCGCCAGCGCTTCGGGCAAGAGGAGCCACCCGGCGCGCGTCCACCCGGCGCCCCAACACTTGGTGGCGCTCGAACACGTTACGATGTTCGCGGCCAGGCGCCGCGCGGTGGTGCGTGGCGACGAGAGCTCGAGGTAGGCCTCGTCGATCAACAAGGTCACGTTCCGGGGGGCCAGCGCGCTGGCCAGCGCCGCGAGCTCACGGTCCGTCGCGAGGGCGCCCGTCGGGTTGTGCGGGTTGGTGATGGCCACCACCGCGGTCTCGGGGCGGCACGCGCTCACGATCGCGTCTACGTCCAGCGCGAAGCCCGCATCGAAGCGTCGCTCGAACCGATCCACGGCCGCGCCCAGCGCCTCGGCTCCACGCCAGAGCGGCTCGTAGCTGGGGCTCTCGACCAGCAGGCGACGGTCGCCCCCGAGCAAGGTGGCGTGGGCGACGAACAGCGCACCACTCGCGCCCAGCGTGGTCACCACCTCGGCCGCCGGCACGCCGTAGCGGCTCGCCACCGCCGTGCGGAAGCGCTCCCGCGCGCCGAGGTCGGCGACTGCCGCACCTGCGCCCAGAGCGTCTTCCCCCACCTGGACGACGCCGCTGGTGGCCAGGTCGTAGCTCACCTGTCCGTACCAACGAGCGGCGAAATCCAGGTAAGCAATGGGCGGCAGCACGGCGCCGGAGCCTAGCTCGGATCGCCGGGGCTTGGGATGGTCGCGCCCATCACCCCGAGTGCGCTAAGGTCCCGCCCCCGATGGCGGACGCGCCGCGAGAAGCCCTGACCGAAGCCGAGCTGCGCGACTCGGCCCCCGGAGAGCCGCCCCATGTGAGCCTGGCTCCGTCCGAGCACCCCAAGAGCCAGGGCGACCTGGTCTGGCGCGTGCGCGGCATCGTGAAGACAATCCGCCCGCACCAGTGGGTGAAGAACGTCTTCGTGCTCGCGCCGGTGGTCTTCGCGAAAGAGATCTTCGACCCGCTTCTCTTGTGGCGGGCCGGCGCTGCCTTCTTGGCGTTCTGCCTCTTGGCTGGCGCCGTCTACACCATGAACGATCTGGCCGACGTCGAGGCCGATCGCCAGCACCCGGTGAAGCGCTTCCGGCCCATCGCTTCGGGCCGAGTGCCCATCCCCGCGGCGCGCGCGCTGGCGGTGGTGTTGGTGACGGGTGCGCTGGCGGGCTCGGCCTTTCGCTCGTGGCAGTTCTTCGCCGCGGCCGCCGCGTATTTCACCCTGAACGTCGCCTACTCGTTCAAGCTCAAGCACATCGCCTACCTCGACGTGGGCTGCATCGCGGCCGGGTTCGTGCTGCGCGTGATGGGCGGCGGCTTCGCGACCCAGATCTCGGTCTCGTCCTATCTCTTGGTGTGCACCGCGCTCCTGGCCCTCTTCCTCGGGTTCGGAAAGCGGCGCCACGAGCTGGCGCTCGCGGCCATCGGTGGGGGCGGAAAGACCCGGGCAGCCCTCGAGTCGTACAGCTCGCGGGGCCTCGACGTGGCCCTCTCGGTGACCGCCCTCGCGACCGTCGCGACCTATGTGGCGTACACCCTCGATCCGCACACCCAGGAGTTCTTCAAGACCCGCTGGCTCTGGCCCAGCACCGCCTTCGTGGTGCTCGGGGTCTGGCGCTTCTTGCACCTGGTGCGGAGCCGACCCCGAGCCGAGAGCCCGACCCAAGAAATGCTGAAAGATGGGCCTTTCGTCGGCATCGTGCTCCTCTGGGTCGTGCTCGTGATGTGGGTCGTCTACCACCTTCGCCCCAGCTGACATGGCCGAGCCCGAGAAGAAACCAGAAGAGAAGCCTGGGTTCTTCTCCAAGGCGAGCGACGCCTGGTCCGAC
Source organism: Myxococcales bacterium (assembly GCA_016191785.1). Taxonomy (GTDB): domain Bacteria; phylum Myxococcota_A; class Polyangia; order Polyangiales; family Polyangiaceae; genus JADJKB01. The sequence continues at coordinate 21,683 of JACPVJ010000049.1, read as the reverse complement.
CTGGTGCTCACGCTGCCGATCTTCATCGTCTACCACCTGGGGGTGGTGTTCCTGCCGGTGCGGAACGCCGCCGACGTGGTCACGAGCGAGCTCACCGCCCTCGCCAACCACAACATGCTGGCCTACGCCGGGCTCACCCTGCTGATCGGCGGCGTGTTCGTGGGCGTGCTGCTGATGCTCGGGCGCGGCCACGCCCTCGAGTGGGAGCGCTTCGCGTTCATCGCCGTCGAGGGCACGGTCTACGCCGTCGCGATGCGCTTCGTCGCCGGCTGGGTGGTGGGCAAGCTCACGCTCGCGGGCTCGCCCCTCGAAGGCGGCTTCAGCGGCGCGGTGATGAGCGCGGGCGCGGGGCTGTACGAAGAGATCGCGTTTCGGGTCGTGCTCTTCGGGCTGGGGATCCGCGTGCTCAAGCTGATGTTCCCGATGATCGATCCGGTGCGTCCCCGCCTGATGGAGCTCGGCTGGGCGCTGGTCGCCGCCGCGGTCTTCAGCGGCTGGCACTACGTCGGCGCCTACGGTGATCCGTTCGAGCTCCGCTCGTTCGTGTTCCGTTTCACCTGCGGCGTGGTGTTCACCGTCATCTATCGCTTCCGCGGCTTCGCTCCGGCGGTGTGGACGCACACCCTCTACGACGTCTGGGTGCTGGTCTTCTGAGCGCCCTGCACCGCCAGCACGAAGCACTCGACGTTGCCCTTCGGCCCGGGCACCCGGCAGTCGCACTCCCCGCGGATCTCGAACCCCGCGGCCTCGATCGCGGCCTTGGCCCCGGCGATCGCCGCGCGGCGGATCTCCGGATCGCGGATCACCCCTCTCCCGCGGCGCACCGCCTCGCGCCCGGCCTCGAACTGCGGCTTGATCAGCGCCAAGAGCCGGCCGCCGGCGGGCAAGATGGCGGCGATCGCCGGCATCAGCTTGTCGAGCCCGATGAACGACGCATCGACCACCACGAGCTCGATCGACTTGGGAAACGAGTCGGCCGTGAGGTGACGCGCGTTGGTGCGCTCCATCACCACCACCCGCGGATCGTCGCGCAGCTTCTGGGCGAGCTGGCCGTGCCCCACGTCCACCGCGAAGACCTCGCTCGCGCCGTGCGCGAGCACGCAGTCGGTGAAGCCGCCGGTCGAGGCCCCCACGTCCACGACCACCGAGCCGCTCACCTCGACCTCGAGGTCTGCGAGCGCACCCTCGAGCTTGTCGCCGCCCCGAGAAACGTAGCGCGGGCCGCCACGCACCGAGAGGTCCGCGTCCTCGGCCAGCGTCTCGCCGGCCTTCTCGACGCGCCGCTCGCCCGAGTACACGCGGCCCGCCAAGATCAGAGCCCGCGCCTGGGTTCGCGACCCAGCCAGCGCGCGCTCGACCAAGAGCACGTCGGCGCGAAGCTTCACGGGATGCTCGCCTCCGGGTGCAGCGCCCGCGCCAAGATCGAAAGGCCCTGACCCACCCGCGGCCCGGGCCGGAGCACGCGATCGTCGTTCACCACGACCAGCCGGCCCTCGCGCACTGCTCGGACCTCGCTCCAACCTGGCAGGTCACGGCTGATGTTGATGCCCTCGCGCATCGCGCCGCCGGTGGCGTCGATCACCACGTCGGGATCCAGGGCCAGCACACGCTCGACCCCCAGCGTCGGGAAGCGCTGCTTGTCCCCGGCGATGACGTTGTCTGCGCCGGCCAGGCGCAGCATCTCGTCCGGAAAGCTCTCTGCCCCCGCCACCACGATCGGCCTCAGCCCGAACACGAACAGGGCGCGCGGTCGCCGGCGCCCCACGACCGCTTGCTCGATGGCCGCACGCTCGCGCTCCAGCGCGCTCCGCGCAGCGAGGCCCTTCGCCTCGTCGCCCATCAGGCGCGCGAGCCCGACCAGCATCGCACCGATCTCGACGAAGCTCTGGGTCGGCGGAAAGAAGGTCGCGATCCCCCGCGCGTCCAGCCGCTCGGCGAAGTCGCGAAGCCCGGGCCCCTGAACGCCCACGACCAGGTCGGGCTTAACCCCCAAGATGGCCTCCAGGCTGGGATCGACGAAGCCCCCGACCGGGGGGACCGCCCTCACCTCCGGCGGGAAATCGCAATATCGCGAGCGCCCGACCAGGCGGGGCCCATGACCCAGAGCGAACACCGCCTCGGTCGTCGCGGGCGTGAGAGAGACGACCCGCTTCGCCACGCCAGCCGAGGGGCGCGCGCGTGTGCACCCGAGGGTGGCCAAAGCCACCAGAAATACGCGCCTATCCAGGGTCACGGGGCAGTTCTACCGCCGGCCGGGGAAGATGGGCACCGGTGGTCTCGTAAGAGCAGCCCGAGCGGGCAAAACCCGCCTTTCTTGCTTGGGCATGGGTTTGTTGACTGCGTCGTCGCCCTCGGGCAACCATGCGCCCGCCCAAGCAGGGCACCCTTTTGTTTCCGGGCCCGAGCGGCCTTCATCGGAGGATCAGTAGATGCGCATGTCGAAGCTCAGTGTTGGAGCGGCTGTGGTGGTGGCGACGGTCTCGTTCGCGGGTGGCGCCTTGGCGCAAGAGGGCGAGGCGGCTGCCAGCGCCGACGTGGGCATGACGTTGCCCGGCGGCGGCCCGAAGGCGAAGGCCACCGAGGGCGAGACCGACCACGATCAGATGGTCGGCCGGTTCGCCGTCGGCTACCTCGGTGCGCGCACGGTTCCGATGGGCGGCGTGGCGGGCACGGCGCTCACTCCCAACGATCAGCAAGCGCCGGTTATCGGCCTGCGATACTGGCTCGATCAGGGCTTGGGTCTCGACGCCGGCCTCGGCTTCCTCAGCACCAGCGGCAGCTCCAAGGCCGGGAACACCTCGACCGACAAGGCCGGCGTCAACGCCGTGCTGCTCCACGCCGGTGTTCCGCTTGCTCTGGCCAACCACAAGCACATGAGCTTCCAGCTCGTGCCCGAGGCCAACATCGGCTTCGCGCAGCAGACCCAGAAGGACGTCCAGGCGCAGAACGACGAGCTCAAGCTCAGCGGCCTCTTGGTCGAGGTGGGTGTGCGTGTGGGTGCAGAGCTCCACTTCGGCTTCATGGGCGTTCCCGAGCTCAGCCTCCAGGGCAGCGTCGGCGCCTACTTCCAGAACGTCACGCGAAGCGGCGAGTACACCCCGCCCTCGGGTGCGAGCACGTCCTACGAGGACAAGAACACCGTCATCACGACCAGTGTCTACGACAACCCGTGGAACATCTTCACGAGCAACGTCGCCGCCCTCTACTACTTCTGATAGACTGAGTTCAAAGGGAGCTTCCGCCAATGAAGAGCTTACTCTGGCTGGGCACTGCGATCTTGCTCTTGGGGTGTGCCTCCACCGGCAACGGTGGGGACGCCGCCGGTCTCGACGACGACAACAACCCCGCAGGTAACTCGAAGCAACCCGCCAAGGGCGGCGGCATCCCCGGCGGCGGCGCTCAAGGCGGCGGTGGCGGTCAAGGTGGCGGCGACGGCGGCATGGGCGGCGGCGGCATGGGCGGCCAGGGTGGCGGTGACGGCGGCATGGGGGGCGCCATGGGCGGCATGGGCGGCATGGGTGGCGGCGGCGGCATGGCCGGCGGCGGCGGCATGGGCGGTGGTGGCGGCGTGCCTGTCGGTGGCGGCGGCGGCGTGGGCGGCGGCGGCTCCTGCGCACCGCCGACGTGCCAAGGCTGCGAGGACACCTGCGCGCAGTGCCTCTGTCTCTATCCGTCGCAACCATCGATCTGCGACTCCGTGTGCGGCGGCGGCTGATGGCCATCGCCACCCGGTGACCGGCGCTTCGCCGGGCACCGAACGACGAAGCGCCTGGGTTTCCCCGGGCGCTTTCGTCATTTGGTGCTGGTCCGCGGCTTGCTCTCGCGAGAGGCGTGCGCGCCGACTCGCTGCTGATCGTTGCGCTCTCGCTTGCCGCCGGCCCGCTCGTCACCGTGGCGCCGGCGGCCACCCTGTTCGCGTTCGTCATCGCATTGGTGCTGGCCCTCGATCGAGTCCGCGCCCGCGTTCTGCTCCTCGCCGTGGTCGCCTTCGCCGCCGGCGGCTTCGGAGCACACTTCGCGCTGACCGGTTTCCACGCGCGGTGGCACGAAACGCGGACGGTGCTTCACGAGCCCACCCGCTGCGCCGCCGTGGCGCGGGTCATCTCTTCGCCGACCCGACACGGCGACCGCACCTCGTTTCTGGCCGAGCTGAGCGAGCTCGAGTGTGAGGGCCACGTCGTGGGTGATCTGATCGCGCGTCTCCACACCGAGCAGCGCGATCTCCACCGGGGCGACCGGCTTGCGGTGATCGCACAGCTTGCTCCCGTCGAGCTGTTCCGAAACCGCGAGCTGCCCGACCCCACGCCGGGCGCCGCCCGCCGGCGCGCCACCGCCAGCGGGCCCGCGCTGGCCGCCGAGCGCGTCGCGCGCGGGCGCGGGCTGCCGGCTTGGATCGACGCCGCCCGCAACCGAGCCCGCCAGGCCATCGACCGCGCGTTTGCGCCCGCCGCCGCGCCCCTCGCGCGGGCGCTGGTGCTCGGCGAGTCCGACCTCGCGCCGGAGGACGACCGCGCCTTTCGCGAGAGCGGGCTCTCTCACCTGCTCGCGGTGAGCGGCACGCACCTGGTGTTCGCCGTCGCGTCGCTGATCGGCGCGCTCACCGCGCTCTTGGTGCGCATCGAGCGCCTCGCGGCCCGGATCGATGCGGGGCGCATTGCCGCGGCGATCGGCGTCCCCGTCGCGCTCGCCTACGCCGACTTCGCCGGCGGCAGCGGCTCGGCCTGGCGTGCCGCGTGGATGCTGGCCGCGTCCTACACCGTTCGTGCCGCCGGGCGACACCCGCTTCCCGAGCGCACCCTGGCCGTCTCGCTGATCGCCGGCGTGTGCGCCGATCCGCTCTTGCCGTTCGACGTCTCGTTCTTGCTGTCCGCCGCCGCCACCGTCGGTCTGGTGGTGCTCGGCCGACCCTTCGGTGAGCTGTGCGCCAAGGTCCAGAATCGCGCGCTTCGGTTCGTCGCTGCGTCGGTGGCGACCACACTCTCGGCCATGATCCCGTGCGCGCCGCTGCTCGCCCTCATGTCTCCGGACCAAACCCTGGCCGGCGTCGTCGCCAACGGCTTCGCGGCTCCAATCGGCGAAGCGGTCGCGCTGCCCGTCTGCCTGCTGCACCCCCTGGTCAGCGCCGTCCCTGGGCTCGGCCGCGGGGTGGCGCTGGTGGGCTCGGGCGCGCTGCTCTGGGTGCGTTTCGTCGCGCACCTCGGCGCTTCCGCCAAGTGGGCCGCGTTTCCCGTTCCCGCGCCCACCGCGTGGCACCTGGCCGTGCTCGCGCTGGCGGTGGTGGGCGCCTGGTTTCGTCGCCCGCGCTGGGCGTCGCTCCTCGCCGGCGCGACCGCGTTCGCGGTCGTCGAGGTCGCCGCCATCCGAGCGGGGCATCCGCGAGATCAGCTCCGCATCACACTCCTCGACGTGGGCCAAGGCGACGCTCTGTTGATCGATCTTCCCGACGGCTCGCTGATGCTGGTGGACGGCGGCGGCGCGGTCGGTGGTCCAATCGATCCGGGCGCACGGGTGATCGCACCGGTCCTCCGCGCGCGTCGCCGAGAGCAGGTCGACGTCGTCGTGCTCAGCCATCCGCACCCGGACCACTTCGGCGGGCTCGCCGGCGCCCTCGAGCGGGTGCGCGTGGGCGAGCTCTGGGACAACGGCCAGGGCGAGCGAGAAGGGGCAGGCCCTGCCTATCGGGCACTGCTCGCGAGCTTGCGGCAGCGGGGGACCCGCGTGCTGCGCCCCGCCGAGCTGTGCGGCCATCGGCGGTTCGGCGCGGCGACCGTCGCGGTGCTCGCACCGTGCCCCGACTTCGTTCCTGGTCGCGACGGCAACGACAACTCGATCGTGCTCGCGCTGTCTCTCGGCCAGCGGCGCGCGCTCTTGCTCGGCGACGCCGAGCGAGAAGAGGAGGCAGAGCTGGTCGCCCGTCAGCCCGGCGCGCTGGCGGCGGACTTCGTGAAGCTCGGGCACCACGGCAGTCGGACCTCGAGTAGCCCGGCGCTCCTGGCGGCGGCCCACCCGACCCACGTGGGGATTTCCTGTGGACTCAGAAACCGCTTCGGTCACCCGCACGCAGAGACGCTGTCCGCCCTCCGCACACGAGGTATCCACACCTTACGCACAGATCGGAACGGGGCTGCCTTCTGGCTCACCGACGGACGCGACGTGAAGGTCGGTGTCAGCGTGGCACGAGCAGATTGACGGGGGTGCAGCGAATCGGTACCCGCCGTTCATGGGCGACGCTTGGTATCGAGAGAAGGTCGAGACGCTGTACACCCCGGAGCAGATCCAAGCGCGCATCCGCGAGCTCGGGGCGCAGATCACCCGCGACTACCGGAACCGGCCGTTGGTCCTGCTCTGCGTGCTCAAGGGCAGCTTCATGTTCGCGGCGGATCTGGCCCGGGCCATCGACCTGCCGCTGCGAGTCGAGTTTTTGGGCGTGCAGTCCTACGGGGACGACACCACGTCGAGCGGCGTGGTGCAGATCACTCTCGACTTGGCGCGGCCGGTCGACGCCGAAGACGTGCTGATCGTCGAGGACATCGTCGATACCGGCCTGACCCTCGACTACTTGATGCACCAGATCCAGGCGCGCAACGCCGCCACCGTGAAGATCTGCGCGCTGCTCCACAAGCCGGCGCGGACCAAGAAGCAGGTCTCGATCGACTACCTGGGTTTCACCATCGACGACGTGTTCGTCGTCGGGTACGGCCTGGATTGGGCGCAGAAGTACCGGAACGTGCCCGAGATCGGCGTCGTCACTTCTCCGACCGGCGGTTGATCCGCTCCAGGCGCTCCCGGATCTGCTTCTCGAGGCCCTCGCTCGAGGGCTGGTACAAGCTCCGTCCGACGAGCTCGTCCGGCAGGTAGCTCTCACCCGGCACGTGGCTGCCCGGCAGATCGTGGGCGTACTGGTAGCCCTGCCCGTAGCCCTCGTCTCGCATCAGCTGGGTCGTCGCGTTGCGGAGCTTCATCGGCACCGGCAGCGCTCCGCGCTCGGCCAGCGACGCGCGCGTGGCGTCGATCGCCCGCTTGACCGCGTTCGACTTGGGGCAGCTCGCCAGATAGAGGCACGCGTGGGCCAAGGGGTACACCCCCTCGGGCAGACCCACCCGGCGGAACGCGTCGTCCGCAGCGATCGCCACCTGAAGCGCCCGCGGATCCGCGTTCCCGACGTCCTCGCTGGCGAAGATGATCAACCGGCGCGACAAGAACAGCGGGTCGTCGCCGGCGTCGAGCATGCGCAAGAGCCAATAGATGGCAGCGTCGGGGTCGTTGCCGCGCATCGACTTGATCAGCGCGCTCGACACGTTGTAGTGCTCTTCGCCGCTCTTGTCGTAGAGCAGCGTGCGCTCCTCGGCGCCGCGCTCCACGTCTTCGAGCGTGAGTGTCGCCTGGCCCTCGGGCAAGAGCGTCACCGCCGTCTCGAGCAGGCCGAGCGCGCGCCGCGCGTCGCCGCTCGCGCTCTTCGCGATGGCGCCGAGCGTCTCGGGTGCGGCTGCCACGCCGCGCGCACCCAGCCCGCGCTCCCGGTCCGCGAGCGCTCGCGCCAAGAGATCCGACAGGTCGTCGTCCTCGAGCGCGTGCAGCCGCAGCACCTTGCAGCGTGAGAGCACCGCGGCGTTCACCGAAAAAGATGGGTTTTCGGTGGTGGCGCCGATCAGCGTGACGGTACCGGCCTCCACGTGGGGCAAGAAGGCGTCTTGCTGGCTCTTGTTGAAGCGGTGGATCTCGTCCACGAAGAGGGTGGTACGGCGGCCCTGATAGGCCAGGCGCTCGCGCGCGGCGTCGATGATCTCGCGCAGCTCGGCCACGCCGCCCAGGACCGCCGAGAACGGCACGAACTCGGAGCGGGTCGAGCCCGAGATCACGTGGGCCAAGCTGGTCTTGCCGGCCCCAGGCGGACCCCAGAGCACGAGCGACGGCACGCGATCGCGGAGGATGGCATCGGCCAGCCACTTGCCCTCGCCGACCAGGTGGCGCTGCCCGACCACGTCCTTCAGCGTGCGGGGCCGCATCCGATCGGCCAGGGGCGCGGTGCCGGTCGCCTTCGCCGCCATGAGCGTCGGCTGAAGCGCGGCTTCGCGTCGACGCGCAGCCATCAGTCGCGCTCTCCGAAGATGGCCGTACCCACCCGCACCCAGGTCGCACCGGCGGCGACGGCGTGCTCCAGATCGTGCGTCATGCCCATGCTGAGCTCGGGCAACCGCGCAGCTCCCCCGTGGGCGTCGCGCAGCTCGACCAGGCGATCGAAGAACGGGCGCGCGTCGGCGGGGTCCTCGGTGTGGGGCGGTACGGTCATCAGCCCTGAAAGCCGCAGGCCGGGTGCGCGCTCCACCGCCGCCAGCACGTCGCCGAGTGCGTCGATCGCACACCCGCTCTTCTGCGCCTCGCCACCCACGTTGACCTCGACCAGCGCCGTGAGCGGGCCCCGCCCGGCGTCGGCCGCACGTTTGCCCAGCTCGTCGGCGAGCCGGACCGAGTCCACGGTGTGCACGGCGCTCGCGATCTTGACCACCTGTCGCGCCTTGTTGCGCTGCAGGTGCCCGATCATGTGCCAACAGATGCCTTCGAGGTCGGCGAGCGCGGCGGCCTTGTCCACCAGCTCTTGCACGTAGTTCTCCCCGAAATCGCGCTGGCCGGCGGCATGAGCCTCGCGGAGCGCGCCGGCCGGCTTGGTCTTCGAGACGGCCAAGAGGCGCACCGAGTCCGGCGCGCGCCCCGCCGCGCTCGCCGCCCGCGCGATGCGCTGCCTCACGCCCGCAATGCGCGCCGCGATCTCACTCAATCGCCCCTCCGCGCTCGCGCCACCACCTGCCGATAGACCTCGAGCGTGCCCTCGGCCATGCGCGCGAGGTCGAAGCCGCGAGCTCGCACCGTGCCGCGTGCGCTGAGCCGCTCGCGCTCGCCCGAGTGCGTCAAGAGCGTGCGGATGGCGTCGGCGATGGCGTCGGCGTCCTCGGGGTCCACCTGAAACGCCGCGTCGCCGGCGATCTCGGACAAGCTCGAGCGATCGCTGGTGACCACCGGACAGCCGCAGGCCATGGCCTCGACCACCGGGTAGCCGAAGCCCTCGGCGCGGGACGGAAAGAGCTGGGCCACGGCGCCGCGGTACAGCGCCGCGAGCTCGGCGTCGGACACGTAGCCCACGAGCTTGAGCGCGCCCGACACCCCGTGCTCGAGCGCGGCGCGGCGAAGCTCGAGCTGCTGCCCCAGATCGAGCCGGGCCGCCCAGACCATGACCACGTCCGAGTCCGGCGAGGCCCGGCGCACCTTCGCGAGAGCCGCCAGCATGCGATCGTGGTTCTTGCGAAAATCCGCCGAGCCCACGCAGAGCACGTAGTGCGACTCGCTGAGCCCGAGGCGCTCGCGCACCGCCGAGTCCTGCTCCCCGGGCTCACCCGACCAGCGCGTCAGATCGACCCCGTTGTACACCACGGTGATCTTCTTCGGCGACACGCCAAGGAGCGTGGTCAGGTCGCTGGCGGTCGACTCGCTGACGGCGATCACGTGGGCCGCCGAGTGAAAGCGCCGCTGATCGAGCCACTCGCGACTGGCCCGGGTGCCGTCGCGCCAGCCCACGTAGTGCTTCGGGAAGCGCAGCGGGATCAGATCGTGGCAGGTGGTGACGCGGGGACACCGCGGATCGCCCAGCGGCGTGGCGCCCGGGTGCCCGGTGTGAAGAACATCCGGCGAGAGCGCGCGGGCCGCCGCCGACAGGGCCACCCGCACGCGATAGGCCCACTTGGCGTGCGCTTCGACCGGGCTCTGGCTCAGCCGCCGCACCGCACCGCTCAGGTCCTCGGTGACGGTCGCACCGCCGGCCCAGCCCAGATCCTCCACGCCCAAGACCCGCAGATCGTCGGTGCGCTCTCCCGCACGGGCGAACCCCAGCGCCAGATCTGCGACGTAGCGCCCGATACCGCGCGTCCTCGCGTTGGTCGCGAGCACGGTCAGGTCGAGCAGCGCCGTGGCCACCGCCGCGATCTAGCACGAAACGTCAGCGGGACGACGACGGAGCGGGGGTCGGCGCGGCGCCCGTGCCCTCGCGGCTGACGCTGATCATCGCGTCACGCACCGTCTTGCTGTCGCCGGTCGAGCCCTGCAAGCGGCCCTTCATCGCGTCGCCCTCGCGCGCCAGGAGCGCGACCCCACCGAAGGCGCGGTCGCCGGGGGTCTTGGGCACCCAGCGAATGCGCATCGCGTCGCCCTCGACCTCGCCGACGACTTCGTGCTCGCCCAGGGCGCCGCTGGCGCTGCCCTTGATGCTCCCCGCCGCGCTCACCGTGAAGCTGAGCGTTCCCTTGCCCGACAGCTCGCCGCCGTCGTCGGCACCCCACTCGCGCGCGCCTTCGTTCTTCGGGACCTCGATCGCATAGGCCTGCGCGGTGTACTCGCCGCGCCAGGTCTGGCTCTTCGTCGGCGCGGCGCTCGGCGCGGCGCTCGCGCTGACCACCGGCGTGGCGCTCGTGGCCAGCGGCGTGGCCGATGCAGTGGTGGCGGGCGCCGGCGGCGCAGGCTTGTCGCAGCCCATCAGGGCCATCGCCGCGGCGAGCCAGAGCTTCACCGGGCGCCTCCGCTCACGATCTCGCGAATGCGAACGCCCAGCTCGCCCTCGACCTCGACCAGCTCACCGCGGGCGACCTCGCGCCCGCCGACCCGCAGCACCACCGGCTCGTTGATCCGTCGCCCGGTCTCGATCACGTCTCCGGGCGCCATGGCTGCCCACTCGCGCGCCGTCAGCGACACCGTCCCGATCTCGACGCGCACCACCAGCGGCGCGTCGAGCGCCGCTTCGGCCAGCACCCCGCCCACGTCGTCCCGTTCCGAGCTCATTGCGCCTTCCACGTCGAGCGAGAGCTCGACCACGCCGTCCCCTACCACGGCCCGCCCGTCGGTGGCCAAGACCACCGAAACACCTCGCTCGCTCGCGGGCGCGGCCAGGGCCGCGCGCCCCGCCCCCGACTTGTCGATCCACCATCCCGCGCCCGGAAGCCACGCGTCTCCCGGGGCCAGCGCTGCGAGCTCGCTCGGAGTGGCCAGCCCCCGTGCCGCCACCACCGCCAACGCGATCGGGATCTCGCCCAGCTCGGCCAGGCTCACCGCGGGCTCGATGACCGGGCCTGGCTTCACCCAAGCGCGCGCCGCGTACGGCCGACCGTCGAACAGCACCGTCGCGGTCACCTGCACGCAGGTCTCGCCTGCCAGGCCACGCGGCGAGACCGCCAGGGCCTCGGCCACCCCGCTTCGTCGCGCGATCTCCATCGCCACGGCGGCGAGCGCGCCGGCGGCGGTCGCATCCAATCGCGTGCCGGGTGCGGTCAGCCCCGGCGGGCGACCGAGCACGCGGCCCAGCACGGCCGAGCCGAGCGCCGGCTCGAGCGCCACCGCGATGCGCGCGCCGGCCGCGGTCTCGAACGCGATCGCGTCCGCGTCCGCCGGCATCGCTCCGAGGGTCGCGTCGCCCTGCACCAACGCCGTCTCGACCGACAAGAGCTCGCTGGCCGCGCGCGCCAGCCCGCTGACTCGCAGCGTGCGCGCCAGCGCGCGCCGCGCCCGACCGAGCTCGCGGTGGGCATCTCGCGGCAGGCGCTCGAGCGACGCCCACGGAAAGGCGGAGACGCGCATCCCCTCGTGAGTACCACGCCCGCTCGGAAAACAGGCCAATTTCCCTGGGTTTGGCCGGGCCTTCTCGCGCCCCCGTTCCGCCCCGTGATAGCTTGCCTGCCATGAAGAGCAGGTTCTGGGTGCTGCCGCTCGTGTCGCTCGTGCTCGCGCTGCCCGCGGCCGCGAAGGACGACGCGGGTCCGCGCAAAGATCCCCAGGGGGTCAAGGGGATCAGCCCGTTCTGGGAGCAGCTCAAGAAGGGCGACGACCTGTACGTGGCCCGCGACTTCGACGGCGCCATCGCGGCCTACAAAGACGCGATCACCAAGGAGCCCCAGAACCCCCTGGGTCACTACCGAATCGGCGAGGCCCACCTCGCCAAGAACGACACCCAAGAGGCCGAGACCTCGTGGGTCGCGGCGCTCCGGTTCGTCGGCAAAGATCATCCGCTCAAGGCCAAGATCCTGTTCGTGCTCGCCGATCTGCGCGAGCGCCAGAAGTCCTTCGACGACGCCACCGATCGCTGGAACGCCTACGCCCAGTTTGCGCAGCAACAGCCGGCGGCCAAGGCGTTCCCCAAGACCGCCGAAGACCGCAAGGGCAAGATCGCCGGCTGGACCAAGCTGGTCTCGGACTATGCCGCCGTGAAGAAGCGCATCGAGACCCGCCTGAAAGAGGCCGACGCCAAGGCCAAGAAGGACGCCGAGTCCACCAAGCCCGACAAGTGAGGCTCAGCGCCCGACGCGCACTCGCACGTCGCGCCCCAGTGCAGCGTCCGCCCGGCGCGCGAAATCCAGGAACGCCGGGTAAGCGTCCGGCTTGACGCGCCCGGCGGGGATGTCGAGCACGCGATCGAGCACCACCGCGTCGCCGTCCAAGCGATCGGCGATCTTCACCGAGCGGTCACCGTCGGCGAGGCTGCTGCCCGCCAGCACGTCGCGCAGCGCGGCGCCCTTGGGCAGCCGCACCCGCAGGCGCACTTCCTGGTGCGTGGCCTCGCCGATCATCAGCGGCGTCTGCCGCACCGGCAGCGCGGCCAGCTGGGCCACTCGCGGCGAGAACGGCGGCGAAATAGCCAGCTCACCGCCGGTCTGCTGAGCAAAGCCCTGCATCTCGGCGCGCATCTTCAAGAGCAGCGGACGATCCAGGTCGTCCAGGTGCGTGACCTCGTGCTTGATCAGCCGAGCGCCTCGCAGCGCGCGTCCGAGCAGCTTCGACTCGACCAGGTCGCGCAGCTGAGCTTCGGGCAGCTGCATGAACGCGCTGCGCACCGCCATCGCGTACTTGCCCGTGAATCGCTGGGTCAGATCCAGCTTCGCGGAGCCATCCGCCGCGAGCTCGACGGTGCCTTCGTAACTCACCGCGTCCTCGGTCCCGCCCGCCGGCGTGCTGACCAGCTTCGGCCCGCTCGCTGTCAGCACATAGGCCGGCACGCCGCGGACCTCGGCCGGCACGTACCCGAAGGGCGCGAACTTGCTGCTCACCGTGAGCCACAGGTCGCCTTGCTTGGTCCGCAGGCGCACCAGCGGCTCGACGAACTGCGTCGCGTTCGTGATCTTGCCGACCGACTCGGGGGCGAGCCGGTTCTTCGCCACCGCGTACTCGGTGCGGATCCCCAGCGAGCGGCACAGGGTCATGAACGCGCGCCAGCGATTGCCGCGCTTGCTCACCACCACCCGGCGACCGTCGGGCTCTTGGCCTTCTTCCACGTTCGAGAGCACCCAGCGGTAGAGCCTGCGCGCTCGCTCGCGCGTCTCGCCCGGCGGCAGCGGCTCGACGATCTTTCGGGCGATGCGCCGGACCCGCGGATCGATCGGCGCGACGTCGCTGAGCGAGTCGCCGAGCGCTGCCACGCGCTCGCCCAGGTCGATGCCCCACCCCAGTCGCACGCTGGGCAAGAACTCGGTGATGGGCGGGCTGCCCGGCTCGACCTCGGCTGCCGGGCTCTTGTCCACGCGCCAGCGACGGCTCACGGTTCCGTCCTTCTTCACCACCGTGGGCGGCGGCACGTTGCCCAAGGTCTCGATCTCGAGCGTCTTCCCGTCGGGCACGATCACCACGAACTCGGAGCGCGAATAGGCGATGTTCTCTTCGCGGAAGAACCAGTGGGGGCTCACGTATTGGTTGCCCCGTCCGTCGCCGGCCTTGCTCATCACGTGCTCGGTCTCGATGTAGTCGCCCACCTCGAGGTGCGGAAAGGTGATGGTCGGCTTGCCCGGGACCTCTTCCGGCTCGAGCACGCGACCGTCTTTCTTGATCACGCGCGCGTGCAGCACCACGCCTTCCAGCTTCGGATGCTCTGCCAGCTTGCTGATCGCCTCTGGGCTCTGGATGCGAACCACCTCGTGCTCCAGCATGCGGCTCGACCCGTCGTCGTGGACCCAGATCGCGGCATAGTCGAGCACGCGCGCCGCCGTGCCCTGCAGGGTCACTCCGCTCGCCTCGTAGTCCGCGATGATCTTCCGGGCGTCCAACCGATAGTGCTCGAGCTCGGTGGTGCCCTCGATGAGGTCGATCGCCTCTTCGAGCATCACCGTGCCGGCGCCGCTCTCGAGCGCGTCGACCAGCGCCTTGCGCAAGGCATCGCGCTGGCCCGCACCCAGGCGCGCGTCCGCCAGCGCCAGTCGAGCGCCGGGGTCGTGTGGGCTCTTGGCGATGGCGGCCTCGAGCTTCTTCCAGCTCTCGGCGGTGTTGCCCGCGCGCACCATCACGTCGTGCAGCCGCTCGGCCACCTCTTTTCGCTCGGGGTGGCGTGCCCCGATGCGCCGCAGCTCGTTCAGGGCCGTGGTGAAGTCCTCTCGCCCGAGCGCCCGCGTCAGGTCGACCTCGCTGTCCGGATCCAGGCGTTTGATGCGCTTGGCCAGCGCCTCGGCTTTGGCTCGGTCGCCCTGCGACTCGTAGACCGCCAGCGCGGCTGACAGCGCCTCGATGTCGTCGGGGAAGCGCTCTGCCACCTTCTTGGCGGTCTGGCTGTACTCCGCGCTCCAGCCGAGCTCGCCGTACAGCCGCGCCAGCGCGAACATCAGCCCCGAGACCTGCGGGTAGTCCTCGGTCAGCTTGCGCAGTCGGCGCACGGCCTCGGTGGGGCCGGCGCGCTCACCCTGCCACAGCGCCAGGCTCAGCTCCGACTGCCACAGCTTCGCGTCTTTCTTGAGCGCGCGCTCGTGCAGCTCGCGTGACAGATCGCGCACGCTGGTCTGATCGAACAGCGGGTCCTTCTCGGCGAAGGTGGCCGACGCGCCCAGCACCAGCCCGGTGGCCTTCGAGCTCTCCTTCAAGAGCGGCTCGGTCAAGACCGCCGCCAGGTCCCCTTGGCCTTCGGCATAGGCCAAGTAGGCCAAGAGAAACCGTGACAGGTCGTCGCCGGGATCGACCACGTCGTCGTTCTTCACCTGCCGGCTCACCACGTTCGGATCCGAGACCGCCTTCGGAGGCACCACGCTGTACGGCGTCGTGGCATCGGCCGAGGCCGTGACCTTCGCGGGGCGGCCGTCGGCGGTCAGAACCCGGACGCTGGTCTGTGGGTCGGCCAGGCGCGCCACCACCCGGTGCCGGCCCGCCTCGAGCCAGACGTGCACGCCGAAGCGCGGCCACACGCCCCAGATGCGCGGGTCGCGATCGAGCAGCTTGGCGTCGTCGATGAACAGCGCCAGCGCGCCCTGTGCGGCGACGATCACCTCGGCCGGCGCCGTCAGCTCGAGGAAGGTCTCGGCGTAGAACACGCCGGCGGTCACCGGCTCGTTCACGCGCAAGAAGCAGCCCTCTTGTTTCGACTTCAAGATGCGCGGCGCGACGGGGGCGCCGCGCGCCGGCTCCCACCGCTCGGGCCACGGGCCCGGGCGCTCGGCGTCGAAGCGGCGATACGAGTCGGGGGCCACGCCGCGACCGAACGGCCCCGCCAGGCGCACGTTGCCCACGCAGCCGTACTCCCGTGCCGACAGCTGCTCCACGTTCTTCGTCGCGCCGGCATAGGCCTCGTCGGCCCACCACTCGACCAGCTCGGCCCGCGCGCGCCAGCCCAGGTTCAGCGGCTCCTTCATCGCGTCGGACACGAACGACTGCCAGCGCGGCCACAGATCCTTGCCGTGGTTCCTGAGCGCGACCGCGCGATTCGCCGCGAACCAAGCGACCATCGGCGCCCGCGGGTCGGTCGACGCGCGCGCTGCTCGCACCGCGTTCAGATAGTGATCGGGCGCGCTCTGCATCCGCCCGTGGATGGCGTCGTCCAGCCCTCGGCCGAGGTGCGCCAGCATGCCGCCGCCGCCGATCTCGTCCAGCCGAGCGCGGGCCTTTCCGGCCGTGCGCGCGTCACCTCCGGGTGAGATCAGCTCGGACAAGAGCCACTCTCCGGCCAGCTCGGCGCTGCCGGTGGTGGGGCCCACCCGCCTGAGCTCGCCGAGCGGGGTCTGGGCGTGCTCGGCGCCACGGCCCCCGGCGCAGGCCACCGCCAACACTGCCAGTACCACCAAAAAGAGCTGCTTCACTGCGACACCACCAATCGCGCGCCGATGGCGCGGTCCACGTCCTCGCAGAACTTCTTGAAGGCGGGGTACTGCGCCGGGGTGACGCGCGTGGCGCTGACCTCGATGCGGCTCTTCACCGTGACCTGTCCGCCCGCCATCGTGACCTCGACCTCGTACGATCCGAACGGCGAGCTGCCCCGGGACGACTGCGGCGCCGACTTGACCTTGGCTCCGGGCGGAAGCTTGACCACGAAGGTGTCGTCGATGGTCGAGAACGACGGGATCCGCACGTCCTGCTTGCGCTGAGAGAGCGCGGCGAAGTTCGCGGTGAGCCGCACGCTGGGCGTGACCGCCATGCTCAGCGCGTCGCCCTCTTTGCGGGCGAAGCCCCGGGCAGTGCCCCGCACCTTCAGCTTCGGCGACACCTCCAGGTTCTCGAGCTCGCCCGCCACGATGCCCGCGGCGCCGGCGGTGATCTCGAAGCCGGGGAACTCGCTGCCCAGGTCGGCGTTGACCCGCGTGCGCCTCGTCTGCTCCGCGTGGTAGCGGCGGCGCCAGTCCGCTGCCTCCGAGCCCCGCGCTTCGTAGTCGAGCTCGAGCTTGGCGTCGCCGGCCGCCGTCACCTGCGCCGCCACCGTCCGCGCCAGGACGTTCTTCTTCGGGTCGCGCTCGGGCACCCGCACCAGCTTGGCGTCGCCTTTGTTCACCAAGAGCGCCAGCGCGCCGGCATCCATGTCCGGCAGCTCCGTCGACCCGGTGTACTCCGCGGTGCCGTCCAGATAGAGGTCCAGCGACGGCACGTACGCAATGGCGTGATCGAACGGCGCCAGGCTGGCGACGTTCGAGCGGAAGTCGCCGCGCATCTGCGTACGCAAGATCACGATCGTGGCCGGCACGCCGAGCTCCTCCAAGAGCGTGACGATCACCGTCGCCTTGTCCTTGCAGTCACCCCAACCGCGGGTCACCGTCTGCACGCACCGTCGCGGCTTGTAGCCGTAGATGCCGAACTCGAGGGCCACGTAGCGCGTGTTCTTGACCACCCAGTTGTAGACGGCCTTGACCTTCTCCCGGTCGGTCTTCGCGTCCTTCGCCACCTCGCGCGCCAGCTTCTTGGTCTCGGCGTCCAGGTCGAACTGCTCTTTGACGAAGCCCCAGTACCAGCGACCCAGGTCCTTCCAGTCCTTGTAGGTCGACACGTGGACGAACCCGAGCACCTCGGACCACGGCGCCATCGCAGCCTCGGGGGTGAGCGGCGGCACCTTGTCGGCAAAGAAGCGATAGGTCCGCTGATCACCGCGCTCGGTGGTCTCGCGCCTCAGCCCCGGCACCTTCTCGTCGATGTGCAGCGTGCGCTTCTTGGGCGTGATCAGCACGTATTCCGCGTTCTGCACCGGCTCGCCCGACTGCAGGTACACCACCTCGCCGAAGTAGTCGGCGTACTCGTTGCGCGGGGTGACCTCGTCCACGCGATAGCGGAGCTCGACCACGTCACCCGGGTCGAGCCGCGGGAACTGCACGTAGAAGTTCCGCGCCGAGGTGTACATGCTGATCGACGGATCGTCCGCGGCGCCCTCGCCGAACTCCACGGCCTCGTCCGTGCGCCCGTCGCCCCGGTACACCCGGGCGCCGCGCAGCTGAACCACTTCGCGATCCGACTCGTACTGAAAGGCGTACTGTCGAACCAGCGCCGCCCCCGCGTCGTTCAGCGGCTGGAACACCACCTGTCGGAATTTGCCGCTCAGGCCGTTCTCGTAGACGGTGGTCACGGTCAGGTCGCGAAGCGTGCGCCGGTTCTGCCCCGCCGCCGGCGCGTGGCGCAGCTTCAGGAACTTCTCGCTCTTCCACGCCCAGGCCTCGTCCGGGCGAGGCTTCTGCGGCTCGATGTGCTCCACGTACTCGCGCACGTCCTTGTCCTGAGGGCGGATCTTGAGGATCGCTTGCAGCAGTTTCAGCTGCTCGTCGCGCCGCCCCAGGTCGCCCGAGAGGTCGGCCAGCGCTCGCAGCGTGCCCACGTCTTCCGGCGCCAGCGCGAGCGCGCGCTGATAGCTGGCCACGGCGCGCTCGGGCTGTCCCAGCGCCCGATACGCCTTGGCCGCCACGCCGTGGGACCACTGACTGTCCGGGTCGACCTCGAGCAGGCGATCGACCCACCGGGTGGTCGCCGCTCGATCGTTGCGGGTCAGCGCCAGATCGATCTGCGCATTGAGCAGCGCCGGGTCGTCGAAGCGCAGCGCCGTGTAGCGCGCCTCGGCCTCGTTGGCTTCGGTCGTTCGACCCAGCGAGCGCAGCTGCGAGGCGTACATGTTGAGCAAGCCGAGCGCGTTCGGGTTGCGCCTGAGCGCCGTCTCCAGCGTGGCCAGCGCGGTGCGCTTCAGGCCCGCCGTGTTGTAGGTCGCGACCCGCCCGGCGATGGCGTCGACCTGATCGGGGTCGATGGCCAGCACCCGATCGAACAGCTGCGTCGCGGTCTGCCAGCTCAGACCGGTGCGCGCCAGCTCGGCCCGGGCCAAGAGCACGTCCACTCGCTCTTTGCCGCGCGTCTTGGCCAGCGCCTCGGCCTTGTCGATCCACTCGCGACGCTGGTTGCGATCTTCCGCCAGGTCGCCGGCCAAGAGCAGCCGCTCCACGCTGGGCTCGAGCTCGGCCGCCCGCCGCGCGGCGTCGCGGGCTTCGTGTTTGTTCTTGTCGTCGCCGCTGGTCGCGCGCAGGTACCGCGCCCACGCCTCGAGCTCTGGTGCGCGCGCGGTCTGGCCCGTCACGGCCGCCTGGAACGCCTGGACCGGCCCCTGTGGACCGCGCGCCGGCGGCAGTGGCGCCTTTCGGTCGGGCTTCGGTGGCGCCAGCTTGGCGGCTTCGGCGCTCGCGCTCAGGTCGTTCGTGGTCTCGAGCTCGCCGTCGGGTGCGCCGTTCGGATTCGCCAGCCGCACCGAGACGGCCGGAGGCGCGTCGTCACTGCACACCTTGACCGTCAGCCCGTTGTAGCCCGGGCTCAGCGTCAGCTGGGTCGCGAACCGATCCGCGTCGTGCCCGCGATGCGCCGGGTCCTTCAGGACCGGGCGCCCGTTCCAGTAGAGGGTGAAACCGCCGCTCGCGCCTACCCACGCGCTGATCGTGCGCGGCGCCTTCGAGCCGGCCTTGGCCCGGACGAAGGTGGCAGCAAACGCGCAGATCTTCCGCTCGGGCCGGACCAGCGAGCCGAAGTCGACGTATCCGAACGGAAACGCGTCGGGCGCAGCGCGCCAACGCACCGGCCGCTCTTTGCCCGAGTACGCCCGCCCCGGAACGATCGCCTGGGCGAAGTCCGCCTCGGGGCCGTGCTCCACCTCGAGCCCACCGCGATCTTCGTTGTCGAAAGGACCGACCACCAGCCACCGACGCACGAAGCCGAGCGAGTCGATCTTCGATCTTGCCGCGGTCACGTCGCCACGCCGCATGCGAGCATACGCCCCGAGGAGCCCCGCGTAAGCGCGCACCGGCGCCGCGACCTTCGGGCTCTGCTCGGCGGCGAGCAGCGCCTCCTCGACCTGCGCCGGGTCGGCGCGGTCCCAGGTGTTCCAGACGGCCCGCAGCGCCTCGTAGGTTTGGGCCCCTTTCGTGGCGTCCAGCCGAGAGAGCTCCTTCTCGAGCTCCGGATGAAACCGGCCGACGTCGCCTCTGGCGTCCTGGGCGAGGCACCCGAGCAGCGCGAATGCCCCAAAAGCGTAGCGTTTCACGCCCGGACCATAAGCACCGGTCCGCGGGACCTGCAAATGCCGCTCTCGGCCTCCGAGCCGCTGGGCCGGACGGTCCCGAAAACCGCACGTTTCACCGGCGCTCGAGGCCCTCGTGAGGCCGCGCTTGCTGGCCCGTAGGGGGTTCGGTAGAAGGGTGAAACGCTATCAGGCTCGATCCCCTCGTTCTCCGGCGGTTTTCGTCGAAGCGCGCGGGGAACACCCGGCGCGGCATTTAGCACGCCGCTCCGGTGCCGCGTGGGCGGCGCTCGTGAAATCACGCGGGCGGCTTGCGGAGGTTCGGATGGTTAACCCGCAGATGGTGATGTACGAAGAGGAGTTCAACCAGATCCAAACGGTCGTAGACCGCCTGGTGAAGGAAGCGAACGCCAGGGTCGTCTTCATCGTCGACAAGAATGGGCAGCTCATCGCAGCGGCTGGTGACGTCGACAACTTGGACACGACGTCGCTCGCATCGCTGACGGCGGGCAACATCGCCGCTACCGGCGGCATCGCCAAATTGCTTCGCGAGAACGAGTTCGCCGCTCAGTTCCACGAGGGCGAGAAGGCGAACATCCACATCCAGCTCGTGGGCAACCGCGTGATTCTCGTGGTGATCTTCGACGCCAAGTCGAGCTTGGGGCTGGTTCGCCTGCGGGTGCGCAAGTCGACCGACGAGCTCAACCGCATCTTCGAAGCGCTGCTGTCCAAGGTGGCGGCGCCCGGCGCGGACTCGCCATTCGCCGAAATCACCGATGAAGACATCGACAACCTCTTCAACGACTGAGGAGAGGCCCCGCCGATGAGTTTCATCAACTACATGGCTCGAGAGATCAACTGCAAGATCGTCTATTACGGGCCTGGCCTCTGCGGGAAGACGACGAACCTGCAGTACATCTACGAGCGCACCAATCCCGACGCGAAAGGCAAGATGATCAGCCTCGCGACGGAGACCGAGCGCACCCTCTTCTTCGACTTCCTGCCGCTGTCACTGGGTGAGATTCGCGGCTTCAAGACCCGCTTCCACCTGTACACCGTCCCCGGTCAGGTGTTCTACGACGCCAGCCGCAAGCTCATCTTGAAGGGCGTGGACGGCGTCATCTTCTGCGCCGACAGCCAGATCGAGCGCCTGGAAGCGAACCAAGAGAGCATGGACAACCTCCGCACCAACCTGGCGGAGCAAGGCTACTCGCTCGAGAAGATCCCGTTCGTCATCCAGTACAACAAGCGCGACCTGCCGAACGCCGTCGATGTGCAAGAGCTCCGCGATCTGTTGAACCCGATGGGCGTGCCCGACTTCGAGGCCAACGCGCGCTCCGGCATGGGCGTGTTCGACACGCTCAAGGCCGTCAGCAAGCTGGTCCTGACCGAGCTGAAGCGCGGCGGCTGAGCGCGCGCCACCGGCCGCGGGGCCCGCGGGACCGTGACGCGCCCGTCCCGCCTCGCTTCGTCAGTTGCACCACAGAGGTCCAAATACTCGCGAGTGAACTTTGGAGGCCGTCGTCTCGTCCCACACGAGCGCCGTTCCCAGCGGGCCGGCGGCGATATCGGCAATGGAGACGTTGAGCGAAGAAAGCGTGTCGACCGGCCCCGAAAGCGCGCAGGCTGCGCCCGCCGTGCGCAGCATGAACAGGTCGTTGTAGGAGAGGAACTTGCGCGAGATCCCCGCGATCGCCGCGCCCGTGGGGGTGATCGCGATCGCGTGGGGCCATGGGCTCCGCGTCGTTTGTGAATAGGCCACCACCGGTCCGCATGAGAGCGATCCGCTTGGCGTGAGGCGCGCCATGGCCACCTCGCCGGCTGGGCTGGAGTAGCTGTCGCGCCCCCATGCAACCGCGAATCCGCTCGTGTCCCCGGCCAAGACGGGGATGGTCGAGGGCTTTTTGCACAAGCCTTCGATAACTCAGGAAAGCGG